>NZ_JBSWYV010000004.1:0-336055 GCF_056161285.1 Thalassospira sp. ABL2_045 | reverse complement strand
TCCGGTCGGTTTTGGACAGTTGGCCGCTGGCGCGGGCGAACTGGCGGATATATTTCGCATTCACCTTTGCAACGGGCCGGCGTGCTGCCAGTAAGGCTTCAACAATTGATCGTTCATAGCCTCCTGTCGGTTCAACAAGGATACGCTCAACATCCTCATACCCGGCAAGCCAACCAAGAAAGCTGGCAATGCCCGAGGGCGTATTGGCAAAAGTTTTTGTCCGGTTTTCAGGTAACAGGCAAATATCAAAGGTGGATTTCGATATATCGATCCCCACAAAACGCGTAGTATAAGTCATTGGCTTTGTCCCTCTTATACACGAGCGTAAAAGCTCTCTCAGCGGTTCGACGAAGCCTCAGGGTGCTCAGAGGGTTCTGCTTTTTCACGACCGTCAAGGGTCCTGCCCGCAAGGGCTCAACCGCTCTGTGCACCGTGAACGGGTGGTGGCCACCACCCGTTCAAACAAAAGAGGCAGAAGGATCATAACAAATCCTTCTGCCTCTCAAAGTATAAGCCCGCCACGATAACGGGCGGGCTTTTGCAAAACAAATGATCTTCGCTAATTGCCAAGGATGGTTGGCACAAACAGCGTTATTATCGGCGCAAAGATCAGTAACAGAATTCGGATGATCTCCGCACCGAAGAACGGCATGACACCGCGGAAGGTCTGGGTCATTGGAACACCCTTGGCAAGGGCATTGATGATGAACACGTTCAAGCCCACAGGCGGCGTGATCAGACCCAATTCCACGACAATGAGGGCCAGGATACCAAACCAGATCTTAAGGTCCTCGGTCCCCATGCCATAGGCCGCAGTCGCGGCCGTAGCCCAGTCACCACCGTTGATGTCAACAAGGGCCGGCCAGAAGAACGGGATCACCACGACGATCATCGACAGGCTTTCCATGAAGCAGCCCAGAAGGATCAGGGCCAGCAGCATCAGAACCATGACAAGCCATGGGTCAAAGCCACTGGTCGCGGCAGCTTCGGCCATATAGGCCGGAAGGTTCGCGCGGCTAAAGAAGCCCTTGAGGATTTCCGCACCCAGAAGGATGAAGAAGATCATCGAAGACGTAATCGCCGTATCCTTAAGCGACTGACGCAGGCCCTTCCAGGTCAGCCCACCTTTGCCTTTCCAGCTCATATAGGCGCCATACACCAGAATGGCGAACACACCCACACCGGCCGCAGGCGTCGGCGTAAACAGACCGGCACCGAGCCCCAGAATGATCGAACCAAAGATCACCATCACCGGGATCAGGCGCAGCAAGGCTTCCTTGCGTTCGGCGGCTGGCATCGGTTCGGGTTTCGGGGCCAGTGACGGGTTCAGGCGCACCTGAATGGCAATCACCGCCATAAAGAACAGAACGGCAATCAGGCCCGGAATGATCGCGGCCTGAAACATCTGAATGATGGAGGCCTCAACCGTCACCGCATAAATTACAAGTGCAACCGACGGCGGGATCAGGATCCCCAGCGTACCGCCCGCTGCCAGCGTGCCGGTGGCCAGACGCGGCGAATATTTCAGACGGTCAAGCTCGGGCAGGGCGACCTTACCCATGGTCGATGCGGTTGCAAGCGATGATCCGCATACCGCGCCAAAACCGGCACAGGCACCGATGGCTGCCATGGCGACACCACCGCGGAACCGACCCAGCATGGCATTGACGCCCTGGAATAGATCACGCGACAGGTTGGCCTGGCTTGCGAGATAGCCCATCAGAACAAATAGCGGAACGACCGACAGTTCATAGTTCGAGACAATCCCGTAAAGCAGGGATTTGAATTGCTGCAGATAGGGGTCAAAGCGCAGGAACGGGAAAAACAGGCTCAGCACATAGTTGCCGCCGATCCCGACGCCGACCATGGCAAGGCCGACCGGAACGCGCAGGGCAAGAATGAAAAAGAGAACGGCAAGGCCACCAAGGCCGATCAATTCACGTTCAGACATCGGCTTCTCTTTCGAAAATCTGACTTCCGGCAATTGCGGCCCACAGGAACATCGCAATGATGCCCGGAACATAGAACGGCCAGATCGGCCAGCCCAGAATTGCGGAAAGGGTGTTGTCGCCACGAACCTCGATCAGGCCATTGACCATCATGTATCCAAGGAACAGCGCCAGACAGGTCATCAGTATGCCGGAAATCGCGTCAACAACGCGCGAAAACCAGTCGGGAAACATTTTGATGAAGACATCAACCGCGACATGACCGCGATGCGCCTGACAATACGGGAAAAACATCAGGGCGGCCGAACTGACGATCATGCTGACAAAGTCCTCATAGCCGATAATGGCTGGGACATTGGCATCGAACAGTCGGGCAATCTTGTCCAGACCAAAGGCGGTAACGTTGACAATCGTTACAATCGCGATCAGCAGGGCAAGCATGCCACCGGCAACGGCAAGCCATGAGGCAGCCTTGTAGAGCACGTTTTTCATATCTCTAACAATCTAGCGGGCAATCTAGCGGGAAAACAGGGCCACGCATCGCATGATACGTGACCCCACAATATTTACCAGTAACTTGAAACTGTTACTTGGTATGAGCCTGAACGGCAGCTTTCGCGTCTTCGACGAGTTTCGCGCCATCAATGCCGTTTGATTTGGATTCTTCGATCCAGCGATCAACGACAGATGCGGCTGCATCGTCAAAGGTTGCTTTTTCGGCTGCGGTCAGTTGAACAACTTGGCCCTTGCCTTCGTTGACCATACGCTTGCCAACTTCTTCAACGCCGTTAAAGACGTCACCAATCTGGGCTGCAAAATCACGGCCCGAGTTGCGGTCGATTATTTCCTTGAGATCATCAGGCAGGCTCTCGTAACGGTCCTTGTTCATCGCGAACAGGAAGGTCGAGGTGCCAAAGCGCGAATTCACGCCTTCGCCTTCAACGGAATAGGAAATCAATTCAGCCAGTTTCAGCGGCGGCACAACTTCGAAAGGCACCAGACCGCCATCAACGACGCCGAGCGACATCGCCTGCGGCAGGGCCGGGACCGGCATGCCAACCGGTTCTGCACCCCAGGATTCAATCACCCAGGAACCGGTACGGGTCGGGGTGCGGAGTTTCAGGCCTTTGACATCGTCAACGGTGCGGACTTCTTTTTCGGTTAGATGAATGGCCTGACCGGCATGCACGTGAACAGCAAGCGGGTGGATGTCGTTAAGGTCTTCGGCGTATTCTTCCTTCAGATCCCACATCGCAAGGTTGGTTGCGCGTGCATCGCCAAGATGAATCCCCGGAAGTTCAAACACTTCAAGGCGCGGGAACACGCCCGGGGTGTATCCCGGCAGTGTCCAGACGATGTCAGCCACGCCATCACGAACCTGGCGATACAGTTCCGGCGGATTGCCGCCCAGCGACATGGACGGAAAGATTTCAAACTTGATGCGGCCGTTTGATTCTTCTTCGATCTTCTTTGCCCACGGTTCAATCATTTTGGACTGGGCCGGTGCCTTCGGACCCAGGAAATGGTGGACGGTCAAGGTGACTTCCTGTGCGTGTGCGCCGAACGACACCATGGTCGCGACAGCAGCACCGGCAAGCATTTTGGTGATCTGTTTCATTCTCTTCCTCCTTATGAACGTCTTGTCGCGTTCATTGCGCCGACAAGCGTTTCAGCCACGATGCGCATCTAGCGTACGAAGTTGTCCAAGAGTTCTTTTTGTTGTTCTTGGTCTTGTTTTTATTGTTTTTTTTATCGCATGACCTGCGTTTGACGCATTTCAGCCATGCCGAATTAAGTGCAATCTAATAGGTACGTGATGGTTATGTATAATGATATGTAGGCACATATCCATAACCAAATGATTATGTGTTTGCCCCTGCCTGTTCGCTGTGATGACGGGATGCTTCTTCGCGCACGGCATTGATCAGCATTTCAACCGGCGGGGAAATCGGCGAATCAATTCGGGTGGTCAGGCCAACCGGACCAAAGGTATCGCTGGTATCAATCGGCAGTTCGACAAGATGTCCCTCGACAATATCGGATGCAACCGCCCCGTTCGAGATAATCCAGATCGCATCGGTTTCACGCGTGAAAGCGCGGCCGAAAGATGTCGAAACGGTTTCGATACGGTCGGGCAGGGCGCCGATGCCATGCGCAATCAGCATCTTGTCGACGGTCGGGTGAATAATCGCCTGTTTGGGCGGCACGAGAACGGTGAATTCGCGAATGCGGGTAATGTCCGGGTTCTTGTCGGCCAATAACGGGTGCCCCGGCCGCGCGACCAGCGAGATGTGTTCTGAATAAAGATGAATGAACGACAGGCCCGACATCTGATCTGGCTCGGCCAATCGCCCGACCACAAGATCAAGTTCCCCCACGCGCAATTGCCCCATCAACATCACGTTCGGACCCGCCACGACCTTGACCGTGGTATCGGGGCTAAGGGTTTTGAAATGACGAATGGCGTTGGGCATCACACTTGCGGCCACGGTGGGCAATACGCCCAGATTGATCGAAAGCCCGCCATGCATGCGCACCTGGCTGATGCTGTCGACACCCTGACGCAGGGCCGTGACGCTGGCCCCGGCATAACGCAAGAACACCTTGCCGAAATCGGTCAGGGTGACCCCACGCTTTGATCGGTCAAACAGGCGCGCATCAAGATGCTCTTCGAGTTCGCGGATGGTTTTCGACACGGCCGGCTGGGTAATGGACAGCGTATCGGCAGCCTTGACGACGCTGCGTTGGCGCGCGACCTCCAGAAAGCAGGTCAGATGACGGAATTTGATGCGTTGATCTAGCATGCAGCCCTACATGTCAGCAGTTTAGAATGTTCCGATGGGTGTCTGATGTATAATTATATAGTTATGCAAAATACGCAATTCCTCATTTTACATAACCAAAACCATCTGCGAATGTAAGGCCAAACAAGCAGGGTGGAAACGATAATGAGTCTGCAAGTCGCCCCGGTCAACGGGACACACATTCATTATAGCCAGTCGGGGCCGAAAGACGGTCCGGTGCTGGTCTTTGCAAATTCTCTGGGTACTGATCTGCGCATCTGGGACGATGTTGTCGGGACGCTGTCCGAACGCTTTAACATCGTAACGTATGACAAGCGTGGCCATGGTCTTTCCGGGATTGGTGATGCGCCGTACGACGTTTCGCTGCATGCCAATGATCTGATCGGGTTGCTTGATTATCTTGGGTTGGATCAGGTGATCATTTGCGGCCTGTCGGTCGGCGGTCTGATCGCCCAGAGAGTCACTGAACTGGTGCCCGGTCGTGTGCGTGGCCTGATCCTGTGTGATACGGCATCCAAGCTTGGCGATTATGACAGCTGGAACACCCGGATCGAGGCCATCAAGGCCGACGGGATTGCATCCATGGGCGATGCGATTATCGAACGCTGGCTGTCGCCGACCTTCCGCACGGAACGGGTGCTTGAAACCGCGATGTATCGCGACATGCTGGTTCGCACCACGGTCGAAGGCTATGTCGGGACCTGCATCGCGCTGCGCGATGGTGATCTGCGCGATGCGGCGGGAAAAATCGCTGTTCCAACCCTATGTATCTGTGGATCGGAAGACCTGGCAACGCCGCCCGATGTGGTGCGCGCCATGGCATCTGCCATCCCCGGTGCCGAATTCGAATTGATTGACGGGGTCGGGCATCTGCCATGTATCGAAACCCCTGAATTGCTGACCCGGTTGATCGACCGATTTACCAAGGAGAAGAACCTTGTCTGAGAGCCGGTATGACGTTGGCATGAAAACCCGCCGTTCCGTTCTGGGCGATGCACATGTGGATCGCGCATCCAAGAACATCACGGAAATCGACGAAGGTTTTCAGCGCTATATCACCGAGAATGTCTGGAATGGTGTCTGGACGAGTGACGCGTTCACCAAGCGTGAACGTTCGATCGTGACCATCGCGCTGCTTGCAGGGCTTGGCCATGAAGAAGAACTCGCCATGCATATCCGGGCGACCTTGAATACCGGGGCAACGCGCGATGATATCCGTGAAACCCTGATGCATGTTGCGGTTTACGCCGGCGTTCCCGCCGCCAATACGGCGTTCCGCATCGCCAAACAAGCCTATGCCGAGATCGACGCGGCATCCAAGGGAGAGTAGTCTCATGTCCACCTTCAAGCCGCGTGACTGGGGTTCCCACGCCCCCTATATCGCACCCGGTTACAAATCGACCCTGCTGCGCGGGCCAAGCCAGGCACCGCTTGCCATCAAGTCTGGCCTGACCGAAGGCACCGGTCCGCGCTTTGCCCCGGCATGCGTGCGTGAAATGGATTTCGATCTGACCAAAAACGGTGTCGTCAATGGCGAGCCGCTTGGTGAACGCATTGTCGTGCATGGCCGTGTGATGGATACCGATGGTCGCCCGCAGCCCAACACCCTTGTTGAGATTTGGCAGGCAAACGCATCCGGTCGTTATGTGCACAAGGTTGATCAGCATGATGCGCCGCTCGATCCCAATTTCCGAGGATCAGGGCGTTGCTTTACCAATGATCAGGGCAATTATAAGTTCTATACCATCAAGCCGGGTGCCTATCCGTGGGGCAACCACTTCAATGCATGGCGTCCGAACCATATCCATATCTCACTGTTTGGTCCGGGCTTTGCCACCCGCCTTGTCACCCAGATGTATTTCCCGGGTGATCCGCTGCTGGATCTCGATCCGATTTTCCTTGGTACCGAGGACGCGCAAGCGCGCGAACGCCTGATTGCCAAATTCTCGATCGACAAGACTGAGGAAGGCTTTGCCCTTGGTTATCAGTTCGACATTGTCCTGCGCGGACGCAACGGCACCCCGATGGAGAATTAAGTCATGGCTTATGGTGAAACCCCCTCACAGACGGTTGGTCCGTATTTCGCCTATGGCTTGACCGCAGGCCAGTACGCATACGACTTCACCGATATCGCCGATCCGACTGTTGCAGGCCCAGATGCGGCGGGTGAACATATCCGCATCACCGGCACCGTTTTTGATGGCGAAGGCAATCCGGTCAATGATGCGATGATCGAAATCTGGCAGGCCGATGCCAATGGCGTTTACAGCGAAAAGCCGGTTGATGTTTCTGAAACCGGGTTCCGCGGCCTTGGCCGTTGCGGCACGGGAACGGATGCCAAGCTGCGCTTCTGGTTTGACACGGTAAAGCCGGGTGTTGTCGAAGACGCCGAGGCGCCGTTTGTCAACGTGATCGTGTTTATGCGCGGCATGCTGGTTCACGCCTTTACCCGTTTCTATTTCGACGATGAAGCAGACCGCAATGCAAAGGATCCAGTCTTGCAGTCAGTCCCGGCAGATCGTCGCGACACCCTGATTGCCAAGCGTGTCGAAACCCCGACGGGGATTGAATACCGGATCGATATTCACATGCAGGGGGACCGGGAAACCGTGTTCTTCGACGTGTAAGTCGATCTGGTCCGATGGCTGCGTCGGCTGCTTTGGGGAAAGCCAGCGGTCGCAGCCATCGACCTCCTTTCTCGCACTCGTAAATTTTTTTGATTGATACCACAGGAGTTTTGCCGTGGTTGCACGTTTCATGTCGCTTAAAGAGGCGGTCGCATCCTGCGTCAAGGATGGCGACACCATCTCGATGGAAGGCTTTACCCATCTGATCCCGCATGCTGCCGGACACGAAATCATTCGTCAGGGCATCAAGGATCTGACCCTGATCCGTATGACCCCCGATATGATCTATGATCAGCTGATCGGTGCGGGTTGTGCGAAAAAACTGGTCTTTTCCTGGGGCGGTAACCCCGGTGTTGGCTCGCTGCACCGTCTGCGCGATGCCTATGAAAAGGCATGGCCGACCAAGCTTGAGATCGAAGAACACAGCCACGCGGCGATGGCCAATGCCTATGACGCGGGGGCTGCTGGCCTGCCTTGTGCGGTGTTCAAGGGCTATCGCGGGGCGGAACTGCCGCGTGTGAACCCGAATATCAAATTCATCGAATGCCCGTTCACCGGCGAAAGCCTGGCAGCTGTTCCGGCGATCCGCCCGGATGTCACCGTTGTGCACGCCCAAAAGGCCAACAAAAAAGGCGATATCCTGTTTGAAGGCATTGTCGGTGTGCAGAAAGAAGCTGTGCTGGCGGCGAAGAAATCCATCATCACGGTCGAAGAGATTGTCGATGATTTCGGTGATATCTCGCCCAATGCCGTCATGCTGCCCAACTGGGCGGTAACGGCGATTGTCGAAGTTCCGGGTGGGGCGCATCCGTCCTACGCGCAGGGCTATTACAGCCGTGACAACGCATTCTATAAGGCATGGGACCCGATTGCCCGTGATCGCGAAGCGTTCCAGGCCTGGCTCGAAGAGCATGTCATTAATGGCGGTCCCGAAGATTTCGCGGCCAAGCGTGAAGCAAACAAAGGCTAAGCGGAGGAAAAATTATGGTTGAATATACCCCGACTGAAATGATGACGGTATCCGCCGCACGCGCGCTTAAAAACGACGATGTGTGCTTTGTTGGCATCGGGATGCCGTCGGCAGCGTGTAACCTCGCACGCCTGACCCATGCGCCTGACATTACCCTGATTTATGAAAGTGGCACCATCGGCACCAAGCCGGACGTTCTGCCGCTGTCGATTGGTGATGGCGAGCTTTGCGAAACCGCTGTGAACACGGTAGCCGTGCCGGAAATGTTCCGTTACTGGCTGCAGGGCGGCAAGATTTCGGTTGGCTTCCTTGGTGCGGCCCAGCTTGACAAGTATGGCAACATCAACACCACCGTGATCGGTGATTACGACAACCCCAAGGTCCGCCTGCCGGGCGGCGGTGGTGCGCCGGAAATCGCGACCAGCTGTGGTGAAGTCTTCCTTGTCATGAAGCAAAGCAAACGCGGCTTTGTCGATAAGATCGATTTCGTGACATCGCTTGGTCATGGCAAGGGCGGTGATGACCGCGCGTCTTACGGCGTTGATACCAAAGGTCCGTCGCGTCTGATTACCGATCTTTGCATCATGGAACCGCATCCGGTGGGCAAGCAATTCGTTGTGACTTCGATCCATCCGGGCGTAACCCGCGAAGAAATCATCGAAAATACCGGTTGGGATGTTGAGTTCGCCGACGAAGTCGCCGAAACTGCGATCCCGTCCGAGAAAGAATTGCAGGTTCTGCGTGAACTGCATGCTCGTACCGCCAAGGCCCATGGGGACCAGCAGTAAGAGCAATAAAAAGGATCTTAGAAATGGCTGACGCATATATTTGCGATTACATCCGCACCCCGATTGGCCGCTTTGGTGGCAGCCTGTCACAAGTGCGCGCCGATGATCTTGGTGCCATTCCGCTGAAAGCGCTGATGGACCGTAACACGGATCTGGATTTTGCCGCTGTTGACGACATCGTCTTTGGCTGTGCGAACCAGGCCGGTGAAGACAACCGTAACGTTGCGCGTATGTCATCGCTTCTGGCTGGTCTGCCGGAAACGGTTACTGGCACAACGGTCAACCGTCTGTGCGGTTCGGGCATGGATGCAATCATTATTGCCGCGCGTGCGATCAAATCGGGCGAAGCAGACCTAATGATTGCCGGCGGCGTTGAAAGCATGTCCCGGGCGCCGTTTGTCATGCCAAAGGCGTCTTCGGCCTTTTCGCGCAATGCCGAAATCTATGACACCACCATTGGCTGGCGCTTTGTGAACCCGGTGATGAAGAAACAGTACGGCGTGGATTCCATGCCCGAAACCGGCGAAAACGTTGCCGAGGATTTCAACATCTCGCGCGAAGATCAGGATGCCTTTGCTGCCCGTTCGCAGGACAATGCCGTCGCCGCACAGGAGAATGGCAATCTGGCTGAGGAAATCACTCCGGTGACCATTCCGCAGCGTAAAGGCGACCCGGTTGTTGTTTCCAAGGACGAACATCCGCGTCCGGGCACCACGGCCGAAAAACTTGCCAAACTGCCGACCCCGTTCCGTGAAGGCGGTTCGGTCACGGCGGGTAACGCATCGGGTGTCAATGACGGCGCAGCAGCGCTGATCGTCGCATCCGAGGAAGCGGTCAAGAAATATGGCCTGACCCCGATTGCACGCGTTGTTGGTGGGGCGACCGCCGGTGTGGCGCCGCGCATTATGGGCTTTGGCCCGGCCCCGGCATCCAAGAAGCTTCTCGCACGCCTTGGCTGGTCAACCGACGAGCTTGATGTGATCGAATTGAACGAGGCCTTTGCATCACAGGGGCTGGCGACACTTCGCGATCTTGGCATCGCCGATGACGACGCACGTGTGAACCCCAATGGTGGCGCGATTGCCCTTGGTCATCCGCTGGGCATGTCCGGTGCGCGTATTGCCGGCACCGCAGCCCTGCAGATGAAACGTAGCGGTGGCAAACGTGCGCTGGCGACCATGTGCATTGGCGTTGGTCAGGGCATCGCGATTGCGCTTGAAGCTGTGTAAGGCTGATGGCGGATTGATCTTTTAAAGGTGCCCCTGTGCCGGTTGACGGGCAGCGGCTTCTTTTTGCGTTATTGACCAATATGGTTGCTGGCGCGACACTATCGACTTGAATTCACACCTGTTTGAACGGTGGATGATACCTGATGAGCGTTTCACCCTTTGACTCTGCCCTGCTTGGGGATCTGTTTTCCGATCCGGAAATTGCCGCGCTGTTTGAAGACCGGGCACAGATTTCATCCATGCTGCTTTTTGAATCGGCCCTTGCAGCGGCGGAGGCACGCGCAGGCGCGATTCCGCAAGAAAGTGCCGTTCGCATTGCCGATGTGTGCCGCGATTTCAATCCGGATCCGGCAACGCTTGCGGGACCGACCGCCAGTGCAGGCGTTCCGGTGCCGGCACTGGTCAAGGCGTTGAAGGGCGAAATTGGTGGCGAAGATGCACGATATGTTCATTTCGGTGCCACCAGTCAGGACGTGGTGGATACGGCTCTTGTCCTGCAGCTGCGTGATGCGATTGCGATCATTCGTCGTCGCATTCGCAAATTGGCCAAGGTGCTTGCAGCCCATGCCGATAGCCATCGCAAGACGGTGATGATTGGTCGTACCCGATCCCAGCAGGCGGTTCCGACCACCTTTGGTCTTAAGGCCGCCGGATGGCTGGCACCACTTGTTCGGATTGATCGCCGGATTGAAAGCCTGGCGTCTGATTTGCTTCGCGTTTCGTTTGGCGGGGCTGCGGGGACGTTGGCTTCCATCGGGGCAAAGGCCGCTGATGTTGAAAACAATCTGGCCGAGGAACTTGATCTGCCCCTGGCTGATATGCCCTGGCATGCGCAGCGTGACGGCCTCGTCGATTTTGCCAGCCAACTGACGGCACTGACCGGTGCGCTTGGCAAAATGGGGCAGGATTTGGTTCTGCTGGCGCAATCCGAAATTGCCGAAGTCCAGCCCGGAAAGGGCGGTGGATCATCGACCATGCCGCACAAATCCAATCCGGTGCAGGCGGAAATGCTGGTGACCCTGGCGCGCTTTAATGCCGGGCAGCTGGGTACCTTTTCCCAAGCACAACTGCATGATCATGAACGCTGCGGGGCAAGCTGGCTTCTGGAATGGTTGACCCTGCCACAAATGATCACGGCTACTGGTGCGGCGCTTGCGCAGGCAGTGGATATGGTGCCCGATCTCAAGATCAATACGGATCGAATGGCGCAAAATCTGGAGCTGTCACGGGGTGCAATGCTGGCAGAGGCCGCGACATTTGCCCTTGCCGATCATATCGGGCGAGATGCCGCAGACAAGCTGGTCAAGGAAGCGGTGGCCAAGTCGGCGGCCAATCAAAGCAATCTGTTTGACGAGTTACCGAAACTGACCGATGCGCCGGTTGATTGGGAACATGTCCGCAATCCGGTGAACTATATCGGACAGGCCGATCTGTTCATTGATCGGGTGTTGGGCACAGCACGTCGCGGACTGCGCGACTAAGCAAACAAAAAGGCTGCCAACCGGCAGCCTTTTTTGATGGTGTCATTCCGCCTTGGGCCGGGGCCGCAAGCGTTTTTCAACTGCGTAATTGTGGATCGGCACCCCGCACAGTTCAAAATCACGGCGTTCAACCACCGAGAACCCCTGTTTGAGCATGAAGGATTTGGCGAGCTCGCTTGCCTCGCAATAGAGCTTGCCGATGCCCTGTTTTACGGCCTCGGCCTCAAGCGTGGCATAAAGCGTGGTGACCGCACCGCTTCCAGAGATATCCGGGCTGGCATAGAGAAACCGGATATGGCCATCTGATTCCAGATCGGAAAACGCCACGGGCTGGTTTTTCTCATCAACGGCGATGAAGGTTGTTCGGCCATCATTCATGATGTCGATCCATTGCTCTGGCGTTGGGCAAAGTTCGGACCATACCTTGGTTTGGTCGGGGCCGTATGCGCCTGAGCCCAGTTCGTGAACCGCGCGCCTGAAAACGTCAATCAGGGCAGGGGCATCGCTGTTTTGAAAGGGGCGGATGGTGATCATACCGTGTCTCCCGAATTAGCGGTTTCCGGCAAACAGCATCCGGTGCCTTTCTGCTGCAATATCGATGGCTGACCAAACATGAACGTCTTCCTGAGTGTTTTGATTTTAATCGGTTTTTGCACGGTCAAATGGCAAAGGCAATAGGGTGTGTGGGCATTGTCGATATTTGCATGAGCCGGGCTTGCGTATTGATTCTTATCAATGAAAAACAATAGTTCATAATGTTATGTATTAAAAACAATTGATCGCCTTTCCCAAGGAGGAATTCATGGCAAATGTTGGAACTCTGGACCGTCTTGTTCGTGCCGTCGCTGGCGTTGTTTTGCTGGCTTTGCCGTTTGTTTCGGCGCCCCCGGAAGACGGTGGTATGGCGTATGGCGTTTATGGCTGGGTGATGATTGCTGCTGGTGTTGTCATGCTGGTGACTGCAGCGTTTCGGTTCTGCCCGCTTTATACGCTGTTCGGAATTCGGACCTGCCCGCTTTCCAAATAAGGCCATAAATGGCTTTTGAAATCGCAATATTCCGTTCGGTTTGTTGTTGTGTGAACGTTATGCTGGTATCCGCAACTCTGTGCGGTATGCTGAGTGTACGTGCTGTAAAAACCCGATCAATCGGGCACGGCGACCAGCAACGACGAACGGAATATAAAAATGAAACGCCTGAGTGATGAACTGACTGTATCTCCGCAAATGCCGATTGAGGCGATTGACGAAATCGCCGCAGCCGGGTTCAAGACCATCATCTGCAATCGACCTGATGATGAAGACCCGGGACAACCTTCATTCTCTGAAATTGCGACCAAGGCCGAGGCAGCCGGTATGAAGGCAATTTTCCAGCCGGTCGCAAGTGGCAATGTATCCGATGCGGATGCGGATGCGTTCGCGGCCAATCTGGCGGCTGCCGAAAAGCCCGTCTTTGCCTATTGCCGCAGCGGCACGCGCTGCACCATTCTTTGGTCGCTGGCCAATGCCGGGCAAATGCCGGCAGGTGACATCATCAAGGCCGCGGCCGATGCCGGATATGACATGTCCCCGCTGGCACCGCGGATCGCGACGCGCGGCTAGGCGATCTGAATTTGCAGGTTATGCGGTGTGTTGCTGTGCAAAAAAACGCAGTGAGCATCGCATAAATTGCACTATTCCTTTTTTGCGTTTCATGACGATATATCCGCGCATGCCCGGACTGGCATGGGTTTATCAAGTGATAGTGCGATGGCATTAAACGCAGACCAACTCCCCGATATCCGATTTCGACCTTCGAACAGCGATGATCTTGCTGTGCTGTGCGACATCGAAAACGACTCTTTTGATGTCGACCGACTAAACCGGCGTGCCTTCAAGCGCTTTATCGGCAGTGAAACCGCACGCTTGACCGTGGCGGAAACCGCGGATGGTGCCGTTGTTGGCTATGCGTTGGTGATCTTCCGCCGCAATGTTGCGCTCGCGCGCCTTTATTCCATGGCGGTGTCACCCGATCAGCGCGGGCAGGGGATCGGTCGCGCCCTGATCGCACAGGCCGAAGAGCTCAGCCTTGATTTCGGTGCGCCGGTCCTGCGTCTTGAATTCAGTCAGAAAAATCCGGATGCGATCAGTTTGTTTGCGGCAAACGGGTACCGGGAATTTGCCCTTTATCCGGATTACTATCCTGATCACAGCAATGCCGTTCGTATGGAAAAGGTCCTGGTGCCAAACGCGATGCACCTGCCATCACCCATTCATTTCTATCACCAGACCCTGCCATTTACCTGTGGTCCGGCGGCCTTGATGATGGCGATGAATGCTCTTGATCCGGATATCGCACTTGATCGCAATCTTGAAATCGCGCTGTGGCGTGAAGCCACTACGATCTTCATGACATCCGGGCATGGCGGGTGCGGCCCGCTTGGGCTGGCGCTGGCAGCGCATAAGCGCGGCTTTGACGCCGAAGTACTCAGCAGCCGCGATGGGCCGCTTTTTGTCGATACTGTACGCAAACCCAAAAACCGCGAAGTGGTCGAACTGGTGCATTACGACTTTGCCCGTCAGGCGCTTGATGCCAGCATTCCGGTCACAACCGGCCCGTTTGGCATTGCCGAGATCGAAGAGCGCACCAAACAAGGCAAAATGGCACTGGTCCTGATCAGCCAGTACCGCATTTATGGGGACAAGATCCCGCATTGGGTGGTGGTGTCGGGCTTTGATGAGCGGTTTGTCTATATCAGCGATCCTGACATTGGCGAGGACCATGAGCCCTTTACCGGAAGCGATTGCCTGTCCGTGCCCATTCTGCGCCACGAATTCGATCTGATGGCACGCTATGGCCGTGACAAACTGCAAGCCGCTGTCTTTATCCACAAAAAGGCCGGGTAAATACCCGGCCTTTCTCTTCGTCTGCGATCCGCTGTGATCAGTTTATGGTCGTGCGATCTTGCCAAGAAGATGCGCAATGATCCGGCGATACAAATCCATGCCCAGAACCACATCCTCGACCCCGGCATCGATATTGGGGTTGTCATTCACCTCGATCACCATCGGGCCATAGGGTGTTTCCTTGACGTCCACACCATAAAGGCCATCGCCCATCAGGCGGGCAGAGGCAAGGGCTGTCGCAACGATGTCAGCTGGTGCTTCTTCGACCGGCAGGGTTTCAAACCCGCCTTCCTCAAAGCTTTTGCCGTCATCTTCATGTTTGACGATTTGCCAGTGGCCTGGCGCCATGAAGTAGCGGCTGGCAAAGATGGCTTCACCGCCCAGAACACCAATTCGCCAGTCAAAGGTGGTTTCGACATATTCCTGAATGACGAGAAGTTCGGAATTCTTGAACATCTCGGTCGCAACTTCATTGAGGTGTTCAGGCGATTTGACCTTGCGCACCCCGCGCGAGAAACAACCATCAGGCACCTTCAGAACCGACGGGAAGCTGAATTGCTGGCCGATTTCGGCAATGCGACGCTTGTCAAAGATCGCACTTTTGGGCGCCGGGATACGGTGTGTGCGCAGCAATTCGGCCAAATAGACCTTGTTGGTACAGCGCAGCATCGAGTCCGGATCGTCAATCACCGGAATGCCTTCCTTTACCGCGCGCTTGGCAAAGCGATAGGTATGATGATCAAGGGCGGTGGTTTCGCGGATCAGCAGCGCATCAAATTCCGAAAGATGATGGAAATCCTTCGCCGTGATCAGTTCGGCCTTGGCCCCCAGGTCGGATGCGGCCTGCACGAAATTGGCAAGCGCTTCCTTATCAGATGGCGGCAGGACTTCGTCCGGGTCATGTAGAATGGCGACAAGGGCGGTCGGCGGGGTGACGTTGCCCTGTTTGCGCACGCGACCACGGAGATAGGCACGCAAGGCGGCCTCGAACTCGGCAAGGTTGCTGTCATCAAGCTGGTTGATCGACGGGGCTTCGATTTCACGCAAAATCCTGCGGTCCTGCGGATTAAGATGCAAACGCAGGATCGGGCAGCGGAACTGATCAAAGGCGCGTTCGCCAATCTGACGGAACTTCTTGTTCGCCGTGCGCCCGAAATAGACGTCGATATATTCTGGCGCCTGATCGGGTGTCTGGCCTGATTTTTCCAATGCCTCGATGATTTGCGGGCTCAGTTCCGCACGCGCGGTTTTCTGCAGGCGTTTCCAGTTGAGATCCAAAAGAACATCAGCCTCGGGAATGACGCGCTCTGCCCGGGCCGCAGCCAGAAGGCTGCAATAATAGCCACGCGACAGATACTCATAAGACTGGCACAGGTTGATCACACGCCGGTTACGCACCCCGTGATCAAGGGCGAGATAGTCGCGCACCCGCACAACCCGCGCACCTGATACGGCAAAGCGTTGATCCGACAGACGGTCAACAAGGATCAGCGGCGCGCCGGTGGCAACGGCTGGCGTGACAGTGCCTTCGCCGTCATAAAGCGCATGCTCAAGCCGGATGCCATCGCCGCCATCTTCGTAATAGCCTGGAAGATCGGCAATTCGAGCATAGCCGTGTCGTTCATACAAGTTGCGCGCGGTTTTGTTGCTAGTACGCACTTCAAGGCGCATGCACGTGCATCCCGCATCCATCGCAAGGTTTTCAAGCCCGGCGAGGAGTTGCGTCCCCAAACCCTTGCCGCGCCAGTCTTTTGCAATCGCCAGTGAGTAAATCCGCGCGGTCACCGCATTGGCACGCAGCAACAGCAAGCCATACCCGACAATATCAGGATGATCGGCATCACCGGCATCGGCGACCAGAAGACGCGCACTGGCTTGGCGCAGGAAGCGCGAAAACGATGCGCGCGAGATCAGATCGCTGTCGAAATTGCCGGTCTCAAGGGCGCAAAGCCCATCAAGATCGGCACAGATGGCATTGCGGATGATAACAGTATCGGTTCGGGTCGAAGTCACTGCGGGGACCTCCTGCGGTGGGGTGAAGCAATCTTGTTGCTTTCAACTCCCGGTACGCTCAATCTTGAAATCTCACAAGCGCATTTATCGTTCATAGCCATGCCATTTTTTCATGGATCATGGCACAGGTCGCACTCGACCAATGCGTCGAATAAAAATATGGTGTTTTCAAAAGGCTGTTTTGAAACATTTAATAATCCTGATCGTTTGCACCTATATGGAAAACAAGGTCCAAACGAAACAAGTTCAGTCATGACCCGCCAGAAAGGCGGGCCGATCAAGGGCACGATGGTTTGAATAAGAACATCCTTCGCACTTTCCCGGCTTTCGGGCGCCGTGCTGCTATTGTCCCGCTCTTGCTGGCGGGCACGATGCTTTCGGCATGCGCATCCGACGAGGAAGGCGGCGGGTTGCTGGGGCTGGGCAACGGTAACGGCAACGGCGGCGACGTCGTTCAAAACGATCTTCAAACCACCATTCCCTATGACGTCGAAATTACCGGCATTGATACGCAGGAAGAAAACCTGATTGCGGCATTGAATTCGGTCAGTACCGCACAGCGTCTGCAATCGCGCCCGACCGCGTCGCGTGCCGGATTGCAGCGTCGTGCCGAAGACGATATCGAACGCTTTCAGGCGGTGCTGCGATCCAGCGGTTTTTACGACGGCCAGATCACCTTTGATATCCAGGAAAAGCCTGTAATCAGCCCATCAGAGGATGCGCCCGAAACCGATACGCCAGCCCAGGGTGCTGGCGAAGATACTGTCGATGGGCACGCGGGCGATGACACGCTTGAAACAACGACGGTTCAACCAACACCCTTGGTTTTGACCTATACTGTCGATGTCGGCACGCCTTATTTGATTGCGGCCGTCAATCTTGTGATCACCCGTCCGGATCGGGTGGTCGAGCGCCACGCGACTGACGAGGAACTCGAAAAGACCCGTCTTGAAATCGGTCAGCGCGCCACGGCGGAGCCGATCATTCTGGGCGAACAATACGGCGTCGATATCCTGCGCGAACAGGGTTATCCGCTTGTTGAGGCGGGAAAACGCACCATTCTGGCCGACACCGCGCAAAAAACGATCACGATCAATTACGCCTTCAATACCGGGCCACTGGCAAAGTTTGGCGATATCACGGTGAACGGGGCAGAGGATGTCGATCCTGATTTTATCGCGGGCTATCACAGCTGGGAGCCGGGCGAACAATATCATCCCGACCAGGTCCGCACCACGCGCCGGGATCTGGCGCAAAGCAACTTGTTTGACAGTGTGATTGTCAAAGTCGCCGGACCGGTAAATGACAATGGTGAAGTGCCTGTCGAAATTGATGTGGTTGAGCGCAAAATGCGCTCGATCGGTGGCGGGGTGAACTTCTCGATCGCGGATGGGCCGGGGGCCAATGCCTTTTGGGAACACCGCAACCTGTTTGGCAGGGGGGAGAAGCTGCGGCTTGGTGTTGATGTTTCAAGCCTTGAACAGGGCATGTCGGCCGAATTCAAGAAGCCGCAATTCCTGGAACGCCGTCAGTCCTTTGTTGCCGAGGCGGATGCCAAAAACAACGACACCGATGCCTATAAGGGCTCAACGGTTGACAGCTTTGTCGGTATTGAACGTCCGCTTTGGGAAAACTGGACGACCACCTTTGGCGTGACGGCGGAATATTCCGATCTTACCGGCTCAGATTCCCCGAACGAGCAATTCTATCTTGCCGGTCTGCGCGGTATTCTGCGCCATGACAATACCGACAATCCGCTTGACCCGACCGAGGGCAACCGCTTTGAAATCAATGTTTCGCCCTATATGGGTCTGACAGACAAGGACACCAATTTCACGTCTGTCTCTTTGGCCGGGTCGCAATATCTGGCGTTTGACGACGATGGTGACTACGTCTTTGCGGCGCGTGCGCGCACCGGCACGATTATCGGCGAGGAACGCGGCAGTCTGCCATCGAACAAACGCTATTATTCTGGTGGCGGCGGATCGATCCGCGGTTACGAATACCAAAAGGTCGGACCGCTTGATGATGAACATGATCCGCTGGGTGGCCGATCCGTACTGGAAGTTGGCGCCGAATTCCGGGCGCGTGTGACCGAAAGCTTTGGCGTCGTGCCATTCATTGAAGGCGGGAATGTTTATGCACGGTCTGAACCCGAAGACATCAGTCTTCTATGGGCAGCCGGCCTTGGCTTCCGCTATTACACGGCGGTCGGTCCATTGCGCTTTGATGTCGCCGTGCCGCTTGATAAACGCGAAAACATTGATGATGATTTCCAATTCTATATCAGTCTGGGGCAGGCATTTTGACCAGGTCTGACACGTCGTCACCGATTGAACCCAAGCCTTCCAAGCCGCGCCCATCCACCAAGAAATGGCTGCGCTATGCCGCCTATGGCCTGGGCGGAACTGTACTTGGTCTTGCCGGTCTGATTGCCATCGCCGGCACGGGGCCGGTCCTGCGCATGGCGACCCCGATGATTAATGAAACGGTCTCGACCGCGACTGACAGTACGTTTGAACTCGGCCGGATCGATGGCAGTCTGTGGACCGGTTTGACGCTTGATCACCTCATAATGGATCGGCCGTCGGACGGGCTGCATGTTGATGTCAATGACGTCGCGTTCGATTGGTCGCCAATGGCACTTCTGGGCGGTCAGTTGCAGATCAACCGTGTAGGTGTGGCTTCGGCAAATATCATTTTGCCAGATGGTACTGCGCCCGAAACGCCCGAAGAAGACGATCAGTCCGGTGGTGGTTTTTCCATGCCGCTTTCCGTGGCGCTGGATGATCTTGATCTTGGCGAAATCGCCATCGTTGATCAGATCACGGGCAACAGCTTTTTATATACCCTCGACGGTCGGGCAAAGGTTGGTAGCAATCTGTCTGCAACAGCATTTCTGGACTTGCAGCCCCGCGATGGCGGCACGGATCGCCTCAAGCTGGATCTGGATTTTGACGGGCCACGTGAACGGCTGTCTGCCGAGATTGATGGCGCCTTGGGTCGCGACGGGTTGGTCATGACCTTGGCGGGTGTTGATCCGAGTGTCGCAACCGATATTACTGTTGCGCTGCGGGGGGATGGCCCCGCTGATGACTGGAGCGGGACGCTTGATTTTTCAGCGGACGGCTATGCATCGCTTCAAAGCGATATCGGCGTGCAGCTGTCATCAGATGTTCTGGCCTTTGCCCTTGATGGCGGGCTTGTCCCGCAGGAACGCATTACCGAACAGTTGCCGGAAAACCTCCACAAGAACATCGAACTCGGCATTGGCGGGGCATTTGATCAGGGTGACCAAACCCTTGCTCTTGATCGCATTTCGATTGCGATGGCAAATGCCCTGTCATTGTCTGGCACAACCGCAATCGATCTTGATCAAAGCCAGATCACGGCGGATATCAATGCCGATATTGATCCGGAAATGGCCGAGCTTTTGGATGGGGCAGTAACCTGGTCGGAGCTTGGGCTTTCGGTAAAAGCCAATGGCAATCTGGCGATGCCTGGTCTTGCGGTGCGCGTCAATGGCCGTGATGTCAAAACCCCCATATCCCAGATTGATGATGTCACCCTGCAGGGTGATAGGCCTGCGACGGACGACATTGACGACCCCGTCCAGGCGGCCGTGGCTTTGTCGACATCCGGGACAAATTGGGATGATCCGGGGCTTGACGCATTTCTTGGTGCAGAACAAAGCCTGACCCTTGATGCGAAAATGTCGCCGGATTTTGCCAATATCTCGGTTCGGGATATGGCCATAAACGTACCCGACATCACCCTGCGCGGGCAGGCGGATGTGAACGAAGATCTGGTGGTTTCCACCTCAAACCTTGTGGCCGAAATCCGTGATCTGGCGATTTTTGCACCGATTTCGGGGCTTGATCTGAGTGGGCGCGGGCAGGTGGCCTTGCCCGATCTGACATGGTCGGACGCACAGGGCCTTGAAACTGGTCTTGAAGTCTCCGCCAGTCAGGCCGCATTCGGGATTTCGGATCTTGATCGTATTATCGGGCAGGCACCGCGTATTACAGGCAATGTCGCGCTCACGCCCGATCTTGATCTAAGTGTGGATGTAATAGCCCTCCAAACAGCGATGATTAACGGCCCGCTGAAGCTGAATATCACCGACGCGTTCGAGAAACTGGCACTTGAAAGCAAGCTCGATATCGCACCGGGTGTTGTGCCACCCGACCTTGGTCTTGAAATTGAACCGGCAACCTTAACGGCCAACCTTGATGGTGCCTTGTCGGCCCCACCGGGCACGATTGAGCTCAGCGTGCCAAGCCTTGATGTCGCGGGGCAAAGCTTCTCGGACATCGTGCTGACAAGCGAGATGTCATGGTCTGAACAGTCTGTTTTGTCGCTTGGCAATGCTGCGGACTTCATGTGGGAAAGCCGGGCGTTCAAGCTTGCCGCCAATGTCGTCTTGCCAACTGACGAATTGCGCGTTGAAGGCATCGCTCTTAATGGGCAGCATCTGGCGCTTTCTGGTGACATCACCCTGCCGGATTACAACGTTCCGATGCACGGTGATATTGCGCTTTCAAACCTTGATGCCGAGCTGCTTGATCAGTTTGGTGTCGGGTTTGGTAATGGGACCCTGGTTGCTGATATTGCGCTTCGTCCGGACAATGACCGTCAAACCATTACGGCCTCTGCATCTGCCAAGGGGCTTCGGATGGCCGAAACCGATAATGCCAATCCGACCATGATCGAGGATGTCGAACTTGATGCCACGATTGCTAACGCGTTCGACGCGCCGGAAATATCTGCCAAACTGAACGGGCGTGACATCATCACCGGTGCCATCGCGATTGATGAAGTCGCCCTTGATGTCGAAGGCGGTCTGGATGCGCTTGCGATCACGATGGACGGTGCCGGGCTTTATCAGGGCAACGTGCCGATTTCGACAGATCTGGTTGCGGATGTCGCCCTTGGCGATGATATCAACGTCACCGCCAGCCAGTTTGATGCCAACATCGGGGATCAGAGCATCGCGCTTCGCAAACCGTTGGAATTTGTCTTGCGGGCAAATGGCCGTCAGCAGCTTGTTGCCGACCTGACGGTTGGAACCGGGCATCTGGTGGCAAACCTTGATCAGGAAGCCCAGCAACGATCGATTTCCGGCGAGGTTCATCTCAATGACGTTGATCTTGGCCCGTGGGGCCGCATTTCCGGATATGACGGGCTGAGCGGCACGGCAAATCTCGATGCGCGCTTGCGTGAAACCCGCGGCAATTTGCCAACAGCAGAGGTCAAAGGCCGGATTTCAGGCATCACGGCCAAGGCGGTTGCCGATCTGAAGCCGTTTGAAATGCTGCTTGATATCACGCTTGCGGACGGAACACTTAACGGCCAGGCGTCGCTTGGCAATGGCGATATCGATGCCCTGACGGCGGAGGGCACCGTTCCGCTTGCCATTTCTGTCCTTGAGCAGGAATTCAGCCCGGACCTTTCAGCACCGGTATCGGCGCGCGTACGTCTGAATGGAGAGATTGCCGAGTTCTGGCCCTATGTTCCGGCCCCGGATCATCAGGTGTCAGGCAAGATCAAGCTCGCGCTGGATGTCAGCGGGACGCTTGGTGATGTGCGCTGGAACGGGGACGTATCCCTTGCCGGCGGTCACTATGAAAACCTTGAATACGGGACCATCCTTGATCAGATGGCGCTTGAGGGCACCTTTGACCAGGCAGGCCTTTCCATCCCGTCCTTTACGGCAACCGACGGCGGCAATGGCGCAGCGGAGGCATCTGTCGATCTTGATCTGCTTGATGGCGGAGAGGTACGTTATGACGTCTCTGCTGATCTGCGCAACGTTGCCCTGTCGCGCAAGGATGAACTGCAATTCTGGGCCGATGTGCAAACCAGCGTGACCGGCTCACAGTCCGAGGCGGATATTCAAAGCAAAGTGTCGGTTCTGCGCGGCGAAGTCGATCTGACCCTGGCTCTGCCGGAATCAGTACCGACGATTGAAATTGAAAACCTGCCTGATGCGTCCGACACCGAAGCCACCGAGGAAACCGACGACGCTGAGGGGGGATTTGTTGGCAATCTGGATGTCACGGTAGACATTCCGGGACGCCTGTTTGTGCGGGGCAAGGGACTTGATTCCGAGTGGGGCGGGCGGCTTGATATTTCCGGTGCCACCGATGATCCGCGCATCAGCGGGCAATTGTCCGCGCTCCGTGGGCAGCTTGATGTGATCGGCAAGACCTTTGTCATTCGGGATTCCCAGATTACCTTTGCCGGTGCGTCACCGCCGGATCCGATGCTCGATATCGAAGGGGTCTATTCCACCGAAGATCTGGTCGTGACGGCTGGTTTCCAGGGGCCGTCAAGTGACCCTGAACTTGTGTTGTCTTCCAATCCGTCGCTACCCGAAGACGAAATCCTGTCGCAGGTCCTGTTTGGCAAGTCACAAGGCAGCCTGTCTGCAGTCGAAGCCGTTCAGTTGGCAAGTGCGCTCAATGAACTGTCTGGCGGCGGCACGGGCCTTGATGTGGTGGGAAGCATCCGACGCTTTATCGGTGCGGATGTCTTGCGTGTTGGCGGCGGTGAAGACGGGCCAGAGGTCAAGGTCGGCAAATACCTGACCGAAGGCGTCTATGTCGGTACCAAGGCCGGATCCACCCCGGGGTCAAGCGGTGTCGAAGTCGAAATTGAAGTCACCCCGAACATCAGTGTCACCAGCGAAACCACCGAAATCGACAGCAAGGCTGGCGTTCAGTACAGGCTTGATTACTAGGAAGCCTACGCGTCACTGGTGCATGCCATTTGTTTATCGACACTACAGCCATACGTTGAAAAACAGTGCAAACGTTTGAAGTGATTGCAAACCGGAGAAAACTGAAGAAAGATCATTGGGAACAATTGATCTGAACCCTGATATCCGAGGTGTTGATGGCTTGGGGCGGTTTCACTGCAGCAGAGCTTGAATGGCAATATAATCCGCGCGAAACCGTGCCGGACTTCATGACCCATTTTGAACGGTTCGTGAAACTGTCCGACGAGACGAGAAGCCAGCTTGGTGGCAAGATTGATGTGCGTTATGGCGAGGGACCCAAGGAAACCATGGATGTCTTCCTGGCATCCGATCCGGGGGCCCCTGTGCATGTGTTTTTCCATGGCGGCTATTGGCGCAGTCAGGACAAAAAGGACTATGCCTTTGTCGCACGTGATCTGGTGGCGGCTGGCTTTACAGTCATCTGCCCGAATTATGATCTGTGTCCCGATGTGACGGTGGCTGAGATTACCGAAGAAGCGGTGCGCGCCATCGCCTATATCTATCAGCATGTCGAGGAATTTAACGGCGACCGTGACCGGATTTCGATTTCGGGACATTCCGCCGGTGGGCAGATTGTCGCACGCCTTGCCACCCATGACTGGTCAGAAACGCTTGGCGACGAAATGCCGTTTGAGGCGATCGTGCCGATTTCCGGTGTGTTCGATCTTGAACCTGTGCGCCATACAACGCTGAACGAAGATATCCGTCTTGATGAAGCATCGGCAGCGGACAATTCACCGATGCTTGATGCCGTGCCGTTGGATGCCCGCCTGATGGTGGTGGTGGGTGGCAATGAAAGCCCGGAATTCGTGCGTCAAAGCGATGCTTATGGTGCCTATTGCGGCAGTGCCGGGCTTAAGGTTTCGGTCTATAAGGCGTGGGGTGCGAACCACTTTACCGTGCTTGAGGAACTGTTTCTGGGCACTGGGTCGCTGTTTGGTACGCTGAAACGGTTTTTGCTGCCGTAAATCGCGCTGATTTCCCTTCAAAACAGCATAAAAAACTACTGGTCTTCCTGTGACGCGCGGGCTGCGACGTGGTATAAAATACGCCTGCTACCGCACTGAAATGAAAAACAGTTCTACAGGAAGGCTCATGCGTTTCATTACTGCCGACGATATCGAAAAATTTGTCTCGCCCCGCGATCTGGTCGAAGCCCTTCGCGACGGGTTTGAACAAGGCTGCGAAGCACCATTGCGCAGTCATTTCAACATGGAACGCAGCAATGAGGATGACGCAACCTTCCTGATCATGCCAGCCTGGCAAAAGGATGGCGCGGCAGGTGTAAAAATCGCCGCTGTTGTGCCGGGTAACTCGGCGCGCAATCTGCCGGCGGTTTCCGGAACCTATGTGTTGCTGGATGCCGTGACCGGGCAGCCGTCCGCTGTCATTGATGGCACCAAACTGACCACACGGCGCACGGCCGCTGCGTCCGCGCTGGCCTGTGATTATCTGGCGCGCAAGGATGCCAGTGACATGGTGATGGTCGGATCCGGCGCGATGGCGCCGCAATTGATCAAGGCCCATGCATCGGTCCGCCCGATCAAAAACGTCACCATCTGGAACCGCAACGCCGACAAGGCATCCAAACTCGCCACCGAGATTTCCGAACTTGGTTTCAATGCCAAGGGCACGGACGATCTGGAGGGCGCATGTAAATCCGCCGATTTGATTTCGTGCGCGACCCTTTCGACCGAACCGCTGGTGCGTGGCGATTGGCTGCGCGAAGGTACCCATGTTGATCTGGTGGGCGCGTTCAAGCCGACCATGCGGGAAACCGATGATGCGGTCATGGCCAAATGCCGCATCTATGTCGATAGTTTCGAGGGGGCCAGTGCCGAAGGCGGTGACGTGGTTCAGGCGATTGATAGCGGCGCCATTGCCAAATCCGACATCATTGGCGATCTGTTTGGTCTGACGCGCGGGCAGGTCAAGGGCCGCGAAACGGACGGCGAATGCACCGTGTTCAAATCGGTTGGCCATTCGCTGGAAGATTTCGTTGCAGCCGTCGCGGTGGTAAAGGCCGTCGAAAAATGATCAGCACCGATCTGTTTGCGCCCGAACCACTTGAAGCTTTTCGCGGGCATATCAAACCCGAATGGATTGATTTCAATGGCCATATGAATGTCGGCTATTACGTGGTGGCATTTGATCTGGGATCGATGGCGTTTCTGGATGCGGTGGGGATGGGATATACCTATCCCGAACGGCGCGGCGGATCGACCTTCGGGCTTGAAATGCATGTGACCTATGATCGCGAAATTCATGAACGTGATCCCTATGTGATCCATACCCAGGTTCTTGATTGCGACCAGAAGCGCATTCACATGTATCACGAAATGCGTCATGGCGCTGAGGGCTGGCTGGCCGCGACCAATGAAATCATCACCATGCATATCAATATGCAGGAACGGCGATCGGCCTCGTTCCCTGATGACATCATGGAAACGCTCAACAAGATCAAGGAAGCCCACGCGGATTTGCCAACTCCGTCCGGGGTCGGGCGCAAGATCGGCATTCGGCGCAATTAGAAATTCAAAACCCCGCATCATCAGACTGCGGGGTTTTGTTTTGCGGGTGCCATGTGCCTTTACGGCCGGGTTGCCCTATAAAGCCTGCACATTTCGCCGGTTTGATTGACATCCTGATCACGCAGATAGGTCAGGCCAAGCTTTTCGAGCATGCGCACAGAAGCAACATTGTCCGGCAGGCAATAGCCATAAATCGTCTCGAACCCGTAAGCGTTCCAGCCATGATCAATCAGCGCGGAACAGACTTCATAGGCATAGCCTTTGCCCTGATGGGCCTCGGCCACGGCGTAGCCAATATCCGGGGCATCCAGTGTCTCGCGCTTTACAAAGCCAATCAGGCCAATCGGGCTTTGGGTTTGTTTTTCCAGCGCAACACACATCCCGAAGCCGAGCTTGTCATAAATCTCGCGAAAACGTTGATCGATGTAGTTGCGCGCGGCCTCGAGATCATGAACATCACGATCACCGATAAACCGAAGCCAGCCCGGTTCATTCAGCAATCGAAGAATGAACGGCGCATCATCATGATTTGCTTCTCGCAAAATTGTGCGTTCGGTTTGAACAATCATCACTGAACTGTCCGTGTTACTGTGCGACCCTGTATGCGATCCTATCGGCAGTGATTTGAAATAGCAGTATGATTTTACCCCGCAAAGGTCAGGAGGATTAAGATGCCCGGAAAACCGATTAAGCTGACATTTGAAGGGGCGCATGGTGCCGAACTGGCCGCACGGCTTGATCTGCCGACCGGGCCGGTCAAGGCCTATGCCCTGTTTGCGCATTGCTTCACCTGTACCAAGGATCTGATCGCGGCCCGCAAAATTGCCGAGGCGCTGACAGTCGAAGGCATCGGCGTGCTGCGCTTTGATTTCACCGGTTTGGGCGGCTCGGGCGGCGATTTTGCTTCGACCAACTTCACCTCAAACCTTGATGATCTCGAACGCGCGGCCGACTTCCTGCGCGAAGAATTCGAAGCCCCTAAACTTCTGATCGGGCATTCCCTGGGCGGTGCGGCGGTGCTGGCCGTGGCGGACCGCATCAAGGAGGCAGCCGCAGTCGCAACGATTGGCGCGCCATCGGATGTCGCGCATGTCACGCATAACTTTGCCGATCATCTTGATGATATCCACGAAAAGGGTGAGGCAGAAGTGTGTCTTGGCGGTCGACCGTTCGTGATCCGAAAGCAGTTTGTTGATGACCTTGGTGGTTATGATTTGTCTTCGCAGGTGGCGAAGATGAAAAAGGCGCTTCTGGTCATGCATGCGCCGCTTGATCAGACGGTCGGGATTGAAAATGCCGGCAAGATTTTTGATGCCGCCAAGCACCCCAAAAGCTTTGTCTCGCTTGATCAGGCCGATCATTTGCTGCGCGATCCCGATGATGCGCAGTACGCCGCGTCCGTGATTGCCGCATGGGCAAAACGCTATCTGCCCGATGCCAAGGAAAGTACACCGGAGGTCAGCGAAGGTGTCATCGTGCGTGAAACCGGTTTGGGCAAGTTCCAGTCAATGGTGCTGGCGGGCGCACATCGTCTGCTGGCGGATGAACCGGAAAAGGTCGGCGGGCTGGATAGCGGGCCATCGCCCTATGATTATCTGTCGACCGCCCTTGGCAGTTGCACGGTGATGACGATCCGGATGTATGCCGACCATAAGGGGATCGATGTTGATTCTATCCGGGCCGAAGTCCTGCATCAGAAAGTTCACGCCGATGATTGCGCGGAATGTGGTGAGCAGCATACGGCAAAAGGCGGCAAGATTGATCGGTTCGAGCGCATCATTCGGTTTACCGGTGATCTGGATGACGCTACCCGGAAACGTTTGGTCGAGATTGCCGATAAATGCCCGGTGCACAGAACGCTAGAAGCCACATCGCTGATCGTCACCCGAGAGGACCGGGAATAGTTTCAGATTGCCCTACAAATGAAAAACGCCTGACCGGTTTCCCGTGTCAGGCGTTTTTTCTGATGTGTCAAAGCGACTTACGGCTTGGCCGCGATCACGATGAATTCAACCAGGTAATCCGGGGTGGCAAGCTTTGCTTCGCCGCACGCGCGACCCGGGGTGTGACCCTGCGGGACCCATGCATCCCAAACTGCGTTCATCGCAGCAAAGTCTTTCATGTCGGCAAGCCAGATGGTGGTCGACAGGATGTTTTCCTTGTTTGAGCCACATTCAGCCAGAAGGGTATCAACCTTTTCAAGGCATTCCTTGGTCTGGTTGGTGATGTCGCTGTCGGGGTTACCAACCTGACCGGCCAGATAGATGGTGTTGCCGTGGACAACGGCCTGGCTCATGCGCGGGCCGGTGTGAAGACGCTGAATGCTCATGAAGTTCTCCTTCGGATTCAATTGGATAATTTATTTAATAATGACGATTAGCTAGCATGCTTTTGCACGCCACACCAGTCGGCAATGAACAGGGCAAGCACCTCGGTGACTTCCATCATCGAGGCAATCGAAACCCGTTCATCAATCCCGTGAATGCGTTCGGCCTTGGGACCATAACAGGTGGCCGGGATGTTGCCATAGATCTGGAAGAAGCGCGCATCGGTCGTCGCGGTCGAGGCAAGGTTTTTGATCTCATTGCCCGTCACTTCCTGATGAATGTCGCCGATCATGGACATCATCGGATGATTAATATCCATCTCGCATCCCTCGGCCTGGAAACCGCGATAGGTGATCTCGATCTTGGCCCCTTTGCAGGCCGGGTGGTTTTCAAGCGCGCTTTTTTTGACGGCCTCGATGGTTTCACGGACCTTTTCAAGTTCCATGCCCGGATAGAAACCAACACGGATATCCGCCGTGCAAACTGGCGGTACGGTGGATGCCCATTCGCCGCCTTCAATCTTGCCCAGATTGAAGTTCACCGGATGGACATGCGCACCAAACGCGCCGTGGCGATGGGTCGGATGGTTCCAGATTTCCTCGACTTCCTTCAGGGTTTCAAAGAACCCAAAGGCGGACTCAATGGCATTGCTGCCCGCCGAGGTATCAAGAACATGCGCCGGGCTGCCCGATACATGGATCTGGAACCACATGACACCAAGTTGGGCGGTCATCAGGGTCTGGTTAAACGGTTCGGGAATGATAGCGCAGTCGGCCTTGTACCCGGCATGCAGGCAGGCCAGCGCTCCGTTGCCGGTACATTCTTCCTCGATCACCGATTGCAGGGTAACCGGGGCGGCCGGTTCAAGCCCGATATCGTGCAGCGCCTGAATTGCCTGGCAATAGGCGATGATACCGGCCTTCATATCACCCGCACCACGGCCGTAAATCCAGTCATCCTCGACATGCGGGGTGAAAGGCCCATGGCGCCATTGTTCGGCGGGGCCGGTCGGGACAACATCCATATGACCATTGAGGATCAGGCTGCGGCCCGTCGGGTTTTGCGGACGGTGCAGGCCAATAACGTTTTCACGCCCGTCATAACCGTCAATCACCGGCGGGGAAAAGCCCGGCTGATCGCGTAAGGCATCGATATCAATCTTGACCCGTTCGACATCGAGGCCCATGGCAGCAAACTTGTCGGAAATCCAACCTTGTGCAGATGCTTCGTTACCAAGCAGGCTTTCATGGCGCACCAGCGCGGACAAATCATCAATCGCACTTTGGGTGCGCTTTGATACAGCTTCACGCAAGGCTGCACGATCAAACTGGCTCATTGGTCTTTCTCCTGATCGGTCGATGCCGACGCTTATTTGCCGCTGACAAGGGTGGGGCGGGTGGCGGACAGGGCATCTGTTGTAATGCCAAGTTTTTCCATCTGCGGCGGGACACCGTTTCCGGTGATGATACTTGCGGCATATTCGCCCATTGCCGGGGCGGTCTGAATGCCGTAACCGCCTTGGCCCGCCAGCCAATAGAAACTGTCATCTGCCGGATCAAAGCTTGATACCGGATCCCCATCGGCAAAGAAGCTGCGCAATCCGGCCCAGCTTTCACCGGGGCGGCGCACCTCGATGCTGGTCGCCGTCATCAGGCGATCAATGGTAATCGCGATATCAAGTTCTTCGGGCTGCACGTCATGCGGTTCGGTCGGCGTTGTGTCGGCCGGTGACACCAGCAAACGACCAGCGTCTTCCTTGAAATAAAGCGTTTCATCAAGGCTTGCGACCAGCGGCCAGCCATGCGGTTTCACGTCTGCCGGCACATCGACCATCACTGCCGTACGGCGTTTTGGCACAATGCCAAGCGGTTTGATGCCGGCCTTGGTGGCAATGTCGTCAGCCCAGGCCCCCGCAGCATTGACGACGATATCAGCGCTGTAAATATCACCCTTCGCCAGTGTGACCTGCCATTTGCTGTTTGATTTGTTCACCTCGCTGACATAGGCCTTGGTGATGACCGTACCGCCAAGTGCTTTGAACTGGCGAATAAAGCCCCAGTGAAGCGCATGCACATCAATGTCCATGGCATCCGGCTCATGGGCCGCCTTGGCGACCCGGTCGGTATGGATAACCGGAATGATTTCCTTAAGCTCAGCTGGCGTCAGTTCAACAAAGTTCGCACCGTTCGCCCGGCCTTCGGTCAGAATGGCATCCAATTGGGCTTCTTCGCCCGGTGCTGCGGTCATGATAATGCCGCGCGGGGTCAGGATCGGGTTTTCGCTAAACCCGTCCGGGGGCGTGATGAAGAAGGCCCGGCTGGCGGTTGACATCTTGCGGATGATTTTCGGGCCATAGGTCTCGCTATAAAGGGCCGCAGACCGACCGGTGCTATGATAGCCCGGCTGGTCTTCACGTTCGAGAACGGTGACGGATTTACCCGCCTTGGCCAAAAAGAATGCTGCTGACATTCCGGCGATGCCGCCGCCGATAATCAGGATGTCTGAATGGGTCATGTGGGGCCTTCTTAAATCGTGTTGGTCTTGGTGGTAGCGCCAAAGCCGCTGATAAATTGATAAAGGTTTTCTGCAAGAGTTTCACTAACATAACCACCTTCCTGCACGAGAACCGTCGGGCAGGAAAGGGTGCCGATTTTTTCGCCGATCCGGGCAAAACCATCGGGGCTGACTGTCAGTCCGCCAAACGGATCATCGCGTGATGCATCAAGGCCAAGCGCAATGACAACCGCGTGCGCACCGAAATCATCAATCTTGGTCATCGACCGATCAAGCGCATCGAGGAACACATCATCACCGCTGCCAAGCGGCAGGGGTTGATTATGGTTAAAACCAAGTCCGTCCTTTTCGCCGCATTCTTCGGCATGCCCCCAATAGAATGGATAGAAATCCATGGGGTCGGCATGGATCGACAGGGTCATGACGTCTGAGCGGTCATAGAATATATGCTGGGTGCCGTTGCCATGGTGCAGATCGACATCAAGGATCGCCACACGATCATACTTGGTGCGCAGCTCCTGGGCGGCAATCGCACTGTTATTCAGATAACAAAAGCCGCCTGCGATATTGCTACTCGCATGGTGCCCGGGCGGACGGCACAGGGCATAGGCCGTGTTGGCACCCTGATCACGAACATGACGGACGGCGGCAATCGCGGTTTGCGCGCTGGCATAGGCCGAATGCCATGTGGTGGTTGAGACCGGGCAGGACGTATCGCCAAGGTGAAAGCCAGCCTTCCCAGCAGGGTGACGCGGGTAGGGGCCATTGCGATCAAACGGGTGGATGTTTGGAATGACCTGCTCGGCCCCGCCGACATCCTGCCATTCATCATGAATGGTCTGCAGGAAGTTCAGATATTGCGCATCGTGAATGGCGGCAATCGGGGCCAGTCCAGCGTCATCGGGGGCATGAAGATCAAGACCCAGACGCGCGACCGCACGGTGCAGAATTTCCGCACGTTCCGGGACTTCGGGGATCGGCTTTTTCTCGCCCGCGACAATGAAGGTCTTGCCGTGATGGCGAAGCTGATCGTCTGAGAAATAGGCATGCATCATCGTTGCCGCCTTTCACATCATGTGGTCAAACGGTTGTGGCGTCGTCGTTCGGTTGTCTGATCCCGTTCCTAAAAGGCGACTTTGTCGCCGCCTTTCAGGCCGAGAATTGCGCGCGCTTCGTCCGGGGTGGCGATTTCAAGCGACAACCCGTCAAGCACTTCGCGGATTTTGCGCACTTGCGATGCGTTGTCCGGCGCGAGTTCGCCCTTTTTGATATAAAGGTTGTCCTCAAGCCCGACCCGCACATTGCCGCCCATGGCGGCCGACATGCTGCCAAGCGGCATCTGATGGCGTCCCGCACCCAGAACAGAAAACTGGTACTGATCGCCAAACAGCTTGTCTGCAGTGCGTTTCAGATGGGCCAGGTTGTCGGGATCGGCCCCGATGCCGCCCAGAATGCCCAACACGAACTGAATGAAGATCGGCCCCTTGATCAGGCCGCGATCAACAAAATGCGCCAGGGTATAAAGATGGCCAACGTCATAGCATTCGAACTCGAACCGGGTGCCATTGGCTTCACCCAGATCGGCCAGAATGGTTTCGATGTCTGAAAACGTATTCTTGAAAACAAAGTCACGGCTGCTTTCAAGGAATTCCGGTTCCCAGTCATGTTTCCATTCGGTACGTCCGCCAAGCGCCGGGAACAGGCCGAAATTCATCGTACCCATATTAAGCGACGCCATTTCCGGTGCGGCTTCGCGCGCAGCCCGGATACGGTCACGCACATTCATGTTCATGCCGCCACCGGTGGAAATGTTGATCACTGCATTGGTCGCTGCCTTGATCTTTGGCAGGAACTGCATGAATACATCCGGATCCGGGCTTGGAAAACCGGTTTCGGGATCACGTGCATGCAGATGCAGGATCGATGCGCCTGCATTGGCGGCATCAATCGCCTGCTGGGCGATTTCATCGGGGGTCACCGGCAGGTTCGGGCTCATGGACGGCGTATGAACCGATCCTGTAACCGCACAGGTGATGATGACTTTGCGGCTCATGCGAAGGCTCCTGCGATCACGAGTTCGTCTTGTAGTTCCGTCAGTGCCTTGCGCAGCGGCACCAGAATATCGTCAAACTGCTCCTTGGTGATGATCATCGGCGGGCAGATCATGACATGATCACCGCGATAACCGCCACGTGTGCGGCGCCAGTAAATGATCAGCCCCATGTCATAGGCGATATCCACCAGGCGGGCTGCTGCCATATGCTTGGGCTCAAGCGGTTCCATGCTGTTGCGGTCCTTGACCAGTTCCATGGCCAGCAACAATCCCTTGCCGCGGACATCACCGATCATCGGGAAGTCTTCGGCAAGCTTGGTCAATTCATCCTTGAGTGCCGCACCATTGGTCGCGGCATTTTCAAGCAGATTGTCCTCGTCAATCACATCAAGGACGGCATTGCCGGCAGCACACGCCAACGGGTTCCCGGCATAGGTATAGCCGTGAATGAACCCGCCATTATCGAGAACCGGACCAACGATACGATCAGGCGCAATCATCGCACCGAGCGGTGCATAACCCGCAGCCAGACCTTTGGACACCGCCAGGATATCGGGCGTGATGCCCCAATGTTCTGCAGCGAAATATTTGCCGGTACGACCGGCACCGGTCATGACCTCGTCATAGATCAGAAGAATGCCGTACTGATCGCAAATCTCGCGGATGCGGCCATAGTAGCTGTCCGGGGCAACGAGTGCACCGGTCGCAGCCCCGCCAACCGGTTCCATGATGAAACCAAGAACGGTTTCCGGACCCTGTTTGATGATTTCGGCTTCAAGCATATTGGCATATTTGATGCCGCGCTCATGATCGCTCAGATCATCGCGATCCAGATAACATGTCGGGGCCGGAATTTTCGGCTGATCAACCATCATCGGCGCGAATGGCGCATGCATCGGCGTATAGCCGGTGACGGCCAGCGCGCCCAGTGTGGCGCCATGGTAGCTTGGAAAACGTGAAATGACTTTCGTGCGCTGTGGCTCGCCATTGGCAAGTGCGTACTGGCGGGCAAGCTTGATGCAGCTTTCAACCGCCTCGGACCCGCCCGAAACAAAGAACACGCGTTCAAGATCGCCCGGTGCACGTTCTGCAAGACGGATGGCCAGATCTTCGGCCGCGTCATTTTCGAAATGCAGGCGATAGGCGAAGCTTGCCTTTTCAAGCTGCTTCATCATGGCGGCAACAACGCGCGGGTCGCTGTGGCCGATATTGCTGACCATGGCACCGCTCGACGCATCGATATAGCGTTTGCCGTCCACATCCCACATATAGACGCCTTCTGATCGGTCGATCAGCGGGCGGCGGGACCGGCTTTGATAAAACAGACGGGACTCCCGGTTATGTCCGACAGAGCTTTTGGGGGCATGCGTCATTTCTGGTGGCTCTCCTGAACCGGCTGCAAAGGGACGATCAGTCCTGATGGCCGGGTAACAACACACAATTACGGGCGGCGATATGCATGAATATATCCGCCCCTTCCTGATGGGGGTGGGTATCAATCGGATTGATGACCTGCCAGTCGCGGCCATTGGCCTCGACAAAGTAACGGGCCTGTTGGCCCAGATAGTCAACTGTTTTGACCTTGCCGGGAATGGCAATCACACCATCGGTGGCGCCGTTCTGTTCGGAAAGATCAATTTTTTCGGCCCGGATCACGGCCCGAACGTCTTTCGATCCTTTGGCCTTTACGGTCTGCTCGTCAGTGGTCAGCAATGTTTCACCACTTTCAAGCGCGACCTTGGTAAAGGCGGCATCCGGGCTGCCAAGGTTGGCAGCAATGATATTGGAATGTCCAAGGAAATCCGCAACAAAGGCCGATGCCGGATTGTTGTAAACTTCTTCGGGTGCGCCTTCCTGTTCGACAAAGCCGTTATTCATGACAACCAGCTTGTCAGACATGGCAAGGGCTTCGGACTGGTCATGGGTGACAAAGACCGTGGCAACACCAAGTTCGCGCTGAATGCGTTTAAGCTCCACACGCATTTCTTCGCGCAGATTGGCATCAAGGGCCGAAAGCGGTTCATCAAGCAGCAAGACGTCGGGTTCAATCACAATCGCACGCGCCAGCGCAATGCGCTGCTGCTGGCCACCGGAAAGCTGATTGGGGTAACGGTCTGCGACATGGGGCAACTGAACAAGATAAAGTGCCTTGTTGACCTTGTCTGCAATGTCGGCCTTGGAAACCTTGCGGTATTTCAGGCCAAAGGCGATGTTGTCAAAAATCGTCTTGTGCGGGAACAGGGCATAGTTCTGAAACACAAGGCCCAGATTACGCTTGTGGATCGGCAGGCTGTTGACCCGTTTGCCGCGGATCATCAGATCGCCTTCGGTAATGTCGGTCAGACCCGCAATCATGCGCAGCGTTGTCGTCTTGCCACAGCCCGACGGGCCAAGGAAAGTCACAAAGCTGTTGTCGGGAACGGTCAAATCGATGCGTTTCACTGCGGTGAATTCACCATACCGTTTGACGACATTTTGCAGTTCAACGGCGTTGTTTGTGTCTGCCATTGTTAAAGTCCCTGTCTGAATGGGGCCGCACCTGACGACTGGCGGCTAAGGTGTTCTGGCCCAACGCGTTGGGCCAGAACACAGTTTCCGATATGCAGGCGGGGCTTAGTAGCCGCGCTGCACACGAGAGAAGGTTTTCGACCATTCACCTTCGTTTTCGTTCCAATACGCCGGATCGAAGAAGCTGAGCGAGGACAGCGTACCGGTCGGGTCAAATGCCGGCAGGGTCGGGATGATTTCACCCAGATCGATCTTCTGCGGATCAAGGGCCGGCGGATAGCTCTGACCTTCGGCGACGGCGATCGCCACTTCCGGTTCCAGCATGAAGTTCAGAAGCTCTTCACAGGCGGCCATCGGGCTGCCACGCAGCACGAACAGGCATTCCTGCCAGCCAAGACCACCAGCCGGATCAAGATAGCCAATGTCATGGCCCTGATCCTGCAGCGCCTTGATGCGGCCAGACCAGCCTTCGGTGACATAGATTTCTTCTTCGGCCAGAAGGCTCATCAGTTCCGCGCCCGAGGACCAGTATTTCAGTGCCAGGTCACGGTGTGCACGGATCATGTCCCAAACCGCATCGATGTCCTTGATGTTGTTCGGATCCTGATCGGACTGAAGCGCGCCGTACCAGATACGGGTTTTCCATTCGCCCCAGCCGCCGATTTTGCCTTTATAGGCTTCATCGACCATCAGCTTCGCACCCTTGGCCTTGGCTTCGGCGTCGCTGATATATTTGCGGTTATAGGCAATGCCGGTGGTGCCATAGTCATACGGAACCGCCGAAATCGTACCGCCGGTGATCTTGCGCAGCGGCTCGACCAGGGTCGGGATCACATTTGCAAGGTTCGGGATATTGGCTTCGTTCAGTTCCGAAGTCAGCTCCAGGCCGTGATAACGCGCATAGTCAAACACGCCCGAAAGATGGGCGAGGTTGAATTCACCCGGCTGGCTGGCTTTGACACGCGCGATATATTCATCCGCACCACCAAAGGTGCCCGAAACCACATCAATGCCGGTTTTCGCGGTGTAGGGCGCAAAGGCATGTTTCTCGAATGCTTCGGAAACAACGCCGCCCCAGCCGTCAAAACGGACCTGTTCCGGGGTTGCTGCCATCGCCTTGCGGGCCAGCATGCCCATCGGGCCGCCGGTGATGCCGGCAGTAACACCGGCTGCACCCAGTGCGGTCAGGAAAGTACGACGGCTGATGTCGCCGTCGCGGAAACGGGTAAGTAGGCGTTCATAACGTTTGGTATCGTCCATTTAAGGCCTCCTGATAAAACGATATATCCGTTGATCGGTCTTGTTCTTGGTCGTTGAATTTGTCGTGTTGTTTTTGTTCTTGGCGGTGACCCGCGTTTTGCAAAAATCTTCGTTGTTTGCTCTGTCTATTTTGATGCCCCGGCCTTGCGCATCGCCATGACGCGCGCAATCGATGCCGCAACCAGCGGCAGGGCAATGGTGAAGATCACCATCACAGCACCAAGGGCGTTGATTTCCGGGCTGATGGAGTTGCGCAGCATGGCAAAGATCTGCGTCGGGACGGTTTCAACACCGCCCGGCTTCCAGAACAGGGTGCCGGTGATGTCATCAAATGAAATCGTAAAGGCAAACAGCATCCCGGCCATGACGGCAGGCAACATCAGCGGCAAGGTCACTTCAAAGAAGGTCTGCACCGGGGTTGCGCCAAGGCTCATGGCGGCTTCTTCGACATCGCGGCGGATGGAGACAAGCCGCGCCTGAACCACCAGCACCACAAAGGGCAGGGTAAAGACCACATGGCCCATCAAAAGAAGCCCGAAGCTTTTGGGCATGGACAGGAACTGCAAAAACAGCAGGAGTGCCACGGCCAGAACGACTTCCGGGATCAGGATTGGGGCAACCAAAAGGGTTGAAATAGTCCGTTTTCCCGGGAAATCGTATCTGACCATGGCAAGTGCTGCGAGGGTCCCAAGCGTCGTGGAAATGGCTGCTGTGAGCACGCCAAGCAACAGCGACGTCTTGAAAGCCCGCACAATGGCATCATTGTTCCAAAGCGCTTCAAACCAGCGGAAGGAAAAACCTTCGATCGGGAAGCTGCCGAACTGATTGGCGTTAAAGGCCAACAGGATGACAACCGCCACCGGCGCAAACAGGAACAGATAAACAAGGATCGTGGCAATTCGGATTGCTGACCAACCGGACATCATCATATCTCTCCCTTATTTGAAGCTCTTGGCGATCTGATCGATGCCGAGATAGCGGGTGTAGATGACGACCAGTGCCCCCAGAAGGGCCAGCAGGACGAGCGAAAGCGCGGAGCCAAGCGGCCAGTTGAGCTGTGTCACGATGGCTTCAAACACAAGGTTGGCGAACATGGCATCACGCGGCCCGCCGAGAACGATCGGGGTGATATAGGTGCCCGCAGCCAGCACAAAGCACAGCAAAGATCCGGCTGCCAGCCCCGGGAGCGATAGCGGTAGAGTGACTTCGCGGAAGGCCTGAAAACCCGTGCAGCCAAGGCTTTGGGCCGCTTCGGTCAGGTTCTTGTCGATGCCATCCAGGCTGACATAGACGTTCAGGATCATGAAAGGCAGCAGATAATGCACAAGGCCCAGAACCACGGTCTGCTGGTTATAAAGCATCTGGATCGGGTCATCGATGATGCCCATCGATAACAAAATCGTATTCAGTGCGCCGGATGTGCCCAGAATGTTGATCCACGACATGGTGCGGATGATGTAGCTGATCCAGAAGGGCAGCATCAGCAACAGCAACAAAAACGCCTTCGACTTCATGCGTGTATTGGCAACAAAATAGGCCGGGATATAGCCGACAAGCGCGCAAATAACCGTGGTGTAAAAGGCGATCAGAATGGTCTGGAACAGGATGTCACGATAAAAACGATCACCCAGCACTTCAATCCAGTTATCCAGATAAAAGCCGACCTGATCCGCGCCGGTCGACGTACGCAACCAGAATGAATAAACGACAATGAACAGCATTGGCACGATCAGCAGCAGGCTGATGGTTGCCAGTGATGGTGATAGCAGTAACCACGGAGTCCTGCGGGCTCCGGCGATATCTGCGGCCATTTGTGCCTCCCGTTATTGTCTGCGGTCAATGCCGCACCCGGTTATTTGGCCGTGAAGAATATGTTGGAGCTATTCCAACCCAGACTTGCATATAGCGCAAATAGATAAGTAGAATAGAACTCATAGCCGATAACTATGCGTTTGATCGCTACATGCAAAAAGGCCCGCAAGATGAACGAGTTAATGCGTCGCCAGTTCGACTGGAATTTGCTCCATACCTTCACCGTTATTGTCGAGGAACGCTCGATTACCGGGGCGGCCAACCGGCTGTTGTTGCGCCAGCCCAGTGTCAGCAACGCGCTGAAACGGCTTGAAGATCAGATTGGCGCGCGCCTGATTGACCGTGAACGTGGCCGGTTCGAAGTCACCGAGCAGGGATTGGCGCTTTATCATGAATGTCGTGAAATCTGCGGTGCGATCCGCCGTCTGTCGGACGTGATGTCAGACAGCGGCAATCAGCTGACCGGGCATTTGCACATGTGGCTGGCCAGTCACGTCGTCTTTCCGCCGCTTGATGATGCGCTTTTTGAATTCAATCGTGCCCATCCGGAAGTGACCTATGAAATCGATGTCGCGACCTCGGTCAATGTGGTTGATCAGGTGCTTTCACAGCAGGCCAGTTTTGGCATTTGTCTCGTCAAAGAACGCCATCCGAGACTGGAATATCGCCGGCTTTATCGCGAACATTTCGGCTTCTTTTGTGGCCCGACCCATCATCTGTTTGGCAAAAAGGATCTGACACTGGCCGATTTGCGCAGCGAGGCCTTTGTGTCCTTCGCAACCGACCAGCTAAGCGATGCACTGGCCCCGGTAGCAGTTCTGCGCGCGCAGGAAGGCATGAAGGGCAAGGTCGTCGCGGTCAGTCCGCACCTTGAAGAAGTCCGGCGTCTGATCAATGCCGGGCTGGGCATCGGGCCACTGCCGATTCACGTTGTGCAAAGTGCAACCGAACGGGGTCAGCTTTGGCGCCTGCCGCCCTATATCGAGCCGCCGGCGATTGATATTTACCTTGTGACCAACCCGCGCATGTCGCTCAGCCGGGCCGAACGGTTCTTTATCGAAAACCTGACCGCACGCCTTGATGCGGCCCCGAGTGGTTATTTTGTTTATCCATAGTTGCCCCAATCACGTCATTGGGACTTGCCAGCGGGCAGGGTCTTGCGCAAGCATGCGGGCAAATTGAAGTTTGCTGTCAGGACAAGAAATGAAGCTGATCTATTTTTCGTGGGTCAAGGACCGCATCGGCTTTGCCGAGGAAGATATTGATCTTCCCGAAACCATCTCGAACGTTGCCGATCTTCTGGCATGGCTGCCTGGACGCGGCGAAAACTTCGCCAACGCCCTGGCGGATCCGGCGATCATTCGCGTCGCCGTTGATCAGGAATACGCCACCCCCGAAACCGACCTCACCAAGGCCACCGAAATCGCCCTGTTTCCGCCGGTCACGGGTGGATGATTCCGGTCAAGTGACCTGATCGTCGCCTGATGATGGGCTGCTGGTCGTTGAGCTTGCGTCTGCACCGCTCGCAGGTGCCACACTGTCATCGCCACTTGCCGGTGGCAGGGTCAGGGGCGGTGGATCATCCGGCGATGGTAGTGGACCTGGATGGGGCGACGGTGGTGGATCGCCTGCCGAGGGTGCCACTGCTGCGGGCCAGCCTTGGGCATGCTGCAAATAAGTCAGATGCCCGTCATGCAATTCCGTAACATAGATCTCCGTCAGGATCGGATGATCACCCCAGACCTCGTCTGATCGGGTGTTGACCGGGTTCACGCCCGCATCGCGCTGGGTATATTGCCATGCCGGATTTTCCGGGGCGGCGATATTGTTGCAAAGCCCCAGCGACCAGTGTTCCCAGCTATACCAGTGATCCGATGCCATGACGATTTTGTAGTTGGTCGGGGCAACGGCCGGGGTCAGACCATTGACGATGATGCACAGCTTGGCAAAGGCCAGACGACAGGCCCGTTCGGCATTTTCATCAAGCTCAATGATCGCGCGGTTGAAATTCTCGGCAATGACGGCGGCCTGATTGTTCGCCGCGGCATTGGCATGAAATGCCACATGGACCCAATCGGCAAACCCGTCACGAAGCCCGGTCATGATGCCCGCCGCATTGCGGGCAATGGCACGGTCAAAAATCTCGGCCGGTTCGGCATTGCCATGGGCACTGGGGCCGCCACACAATGCCCATCCCCAGCACGCCGCATCAGGGTAGGGATCTACAAAATCCGCATCCAGCTCGACACCCGCGCCAAGCTCAGCAGATGCCAGGCCCCGTAATTGCAAATCGGTTAGTTGCGCCATCGTTACCTCTCATCACACGCTGTTTACAGAAGGACGCAAACAAGGGGCGTTTGTGAGACAAAAAAGGCGACCTCAATAAAGGCCGCCTTTCTATCGATGAGTTTTATTCGCCGATGATCAATCCGCCACAGAGGACGTCTGGGTCAGACTGTCAAAGAACTCCTTGCGGCCCAGTGTGCCCGATACCTTACCATCGCGGGTCAGGATGACCGGGTTCTGGGTGATAGAGCGCATATCAATCAGATCCTTCAGCAGCACATCATCCCGTGCGACAAAGACAATCGAGTTGTCGGTCGCATCCAGTTCGCTGGGCAGGGTACCATCATAATTGATCAGCTTGAGCTCGCCGCGTTCGCCATTATTGGCAGATCGTACAACGCCGTCCTGCAAGGTCACGCGGATGGTGGCATCTTCAAGCATCAGCTCACCAACGCCGGCTTTCTGATCACGACTGATGCGATGCATGATCGCACGACCGCGCAGGATATTGACCGGGTTCATATGGGCAACAAAGTCGGCCACATAATCATTTGCCGGGCGCAGGGCGATGTCTTCGGGCGTGCCATGCTGCACGACATAACCGCCTTCCATGATGGCAATCGAATTGCCAAGTTTCATGGCTTCATCAAGGTCATGGCTGACAAACAGGATGGTCTTGTTGAGCTTTTCCTGAAGATCAAGCAACTCGTCCTGCAGACGGTTACGGATCAGCGGATCGAGGGCCGAGAACGGCTCATCCATCAGAAGGATCGGCGCATCGGTGGCAAAGGCGCGGGCAAGGCCGACACGCTGTTGCATGCCGCCCGACAGTTCGTGGGCATATTTGGTCGCCCATTGATCGAGCCCGACAAGGGCAAGCTTTTCGCGCACGATATCATGGCGTTCCGCAGGCCCCATGCCACCCAGTTCAAGACCAAAGCCGACATTGTCTTCAACCGTGCGCCACGGGAACAGGCCAAATTGCTGGAAGACCATGGCGACACTTTTGCGCCGAAGATTGCGCAACGTTGTGGAATCACAGCTGGTGACATCGACCATGTCTTCACCGGCCCGAACGCGAAGCGATCCGCGCGATACCGCATTGAGCCCGTTCACACAGCGCAGAAGCGATGATTTGCCCGATCCCGAAAGCCCCATCAGGACGCAAATTTCGCCTTCAGGGACGTCAAAGCTGACATCGGCAACACCAAGTACATTGTTGGTGGCTGCCGCAATCTCTTCGCGGGTTTTGCCTTCGTCGAGCAGCTTAAGGGATTCTGCCTGACGATTGCCAAAGATCACGTCGATATTATCGAATTCAACAGCATTGCTCATGATCACTGCCCCGAAGTTTCGTTGTTGTCACGACGGCAGATGCGATCAAGCACGATGGCAAGGATCACAATCGCAAGACCGGCTTCAAACCCTTGCGCGACATTCACGGTATTCAGCGCGCGCACAACCGGCTTGCCCAGACCATCCGCACCGACAAGGGCGGCAATCACCACCATGGAGAGCGACAGCATGATACATTGCGTCAGCCCCGCCATGATCGATGGCATGGCCGATGGCAACTCCACCTTGAACAGCAACTGGCGCGGCGTACAGCCAAAGCTTTCCCCGGCTTCCAGAAGCGCCTTGGGGGTATTGGAAATCCCAAGATGGGTCAGGCGGATCGGAGCCGCGATGGCAAAGATCACGGTCGAAATAAGACCGGGTACAACACCAAGCCCGAACAGGATCAGGGTCGGGATCAGATAGACGAATGTCGGGATCGTCTGCATCAGATCAAGAACCGGCCGCATTGCCTGATACAGCCACGGGCGGTGGGCGGATGCCACGCCAAGCGGCACACCGATCAACATGCAAAACAGCGTCGCATAAAGGACGAGTGCCAGCGTTTCCATGGTTTCTTCCCAGTAGCCAAGATTGACCACCAGCAACAGCGACAGGACCGTAAAGGCCGTCAGCTTCCATGATTTGTGTAACACAGTGGCAAGTACCCCGAAGACCGCAATGATCAGAAGAGCCGGCAGCCATACCAGAAAATCGATGGTGTTTTCGATAATGAATTCAAGAACATCCGAGACGGTATAGAACACGAAATCGGCATGTTCGTTCAGCGCATCCATCAGGGACGATATCCACTGTCCCAGCGGAATCTTCGTTTCCGTGAGCCATTCCATGCGAAAATATCCGTTCAATGAGAATTAAGAAAAATACAACCGATGCGCCCGCGTTGGCCAGTATTCGGCTTTGGGCGCATCGGTAAAATCAAGCCTGTGGCTTAAAGGCCAAGGTCGCCTTTAAGGGCGGCTTCTGCGTCACCACCGTCAAAGGTGGTCACACCGTCAAGCCATGCATAGGCAGCTTCCGGATTGGCTTTCAGCCATGCGGTTGCGGCTTCGGCCGGATCGGTTCCTTCGTTCAGGATTGCATCCATGATTTCGTTTTCCATGGCGAGGCTGAATTCAAGGTTGGTGACGAATTTACCCGCATTCGGGCAGTCGTCGGTGTAACCTGCACGCAGGTTGGTGTGAACGGTGGCACCGCCAAAGTTCGGGCCAAATACGTCATCGCCACCATCAAGATAGGCCATATCGTATTTTGCGTTCATCGGGTGCGGTTCCCAACCGAGGAAGACGATGAACTGATCGCGCGAGGATTTGCGCTTTACCTCGGCCAGCATGCCCTGTTCGGAGGACTCAACGAGTTCAAACTCGCCAAGACCGAACTGGTCGCTATCGATCATGTCCTGAATCAGGCGGTTGCCGTCATTGCCCGGCTCGATGCCATAGATTTCGCCGTCGAGTTCGTCATGGAACTTGGCGATATCGGCGAAGTCTTTCAGACCCGCGTCAAAGGCATTCTGGGTGACAGCCAGGGTGTATTTCGCACCTTCAAGGTTTGCACCGGTGGAAACAACCGTGCCTGCATCGAGATAGGGCTGAATGTCAGCTGCCATGGTCGGCATCCAGTTGCCCAGGAAGACGTCGACGTCGCCATTGGCAAGGCTGGTATAGGTAACCGGAACCGACAGAAGTTCGGTTTCAGCGGTATAGCCCAGCGCTTCGAGGATAACCGATGCAGTTGCCGTGGTTGCCGTGATGTCGGTCCAGCCAACATCAGAGAAGGTCACGGTTTTGCAGGCATCGCTATCGGCGGCTTTGGCACCCGCAGCACCCAGAAGGGTGGTTGCAATAATGGTGCTGCCAAGAAGGCGGCCGAACGTGGAAAGATTGGTCATGCTTCTGGTTCTCCCTTGTATAAACCTAATGTTACTGACGCCCAGATGAGGTCGGCCGTCAGAAGACTCTCGGTTCCGGAGGCCAGACGAACATCAACGCAACAAACATGTCGCCAACACTCGCCCAGAGCCATCAGTCACGTTCCCCCGAACGCAATTGATGGGCCGGAATAATCACAAAAACAGCCGAATGGCCGCGCAGCAAAGGTTCAAACCCCCGAGAAACGCGCCGCCCAAATCGGCGTGTTTTTATTGATTGATTGTTCAATTAAATTACAGCATATTCTGGTTACGTCAATTGCGAAGGATTAAAAACTGCGTTTTATCCCGATGAAGCGGTTCTAAACCCCTCGCAACGCAGAGGATTGGATGACTTAATGCCCAAGGTTGGTATGCAGCCTGTTCGCCGCAGGCAGTTGATCGACGCGACGATTGAAACCATTCACCAGCACGGATTCGCCGATACGACAATCGCCCGTATCGCGAAGGCTGCCGGGATGTCGTCGGGTATTATTTCGCATTATTTTGGCGGCAAGAACGCGTTGCTCGAAGCAACTATGCGATCCCTGATGCAGGATTTGCGCAAGGACTATCTGGTGCGTCTGGCAACCGCCAAAACGCCGATAGACCGTCTTGAAGCCATCATCAACACCAACTTCAATGAAGAACAGTTCACCCCGCAGGTCACCGTGGCGTGGCTGTCCTTCTGGGCGCAGGTGCCGTTCTCCGAAGCCTTGAGCCGACTGAACACGATCTATTTTCAGCGCCTTGCTTCGAACCTGCGTCATGAGCTGCGCCAATTGACGACCGAAGAATGCGCCGATGACATTTCAGCCGTAATCGCCGCCATGGTGGACGGAATCTGGGTGCGCACCGGCCTGTCACACGGCAAATCGGATATCGCCGGGGCGCGCAAAATGGTGCTGGGCACCGTGCGCATGTATCTGGCGAATTCGCCAAGCCGTTAAATGCAATCGAACCATAGAAACGTTCAAGGCTGCCGACCAAACGTGCAGCCAGCAGGAGTTTTAAGATGAGCCTTTATCAAATCCAGAATTTCATCAACGGCAAGAAAACCCAAGGGTCGGGCGCGGAAATGGTTACGCTGAACCCCGCGACCAATACGATTTTGGCCAAGGGTAATGAAAGCACTTCTGCTGATGTCGATGCCGCGGTCAAGGCGGCGCGTGCCGGGTTTGAAATCTGGAAAAACACCCCGGCTGCTGAACGGGCCCGTGTGTTGTTCAAGGCCGCCCAAATCCTGCGTGATCGTAATGATGAACTGGCCCTGGTTGAAACCCGTGATACCGGCCGTGCCATTCAGGAAACTGAAATCGTTGATGTGGTTTCCGGTGTTGAATGCCTTGAATATTTCGCCGGTGTTGCCGGAAGCCTTGCGGGCGAACATATCGATCTTGCCGGGAACTTCGCCTATACCCGCCGCGAAGCGGTTGGCGTCTGTGGCGCGATTGGCGCATGGAACTACCCAATCCAGATCGCCTGCTGGAAGGCCGCACCGGCACTGGCATGTGGCAACGCGGTTGTTTACAAACCGTCCGAAACGACCCCGCTTTCCGCGATTGCCGTGGCCGAGGCCCTTCAGGAAGCCGGTCTTCCCGATGGTGTTTACAACGTTGTGCAGGGCGCACGTGAAAGCGGTGCTGCGTTGGTTGAACATCCGGGCGTTGACAAGATTTCGCTCACTGGTTCGGCTGCGACCGGTGCCAAGGTGGCATCCGTTGCTGCGGGCGGCATGAAGGCCGTCACCATGGAGCTCGGCGGCAAATCGCCGATGATCGTGTTTGAAGATGCCGATCTCGATAATGCTGTTTCCGGCGCGCAGATGGCTAACTTCTATTCGTCAGGTCAGATTTGCTCGAACGGGACGCGGGTGTTCGTTCATGAAAGCGTTGCCGATGCCTTCATTGAAAAGCTGATCGCGCGGTCCAAGGATCTGGTGCTTGGCGATCCGGAAAAACCTGAAACCCAGGTTGGTCCGATCGTAACCAAGGCGCAGTATGAACAGGTCATGTCCTATATCGAAAAGGGCAAGGCCGAGGGTGCGAAATGCGTTCTCGGTGGTCATGCCGTGTCTGAGGGCATGCCAGAAGGTGGCCTTTTTGTTGCCCCGACCGTCTTTACCGGTTGCTCTGACGACATGACCATTGTCCGCGAGGAAATCTTTGGTCCGGTGATGTCGGTCCTGACCTTTAGCGACGAAGACGAGGCGATCAAACGTGCCAATGACACCCAATACGGTCTGGCAGCGGGTGTATTCACCAAGGATTTGTCGCGCGGCCATCGCGTCGTTGCCCGTCTTGAGGCCGGCACCTGCTGGATCAACACCTATAACATTACCCCGATCGAGATGCCGTTTGGCGGCGTGAAGAAATCGGGCGTTGGCCGCGAAAACGGCCGTGCGGCGATTGAATATTATACCCGCATCAAATCCGTTTATGTCGAAACCGGCGATGTCGAGGCCCCTTACTAAGGGGCCTCGAGCCCGGGGCCTGGCCCTGGATCAACCAATGTCGCCAAACACTCACCGGCTGCCCACACAGCACGACCAAACAAGGGATCAGAAATGACGACCCCAACGACCACTGAAAACTATGATTATGTGATTGTCGGATCCGGTTCGGCAGGGGCTGTGCTTGCCAACCGACTGACCGAAGACCCTGAAGTCAAGGTACTGGTTGTCGAAGCCGGACCGAAGGATCATTGGTGGGACTGGCGTATTCATATGCCGACTGCATTGTCCTATCCGATGCAGTCGGAAACCTATAACTGGGCTTATTGGACAACGCCGCAGCCCAACCTCAATAACCGCCGCATGGAAACCCCGCGCGGACGCGTTTATGGCGGTTCAAGCTCGATCAATGGCATGGCCTATGTGCGTGGTCATGCCCTTGATTACAATCGCTGGGCCGAAGAGGACGCAGCACTCAAGGAGTGGGATTATGCGCGCTGCCTGCCATATTTCCGCCGCGCCAATACGCGCAACGAAGACACCGAAGGTGACGAGTATCATGGTGGCGATGGCCCGCTGCATGTGACCACCGGTGCGTGCCAGAACGACTTGCACAAAGCATGGATCAAGGCCGGTCAGCAGGCCGGATATGAATTCACCCCGGATCAGAATGGCTATCGCCAGGAAGGTCTCGGCACCATGGACATGACGGTCTATAAGGGCCGCCGTTGGTCAACCGCACGCGCCTATCTGCATCCGGCGATGAAGCGCCCGAACCTGACAGTTTACCACAAGGCGCTGGCACAAAACGTTGTTTTCGAAGGAAAACGTGCCATTGGTCTCGACTTCACTCATGAAGGTGAGCTCAAGCGTGCGGTCGTTGATCGCGAAGTGATTATCTCGGCTGGTTCGATCAACTCGCCCAAGCTTCTGATGCTGTCGGGCATTGGTCCGGCGGCGCATTTGCGTGAACATGGCATTGATGTTGTCCATGATCTGCCCGGTGTCGGTGAAAACCTTCAGGACCATCTGGAACTGTATGTTCAGATGGAATGCACCAAACCGATCAGCCTCAACAGCAAGCTCGATTGGTGGAACAAGCTCAAGATCGGGGTTGAATGGTATCTGTTCAAAACCGGCCTTGGCGCGACCAACCATTTCGAGGCAGGCGGATTTATCCGTTCCAGGGCGGGCGTGAAACATCCCGATCTGCAATACCACTTCATGCCGGCTGCGATTAACTATAACGGCTCCAAGGCGGCAGAAAAGGATGGCTTCCAGGCCCATATCGGCCCGATGCGTTCCAAGTCGCGCGGCACGGTCCGTCTGGCATCCGCTAATCCGAAGGACCGTCCGATCATTGATCCGAACTATATGAGCCACCCGGAAGATTGGGAAGAAATGCGTGCGTCAGTCCGTCTGACCCGTGAAATCTTTGCTCAGGAAGCCTTTGCCGATCTCAGTGGTGGTGAAATCGCCCCGGGCAAGGATATCCAGACCGATGAGCAGATCGATGCCTGGGTCGCCGATCACGCCGAAAGTGCGTACCACCCGTCCTGTTCGTGCAAGATGGGCAGTGATGAGATGTCAGTGGTGGACGAGAATACCCGTGTACATGGCGTTGAAGGCCTCCGCGTGGTCGACAGTTCAATCATGCCGACAATTGTGACCGGTAACCTTAATGCGCCGACCATCATGGTCGGTGAAAAGGCAGCCGACATTATTCGTGGCAAAACGCCGCTGGCCCCGTCGAATGCACCCTATTTCGTGCATCCGGAATGGGAAACCAAACAGCGGTAGTTGAATTGTGGAAATAGCCAAATCTCTTGCATGAAGGCTCCACCCTGAGGGTGCTAATGGTGGTGACCGCTCTTTTGGGTTGCATTAGGTTGGTCTAAATGTATTCTCTTGGGGCGCGTAATAGGTTGTGGTTGTATGATTGATATAGTCGAGAGAATGGGACCAACAGAGCTGATAGCGGCGTCATCAAATATGATGATAGCGGTAGTACTATTGTTTCTTGCTACGCAAGCCTCAGCTGTTTACCGACGCTATGAACGAAAAGAGCGCATAAAATACGCAATTAGCTTAGTTCAGACTTGGACAGAGCATGACTATATGCGGGTCCTACTGAACGTATATAGTTCTCTGGGTGCGAGGGAGATAGTGTATCTGGAGGCAGAAAGGTACGCAGACCTCTTCGTTAAAAATAGAGAGCATTATCATGCTTTAGTCAGCGTTCTGAATTTCTTTGAACAGGTTGCTCAAGCTGTGGAAGAGGGGGTCGCAGACGATGACGCGGTTGAGCGTTCACTAGGGCCTATTATAGTTGGCGTATACAACGATTTAGAGAAATTTGTGTTCCTAACAAGGGAGCATAATGGCAATCCTCTTGCGTTTCGATCCACGGAACGACTGGTTGGTCGGTGGTCGTTTGGGGCTCATAAGGGGGGGGATGCATGACAGGGGCAACGAGCCTTCCTCAAACGATTCCTGATAATCCCCTCACTGTAGAGCAAAGAGTAATTAGGGAGGTTAAATGCCCCAACCCTAACTGCGAGGAAAAGCTCGATATAACAAACATCAACTACGGTACAAAAATTAAGTGTTTAAGTTGCAATAACGTTACGTGGGCACCTACGTACGAACCAAAGTGGTGGCATAAAATACATCTATACTTAGGTGGGCTTATTCTTAGTTTCGCTGTGGGTATTGGTGCTTCGTTGGCAGCGACTGCGATTTACGAAAAACTCTGGAGCAATGTTGAAAAGTCTGAGGGTGAGCTATCTCCTTTACCCTCTGAAATCGACGGTTAAGAACTTGGTCTACCAGAGACTTTCGAGTCTTGCTCCCACTCAATTATTGGAGCATGGCATATGTACACAAATCCCGTGACATACAGCGCTCAACAAAAAAGTACTGCCATGGAAGAAATCAGTCTGCTTAATTCCGTCATCGGCCCCGTCATGCGCGGACCGTCAAGATTGGCAACATGATGCATCCCAGTCTGCGCTATACGGCGAGTGGCGGCTGTACTGCGACCAAAACATCTATTCGCATTGTCGAAGCGGTCAGTCAAAAGCCATAAGACTCTGATTTTAAAAGTGCTGCAGTGCGAAATTCGCGGAAATAACCGCTGCAGGTATCGCGCTTTGTTGGCCGCTTTACGCAATCCTTAATCTCTTGCTTGGTTGGTATTGGCATAATCGGTGAAAAGTGGGTTTGGGGCCCGAAAATCGGCAGTTTTTCCTTGATAGGGCGCGCGGATTGGGCAGGATAAGCCCACATTCAATGCGCCCCAATAACAAATGTGAGGGTTCCTCATGTTCACCCCGAATTTGCTGACCGCCAATGACCGGGCAGGCCAATATCCTGACTCCTATTACGCCGCGACGGCCAATACGACTGCGTCGTTTACCAAGCTTGAAGGGGATCAGACCTGCGACATTGTGGTGATCGGCGGTGGTTTTACGGGGCTGTCATCGGCACTGCATCTGGCAGAGCGCGGCTATGACGTGATTTTGCTCGAAGCCCATCGCGTTGGCTGGGGTGCGTCTGGGCGTAATGGCGGGCAGGTCGGATCGGGCCAGCGCCGCGAACAGGATGAACTTGAAAAGATGGTCGGGCGCGATGATGCCCGCAAACTTTGGGATATCGCCGAAGAATCCAAGGACATCGTCAAAGCCCTGATCGTCAAGCACGACATCAAGTGCGACTGGAAACCGGGCATCTTGCATGCCGACCATCGTGCGCGCTTTGTCGAAGATACCCATGCCTATGCCGAAAAGCTTCAGACCGAATATGGCTATCAAGATATCCGCTCTGTTGACCGCGCTGAAATGCGCGAGATGGTCGGAACCGAGTTTTATCATGGCGGATCGCTTGATATGGGAGCGGGGCATTTGCATCCGCTGAACTTTGCACTCGGTCTGGCGGATGCCGCACGCGCAGCAGGGGCGCGAATTTTCGAAGAGGCAGTCGTTACCGGCTATGAAAATCATGGGGGCAAGGTCACGGTCAAAACTGCAAATGGTGCAGTTGTGACGGCCAACAAGATGATCCTTGGCTGCAATGGTTATCTTGACGCACTGGAAGATCGGGTGGCGAAACGGGTCATGCCGATCAACAATTTCGTCATCGCCACCGAACCGCTTGGCGATGATCTGGCGCGCGAACTGATCCGCGATGATGTTGCGGTGGCGGATTCAAAGTTCGTGATCAACTACTACCGGCTCAGTGCCGATAAACGCATGCTGTTTGGCGGTGGGGAAACCTATGGCTATACCTTCCCCAAAGACATCAAGGCGTTTGTTTCGCCGCATATGTTGGAGGTCTATCCTCAGCTCAAAGACGTGAAGATTGATTATGGCTGGGGCGGGACATTGGCAATTACCATGAACCGCATGCCGTTTTTCGCCAAGGTTGATGACAACATCTTCACCGCGACCGGCTATTCCGGTCACGGGGTGGCGATGGCGACACTGGCCGGGCAGATCATGGCCGATGCGGTCGTCGGCACCATGGAACGCTTTGATGTGATGGCCAATATCAAAACGCCAGTCTTCCCGGGCGGGAAGATGTTGCGCTTCCCGATGCTGGTTGCCGCCATGCTGTGGTATTCGATCCGCGACAAGCTTTAAGACGACGCCGCAGCCGCGATTTACGCCGTATCGCGCCTGCGGTCTTCGCTTTCACGCGCACGCTCATCAGCGCGATCCGAATTCTCGTCATTGTCGGGGACGGGCGTCGTTGCTGCCACGTCCAATCCGTCTGATGCACCGCGTGCGGTCAGTTTCGATTTGGTTTTCTTCCAGCTGTCAGGTTTGAGGGCCAGCGTCGTGGCATCGCTAAGTGAAACGTCATAGCCGCGGTTCAGGGCGGCCTGCATGGTTGCATTCACGCAGTAATCCCCATCCAGACCGACAATGATCAGCTTGCCAACCTTCTGGCGGTCCAGAACGCGATCAAGTTCCGGCTCGCTAAAGCCGTCGGCGCGGGACTTGACGATGTCATGGTCGATGTCGCCATTCAGGCGCGCGTCAAGATCAAGTCCCTTGGATGTCGGGCTGCCGCGACCATCATTGAGCAGTTTCATCAGGAAGTTCATGTACCAGCCACGGAATGTCTGGCGGATCGAAATCACCGGCGATCCGTTGGCATTGGCGGTTTCCACCAGGCCATTGATCGCGGAAATCAGTTTTTCGACCATATCCGGGGCATAGGCATTCTTGCCGGTCGCGTTGGTGAAATCCTCTTGCAGGTCAACAATCAGAAGCGCGCTATTGGGGCGCTCTGAGAGGTTGATCTTTTTGCCCTTGCTCGGGGTTAGGTGATGGCGATGGCCATAGAGGGTGTAGGCGATTACACCAATCAGCAAAATGACAATAAGAGTGATCACTGACCACATGTGCAGGCTCTCCGTTTCGGCGTCTCAAGTCTCGTCGTGAATGTTTTGGGAAACCGGATCGGGAGACTGAAAGCAAAACGGCTGCTGACGGTTCCATAAAACGCACGGCGTCACCCGAACCAGAAGGGGCAGGGGTGTTACGCCAGATGTATCCGATTTTTTGAATGCCGGGTGCCGCATTGCGGCGCGTCTTTTTGACGTCGCGATCAGTACTGTATTTTCGCAGTCTTCCAGCATTTCCCATAACCAAATGAAATCGCAATCGATTCAATTTGTCAACGTAGCTGACAAAAGGCTGCATGCCCCCGTCTCGGAAGCACGTGGTTAAATAGCCTTGATGACGTAACGTTCGGGGATCAGTTTGGTTCCCAATTTGATACGGGATCATAGCGTTCACCCTTGGACAGGATCACACCATTATGCGCGGCGATGCCGATTTCAAAGCTCGACGCAATGCGAAGCGCACGTTCCATGAAATGCTTGGCAGCCGGTTCATCGCAATATTCCGACAGCGTCTGGGCAAACAGTTGCAGCCAGCGATCAAAATGATGTCGGGTGATTTTAAGCGGCAAGTGCTTTTGCATCGGGCGGCCGTCATAATGTCCGGTCGCAAGTGCAACCGATGACCAGAACATGACCATGCGATCAAGGTGATGGTCCCAGTTATCGACTTTTTCCTCAAACACCGGGCCAAGAAGTTCGTCACCGCGCACCTTGGCGTAAAAGCCATGCACGATGTTCTTGATCATGTCCGTATCAATGCCGGTATCTTCCTTGATGCGGTGCGTTGCGATTTCGCGACGTTCCTTGATTTCGGCAAGGGTTGGCTGTTTTTCGGACATGGGTTTGGGCCTGTTCTGCGCGTCAACTGAAATGGCTTTAAGTCATAAAGCGATCACTCGACATGACATATGTCACTTTATCGTCGAACGCAAACAGATCACTTTGGGGATCAAAACAGATCAGGCAAACCGGTCATGCAGGCCGTAATAGCGATACCCGACCGACCGCGCCACACGGCGCAAGGCCGGCATCGGGAATTTGCCCATCGGGGTGGTCATCACAGCCCCGATATCCTCATCATCACTGATGCCCAGCATCCGTTCCGCCAAAAGCTTGCCACCCAGACTTGCCATCGCAACCCCGTTGCCATGCCAGGCAAGGGCCGTCCAGACATCATGATGCCCCGGAACCCGTCCGATATAAGGCCGCCAGCTTTGTGACAGGCAGGCAAGTCCGTTCCAGTGATGGGTAAAGGCAACATCCTGCCAGGCCGGGAACATGCGTTTGAAGTTATCAAGAAGGTCGCGTTTGCCCGCCGCAAAGGCCTTGGGCGTTGCGGTGATGCCGCCGCGTCCACCAAACAGGAAGCGATTATCGGGAAGCTTGCGGAAATAATGCAGCAGGATGCGGCTATCAAACGCCATCAGATCGCTCGTCCAGCCCTGATTTGCCAACTCGTCCTTGCGAAGCGGGCGGGTAATCAGGATGCCGGAAAAGACCGGCATCAAACGCCCGCCAATCCAGTCCGGCAGGTTTTCCGCGCTATAGCCATTGGTGGCAATAACGATCTTGTTGGCACGGATCTTGGTGTTGCCAGCATGCAGGCGATAGATATCGCCATCTTCCTCGAACCGCTCGATGGTGGCCTGTTCGAATATCCGAACACCGGCACGCACGCATTGTTCATGCAGGCCGGCAACATATTTCATCGGGTTGATGCCAAAGCCCGCTTTGACATGCAAACCGCCATAGGTTTCCGCCGCATTAAGGCCGCGTTCCGTAAGCGCATCACGATCAAGAAACTCGGTCTTGATGTTGGTAAAATGCGCGAGTTCCTTGGCTTCGTGCTTAAGCTCCGCCACTCGATTGGGTTTATGGGCCAGAACCACTTCACCGTTCGAATGGCGATCCGCATCAATGTTCCAGTCGCTCAGACGGCGATCAACCAGATTGATGGCGTCACGTTGGTGATGGGCAAACTGCTTGACCGCGTCATTGCCAAAGGTCTTTGCCAGTGCGCCAAATCCCTTGCCACTGCCGCCCATGCAGCAAAAACCGCCATTGCGCCCGGATGCGCCCCATCCGGAGCGACCGGCGTCAAATACCGCAACGTCCGCACCATTTTTTGCCAGTTCCAAGGCCGCCGACAGGCCGCAATAGCCGCCACCGATAATGGCGATATCGGCTTTAAGCTGACCTTCTTCGGGCAGGGTTTCACAGGCGGGAAGGGGGGATGCGCTTTCCACCCAATAGCTGTCAGGCAGGGTGTCAGTGCGATAGGCGGCGGGTTGATAGATGCGTTTTAGCATGGTGGGCTCTTTTGGGGCGTTGGTCTTATGTGGGGCGGAGTGGTCTTGTCTGTAATCGAAATACCCGGCGATGATAGCTCATGCCGGGTATTTTCTTAAGTCGATGCGATCAAAACCGGATTACATCTTGCCGATTTTCTTCGCGGTCTCGTCAAAGGCGGCACGCGCGCGTTTGATCAGCTCGTCGATTTCTTCCTTGGTGATGCAAAGCGGCGGAGACAGCACCATGCGATCACCGCACGCACGCATAATCACGCCATTGGCAACACAGGCATCACGGCACATGGTGCCGACCGTTCCCGGATTATCAAAACCTTTGCGGGTTTTCTTGTCATCGACCAGCGGCATACCGGCAATCAGGCCGACCGTTTCAACCGCACCGACCAATGGATGGTCTTCAAGGGTTTTAAGCGCCTTGGCAAAATACGGGGCGATCTCGTCCTTGACGCGTTCGACCATTTTTTCTTCGCGCATGATGCGAATGTTTTCAAGCGCCACCGCCGCACAGGCCGGATGACCGGAATAGGTAAAGCCGTGGGTGAATTCACCGCAGTCATTGATCAGGACATCGGCAACGCGATCACCAACCATGACAGCCGAAATCGGCAGGTAACCTGATGACATGCCCTTGGCCATCGGCATCAGGTCCGGCTTAATGCCGAAGGTGTCGCTGCCAAACCATTCGCCGGTACGGCCAAAGCCGCAAATGACTTCATCAGCGATCAGCAGGATGTCGTATTTCTTGCAGATACGCTGAATTTCCGGCCAGTAGGTTGACGGCGGAATGATCACGCCACCGGCACCCTGGATCGGTTCGCCGATAAAGGCGCCAACGCGGTCTGCACCGATTTCCTCGATCTTTTCTTCAAGCTTGCGCGCCGCAATCAGGCCGAATTCTTCCGGGGTGTGGTCGCCACCTTCGCCGTACCAGTACGGCTGATCGATATGCACAATGTCGCGCACCAGCGCACCGCCCTGGGAATGCATGCCCGACATGCCGCCAAGCGACGCACCGGCAACGGTGGAGCCGTGATAGGCGTTCTTGCGGCTGATGATGTGGGTGCGTTCCGGTTTACCCTTAAGGTTCCAGTACTGATGAACCATGCGGACAACGGTGTCGTTCGCTTCCGAGCCGGAGTTGGCATAGAACACATGATTCAGGCCATCAGGCGTGATTTCGGCAAGAACCTTAGAAAGCTCGATCGCCGGGGTGTTCGCGCACTGGAAGAAGTTGTTGTAGTACGGCAGTTCCTGCATCTGCTTGTAGGCGGCTTCTGCCAGTTCCTTGCGGCCATAGCCAATATTCACACACCACAGACCCGCCATGCCATCGAGATAGCGATTGCCGTTGGAATCTTCGATAAAGACGCCTTCGGCACGCGTGATGACGCGGGTGCCACGATTGTTCAGGTCCGCCGTATCGGTGAACGGATGAATGTGGTGAGCCTGATCAATATCTTGCCAATAGGCGGTTTTGTCGAAATTATTCATAACGTCTCCTGACAGCGGGGCTGCTCTGCTTTCGTGCGATATGTTGAACATCTGATGCCAGTGTTCGTTTTTTCGAACACCTTTGCAAGAGGATTTTTCGACAATATTTTTGAGGAATTCAAGGCTGGTTTTTGTTATCCACCGGTTGATATAGCGCATTCAGGTGTGATGGTTTGCTGTTGGCCTGGGAAATTGTGCGTTGCACGATTTGCACGATATATCGAACGAAGGGGCTTGACCGGGGCATTTCGGCGCGGCACGATGCCAAACGATTAAGAACAGGCCTTTTCTGGGAGTATTAAGACGATGAACAAGTCGTTCGTCGAAGACAGTAGGGTAGATGCCCAACGTTTCTTTGAAGAAAATCCGGATGTCGAACTTGTTGAGTTGCTCATTCCCGACATTAACGGCGTGTTTCGCGGCAAGCGAATCAGCAAACAGAAATTCCTTAAAAGCTTTACCGAGGGTGTAACCCTGCCGGGCTCCATGTGCCTGGTCGATATTACCGGTGACAACCCCGAAGGTACGGGCCTTCTTTGGTCGAGCGGTGACCAGGACAATCTGGCAAAACCGATCCCGGGAACCCTGTGCCGTGTGCCATATGGTGAGTTGCCCCTCGCACAGGTGATGATGAGCCTGCATAACCTTGATGGCAGCCGGTTCTTTGCCGATCCGCGCAATGTCTTGCAGGGGGTTGTGGACCGCATGGCGGCTGACGGTTTCTATCCGACCGTTGCGCTTGAACTTGAATTCTATCTCGCCGATCAGAACGAAAAAACCGCCGAACCGCTACCGCCTCAGCCACTCGGCGGCGGGATCGCATCAGATGGTGTGCAGGTTTATGGCCTGCAGCAGATCGAGGATTTTGAAAAAGTCCTGCATGACGCGGTGGCGGAACTCAACCGTCAGGGCATTCCGGCCGATACCATCGTTGCCGAAGCCGGCCCGGGGCAGTTTGAAATCAATCTTGGTCACGTGACTGATCCGATGTTGGCTGCTGATCACGCCATGCAGCTCAAGCGCGTGGTCAAGGGGATCGCTTGGGATCACGGGGTAACCGCGACGTTCATGGCCAAGCCTTATTCCGATCAGGCGGGCAATGGCCTGCATATTCATGTGTCGCTGCGTGACGAGGATGACAACAACGTTCTGTCACCGGTCGGTGACGAGGAAGTCTCGGACAATCTGCGCTTTGCGATTGGCGGGCTGCAGGAAAGCATGTTTGAAAGCATGGCGATCTTTGCGCCCAACCCGAACTCCTTCCGCCGGTTCCAGAACAAGGCCTATGCGCCGATGTCGCCGAACTGGGGCTTGAATAACCGTACGGTTGCCCTTCGTATTCCGGCAGGCAGCCCGAAGGCCGCGCGCGTTGAACACCGTGTATCGGGGGCCGATGCCAACCCGTATCTGGTTCTGGCATGTGTTTTGGCCGGGATGCATCACGGGCTTAAGAACAAGCTTGATCCGGGCGAGCCGACTGTTGGCAATGGCTATGAGCAGCATGGGGGCAAGATTGTCCCGCGCAGCATGATTTCCGCTCTCGACCGGTTTGTCGACGGCGATATCGTCAAGGACTATCTTGGCGAACGCTTTGTCGAAGTCTTTGATATCTGTCGTCGCGCTGAATATGACGAATTCTTCGCCGAGGTGACCCAGCTTGAATATCGCTGGTATCTCGACGCGGTCTAACCAAACAAAACAACAATAAAGTTCAACAGGGAAAAGACGGGAATGTCGCAAAAGGTAGGGGATCGTCTGAAGGCGGTGCGCAGCATGTACGGGCTGTCGCAGCGTGAACTGGCGCGCCGTGCCGGTGTGACAAACAGCACGATCTCGACGATTGAACAGAACCGGGTCAGCCCGTCTGTTGATAGTCTGGCCAAGGTTCTGGCCGGCATTCCCATGAGCTTGATTGATTTCTTCACCATCGATCTCGATACCGGTGAAGAAATCTTTTTCAAGAAAGAAGACCTTGTTGAACTTTCCGACGGGACGATGTCGATGCGTCTTGTCGGGGCATCGCGCAAGGACCGTAACCTGCGCGTGCTCCATGAAACATACCCCGCGGGCGGCGATACCGGTGACAACCTGATTGTCCAGAAGGGCGAGGAAGCCGGTGTTGTGGTGCGCGGCAAGCTTGAGGTCACCGTCGGTGAACGGGTCAAGGTGCTCGGCCCCGGTGACGCCTATTACTTCAATGCGGAAATTCCGCATCGTTTTCGAAATGTCGGTGACGGGGAATGTGAAGTCGTCAGTGCGGCGACGCCTCCGTCATATTGATGACAGATCGTTGGGGCACAATGCCTTTATGCAACGATCAACCTTGAACAATATCCAAACGCGCCATCCGTCAGGAGCCTTACGATGACCAATCAGATGAATTTTGAACAGCTGAGTGCACAGGCCAAAGCCCTTGATTTCCGCAACAAGGCCTTCATCAACGGCGCCTATGTTGATGCGGCCTCGGGCAAGACATTTGATTGCATCAGCCCGCGTGATGGATCGGTCCTGACCAAGGTTGCCGAATGCGACGTCGAAGACGTCAATCGCGCGGTGGCGTCTGCACGTGCCGTGTTTGAAAAAGGCAGCTGGTCGGAAGCCGCACCTGCAAAACGCAAGGCGATCCTGCTTCACTTTGCCGACTTGCTTGAAAAGAACGCGGCCGAGCTGGCCCTGCTTGAAAGCCTTGATATGGGCAAGCCGATCACGCTTGCTGCGCGCGATGACATTCCGCTGTCTTACAAATGCATCCGCTGGTACGCCGAGGCGATCGACAAGATTTATGATGAAATCTCCCCGGCTGGTCCGAATGAAATCGGCATGATCACCCGTGAGCCGCTCGGTGTGGTCGCGGCTGTGGTGCCGTGGAACTTCCCGCTGATGATGGCGGTTTGGAAATTGGGCCCGGCACTGGCGATGGGTAACTCGATCATTCTCAAGCCAGCCGAACAATCGCCGTTGACCGCCCTTCGTGTTGCGGAAATCGCGGTCGAAGCTGGCCTGCCGGAAGGTGTGTTGAACGTTGTTCCGGGCTTTGGTCCGACGGCCGGCAAGGCGCTTGGTCTGCATGAAGATGTTGATTGCGTGACATTCACCGGGTCCGGCGAAGTCGGCAAGCTGTTCCTGCAATATTCCGGTCAGTCGAACATGAAGCGCGTCTGGCTTGAATGCGGTGGCAAAAGCCCGAACATCGTTCTGGCTGATTGCCCGGATATGGATGCGGCGGCAGCGGCTGCTGCGGGCGGTATTTTCTATAACCAGGGCGAGGTTTGCACCGCCGGTTCGCGCCTGATTGTTGAAGAAAGCATCAAGGACGAATTCATCGAGAAAGTCATCGCTGCTGGTGCGAAAATGCAGCCGGGCGACCCGCTGGATCCGCAAAGCCAGATGGGCGCGATTGTCGATGAAAGCCAGATGAACCGCGTTCTTGGTTATATCGAAAAGGGCTCCAGCGAAGGTGGCGTTTTGCGCACTGGGGGCAAGCGCGTTCGCACCGAATCTGGTGGCTATTATGTTGAGCCGACCGTCTTTGATGGCATCAAGAATGACATGACGATCGCCAAGGAAGAGATCTTTGGCCCGGTTCTGTCGGTTATTTCCGTCAAGGACTGGAAAGCAGCTGTTCAGACCGCAAATGATACGCCATATGGTCTGGCCGCTGCTGTCTGGACCAGTGACATCAACAAGGCGCATCTGACCGCGAAGAAACTGCGTTCGGGTCTTGTCTGGGTCAATTGCTGGGACGGCGGATCGATCACCATGCCATTTGGCGGTTACAAACAGTCCGGTACCGGACGTGACCGTTCCTTGCATGCGCTGGACAAATATTGTGAAGTCAAATCAACCTGGATTGCGCTGGGCAACGTTTGAGGAACCGCTTCCTGTTGACTGCTGATGGGCAGCGTCCGGGAACGGGACAAGGAATTGGGAAGGATTACGATATGAGCAGCACCGGGGTCATTGACACCAAGGGTGGTGATAACGCCTTCACGGCAAAATCTGTGCATCAAAACACCAGCGAGCCGATGTATTCCGGTGCGTTGTCGTTTATGCGCCGCCGCTATTCCCGTGATCTGAAAGGGATCGATATCGCGGTGACCGGTATTCCCTATGATCTTGCGACTTCAAGCCGCCCGGGTACGCGTCTGGGCCCGCAGGGCGTGCGTCGGGCATCGACCAACCTTGCATGGGCACCGCATTTCCCGTCCGGGCGTGATATCTTTGCCGAATTGGCGGTGATTGATTATGGCGATATGGTTATTGATCCGGGCCATCCGGAAAAACTGCCGGAAATGATCGAGTATCACGCACGTGATATCGTCCAGTCCGGTGCCAAGATGCTGACCATTGGCGGTGATCACTTTGTGACTTACCCAATCCTGAAGGCGCATGCCGAAAAGTATGGCGATGGCATTTCGCTGATCCAGTTTGATGCCCATTCCGATACCTGGGAAGATGATGGTGATCGTATCGATCACGGCACCATGTTCTGGCATGCCGCACAAAAGGGCATCGTCAATCCGTCGAAATCCATTCAGGTCGGCATTCGCACCCATAATGAATCCACCCACGGGTTCAACATCCTTTATGGCCCGGATGTTCATTCGATGTCGATTGACGCCATTGTTGAAAAGATCAAGGTGACGGTGGGGGATAACCCGGCCTATATCACCTTTGATATTGATGGCCTTGATCCGTGCTATGCACCGGGCACCGGCACGCCGGTCCTTGGTGGTTTGACCAGCCATCAGGCCGTCTCGATCCTGCGTGGTCTTGGAGGTCACGTGAACCTGATTGGCAGTGACGTGGTTGAGGTTTCCCCGCCCTATGATGTTTCCGACATTACATCGCTTGCGGGGGCGACCATGGCGTGGGAAATGCTGAACATTCATGCGGTTAATCGCGCAAAGTAATCTGCGACTTCAGATCGATTTTTCAAAGGGCCGGTATCATTTCGTGATACCGGCCCTTGTTTTTTCATTTTCCTGTGCTCTGATAGCTCGCAGAAAAAGAAACGATCTTAGGAGCCAAGGAAATGAAACCAATCGCAATTTCGCGCCTGACCATCTGTGGCATCGACGAACTGCCCACCCATCGCAGCCATGGTGTCACCCATGTCCTGTCCGTGCTTGATCCCGAACGCGAAGACCCGACCATCTTTGGCAATTACGCCCCGCATGAACGCACAATCCTGCGCTTTCATGACGTGATCGAAGACAAAGAAGGCCGTCCGGCGCCGACCAAGGCCGATGTTGAAGCCATCCTTGCGTATGGCGAAACCCTGATTGAAAGCCGTGCGGACCGCCGCGATGGGCATTTGCTGGTGCATTGCCACATGGGCGTATCGCGTTCGACCGCAGCCATGATCACGCTGATGGCGCAGTGTGAACCCGATCGCGACGAAGACAGCATCTTTGCCACCATCCGTGAAATGCGCCCGATTGCCTGGCCGAATTCGGTCATGATTGCCTATGCCGATGACCTTCTGGGCCGTGAAGGCCGTCTGACGGCTGCCCTGCAACGCCACTATGCTGCCCAGCTTGAACGCGATGCGATGTTTGAACGCTGGATGATGGAACTCGAACGCGCGCGCGAGGTCGAGTTTGGCCGCGCGCTCGGCAAGCAAAGCGCGTGATGGCCATGCGCAGGCTAATTGATCGGGTTTTGGTTTGCGTGGGCAATTGAATCGATTTAAAAGGCGGTGGGTCCCACAGACCACAACTAAATAATCCGTCATGTTTGCGGATATTGCGAACGGAGAAACGTCATGACAGCCAAAGCTGTTTGTCTTGGGGAACTGCTGATTGATTTTGTTCCGACAGTGACCGGAACCGGTCTTGCCGATGCCCCGGCCTTTGCCAAGGCCGCCGGCGGTGCGCCGGGAAATGCGGCTGTGGGCCTGCAGCGTCTTGGCATTGAAACCGGCTTTATCGGCAAACTCGGCGATGATGCCTTTGGCCATTTCCTGGTCGATACCCTTAAGGCCGATAATGTCGATACATCGGGCATTGTGCTGACCAAGGAGGCGCTCACCGGGCTTGCCTTTGTTTCCCTGCGTGCTGATGGCGAACGCGAGTTTTCCTTCTATCGCAGCCCGTCGGCGGACATGTTGCTCAGCATTGCCGATCTTGATCAGGACATGCTGAAATCAACCGATCTGTTCCATTATGGAACGCTTTGCATGATCGACGATGACCCACGCGCCGCAACGCTTGAGGCGATCAAGATCGCACGCGAAAACGGGGCGATCATTTCGTGTGACCCGAACCTGCGTTTGCCACTCTGGCCCAGCGAAGAAAAAGCCCGCGAAATCCTGCGACTGGCGATCAGTCAGGCTGATGTCGTCAAAATGTCGGACGAGGAAATCACCTTTGTCTCGGGCAAGGATGACCTCGAAGAAGGCATCAAGGATCTGTGGTGTGATCAGTGGCGCGCGATGATCGTGACCTATGGTCCCAAGGGATCGCGCTATATCACCCCGGAATTTGATGGCTTTGTGCCGTCCTTTGAAATCACCGCGGTCGATGCGACCGGGGCAGGGGATGGTTGCACGGCTGGCTTCCTGTCGCGTCTGCTTAAAGACCCGGAACTTCTTGGTTCCGAGGACAAGCTTGCAGCGGCGTGTCGCTTTGCCAATGCGGTTGGGGCGATTACCGCGACCAAGCGTGGTGCGATCAACGCATTGCCAACCGAAAAAGAAGTCGAAGACTTTCTTTCGGCGCGCTAAGTCGCTAGGAATAGGAATGTCGCGGTATCAGGACCCCAATGGCCGCGACATTCTGCAAACTGTCCCACACATGGTTTGAAACGCGTGCTAGGCTTTTGGCCAAAGCACCGCATTGTGATGAACGAATTTGAATGGGCCGAGGGTGGTATGTCTGCTGATAAAATGACCGCAAGCTGGGAAAAACTCGATCAACTGGGCGCGGAAGTTTCCGAAAAACTCAATCTGCGTCAGGCCTTTGCCGACGATCCCGCGCGGTTTGAACGCTATAGCGCGGCCCTTAATGACCTGTTTGTCGATTATTCCAAAAACCTGATCACCGATGACGTCATGACGGCTCTGGTCGATCTTGCCAAGGCGGCCAAAGTCGAAGACTGGCGCGACCGGATGTTTGCCGGTGATCGGATCAATGTCACGGAAAACCGCGCAGTGCTGCACACGGCCCTGCGGAACCTTGATGGCGGTCCGGTCGAAGTCGACGGCGACGATGTCATGCCGGCCGTCAAGGATGTGCTCGGCCGTCTCAAAGACTTTGCCGCACGGGTGCATTCCGGCGAATGGAAGGGGCACACGGGCAAGAAAATCACCGATGTCGTCAATATCGGTATTGGCGGTTCCGACCTTGGTCCGGTGATGGTGAATGAGGCGCTCCGCCCGTACCACATTGATGGTATTCGCTGCCATTTCGTGTCCAACGTCGACGGCGCGCATATTGTCGATACGCTGAAGTTCCTTGATGCGGAAACGACACTTTTCATCATCGCGTCCAAAACCTTCACCACCGACGAGACGCTCACCAACGCTTATTCGGCGCGCGATTGGCTTGTCGGAATGCTGAAAAACGAAGCCGCCGTTGTCAAGCATTTCGTCGCGGTTTCAACCGCACTGGACAAGGTCGCGGCATTTGGCATCGATACCGACAATGCATTTGGTTTCTGGGATTGGGTTGGTGGGCGTTACAGCCTGTGGTCGGCGATTGGTCTGCCGATCATTCTTGCCGTCGGCTATGAGAAGTTCGAAGAATTGCTGCGCGGCGCGCAGTCAATGGACAATCACTTCAAAACCGCACCGATTGAAACCAACATTCCGATGATCCTTGGTCTGATCGGGGTGTGGTATCGCAATGTGCTGGGCGCATCGAGCCAGGCGATCCTGCCGTATGATCAGCATCTTTCGCGCCTGCCGGCCTATCTGCAGCAGGCCGATATGGAAAGTAACGGCAAGTCTGTTACCCGCGATGGCAAGCCGATTGCCTATGAAACCGGCCCGATCATCTGGGGCGAGCCCGGCACAAACGGTCAGCACGCATTCTATCAGCTGATCCATCAGGGCACTGAACTGATCCCGGTAGATTTCATTGTCGCGGCCAATGCACTGCATCCGCTGGCCAACCATCATGACAAGCTGGTCTCAAACTGCCTGGCACAGGCCGAAGCGCTGATGCGCGGCAAGACAGAGGCCGAAGTCCGCGAAGAGCTTGCAGGCAGTGACCTAAGCCCGGCCGAGATCGATGTGCTGGCCCCGCAAAAGGTGTTTGATGGCAATAAGCCGAGCACCATGATCCTCTATAAGCAGCTTGATCCGTTTACGCTTGGCCGACTGGTTGCGATGTATGAACACAAGATCTTTGTTCAGGGCATCATCTGGAACGTCAATTCCTATGACCAGTGGGGGGTTGAGCTTGGCAAACAGCTTGCCAAGGAACTGCTGCCGATGGTTGAGGGTAAGGAAGATGCAGGATCGCGTGATGCATCGACCGCAGGCCTGATAAAACGCCTTCATGGCTTGCGCGGCTAAGCCTTCTTACTCGTCCTTTTCCGGGACGATGCGCAATCGATAATGACCCGAAGGGCAGTGTTGGCCGTAGCTGACGCCGCCCTTTTCAAATGTCAGCTTGCCCTCGGCACACAATTGATCGGCCACCTGATGCACGCGCGGCATCAGATCACGCCAATAGGAGCCGAATGATTTGGCAATTTCGGACGGGCAGATGGTTTTCTCCACGCCGCGCTGGGCTGCCATATCAATCACTCGCTGGCGCAGAATGGCAAAGGTTGGCTGATCTTCGTCGAGCTGATCAAACATCATGACGCATTGCCTTGTGTGGCGGGTTTTGCGGCCTGCTTGCGCTGGCGACGGCACCGTTCGGAACAATATTGAACCGCGTCCCAGCAATCCTTCCATTTGCGTCGCCAGCTAAACGGGCGCGCACAGGTGACGCAGATTTTCTGTGGCAGATGCGCTTTGCCACGGTTCTGTCCGTTGGCATTTTTCGGCATATCAGTGCGACCAGGGTGTCGGGTTATCCAAGCAGGGTTTCAATCATCGAATGGGCGGCAGATCGCCCACTGCGCCAGGCCGCCTCGACCCGCGCACCAAGGCACCAGTCGCCGGCGGCAATCACGCGGCCGTTCATGCCATTAAGGTGGCTCATGCCAAGCGGGACTTCTGTTCGGGCATATCGCCAGCGGTGCGCCTGCACCGAATGCAGTTCCGGCAGTTTGGCACCACTGACATTGCGCAGCGCGTCGAGCAGTTTTTCAATTACGCGTTCCTTGTCATCTTCAAGATGGGCGCGTGACCATTCCGGGCTGGCATGCAGGACCCATGGATCAGGCGTGCGACGATGGAACATGTCGTTGCTTTGCGTGCTGCGTGCCGCCCAGCTGATTTCGCGACTTGGATACAGCATCGCATCAAACCCGGTCGGAAGCGGTTTTTCAAACGCTGCCATAACGGCCCAGCAAGGTGCCATAACCACCTCGTCAATCGGGCCATACCGCGGGGCGAGTGGACGGAGCAGTTCTGCGGCCTGCGGGGCCGGGGCCGTCGCAATGACACCGTCAAACGGCCCATATGACCCGTCCAGATCATCATGGAGCATGAAGCTACGCTGATTGACCGGCTCTATGCCAACGATGCGATATTGCTTCTGGATCGGAAAGCTGTCCACCAGTGGGCGGATCAGTTTGTTCATCTGCGGCGCACCCTGATACCATTGCTCCTCGGCAAGGTTGCCGACATGACGGGCAATGGGCGATAGCGCATCATTCGTTCCTGTGGCAGCAGTGCCGTCGGTGCGGTCCGTCCCGGTGCTCACGCCGCGATGCAGGTTGGGCGACCAGTTCTGGGCGGCGTTGAATTCGGTTGCTTCCTGAAGGAATGCGTTAAAGCCCGGATCGCGCGCAGTGACATATTGCGCACCATGGTTGAAATGGCCGAATTCGGTCCGCCGCGATGCCAGACGCCCGCCAAGCCCGCGGCTTTTTTCAAACACGGTCACGTTCATGCCGATGCGATGCAAGGTGCTGGCAGCCTTGAGCCCGGCCATGCCCGCACCAATGACGGCAATATTGACGTTCAACATGCTTGGCATCGGGATACTCCTGTTCGCTAACCACCCGTGGTGTTTTTGTGTTGTCATCTCGATACGGGAAAGCCGCGCGATTGGAGCAGTCCTTGCCACAAGAAATTTATGAAACTGTCACCACCGGGTCATCAAACCGTTACAGCAAATCATCACGCTGCTGGCTTTGTTGACGGTTATTCCAAGGGGGAAAACATGCGTTCTTCACTGATGGCGACGGCTGCTGTTTCTTTGCTTCTGAGTGCCTGTGCCGGCACATCTTCTGAAAACACCTTGATGTCGGGCGATGTGGTCAATGCCGGCGCGCATCCGATCACGATTGTGCCGATGGGCGAATATCGCACCGGTATGCTGGATGAAAGTGCGGCAGAAATTCCGGCATTCGATCCGGTGTCACAGCGGGTCTTTGTTGTGAACGGTGCGGACAAGGTGATCGACATTCTTGATATGACGAACCCGTCCGAGCTCACCAAAATCGGTGCGATGGATCTGTCGAGCTGGGGCAAGGGTGCCAACAGTGTTGCCGTCATGAATGGTGTTGTTGCGGTTGCAGTCGAAAACGCTGACAAGCAGGCAGCGGGTCAGGCTGTTTTCTTTGATACCGAAGGCAATTTCATTTCGGCGGTCACCGTCGGTGCGCTGCCTGACATGATCAAGTTTTCCCCGGATGGCAAATATGTGCTGATAGCCAATGAGGGTGAGCCGAACGATGCCTTCACCAACGATCCGGAAGGAACCGTTTCGATCATTTCCATGGCCGGTGGCGCAGAAAATCTGTCGGCCGATGATGTGCGCACGGTTGATTTCAACTTCCTGAATGGCGGTGCGTTGCCTTATGGCATGCGCACTTCGAACCCGGGAACCTCAACCGTCGCACAGGATGTGGAGCCGGAATACATTGCGGTCTCCAAGGACAGCAAAACCGCCTATGTTTCGCTGCAGGAAAACAATGCGGTGGCGATCATTGATATCGAAGCCGCCACGGTCAAACACGTTGCCGGTCTTGGCTTCAAGGATCATTCGGTGCATGCCTTTGACGCCAGCGACAAGGACGGCAAGATCAATATCCGTACCTGGCCGGTCATGGGCATGTATCAGCCTGATACCATCGATGCGATCAACATCGATGGCAAGGACTGGGTCCTGATCGCGAACGAGGGCGATGCCCGCGATTATGACGGCTATAGCGAGGAAACCCGCGTTGGCAAACTGACCCTTGATCCGGTGGCCTATCCGACCGCAAGCACCCTGCAAAAGGATGAAAACCTTGGTCGTTTGAAAACCACCACGGCACAGGGGGACATCGATTTTGATGGTGATGTGGATATCATCTATAGCTACGGCGCGCGGTCGTTCTCAGTGCTTGATGCCAATGGCGAGATGGTCTTTGACAGTGGCGATGCGTTTGAGCAGCTCCTGGCGGCAAACTACGCCAATGTCTTCAATTCCTCGGATACGGAAAACTACAGCCGCGATAACCGCTCCGATGACAAGGGCCCGGAACCCGAAGGCATTGCCAGTGGCTATGTCAATGGCACGCCATACGCCTTTATAGGTCTGGAACGTCAGGGCGGTTTCATGGTCTATGACCTGACCAACCCGACCAACCCGCAGTTCGTAACCTATCACAGTGATCGCCGTTTCTCGGGCAATCCCGAACATGACACCGCCGGTGAACTGGCGCCCGAAGGTCTTCAGTTCGTTGATGCCAAGGACAGCCCGACCGGCAATGCCATGCTGGTGGTGGCATCCGAAGTATCGGGCAGCACCAAGGTTTACGACCTGAAGTAATCAACATTCAGGACAGATTTATTGATGTGGGAAAGCCGGGCATTGCCCGGCTTTTTCGATTTTAGGCACCACATGGTAAAATGGTTCAAACCGTTGTCGAATTAGACTAAACTCCGGCCACGGTCAGGGACATGGCCGATAAAATCAGGGGAGTTCGGGACACTGACGACGCGACGTGAACCACATATTCTGGTCGTTGATGACGATCAGGAAATCCAGAAGCTTTTAAAAAAGTTCCTGTTGCAGCACGGTTTTCGCATTACCACCGTTTCCGACGGCAATGAAATGCACCGTGCCTTGCGCGACTGGAAAATTGATCTGGTGATTCTTGATATCATGTTGCCGGGCGAGGACGGCTTTGCTCTTTGCCGCGATGTGCGCCGCACCTCCAAGGTGCCGATTGTCATGCTGACTGCGGTGGGCGAGGATACTGATCGTATTCTCGGCCTTGAACTGGGCGCGGATGATTATCTGACCAAGCCGTTCAATCCGCGTGAATTGCTCGCACGTATTCGTGCCGTGTTCCGCCGTTTTGAAACAGGTACGGTGGCGCCATCGGATAATGAAGTTACCCCGGCCCACAAGATCATTTTTGGGGAATGGACGCTTGATATTGGTTCCCGCGAATTGCGCGATGCCGATAATGTGGCGGTCCACCTTTCGACCGGTGAGTTTTCGTTGCTTCTGGCACTGGTTAAAAACAACAAGCGGGCGCTGTCGCGTGAGCAGCTTGTTGATATTGTCCGTGGTCAAAGCTCGCTTCCGTTTGATCGCAGCATTGATATCCAGATCAGCCGTCTGCGCCGCAAGATTGAAAAAGACGCCAAGAACCCGAAACTGATCAAGACAGTGCGCGGCATCGGGTATCAGTTCTGCGCTGACACCCAAACGCTTTAGGGCCACCCATGGCCGATATGTTCGCAAATTTCAGCAACTATCTGCGCCGCTACAAGCCGCGCACGCTGGGCGGGCGTATCTTTATCCTGATGATGCTGGGCGGGCTGATCATTGCCGTGCTGAGCGCCATGGCATCCTATTACGTCATCGAACGCGACGAGCGCATTGGCCGCGCCTACACGCTGGGCTTTACCATCCGCGAGCTGGTGCGGATCGCCGAAAACCCGGAATTCGAAGAAAACATTGTCGATATCGCAGCCCGTGACGGGATGACGATGCGCATCCTGCCACCCGATGATGTCGGGACATTGTTGCTGTTTTCGAGGCCCGCCCAGCATATCGCCATGCCAGCACGCCTGGCCAATACCGGCTGGCCGACCTCGGTCAAGGTGCATTTTGAACGCGGGCGGCTCAGTTCCGAGCAACGCGCCATTATCGAGGCCACTGAAAATCCCAGCCTGTTCTTTGCCGAACTGTCACGCGAAATCGCCCGTTTGGGGCTGGAAGCACAGGTCGAAATCCTGATGCCATCGGGCAAGCGCATTCTGGTCAGCCATGATGAGCTTTGGTCGAACTATGCGTCCCCGTCGCTTGTCTTTCTGATGTTCCTGATGGGGGTCGCCGCCGTCCTTGTGGTGTTCGCAGGCTTGGCGGACCTTCTGGCCGGGCCGTTCAAACGCCTGACGCAGGCGATCATTGATCACGGTGATGAGGTCAGCGGGCCACCCGTGGAAGAACGCGGGCCGACCGAAGCGCGGTCGATGGCCGCGGCCTATAACGATCTGCGGGAACGCATTTCACGCATGCTGGGCGATCGCACCCGGATGCTGGCCGCGATTTCGCACGATTTGCGCACACCAAGCACGCGTTTGCGCCTGCGGGCTGAATTCATTGAAAATGATGAACTGCGCGAAACCGTGCTGCGTGATCTTGATGAAATGGATAGTCTTCTCAATGACGCGCTTGATTTCCTGGGTGACTGGATTGCCAAGGAAGAAGAACGCACGGTCGATTTTGTCTCTGTGCTTGAAGCCATCTGTGATGATTATGCCGACCTTGGTCGCCCGGTGAGCTTTGCCGGGCCGCAACCGTTGCAGTTCAGCTCTGTCCATACCGTGTTCGGCGGCGGGGATGAACCCCACAGTTTCGATGGCAAACGCAGTATCCGACTTTCGTGCCGCCCGGGCACGTTAAAGCGCGCCTTTACCAACCTGATCGAGAATGCGCTTAAATACGGTCATCGCGCCAATGTCAGCCTTGAAGCGACCGCCGACAATGTACTCGTCACCATTCGTGACGAAGGGCCCGGAATCCCGATTGAGCATCAGGACAAGGTGTTTTTGCCGTTTTATCGTGTGGAAGGGTCGCGGGCGCGCAGCACCGGGGGCAGTGGTCTTGGGCTTTCGATCGTCAAGACCGTGATTGATGCCCATGACGGGCGCATTGAATTGCGCAATATGCCGGGTAAAGGTCTGGAAGTGATTGTGTCTCTGACGCGCCGGGTTTAGGTCCACGAGAGACAGGATCGAAAAGGGCAGGGCCCAAAAAGAAGAATGGCGGGTGGCCCCCAGAACCACCCGCCAATCAGATCAGATCCGCAACTCGGTATCCGGGTCAAACAGACTGATCTGAGACATGTCGGCCGAGAACGTCATGCTCTCGCCCGGTGTCGGTGCGCGGTCCGGACGGACACGTGCGACGATTTCCTTACCAGCGATTTCGATCACGGTCATGGTGTCGGCACCGGTCGGTTCGATCACTTCAACCTTGCTGTCGAAATTGACATACTGGCTGCCTGGCTCATCCGAACCGGTACGCTTGTGGGTCAGGGCTTCGGGGCGAATGCCAAACACGACATCCTTTCCGACATAGCCATGATAGCTTTCCGGTGCCTCAAACAGCGGCAGGACAATCGGATTATCACCGCGCGGAATGGTCACGGCCAGCTTGCCGTTTTCTTCGCTGAGCGTGGCATTGATGAAGTTCATCGACGGTGAGCCGATGAAGCCGGCAACAAACATGTTGTTCGGACGCTCATAGATGTTTTGCGGCGTATCGAACTGCTGCAAGATCCCGTCCTTCATCACCGCGATGCGCGATGCCAGGGTCATGGCTTCGATCTGATCGTGGGTGACATACACAATGGTCGAGCCCAGACGCTGATGAAGCTTCTTGATCTCGGTACGCATGTCGACACGCAGTTTCGCATCAAGGTTTGAAAGCGGCTCATCAAACAGGAAGATGTCCGGATCACGCACAAGCGCACGGCCCATGGCAACACGCTGACGCTGACCACCCGAAAGCTGGGACGGTTTACGATCCAGAAGCGGCTCGATCTGAAGCAGCTTGGCAACTTCGGCCACCGCCTTGTCGCGTTCCTGGTTGGAGACGCCACGGATTTCGAGGCCAAAGGTGATGTTCTTGCGGACCGTCATGTTCGGGTACAGCGCATAGGACTGGAACACCATGGCGATGTTACGGTCTTTGGGATGCACGTCGTTGATGACGCGATCGCCGATGCGGATTTCCCCGTCGGTCGAGCTTTCTAGACCTGCAATCAGGTTCAGAAGCGTCGATTTACCGCAACCGGACGGACCGACAAGGACGAGAAACTCGCCATCATCGATCGCCAGATTGATTTCCTTGAGAACTTCGACAGGGCCGAATGCCTTGCGAACTTTATCGAGGGTGAGTGATGCCATTTGCTTATCCCTTCACCGAACCGGCGGTCAGGCCGCGGACGAAGTATTTGCCTGCGAGGACATAAACCAGCAGCGTCGGAAGGCCGGTCAGCAATGCTGCCGCCATATCGACATTGTACTGTTTCACGCCGGTCGTGGTGTTGACGATATTGTTGAGTGCGACGGTCATCGGTGCATTGTCGCCAGAGGCAAACGAAGCGCCGAACAGGAAGTCATTCCAGATCTGGGTGAACTGCCAGATGACCGAGACCACGATGATCGGGGTCGAGATCGGCAGAATGATGCGCCAGAAAATGGTGAAGAACCCGGCACCGTCGATGGTGGCTGCCTTGACCAGTTCATCCGGGATCGAAACATAGTAGTTCCGGAAGAACAGGGTGGTGAAGCACAGGCCATAAACCACATGGACCAGAACAAGGCCCGGGGTGGAGCTTGCAAGACCCAGCTTGCCAAGAACCTGTGACATCGGCAGCAGCACGACCTGGAACGGAATGAAGCAGCCAAACAGCAGCAGGGCAAAAACGATATTCGCCCCTTTAAAGCGCCACTTGGTCAGGGCATATCCGTTGATCGCACCAAGGAAGGTCGAAATCAGAACGGCGGGGATCGCCATTTTGACCGAGTTCCAGAAATAGATTTTGATCCCGGTACATTCGACACCAACGCAAGCTTCGTTCCATGCATAGTTCCATGCATCAAACGTCACCACACGCGGCAGCGAAATCAGCGACCCTTCACGAATTTCGTCAAGCGACTTCAACGAGGTCGCGATCATGACGATCAGCGGGAAAAGATAATAGGCCGCAAACAGGATCAGAACGAGATAAAGCAACCCGCGCAGAACGGTATGTTTCCAGCCTGCGTCGTGGCTGTAGGTCTGAATATCAGCCATTTTTCTTGCCTCCGCGCAGTTCGGAATACAGATACGGCACGATGATTGCCATAACGGTCGCCAGCATCATCATCGCACTGGCTGCACCAACACCAAGCTGGTTACGTTGGAAGGCCATCGTGTACATGAAGGTTGCCGGAAGATCGGATGAATAGCCCGGGCCACCACCGGTAAGGGCGATGACAAGGTCAAAGCTTTTAACCGCCAGGTGGGCCAGAACGACGATCGCACTCAGGAAGACCGGGCGGATCGACGGAATGATAATACCGAAATAGATACGGGGCAGGCTGGCACCGTCCATATAGGCCGCGCGAATGATGTCCTGATCGACGCCGCGCAATGCCGCAAGGAACATTGCCATGACAAAGCCCGATGCCTGCCAGACAGCTGCGATCACAACCGTGTAGATCGCCATGTCCGAATTGACCAGCCAGTCGAACTTGAAGCTCGTCCAGCCAAAGTCATGCATCATGCTTTCAAGGCCAAGGCCCGGATTGAGAAGCCATTTCCAGACAGTACCTGTCACGATGAAGGACAGGGCCATCGGATAAAGGAAGATCGTACGAAGCGCACCTTCGGCGCGAATACGCTGATCAAGAAGAACTGCCAGAAGGCACCCGATGAACAGGCAGGTCACAATAAACAGACCGCCAAAGATCAACAGGTTTTCAATGGCAACATGCCAGCGTTCCATCTGCCACAGGCGTTCATACTGTCGCAGGCCTGCCCAATCCCAGACGGGAAGCATGCGCGACTTTGAAAACGCCATATAGCCGGTCCACAGGATGAACCCGTAGACAAAAAACAGGGACGCAGCAAAGGACGGCGCAACAACGATCTTGGAAAGATGACGCTGAATGCTGGCCATCAGGTTGCTTTCGGTGCTTTGAGAAGCCCCCATTACCTTTGCCTCAAAAGTTAAATTACTGGGAAACAGGCCCCGGAAAATCCGGGGCCTGCAAATCGCTCATATCTCAGATTGTTCTGATCAGATGAGATTAGTCTTTGGCCAATTCAACAGCTTCGACCAGGCGCGAGACGGCTTCGTCAGACGACATGTCGGAGTTGAAGTGTGCGGTCACGACGTCAACGATCGCACCTGCAAGGTGGCCGCGAAGCGCCATGCCGTGTGCCATGGACGGAAGGAACCCGCCAGCTTCCTGAGCTGCTTCAAGGTCAGCTTCGGATTTCTTGGCGCAATCGTCGAATTTATCAAGCGATACGCCCGAACGTGCCGGGATCGACCCTTTGAGCAGGTTGAAGGTTTCCTGGAACTTCTCGCCAACGATGAGTTCGGCAAGCAGTTTCTGGCCTTCGACCTTGTCGTCGCCCGAAACATTGAACATGGCAAAGCTGTCAACGTTAAACAGGTAACCGTGCTCCGACGGGGTGGCGGCACAGATGAAGTCTTCGCCCGGTACTTTACCAGCAGCAAGGAATTCGCCTTTTGCCCAGTCACCCATGATCTGCATGGCGGCTTCGCCATTCATGACCATTGCGGTTGCAAGGTTCCAGTCACGACCCGGGAAGTCGGCATCGACATAACCACGGATTTTACGCATCTGGTCAAACACCGCTTTCATGGTGTCGGAGTTCAGTGCGTCTTCGTCGAGGTCGATCAGAGCTTTCTGGAAGAATTCCGGACCGCCAAGACCAAGAACAACGGTCTCGAATACGGTTGCGTCCTGCCACGGCTGACCACCATGTGCGACCGGCGTAATGCCAGCAGCCTGCAGTTTGTCAGCAACGTCGTTGAATTCGTCCCAGGTGGTCGGTGCGGAATCAACACCAACTTTTGCCAGAAGGGCCGGGTTTGCCCAGATCCAGTCAACGCGGTGTACGTTTACCGGAACAGCAACATAGTCGCCTTCATACTTCATGACGTCCTGGATCGCAGCCGGGATCACGTCATCCCAACCTTTAGCAGCAGCAACGTCGTTCAGATCGGCAAGTGCGCCCTGTTCGGCCCATTCCTGAATGGCCGGACCTTTAAGCTGAACAGCAGCCGGTGCATCGCCCGACAGAACGCGCGAACGCAGAACGGTCATGGCTGCATCGCCAGCGCCGCCAGCGACCGGGCTATCAACCCAGGTGCCGCCATTGGCTTCGAAATCTTCTTTAAGGGATGCGACAGCTTTTGCTTCGCCGCCCGAAGTCCACCAGTGCAGAACTTCAGCGGTCGGCTCGGCATGAGCAAAGCTTGCAGTCGCGAGTGCAGAAAACGCCACACCAGTGGCGAGGATGGTTTTGCGCAGATACATCTAGGTTTCCTCCCTGGCTTTTAACCATTTGCAGCGACAACATGCTGCGAGAGGGGGCGCAATGCATCCACAAAACTGTAACAGGGCGTTTCCAGATTGCGAACTGAAACAAACTGTTACAAAATTGGTAATATACAACCTAACTATATTGCAGGGCAGCAAAAACAATTAGGGCGTTTATGTGCATTAAAGCTGTGACGGTTTGGAATGAATGTGTGAAAATCCGTCGTGATTGTTGCGTTGTCAAAGGGGAATAAGGCCCGGATATGTGGAATAATGCAGCTGTTATTGACTGGATTGCGGCAACAGGTCGGTTGCTTGAAGACCCGAACGCGTTCTTCGACGGGTTGATGGCGCAGCTCAACGCCAATGGCTTTCATATTGCGCGCATGCGCTGTTCGATTCAGGCCCTTCATCCGCAAGTCGCTGTCTGGTCTTTTACCTGGGATCGCGATCACGGGGCGCATTTGTGGGAGGCCTCGCACGGCATTCACGAAAGTGATGCCTATATCGGAAGTCCGGTCGAAGAGGTGAACCTGCATGGCGGTCCGGTTCGAATCCCGCTCGCCAAGGTCAACCCGGTCGATCATCATCCGCTGGTCGGCGAACTGATCGGGATGGGGCTGACGGATTATTATTGTACCCGTGTCCGGTTCAGTGGCGGGCGTTGGTGTGTGATGACGATTGCCACCGAACAGGCGGACGGGTTCGACGATTCCGAAATCGCAAGTTTTGACGGGTTGCTTGATCATATTGGCGTGGTGCTTGAGCTGCATGTCACCAAACGGATCGAGCATTCCCTGCTTGATACCTATTTAGGTGAGCGCACCGGCGCACGGGTCATGCATGGCCAAATGCGTCGCGGGGACGGGGAAACCATTCGCGCAGCCCTTTGGTTCAGTGATGTGCGTGATTTCACGGTTCTGACCGAAACCCTGTCGGTCGAGCAGTTGCTTGATAGTCTTAATGTTTATTTTGAAACAGTTGAACGCGCCGTGCGCGCCCATGGCGGTGAAATCTTGCGTTTCGTTGGCGACGCGATGCTGATTGTCTTTGCGCAGGAAAATGACCAGACCGCCGAAACCGTCTGTGAAAATGCCCTGCGCGCGGCCGAGGCTGCTTTGGTCGATCTCGAAACAGTCAATGAAACCCGATTACAGGCCGGTTTACCTTTGCTGCGGTTTGGGGTCGGGCTGCACTATGGCGAAGTGGTCTATGGCAATGTTGGCGGGACCCATCGGCTTGATTTCACCGTGATGGGGGTGGCCGTGAACCGCACCGCCCGTTTGGAAAGCCTGACCAAACAGATTGGAGCACCCTTGTTGATGTCTGATGTTCTGGCAAGTCACATCAAAGCCCCGACCGTCTGCTGTGGTGACTTTGCGGTCAAGGGGGTTGCCGACCCCTTGAAGGTGCATGCCCTTGAAACAGCTCTTCCTTTAGCCCCGGTTAACGGTCCAAAAAATCACGGGTAGGGGCGTTTTTGCTGTTTGATTCAGTAAAAATGTTGCACTGCACTGTTCGCGCAGAGGCACAATTCAACTTAAAACATCAGACTTAACCCCACCATCAGCCACCAATTGTCGGGTATGGTCAGCCGATATCTGTATATCTGTGAATAAATGGCACAGATGATATGCATGTTTTGGTGGTTGAGGATCAAATGCAATTTCGACATATTGCAACGCGAAGCAAGTCAGTGAATGCGCCAGACAGTTGGAGACGACCTCCAAGGCAGCATTCGAAATTGTAACCCAAGGAGGTTCAACATGTTCCTGTCCAGTATTCTTGTTGCTGTTCGCCGTTGGGCCTATGCACGCTCGGTTGCGAATGAACTTTACGGTCTTGATAAGCGCGATCTCGATGATGTCGGGATTTCCACGTGGCAGATCAAAGACGTTGCACGTAAAGCAGCCCGTGACGCGATTGCATAACGCTCGCACCATATAGGCAACCGTTAATTCAGGATTGCCAATGCTAAAGCCGGACCCAGTCCGGCTTTTTGTGTTTTCGGGCTCTAAAACAGCTCATCCTGGGCCGGGCCGGTATCAAGCTTGCCTGCGTCAAGCTTGCTTAAAAACGCGTCGGCCTGATCAATCAGTTCGCGCTTTTTATCGTCTTTCATCCGCGCCCAGTTGCGATAGGGCATGCCAAGGCGCGGGTTGTTGCCAAGCTTATCGGTATTGCGATCCATGAAGTGCCAGTAAAGCGCGTTAAACGGGCAGGAATCTGCTCCGGTATTCTTGCGCGGGTTATATTGGCATCCCTGACAATAATCCGACATCCGGTCGATATATTTGCCACTCGCCGCATAGGGTTTTGACGCCATCTTGCCGCCATCGGCATAAAGCGCCATACCAAAGGTGTTGGGCAGCTCGACCCATTCAAACGCATCGGCATAGACCGCCAGATACCATTCGCAGACTTCTTGTGGGTCAAGCCCGGCCAGCAACGCGAAATTGCCAATCACCATCAGACGTTGGATGTGATGGGCATAGGCATTTTCAAGCGTTTCACCAATCGCCTGTTTCAGGCAGTTCATCGGCACATTCCCGTCCCAGAAAAACTCCGGCAGGGGGCGTCTTGCCTTGAAATGATTGCCCTTGCCGTAATCCGGGCCAAGATACCAATAAAGCCCCCGAACATATTCCCGCCAACCAAGGATTTGGCGAATAAACCCTTCGACGGCATTCAAAGGTGCCTTACCGTCATAATAGGCCTTCTCGGCCGCGCGGCAGACTTCGTCGGGCAACAGAAGCCCGATATTGATGCATGGGCTGATCAGGGAATGATACAGCGTGGCACTTCTGACCGTCATCGCATCCTGATAATCGCCAAAGCAGGGCAGGCGGTGCGTGATGAACTGATCAAGCGCGATCAAGGCATCCTTGCGCGTCACCGGCCAGCCAAAGGATCCAACACCGCCAAGGGCATCGGGGAAATCATCCATGGCGCGATCCAGCAAAGCTTTTGTGATTTTGTCCGGCGCAAAGGTCTTGGGGGCAGGTGGGGTGACATCATCGGGCAGGCGTTTGCGGTTGTCGTGATCAAAGTTCCATTGCCCACCAACCGGCTTGCCATCGGGCTCCATCAGAATGCCGGTTTCGCGCCGCAAACCGCGATAGAAATACTCCATCCGCAATTCCTTGCGGCCCTTGGCAAAATCCTCAAACGCTTGAATTGGGGCAAAGAACCGGTCATCGGGGCGGATATCAACCGAAACACCAAGCTTCTCGGACCAGCTTTCGACTTCGTGCCTTACCCGCCACTCACCGGGCTGGGTGATGACGGCATGCTGGATGTCATGCGCGTCAATCGCTGCTTTGAGCGCCTCGGTAAAAGACGTTACCGGACGGTCCTGATAATCGAAATACGCGACCTCAAAGCCCTGATCGCGTAGTTCCTGCGCAAAATGGCGCATGGCCGACAGGATCAGGACGATCTTTTGGCGGTGATGGGGAACGTAGGTTGCCTCGTCACGCGGCTCGGCCGTGACGATCAGATCACGCTTGGGGTCGACATCTTTAAGGCTGGAAAGCCCGGGGGTCAGTTGATCCCCAAGGACGAAACGAATGGTTTGAAAGCGGGACTTCATGTTTTGCTTCAATCGATTGCACGGCAGTTACGAGTCGTACGAAAACACGCGGGCAAAAGATCTTTGCGGCGGTCAATTTTGGCGAACCGATTTTCATTCTCAGGCAAATCCGTGCGAATGATTTTTAGTCGTTCAGGATGCGAGGTAAATTTCAGAAAAATCGGCTAAATTATTGATAATGGTAATCAAAGGCGCGTTTTTCCCTTGAAACGCAGAAGGGGGATTCCCACTATCTGCGTAGCCCAAACATCAGGAGAGCCATGATGAAAGGTGATCCCAAGATCATCACATACCTTAATCGCATTCTGACCAACCAGTTGACTGCGATTAACCAGTATTTCCTGCACGCCAGAATGCTGCGGGACTGGGGCGTGGAAGAAATGGGCGAGTATGAGTACAAGCTCTCGATCAAGGAAATGAAACGCGCCGACGACACGATTGAGCGCATTCTGTTCCTCGAAGGTCTTCCCAACCTCCAGAACCTCAACAAACTGATGATCGGCGAAAACGTCGAAGAGATCATCAGTTGTGACATGAAATTTGAACTGGCGTCTCTGCCGCTGCTGCGCGAAGCCATCACCGCCTGCGAAAAGGCCGAAGACTTCGTGACCCGCGACCTGCTTGTGAAATTCCTTGAAGATCAGGAAGAGCATGTCGATTGGCTTGAGACCGAAGAATGGCAGCTCGAAAATGTCGGGATTGCAAACTTTATCCAGAGCCGTTCAGGCGACGGCGATTAATCAGATCAGGAGTATTACACCATGAAGGGTAGTAAAAAGGTCATCGCCGCGCTGAACAAACAGCTCACTGCTGAACTGTCGGCGGCGGATCAGTACAACACGCATGCTGAAATGTATGCTGATTGGGGCCTGCATTCGCTGTATGAGCGCATGCACCACGAAAAGGACGAGGAGCTCGAACACGCAAAGCGTCTGATCGAGCGTATCCTGTTCCTTGAAGGTGTGCCCGACACTGCCTCGCGCGAACCGATCAAGATCGGCAAAACCGTGCCCGAGATGATGAAAAACGATCTCGAACACGAATACCATGTCATAAATCTTCTGAAAAAGGCGATCAAGATTGCCGAGGCAGAAGACGATTTCCAGACCCGCCAGATGCTGGTCGGACTGCTTGATGACAGCGAGGAAGATCACGCTTACTGGATCGAACAGCAGATCCGCCTGATCGATATGATGGGCCTGCCGAACTACATCCAGTTCCGTGCTGCCGGTGAACCCACCCCGCACGGCTGATTGCAGATATTTGATCTATCAAAAGCCCCGGACCGGTTCCGGGGCTTTTTTGTTGCCCGGTCGGCGGGTTTCAAAGGTTTTCCATCGCTGAGTCTTTTCGGCTTGACCTTCCAGTTGCTGGAAGCTCTATGTTCGCCCATATCTTAAAAAGACTCCTGTATTGAGGTAACGTGAAATGGATAGCCGGACCGACCAAATCGATGCCCCAACTGGTGGCGCTGGTGGCACTTCCGCCGGAACCGCGGCCGCAAATGATGACGATGTCAGCTTCCAGATCGAAGGCATGACCTGCGCGAACTGTGCGGGCCGCGTGGAAAAGGCGTTGGCCGCTGTCGATGGCGTGTCCGAGGCATCGGTGAACTTCGCCCTGAATTCGGCCAATGTCCATTTTGATCGCACCAAGACCGACGCGGCGAGCCTTGCAAAGGCCGTCAATGATGCCGGTTACAGCGTTGTCGAAAATCAGCTGTCCTTTGATGTTGATGGCATGTCATGTGCCAACTGTGCGCTTCGGGTGGAAAAGGCCCTGGCGGCCTTGCCGGGTGTTTCAACGGCCAGTGTCAATTTCGCGCTTGAGCGCGCAGATGTTTCGGCGCTGTCTGAAAGTGTCAACGACGCCCGCGTGATCAGGGCCATCGAGGATGCCGGGTATCATGCAACATCACGCAATGGACCGGCGTCCGAGGTGGGAGATTCAGAGGGTGCTGATACCGGGGCCAATAAGAAAGTCGACAAATCCCTGATCCTGTTGGCCGTTTCAGCTGCCCTGACCGCACCGCTGGTCTTGCAGATGGTCTGGATGAACCTTGGTGTGAATTATCACCTGCCGGCATGGGTTGAGCTGGTTTTGGCGACACCGGTGCAGTTCTGTATCGGGGCGCGGTTCTATAAGGGTGCGTTTGCAGCCCTTCGTCATCGCAGTGCCAATATGGATGTGCTGGTCGCCCTTGGGACGTCGGCCGCCTATTTCCTTTCCGTCTATAAAATGATTATGGCCAATGCCGGTCAGGCTCACCTGTATTTCGAGGCCTCGGCTGCGATTGTGACCCTGATCCTTGCTGGCAAGATCATGGAAGAACGTGCCAAACGCGGTGCGTCGGCCGCCATCCGTGAATTGATGGCGCTGCGTCCGCGCCGTGCGCGTAAGCTGGTTGACGGTGAAGGCGAACAGGATGTTGCTGTCGAAAGCTTAACGGTCGGTGATATCGTCCGTGTCTTGCCGGGCGAACGCCTGCCCGTGGATGGCACGGTGCGTGCGGGTGACAGTGAGCTGGACGAAAGCCTGATCACCGGTGAAACCCGCCCGATTGCCCGGATGCCGGGCGACGCTGTTGTTGGCGGCGCGGTCAATGGCACCGGCCGCCTTGATATCGAAGTGCGTGCAGTTGGCGATGACACAACGCTTTCGCGCATCATTCGTCTGGTCGAACAGGCCCAGACCGGCAAGGCCCCGGTCCAAAAGCTGGTGGACCGGGTTTCTGCGGTGTTTGTCCCGGTCGTCGTTGGCATCGCATTGGTGACCTTGGCGGCCTGGTTGTTTACGGGCTTCGGTGCAGAAGCCTCCATCGTTGCAGCGGTATCGGTTCTGGTGATCGCATGTCCCTGTGCGCTTGGCCTTGCAACGCCAACCGCCCTTGTTGCCGGCACGGGCAGTGCGGCGCGCAACGGTATTCTGATCCGCAACTTCGAGGCGCTTGAGCAGGCCCATAACGTCGATACCGTCATTTTTGACAAGACCGGTACGCTGACCGAAGGCACCCCTACGGTGCGCGATGTCGAGGCCGCGAATGGTATTGATCGCGATGAACTTCTGCGCCTGACAGCTGCAGTTCAGGCGGCCAGTGAACATCCGCTGGCCCGCGCGATTGTCTCGCTCGCCCGTGACGAAGGCCAAACCCTGCCAGACATCAGTAACTTCAAAGGTAAAACCGGGGCCGGCGTCATGGCCGAGGTCGATGGCCGCAAGGTCGCGATTGGCAGCGAAGCCCTTCTGACCGATCAGGGCATCGATCTGCCAACGGGGGACGCCGCACAAGCGATCAAGACCCACGAGGGTGAGGGGCGAACCGTCATCCTGATTGCGGTCGATGATGCCTTTGCCGGTTACATGACCCTTGAAGATCGCATTCGCGAAAACGCCAAGCAGGCGATTGCAGACCTCAAGGCACGTGGCTTCGCGTCGATCATGCTCTCAGGTGACAGTCAGGATGTCGCAAGCCATGTGGCGCGTGAACTGGGGCTTGAACGGGGTGAAGGTCGCATTCGCCCGCAGGACAAGGCCGCCGAGGTCGAGAAACTCCGCAAGGAAGGCCGTCATGTCGCCATGGTCGGTGATGGTATCAATGATGCCCCCGCACTGGCCGCAGCCGATGTCGGCATTGCCATGGGCGGTGGAACCGATGTTGCCATGGAAACGGCGGGCATTACCCTGATGCGGTCTGATCCGGCATTGGTATCGGCAGCGATTGATATTTCCATCGCCACCCGGCGCAAGATCGCCCAGAACCTGTTTTGGGCCTTTGCCTATAACGTGGTCGGGGTGCCGCTGGCAGCCCTTGGTGTGCTCAGCCCGGCAATTGCCGGGGCGGCGATGGCGCTTAGTTCCGTTTCGGTGGTGGGGAACTCGCTGACACTTCGGCGCTGGAACGCAAAGGGACGGGGATAAGCCATGAATATTTCCGACGCAGCGACCGAATGCGGCCTTCCGGCGAAAACCATCCGCTATTACGAGGATATCGGGCTGGTCTCGCCGGGCCGTCTTGCCAATGGCTATCGCGATTATGACGAGGATGACCTGCACAAGCTGCGTTTCCTGCAACGCGCGCGTGGGCTTGGGTTCTCGGTCGAGGATTGCCGTGTTTTGCTGTCCCTTTACGAGGACCGCAACCGGGCGTCTGCCGATGTAAAGAAAATCGCCAAAACCCATCTCGACGAGATCGAACGCAAGATTGCCGAGCTGCAAAGCCTGCGCGATACCTTGTCGGATCTTGTGCAGTCCTGTCATGGCGACGATCGCCCGAACTGCCCGATCATCAATGATCTTGCGCGCTAATACGGTGCGGCTCCCGAATGACTATGAGAGAGAAAATTGAACAATAAAGGCATTATGGCGCTGGCTGCGCTCATTGGTGTAGCCATCATCGTGGGCGGCGTCAGCTTTTTCTTGCGCGCCAATGGGGGCGATCCGAATGTCGAACTCCGCCCAGATGACCTGAAACTGGTTGCCCTTGGCAAGAAGGTCTATGACGCCAATTGTGCGTCCTGTCATGGCGCAAAGCTTCAAGGTGAGCCCAACTGGCGCGAACGCGGGGCAGACGGGATGCTTCCGGCACCTCCCCATGATGAAACCGGCCATACGTGGCATCACCCCGACGAGGTTCTGTTTGCGCTGACCAAATATGGGCCCGCGGCGATGGCCGGGGGCGACTATAAATCCGCCATGCAGGGTTATGAGGGCGTGCTGAGCGACGAGGAAATCATTGCCAGCCTGTCATACATCAAAAGCCGCTGGTCCCGCGAAGTCGTCGAACGCCACGATCAGATAAACCAATCCGCCGCGCAATAAGGTCCGGATCAACCACCAGATAAAGCAAAAGACCCGCCCGGAAATACCGCGGCGGGTCTTTTAAATTGTGGCGTGAGTTTGCTGGTTACTTGCGCGGCAGGGTAATGCGCACCGTTGTGCCCTTGCTCACCGCACTTTCGATGCTAAGCCGTCCGCCATGTAGCTCGACCAGAAGCTTTGCCAGTGGCAGGCCAAGACCCGTGCCGACACTTTCCTTAACCCCAGACGGATGTAACTGGGAGAACCGGGCAAGTGCACGCGGAATGTCATTCGGGCTCATGCCGACACCATTATCCTCGATCGCAAAGCTCACGTCTTCGTCCGTTGCCGTCAGACCAAGACGGATTTTGCCATGCTCGGGCGTGAACTTTGCCGCATTGCTGAGGATATTGATCAGGATCTGTTTGAGCTTCAGCTTGTCACACTGCATCAGGATCGGCGCATCTGGCAGATCAAATTGCAGATCATGTCCGCGCCGTGAAAGGTCATCGCCGACAAGCCGGGCTGCATCTCGCATCACGGAGCCCAGATCGGCTTCTTCAAGCTGCAAGGTCATCGACCCGGCGGAAAGCTTGGAAACATCAAGCACGTTATTGACCAGTTCAAGCAGATGCTTGCCCGCTTCATAAACGTCACGACCGCAATCGCGATAGCCATCGGGCAGATCGCCAAGCACGCCATGGGCAATCAGTTCGGAGTTGCCGATAATCGCATTCAGCGGCGTGCGCAGTTCATGGCCCATATTGGCGATAAAGTCGGATTTCGACGCGTTGGCGTCCGACTGATTGCGGTTTTGCTCCATCAGGGAGCGTTCCGCCTGCTGCTGACGATCATTTTCAAGAAGCGTCATCAGAACCGCGGTGCGCGTTTCATTGTTCTGGAAATATTCAAGCGGGGCGATCGACAGATCGCAGACATGATTTTCCTTGGACGCCCCGACCAGAATGATATCCCCGCGCCAGGTCCGGCCAGACGAAAACACATCTTCGATATCGTCCATCAGGCCTTTGGAAATAAACCCGGCCTTGCGACCAATCATGCGGTCGCGCGAAACGCCGATCATGCGTGCGATGGCTTCGTTACACTGCAGGACAATACCGCTGCGATCACAAATGACAGCCGCATAGGGCAGGGCGTTCAGGACAACCTGATCGGCCAATGGCACATTGGTTGAACCAATTGGAGTGTTGCTGGTCATGTCAGCCCGTGATCCCATGATAATCTGGTCGCCGCTAAAAGCGGTCGATACCAAGCCCCGTCAGAGAGATGTCAGGATTTTTGTTGCTGATGAGATCGGCGACTGCTTTTGCTGATCCGCAACTCATTGTCCAACCCAACGTCCCATGCCCCGTATTAACGTATAGATTATCATACTTTGTCCCCCCAAGAATAGGGGCAGAATCAGGGGTGACAGGCCTTAAACCCGCCCAGAAGCGGATGTTGGCGCGGCTACCGGAATTCGGGAATAATTCCAGCGCTTTATCAACAATCAGTTGTTTCCGCCGCTCCGACATCCGCAGGTCATAGCCATCTAGTTCCGCCGTACCTGCAACCCGAAGCTGTGAGCCAAGGCGCGAATACACCATCTTTATGCTGTCATCGATCAAGGCTGTTTCGGGGGCGCCGGAATGGCCTGTTGTATCAATGCTGATCGAATAGCCCTTGCACGGGTAAATCGGCAGTTTGAGACCAAGCGGGCGAAGCACAAGAGGGCTATAGCTGCCAAGACAGACCAGAAAGGCATCTGCCTTGATTTCACCCCGATCGGTTTGCACTGCTGTGATCTTGCTCTGATCGTGGATCAAGCCGGTGATGTTGGTGTTGAACTGAAATGATGCGCCTTTATCGATGCAATGCTGTGTGAGAGCTTCGGTGAACTTTTGCGCATCACCGCTTTCATCATCGGGGGTAAAGCTGCCACCAATGATCGGGGCGGTGGCATCACGCAAGGCCGGTTCAATGGCGCGGCATTCCTCAGGCGTGACAAGCCGCCGGTTCAGGCCATATTCCTGCATCTGGGCGGTGGCCTTTTCGACCGCAAACATGTCCTGCTCATTGCGGCAGATATGCAGGATCCCACGCGTGCTGTGATCGTAATTGATATCAAGTTCATCGCGCAGCGCCCGCAGGCAATCACGGCTATAGACCGCAACCCGAAGTGCCTTTTCCAGATTGATCCTGGCCCTCGCATCCGTGCAGTTGCGCAAGAAGCGTAATCCCCATGCAAACAGCTGTGGGTCAAAGCGCATCCGTACCAGAAGCGGTGCTTCTTCGCGCCCAAGCCAGCTTAAAATCTGTTTCGGGGTGTTGGCATTTGCCCACGGCGTCGCGTGACAGGCGGAAATCTGACCGCCATTGGCAAAGCTTGTTTCCTGCGCACTGGCATGCTGGCGATCAACCACCGTTACCTGATGGCCATTTTGCAAAAGATACCAGGCCGCCGTTGTCCCGATGACCCCGGCGCCCATGACGACAACATGCATGCGGGCAAAGCCTTGCTGCGAAAATTTTTGGGCGGCGTATCTGTGTGTCAGCCTTTCTGCCAACTATCAGACTTGCGAATTTGGCTGCAATATAGTGGGGTGAAATTTAATTGGCTACAGTCGACTGGACCTGTTTTAAATGCTAGCCGACAGGATGGGATCGCGACAGGCATGACGGGGTGAAATGTTTGAAATTCTCACAACCGATCAGATGTATGAGGCCGACCGCCGCACAATCGAAGGCGGCGTTCCCGGCGACGTGCTGATGCAAAATGCCGGACGTGCCGTGTTTGAGGAAATCATACGCCACTGGTCGCCGCGCGCTGTCTCTGTTTTGTGTGGCCCCGGCAATAATGGCGGTGATGGCTTTGCGATTGCCAAGCTGCTGCGTGACGAGGGCTGGTCAGTGCGCCTGGGTCTGATGGGCGATGTTGCTGATCTCAAGGGTGATGCGGCTCTGCATGCCGCCCGCTGGGACGGGGCGACCGAACGTTTGTCACCTGCGCTAGTGGTGGGTGCCGATCTGGTGGTCGATTGCATCTTCGGTGCCGGACTGGCCCGCGCGATTTCTGGTGAACTGGCCGAACTGGTCACGACAATCAATTCAAGCCCGTGCAGTGTCGTCTCGGTCGATGTGCCGTCCGGGGTTGATGGCAATACCGGCATGGTTCTGGGCGTTGGCGTCAAGGCCGACCTGACTGTGACGTTTTGTCGGGCAAAGCCGGGGCATTATCTTTTGCCCGGTCGTCTCATGTGCGGTGAACTTGCGGTGCGCGATATCGGCATTACCGATCAGACGGTGCTTGATATTGCCCCGGCCTGTTGGCGCAACGATCCGGTGCTCTGGCGGGCCGGAATCCATTGGCCGGGCCTTGAAGGTCACAAATACCATCGCGGCCATCTTCTGGCCTTTGGCGGCAGTGCTATGACCGGCGCGACCCGGCTTGTCGCCCGTGCTGCAAGACGATCGGGTGTCGGGCTGCTGACGATTGTTGCAGAGGCGGGGGCTCTTCCGGTTTATGCATCGGACGCGCCGGGCAACATGACAGCCCCGATGTCGGCGGTGGATACATTGGTCAATGATTGCCGCCATAATGCCTTTGTCATTGGGCCTGGCTTCGGTGTGGGGGACGATACCCGTGCGCTAGTCCTGAAATTGCTTCATCTTTGCCGTGCGACAGTTCTTGATGCCGATGCGCTCACAAGTTTTGCCGAAGATCCGTCTACCTTGTGCTTTGCCGTGCAAGGCCCGACCGTGCTCACCCCGCATGAAGGCGAGTTTGCCCGGCTGTTCCCCGATATCACCAGGGACAAGCTGTGTCGGGCGCGCGCTGCTGCCAAGCGCTGCGGGGCGACCGTTCTGATCAAGGGGGCCGATACCGTGATCGCCGCCCCCGATGGGCGGGCTGCGATCAGTGCGGTGGATGTGCCGTGGCTGGCAACGGCCGGTTCGGGCGATGTTCTGGCCGGGATTATTGGCGGGTTAATGGCACAAGGCATGGACAGCTTTGATGCGGCCTGCATGGGTGTTTGGCTGCATGCCAGAAGCGGGGCGGATATCGGCCCCGGCCTGATTGCCGAGGATATCCCCGAACATCTTCCCGGGGTGTTGCGTGAACTTTGGCTGGCGTCCCGCAAAATGGGCTGAGGCGAATTGGACAAGAAGTCTCTGTCCACGCTGGCACTTGATGTATAATGACCCGATATAAAAACGATATGGCGTGATGATATGGGCATCATGCACTGAGGAAACGGTTTGAATTTCTTCTGATATCGGAGTGGGAGACAGGCATGTCTCAGACATTTCTCGACAGAACGCTTGGTAATCTGCGCGGCGCATGGCGCGAGTTACGCGATAGCCCGGTGGTGCGCGGTCTTGGCTTTGATGAAAGCCAAAGCCGTCAGGATCGCTGGCGCGAACAGATCGCCGATTGTCTGGCAGGGCGCGGTGGGGCGGTTTCGGCGCGTGCCCGGGCGGCCACCCTTGGTCATGATTTCCTGCGTCTTGATGATGCCGGCAAACGCGAATTCTTGCACCTTCTGGTCAATGAATTCGGAGTGGATCGCGACCGGGTGGCAGCGGTGATGTCCGACTGGACGGCGGCCGATGATCTGGCGGAACAGGCATTGCTTGAAACCGAATTGCGTGCGGCCCTGGTGCCGCCATTTCGACCAATCCTCAAGGAATTCAATTCCTTACCGCAAGGTGTGAAGTTTCTGGTTGATCTGCGAGCCGATCTTTTGCGGTGGCGCAAAGAGGCCCCCGGACTTGCCATTCTCGAACGAGACCTCAAGACATTGCTGGCAAGCTGGTTTGATATCGGCTTTCTGGAACTGAGCCGCATCACATGGAATTCCCCGGCGGCCCTTCTGGAAAAGCTGATCGCTTATGAAGCCGTTCATGCCATTCAAAGCTGGGATGATTTGAAACGCCGTCTGGCATCCGACCGGCGCTGCTTCGCCTTTTTCCATCCCGGCATGCCTGACGAGCCGCTTATTTTTGTCGAGGTCGCGCTGGTGAACGGCATTGCCGGCAATGTCGATGTCCTGATCCAAAGCCGGGATGACATTTCGGATGGCGGCGATAACGGGCCCAAGGCCGATACGGCGATCTTCTATTCAATCTCGAACGCGCAGGCGGGGCTGGCCGGGATCAGTTTTGGCGATTTCCTGATCAAGCGCGTTGTCGCCGAATTGCAACGTGATCTGCCACAACTCAAGCAATTCTCGACCTTGTCGCCAATCCCGGCCCTGCGCAGCTGGATGGACCGCCAGCTTGATACAATGGCCAAGGGCCATGAAACTGGCCTGCCCAAGGCGATTGAGGCCGCGCTTAATGACTGTGATGATCTGATGGGCCCCAAGCCGCCGGCCATCAGCCCCGATGGCGTGTCAGAGCGCACAAAGACCAATATCGAATATCTGACCGCCTGGTACTTGTTGAATGCCAAGCGGCCGGGGATGGAGGCGGCCTTTGATCCGGTGGCGCATTTTCATCTGAGTAACGGTGCACGGGTTGAGCGCCTGAACTGGAACGGCAATGGCAAGGAAAATGGCTGGAACCAGTCGTTCGGGATGATGGTGAACTATCTTTATGACCTCTCCACCATCGAAAAAAACCACGAAAGTTATGTCGGGCAGGGCAAGATTGCGGTTTCCAGTGCGGTAAAACGGCTTCTGCGTTGAGCCATTCAATATCGGAAATCGCTTGATTACCCTCAATTCGGGCCCGGTTTGACGGTTATTTTCGACAAGATTGCGATTGTCGAAAAGGCGATGCTTGCATGAGCGGATCGAAGTTTGTATTAAGGCGCACTCATTCCGGTGTGACCGGAGTGATTACTATGCTTGTGTGCGGGTGTGGCGGAACTGGTAGACGCGCTGGATTTAGGTTCCAGTGGAGCAATCCGTGGGGGTTCGAGTCCCTTCACCCGTACCATAAGCAGCTGAAAATTTGATCGAGACCATATTCGTTTAGTCATATTGACTTTCTGACGTCCGGACTGCGTCGCGTAACGGACATTATTCGAACCAAGCAAAAGAGTTATCTATGCAGGTTACTGAAACCAAAAACGAAGGCCTGGCGCGCGAGTTCAAAGTCGTCGTGCCCGCCGCACACATCGAAGAAAAAGTCGTCGCCAAGCTTGACGAAATCAAGGATCAGGTTCGCCTGCCGGGCTTCCGTCCGGGTAAAATCCCGGCGAAACTCCTGCGTCAGCGTTATGGCCAGGCCGTCATGGGTGAAGTCCTTGAAGCCGCTGTGAACGAAAACACCGGCAAGGTTCTGAACGACAATGACCTGCGTCCGGCTGTTCAGCCGAAAATCGAAGTCACCAAATTCGACGAAGGTGGTGATCTGGAATTCGACATCGCTGTCGAAATCATTCCGGCCATCGAAGCGATGGACTTCAAAAAGCTGAAGCTGACCCGTGAAGTTGTTGAACTTGACGACAGCAAGGTGAACGAAACCCTCGAGCGCATCGCAAGCGCACAGGGCAGAGCCGAGCCGCTCAAGCGTAAGCGCAAGTCCAAAGCTGGTGACGTTGTTGTCATCGACTTCCTGGGCAAAATCGACGGTGAAGCATTCGAAGGCGGCAAAGCCGAAGATTACGAACTCGAACTTGGTTCCGGTTCCTTCATCGAAGGTTTCGAAGATCAGCTGACCGGTGTGAACGCTGGTGACGAGATCGTCGTCAAAGTGAAATTCCCGGACGAATATGGTGCAGCAGAACTGGCCGGCAAAGACGCCGAGTTCGACGTCACGGTCAAGGAAATCAAGGAAAAGAAACCGGCTGAGCTGGATGACGAACTGGCCAAGAAACTCGGTCAGGACAGCCTTGATGCCCTTAAAGACGCGATCCGCAATGACTTTGGTCGCGAATACGAATCGGTCTCCCGTCAGAAAATGAAGCGTCAGCTTCTCGACGCCCTGGCTGAAAACCACAGCTTCGAACTGCCGGCATCGCTGGTAGACAACGAACTGGAAGGCATCATCGGCCAGATCAAACAGGCCCGTGAAGCTGGTCAGGAAGACGAAGAAACCAAAGGCAAGTCCGAAGAAGAGCTGACCACCGAGTTCCGCGAAATCGCAGAACGCCGCGTTCTTCTGGGTCTGCTTCTGGCAGAAGTCGGCCGTGAGAACGACATCCAGGTCACTCAGGAAGACGTCAACAAGGTCCTCGTTGCCGAAGCCCAGAAATATCCGGGTCAGGAACAGCAGGTTATTGAATTCTATAAAAATAACCCGCAGGCCTTGCAGGCGCTTCAGGGCCCTGTATATGAAGACAAGGTCGTTGATTACATCATCGAACTCGCGAAGGTTGAAGAAAAGACCGTCTCGGTCGAAGAACTTCTGAAGCCGGAAGAGGAAGAAGAAGCTCCGAAGAAGAAATCGGCTGCCAAAAAGGCACCGGCGAAAAAAGCAGCAGAGAAAAAGGCTCCGGCTAAAAAAGCCCCGGCCAAGAAAACTGCAGCCAAAAAGCCGGCCGCTAAAAAAGCTGCTGACAAATCCGAGGACAAGTAATCCGACCGGAAACGGTTTAGGATCATGCAGGGAGATTGCAGTTGATGATTGAAGAACAGATGAATTCGCTTGTGCCGATGGTCGTCGAACAGACCAGCCGTGGCGAGCGTGCCTATGACATCTTTTCGCGGCTGCTCAAGGAGCGCATCGTTTTCATCAACGGTCAGGTCCATGATGGCATGTCGTCGTTGATCTGTGCGCAGCTTCTGCACCTCGAATCGGAAAATCCGGACAAGGATATTTCGCTTTACATCAACTCACCGGGCGGTGTTGTGACCTCGGGTCTCGCCATCTATGACACCATGCAGTACATCCGTTGTGATGTCTCAACGGTGTGCATGGGGCAGGCGGCATCCATGGGCTCGCTGCTTCTGATGGCCGGTGCAAAAGGCAAGCGTTACTGCCTGCCCAATGCACGTGTCATGATCCACCAGCCGTCAGGCGGCTTCCAGGGTCAGGCATCGGACATCGAAATTCACGCCCGTGAAATTCTGGCTCTGCGTCAGCGTCTTAACGAGATCTATGTCGAACATACCGGCCGTGATCTCAAGACCGTCGAAGACGCAATGGAGCGCGATAACTTCCTGACACCGGATCAGGCCAAGGAATTTGGTTTGATCGATGAGGTCGTGACATCGCGTCCGAAGTCGGAAAGTGATGAAAAGAAAGACTGATCACTTAGCTGTGATTGGTGAAAACGCCCCGGTGATACGCCGGGGCGTTTTTTTATGTCTTGCTTCATGGCACTTTTAAGTCATAGACAAGTATATGCGCTGGCTTTGGCGTGTTTGTTTGGAACTTGCAGCCCATCCGAACGTTTGGGTGATTAAAGCAGGGGGTTTCGCAACTAAGGTGGCGAACCCATATCAAACGAGACGCCATAAAGCCGAAAAACGCAGATTAAACGTTGAGATCGGTATCGTTTACCGGCTAACATGGCGATAAAAGATAACGTCAAACGTAATTGGGGTTTGTATGAGCAAATCGAATAGCGGGGACTCCAAGAATACTCTGTACTGTTCTTTCTGCGGAAAGAGTCAGCACGAGGTTCGCAAGCTCATCGCCGGTCCAACCGTGTTCATCTGTGATGAATGCGTAGAGCTTTGCATGGACATCATCCGCGAAGAGCACAAAACACATCTCGTCAAATCGGCAGACGGGGTGCCTTCTCCGCAAGAGATTTGCAAGGTCCTTGATGACTATGTCATCGGTCAGGGCCATGCGAAGAAAGTTCTCTCGGTAGCGGTTCACAACCATTACAAGCGCCTGCACCATTCCAGCAAGAATGAAGACATCGAGCTGGCGAAATCAAACATCATGCTGGTCGGTCCGACCGGTTGCGGTAAAACGCTTCTGGCCCAGACCCTGGCCCGCATTCTTGATGTACCATTCACCATGGCAGATGCCACCACCCTGACCGAAGCCGGTTACGTGGGTGAAGATGTCGAAAACATCATTCTGAAGCTGCTGCAGGCCGCTGACTACAATGTCGAGCGCGCCCAGCGCGGCATCGTCTATATTGACGAGGTCGACAAGATCTCGCGTAAATCCGACAACCCGTCGATCACGCGCGATGTCTCGGGCGAGGGCGTGCAGCAGGCATTGCTCAAGATCATGGAAGGCACTGTTGCTTCCGTCCCGCCGCAGGGCGGCCGGAAACATCCGCAGCAGGAATTCCTGCAGGTCGACACCACCAACATCCTGTTCATCGTTGGCGGCGCGTTCGCTGGCCTGGACAAGGTGATTTCCCAGCGCGGCAAAGGCAGCGCAATCGGCTTTGGTGCCGATGTGCGGAGTGCTGATGACCGTCGCACCGGTGATGTCCTGCGTGATGTGGAGCCGGAAGATCTTCTGAAATTCGGTCTTATTCCGGAATTCATTGGTCGTCTGCCGGTTCTGGCAACGCTTGAAGACCTCGACAATGATGCTCTGGTTCAGATTCTGACCGAGCCGAAAAACGCACTGATCAAGCAGTATCAGCGCCTGTTCGATATGGAAGATGTCAAACTCACCTTCCAGCCGGACGCGCTCAAGGCGATTGCCGACAAGGCGATCGAACGCAAGACCGGTGCACGTGGTCTGCGCTCGATCATGGAAGGCATCCTGCTTGAAACCATGTTCGATCTGCCGACCATGGAAAGTGTCGAGGAAATCGTGATCAATGCCGACGTCGTTCAAGGAAAGGCAAAACCGTTGCTGATCCATGCTGAACGCCGCGAAGGTGTTGAAAACACGGCCTGAACCTAATTCCCGCACCGGCAACTATTGCGGTGCGGGAAATTCAGCTTATCTAACGAATATCTAAAACATGTTCGCGTTGCTGGCGGGGCCTATGACAGGACCCCAGAAACGTTACGGCTCAGAGTAGGGAATAGAACATAATGGTCGAATTGGCGCGTGGCGAAATATACCCGGTGCTGCCGTTGCGTGACATTGTCGTGTTCCCGCACATGATTGTTCCGCTGTTTGTGGGACGTGAAAAATCGGTGCGTGCGCTCGAAGATGTGATGCGCGAAGACAAGCAGATCCTGCTTGTTACCCAGAAAGACGCCGGTCTTGATGACCCGGCTGTCGAAGATCTCTATGAAATTGGTACTGTCGCAACTGTCTTGCAGCTTCTCAAGCTGCCGGACGGAACCGTCAAGGTATTGGTTGAAGGCGGAAAACGGGCCGACATTACCGGCTACGTTGATAACCCGGAATTCTTCCAGGCCTATGGCGCTGTGCGTGAAGACAGTGACGAGGATGACAGCGAACTCGAAGCGCTGGCCCGTTCTGTCGTCACCCAGTTTGAACAGTACATCAAACTCAACAAGAAAATTCCGCCTGAAGTTCTGGTCTCGGTCAATCAGATCGAAGAACCGGCCAAGCTTGCCGACACGGTGGCCTCCCACCTGTCGCTCAAGATTTCCGAAAAGCAGGAGCTTCTGGAAACCAAGCTTGTCGGTGACCGTCTGGAACGTATTTTCGGCTTCATGGAATCCGAAATTGGCGTGTTGCAGGTTGAAAAGAAAATCCGCAACCGCGTTAAACGCCAGATGGAGAAAACCCAGCGCGAGTACTATCTGAATGAGCAGCTCAAAGCCATTCAGAAGGAACTGGGCGAGGGCGAAGATGGCAAGGATGAAGCTTCTGAACTCGAAGAGAAGCTGAACAAGGCCAAAATGCCCAAGGAAGCCAAGGAAAAGGCACAGGCAGAACTCAAGAAACTGCGCAATATGAGCCCGATGTCGGCAGAAGCCACCGTGGTGCGCAACTATCTTGACTGGATGGTGTCCATTCCGTGGAACAAGCGTTCGCGTGTTTCCCATGACCTGAAAAAGGCCAAGAAGGTTCTGGACAAAGAGCATTACGGTCTGGAAAAGGTCAAGGAACGCATCCTTGAATATCTTGCGGTTCAGGCGCGTACCAAAAAGGTCAAAGGTCCGATCCTTTGCCTGGTGGGTCCTCCCGGTGTTGGTAAGACCTCGCTGGGTAAATCGATGGCCAATGCGACCGGACGCAGCTTTGTGCGTATGTCGCTTGGTGGGGTGCGTGATGAATCTGAAATCCGCGGTCACCGCCGGACCTATATCGGGTCCATGCCGGGCAAGATTGTCCAGGGCATGAAAAAGGCGAAGTATTCCAACCCGCTGTTCCTTCTCGACGAGATCGAAAAGATGGGTTCGGACTTCCGCGGTGATCCGGCCTCGGCCCTGCTCGAGGTATTGGATCCAGAACAGAACTCGACCTTTAACGACCACTATCTCGAAGTCGATTACGATCTTTCGGATGTGATGTTCGTGACCACGGCCAACTCGCTTCGCATGCAGCAGCCGCTGCTGGACCGTATGGAGGTCATCCGGATTTCCGGTTACACCGAAGACGAGAAAGTCGAGATCGCCAAACGTCACCTCATTCCCAAGCAGGTCAAGGATAACGGCCTGAAGAAAGGGGAATGGAGCATTTCGGATGACGCGCTTCGGGATCTGATCCGCTATTACACCCGCGAAGCCGGTGTGCGTAGCCTCGAACGTGAACTGGCCAAACTGGCCCGTAAGGCAACCAAGCGTATCATGCTTGAAAACCTGAAAACGGTTCGTGTGACCCCGCGCACCCTTGGCAAATATGCCGGCATTCGCAAGTTCCGCTATGGCGAGACCGAGGGTGAAGATCAGGTCGGTGTGGTTACCGGTCTTGCCTATACCGAGTTTGGTGGCGATCTGCTTCAGATCGAAGCTGTCACTGTGCCGGGTAAGGGCAACATGAAAACCACCGGTAAACTCGGTGAAGTCATGACGGAATCCATTCAGGCGGCGACATCGTTTGTTCGTTCGCGTGCGGTTGATTTCGGGATCAAGCCGACCCTGTTCCAGAAGCGTGATATTCACGTTCACGTACCAGAAGGTGCCACCCCGAAAGACGGCCCGTCGGCCGGTGTCGGTATGGTGACCTCGGTTGTGTCGGTTCTGACCGGAAACCCGGTGCGCAAAGACGTCGCGATGACGGGTGAAGTTACTCTGCGTGGCCGTGTGCTTGCGATTGGCGGTTTGAAAGAAAAGCTTCTCGCAGCACTGCGCGGCGGGGTGAAAACCGTACTGATCCCGCAGGAGAACGAGAAGGATCTCGAAGACATTCCTGATAATGTCAAACGCGGTATGGAGATCATTCCGGTCTCCCACGTTGACGAGGTTCTCAGCCACGCATTGGCCAATCCGCTTGTCCCGATCGAGTGGGAAGAAGAGGTTGATGATGTTGCTGTCAAATCCAAGGACGGCGAAGAATCGGATATCGGCGGTGTGACGACTCACTAAAGTCCGTTATAACCGGCAGAAAATAAGGGGAACGACCATGTCGTTCCCCTTTTTCTGTGGATAACTTTGTCCAAGAATCGGTGCAGGAACATGTCGGCAATGGTGTAAAGCGCAAAAAATCGAAAAAAACGTCAAAAACCGCAGAAAACTGCGTCTCTCGCATTGACGAGATGTTTGCGACCTGCTTACACTGCCCGTGCAACAGGTTTGGGGCAAACCAAATTTCCTCATAACTCCGAACGTCCAAACAAGGGGGCCAGGAAGTGAATAAAAACGATCTCGTTGGAAGTGTAGCTGCTAAAGCTGATCTGTCCAAAGCTGACGCTGCAAAAGCGGTTGACGCTGTTTTCGATTCCATCACCGATTCTCTGAAATCCGGCGACGAAGTTCGTCTGGTTGGTTTCGGTACCTTCGCTGTCGCTGCTCGCGCTGCTTCAAAAGGTCGCAACCCGCGCACCGGTGAAGAAATCGACATTCCGGCATCGAAACAGCCGAAGTTCAAGGCTGGTAAAGGCCTTAAGGACGCCGTCAACTAAGTTTGACGAAGTTCTTTGAAATAAATGCCGGTGACCTGTGTCACCGGCATTGCTTTTTGGGAAAACCATGCTATGTTCCGCTCCGCTTCGGAGCCGTGACTCCCAAAGCAAGGGTGATTAGCTCAGCTGGTTAGAGCATCTCGTTTACACCGAGAGGGTCGGGAGTTCGAATCTCTCATCACCCACCATGATAAAGGCAGCCCTAAAGGCTGCCTTTTTTGTTTTCAGCCCGTGCCGAATCATCCCGTCTTGCCACGGCATTTCAAATGCATGTGCCAAAGGGCAATTGAACGCTGAAAATGGCGTAACATCAGGTGCGAATAGCGGGTTTTGGTTGACCATTCACCCACGATAATCCGCCCTGAAATAGAAGTTACATTTTTATGCAAAGTGGGCATTGCTTTTTGGGAAAACCATGGTAAGTTCCGCCCCGCTTCCGCAGAACAGTGCGGTTTGCAAAAGGGTGATTAGCTCAGCTGGTTAGAGCATCTCGTTTACACCGAGAGGGTCGGGAGTTCGAATCTCTCATCACCCACCATGATGAAGGCAGCCCTAAAGGCTGCCTTTTTTCATTTCCGGGTCAGCCGGATCAATCATTCCGATATCCTCTGAAAATGAGCCTGCTGGCTTTGTCGATTTGCCAGCAGCGAAGCGGTTCATAACCGCCTGTAAAAGTTGACGCTTGGTCGGCATGCGGGCACTGTTGATCTCTCGGTCAAAAGAATCGGAACCTTTCAAGATGAACAGCACGCCGGCCCGTCCTTTGTCTCAAACTGCTTGCGCGTTGCGCGATGTGGCGTCACAGGCGCGTGTGGCGCCGGTCTGGGCGAGGTTGAGGCGTCTGTTGCTGGTTTTGTGCCTGCCACTGGTGCTTGCCAGTTGCTATCTGCCAGAGGCCTTCACTATTGATCTCTCGATGCAGCGCAATGGTGATTATCGCCTGAGCTATCGTGGGTTGCTGGTTCAGCCAAACATCACCCAGGGGCTGCTTGATCAAAGTCTGGATGCCGAGGCGGAGCAGGAAAAGGTCGCCGCAGTTCTGGCCGATCTCACGCGCGATTCGGGGGTTCGCCAGCTGACCTATAGTGGACGCGGGGTGTTTAACATCGTCTATGAGAAGCGCGGTAACATCATGCGTGAAAAAAGCTTCGTCTTTGTACGTCGCCAATCACGCATACTGGAAATGTTCTTCCATTCAGAGCGAAACACCGTAGAAATTCGTGGCGGCTTTGTCCCGGATCAGTATCAGGACCGTCTGACCGCCCTGGGCTACCAGATGACCGGCAAGATCGAGGTCCGCACGACCGCCGGGGTGCGGAGCCACAACGCGGCAGAGTTCCGTGAAGTCAGCGGCCAGAACCGCCTGCGCTGGGAAATCAATTCGATTACCGACCCGACGCCAAACGTCATTCTGGGCTAGGGCAGGGTGCCTCGCATCGGTGACTCGGGCTGATCGTTTGCCAGGGTGCGTGCCAAAACAAAAAAAGGGACAGCAGCGGCTGTCCCTTTGGTGTTTGCGCGGTTGGGTCTCCAGCGGGTTTAGAAGACCATTTCGTCTTCGGAGCCGCCTTCGGAGATAACGATCTGCCCCTGTGCGGCCAGTTCCTTGGCCAGCTGGACGATCATCATTTGCGACTCTTCGACGTCCGACAGGCGGACCGGGCCAAGCGCATCCATATCTTCCTTCATCATCTTGCCGGCACGTTCGGACATGTTCTTGAAGAACAGGTCGCGCATCTGATCGGTCGAACCTTTCAGTGCCAGGGCAAGCTTGTCTTTTTCGACCTGACGCAGCAGCGTCTGAACACCGTTGTTGTCGAGACGGGCAAGGTCTTCGAAGGTGAACATGAGGGCCTTGATCTTCTCAGCGGAGTCACGGTTACGTTCTTCAAGCGCAGTAAGGAATCGGTCCTGACTTTGGCGGTCCAGGCTGTTGAAGATATCTGCCATCAGTTCGTGGTTGTCGCCACGCGAGCCGCGCGCAAGGTTCGACATGAACTCGGTACGCAGGGTCTTTTCAATGTTATCAAGGACTTCCTTCTGAACGGCTTCCATGCGCAACATACGCATGATGACTTCCATCGAGAAGTTTTCCGGCAAAAGCGACAAAACAGACGCAGAATGTGCGGGCTTGAGTTTGGAAAGAACCACGCCCACGGTCTGCGGATATTCGTTTTTCAGATAGTTGGCGAGAACCGCTTCGTTCACGTTATTAAGCTTGTCCCACATGGTACGGCCCGCAGGGCCGCGGATCTCTTCCATGATGCCGTTGACACGGTCTTCGGACAGAACCTTGGACAGCAGGCGTTCGGTGGTATCAAACGAACCGACAAGCGAACCGGTCGAGGACAACTGATCGGCGAACTCGACAAAAAGGCGCTCAACGATATTGGAATTGATCGTGCCAAGGCTCGACATGGTTTGGGAAATCTCTTTGATTTCCTCGTCATCCATCATGCTGAACATCTTGGTTGCGTGCTCTTCCCCAAGAGCAAGCATGAGAATCGCTGCCTTTTCAGGTCCGGCAAGTGATCTGTATTCTTCTTTAACGCGCCCCACGGGTGGTCTTCTCCGTCATAATGACTCTGGTCGGAAGTGGAACCTGACTCCCGAACCTGCCTCTATCGCACCGTAAGATAGGGGTTATTTGTCAACAATTCTATAAAAGCTGACACCCCATTGCAAAGCCCCATCGCAATAAAGTGGCCTAAACGTACAGAATTGATTAATGCCGTACAAATCCGGGTCAAATTGCCCCACAGGGGGTGATGTGTGCAGACGCAATTGTCGAATGGGTTGAAAACGTTGCTAGCTGCTTGACTTGGTTTGGGGGGTGGTCTAACAAAGGCGCGCCGATTGATGGTCATTTAGCGGGCGTAGCTCAGTTGGTTAGAGCGCCGGCCTGTCACGCCGGAGGCCGCGAGTTCAAGTCTCGTCGCTCGCGCCATGACCCATCATCTGTTGTCTTTTGTAGGGCGAATTGTCTTTTCCGCGGTCGCCTTTTCATGTGTTGCTAATGCTGCTTCGCACGATTGGGTCTTGATCATCTCGACGTCCAGCCCGATATCGGACGATAGTAAACGGTAGAAAGATTTAGAAAGTTTCCGTTCTTTGAGCGTCTTAAACGCGCTTGAGGGCTGGAACTTGTGCGGTGCATACGTTATGGTGCGCCGTAATGGGCCAGGTGGGGACCTGGTCGGGTCAAAAGGCCTGTTCTTGAGAGGTCAGAGAGATGCAAGAGCTTCTTTCGGAATATCTTCCGATCCTGGTGTTCATCGGGATCGCCGTCGGTCTTTCGGCGGTAATCGTCATCGCGTCGCTGGTTCTTGCCAAGCAGGCACCGGATGTTGAGAAACTGTCCGCATATGAGTGCGGGTTTGCGCCGTTCGAAGACGCGCGCATCAAGTTCGACGTCCGGTTCTATCTGGTCGCAATCTTGTTCATTATTTTCGACCTCGAAGTCGCCTTCCTGTTCCCGTGGGCTGTGACCCTCGGTGATATCGGGACGTTCGGCTTTGTATCGATGGTGATCTTCCTGGCTGTTTTGACGGTCGGCTTTATCTACGAATGGAAGAAGGGAGCTTTGGAATGGGAGTGAGCACCAATACAGGCGCACCCCTGGCACCCGGTTCGGATCAGGATGCACTGCTTAAGGGCGTGTTTGACGAGATGAACGACAAGGGCTTTGTCCTTGCCAATCTCGATAAACTTGCCAGCTGGGCAAGCACCGGTTCCCTGTGGCCGATGACTTTCGGTCTGGCCTGCTGTGCTGTTGAGATGATGCATTCCGCTGCGTCGCGTTATGACCTTGACCGTTACGGTCTGGTCTTCCGCCCAAGCCCGCGTCAGTCGGACGTGATGATCGTTGCTGGTACACTGACCAACAAAATGGCCCCGGCACTGCGTAAGGTCTATGACCAGATGGCAGAGCCGCGCTGGGTTATTTCGATGGGTTCGTGCGCCAATGGCGGCGGTTACTATCACTATTCTTATTCGGTGGTTCGCGGTTGTGATCGCGTTGTGCCGGTGGACGTATACGTTCCCGGGTGCCCGCCGACAGCCGAAGCGCTGATTTACGGCGTGATGCAGCTGCAAAAGAAAATCCGCCGTACCGGTGTCCTGACACGCTGATCCGTAATAGGGGGCTTGCATGAGCGAACTGCTCAGCGATAACAGCGCTGCTTTGAACGATCTGAAAGATCTGGTGGCGTCCCAGCTGGCCAACGAAATCCTCGAAAGCGAGATTCGTTACGGCGAGTTGACCATCGTCGCCAAGCGCGATGATATCCTTAAAGTTCTGACCTTCCTTCGGGATGATACCGGCTGTTTGTTCAAGCAGCTGATTGATGTTTGTGGTGCCGATTACCCGGAACGTTCCGAGCGTTTCGATGTTGTCTATCACCTGCTGTCTCTGAAGCATAACCTGCGCATTCGTGTGAAGGTCCGTACCGACGAAGACACTCCGGTACCAAGTGCTGTCTCACTTTTCAGCGCCGCCGACTGGTTCGAGCGCGAAACCTGGGACATGTACGGTATCTTCTTCGCCGATCATCCGGATCCCCGCCGTATCCTGACCGACTATGGTTTCGAGGGTCATCCGCTGCGCAAGGACTTCCCGCTGACCGGGTATGTCGAAGTGCGGTATGACGATGAACAGAAACGTGTTGTCTACGAACCGGTCAAACTGGTTCAGGATTTCCGTAATTTCGATTTCGAAAGCCCGTGGGAAGGCATCCAGCATGTTCTTCCGGGTGATGAAAAGGCGGAGGGCAACGCCTGATGTCCGAACAAAAAATCAAAAACATGACCATGAACTTCGGCCCGCAGCACCCTGCGGCGCACGGCGTTCTGCGTTTGGTTCTGGAAATGGACGGCGAAGTCGTCGAACGTTCCGACCCGCATATTGGTCTTCTGCACCGTGGTACGGAAAAGCTGATCGAATATAAGACCTATATTCAGGCAACCCCGTATTTCGACCGTCTCGACTATGTCGCACCGATGAACCAGGAACATGCATATTGCCTGGCCATTGAAAAGCTGATGGGCGTCGAAGTGCCCAAGCGTGCGCAATATATCCGGGTTCTGTATGCGGAAATCGGTCGTATCCTGAACCACCTGCTGAACCTGACGACCTTTGCACTGGACGTTGGTGCGATGACTCCGCTGCTTTGGGCGTTCGAAGAACGTGAAAAGCTCATGGAGTTTTACGAGCGCGCCTGTGGTGCGCGCCTTCACGCCAACTATTTCCGTCCGGGCGGTGTTGCTGCCGATCTGCCGGCTGGCCTTCTTGATGATATTTCGGACTGGGCTGAACAGTTCGAAACCTTCATGAAAGACTTTGACCGTGTCCTGGTTGGTAACCGTATCTTCAAACAGCGTACGGTTGATATCGGCGTCGTCAGTGCGGAAGAGGCCCTTGATTGGGGCTTCACCGGTCCGAACATTCGTGCGTCGGGCATGGCATGGGATCTGCGCAAATCGCAGCCTTATGACTCGTACGAAGATTTCGACTTCGACATTCCTGTCGGCAAGAATGGCGATTGCTATGATCGCTTCCTGGTCCGTTTCGAGGAAATGTGGCAGTCGCTCAGCATCATCAAGCAGGCCGTTAAAAACATGCCTGATGGTCCTGTGATTGTTGAAAACAACAAAGTGGCACCGCCGTCGCGCGCGCAGATGAAGCGTTCGATGGAAGCCCTTATTCACCACTTCAAACTCTTCACCGAAGGTTTCCACGTTCCGGCTGGCGAATGCTATGCTCCGGTCGAGGCACCGAAAGGCGAGTTTGGTGTGTATCTTGTTTCGGATGGCTCGAACCGTCCGTATCGCTGCAAAATCCGCGCCCCGGGGTTCCCGCACCTCCAAGGCCTCGACTTTATGTCCAAAGGTCACATGTTGGCCGACGTCGTTGCCAATATCGGGTCGCTAGATATCGTGTTCGGTGAGATTGACCGATGAGCCATTTGAGAAGACCAGCTCCGAAAGAGCTTCAACCGACCAGCTTTGCGTTTACCCCTGAAAATCAGGAAAAGGCAAAGAAGATCATCGCCAAGTATCCGGAAGGCCGCCAGCAGAGCGCGGTCATGCCGTTGCTTGATCTGGCACAGCGTCAGACCGAGGGTAACTGGGTTCCGACCGTCGCAATGGATTACATTGCCGACATGCTCGAAATGCCGGCCATTCGTGTCTATGAGGTCGCGACCTTCTATACGATGTATAACCTTGCCCCGGTGGGTAAGAACTTCATCCAGGTTTGCACTACGACCCCGTGCTGGCTTCGCGGTTCTGCTGACGTTGTCGATACCTGCAAAAAGGAACTCGGCATCGGTGTTGGCGAAACCACCGAAGACGGTCAGTTCACCATGATCGAAGTTGAATGCCTTGGCGCGTGTGTGAACGCACCGATGATGCAGATTAACGACGATTATTACGAAGACCTGACTGCGGACAGCACCAAGGCTATTCTTGATGCCCTCAAAAAGGGCGAGAAGCCGAAAGCCGGCCCGCAAAGCGGCCGCAAAGGGTGTGAGCCGATCGATGGTCCGAAGGTTCTGAAGGCATTCTGTGGCTGCGGTGCAGCCCCGCAGGACGCTGATGCAAGCGAAGGGGACGCCTGATATGCTGCAGGATAAGGATCGTATCTTTACCAACCTGTATGGTTTCCAGGATTTCGGCCTCAAAGGCGCGCAGTCCCGTGGTAACTGGGATGGTACCAAGGCATTGATCGAAAAGGGCCGCGACTGGATCATCGATGAGATGAAAGCATCCGGTATGCGTGGTCGTGGGGGCGCTGGCTTCCCGACCGGCCTGAAATGGTCCTTCATGCCCAAGGAATCTGATGGTCGTCCGAGCTACCTCGTGGTGAATGCCGACGAAGGGGAGCCGGGCACCTGTAAAGACCGCGAGATCATGCGTAATGATCCGCACACCCTGATCGAAGGTTGCCTGTTGGCCAGCTTCGCGATGAACGCCCATGCGGCATATATTTATATCCGCGGTGAGTTCTATCACGAGGCGTCCAACCTGCAGATTGCCATCGACCAGGCCTATGAAGCCGGTCTGGTGGGCAAAAATGCCTGCGGTTCGGGTTGGGATTTTGACATTTACTTGCACCTTGGTGCTGGCGCATACATCTGTGGCGAAGAAACCGCCCTGATCGAAAGCCTTGAAGGTAAAAAAGGTCAGCCGCGTCTGAAGCCGCCATTCCCGGCCAACGCCGGTCTGTATGGTTGCCCGACCACGGTGAACAACGTTGAATCGATTGCCGCTGTTCCGACCATTCTGCGTCGCGGCGGTTCGTGGTTCTCAAGCTTTGGCCGTGAAAACAACCACGGTACCAAGCTGTTTGCCATTTCCGGTCACGTTGAAAAGCCGTGCACGGTCGAAGAAGCCATGAGCATTCCGCTCAAGGAACTGATCGAAAAGCATTGCGGCGGCGTGCGTGGCGGCTGGGACAACCTTCTTGCGGTGATCCCGGGCGGTTCTTCTGTTCCGTTGATGCCAAAAGACGTCTGCGACGACGTTCTGATGGACTTCGATGGTCTGCGTGAAGTGGGCTCGGGTCTTGGTACGGCGGCTGTGATCGTCATGGACAAGTCGACTGACATTGTCTACGCGATCGCGCGTCTGTCGGAATTCTACAAACACGAAAGCTGTGGTCAGTGCACGCCGTGCCGTGAAGGTACCGGCTGGATGATGCGTATGATGACGCGCATGGTTCGCGGCGAAGCCACGCTCGATGAGATTGATCTGTTGTGGGATGTGACCAAACAGGTCGAAGGCCACACCATTTGTGCGCTTGGCGATGCAGCTGCATGGCCAATTCAGGGCCTTATCCGTCACTTCCGTCCCGAAATGGAACGTCGGATCAAGGAATATCGCGCACGGATCGCGGCCTGAGAGAGGCCTGTTGAGAGGGATTGAGACATGCCGAAACTAACAGTTGACGGTATTGAAGTTGAAGTAGAAGCCGGGGCGACAGTCCTTCAGGCCTGTGAAGAGGCCGGTAAGGAAATCCCGCGTTTCTGCTATCACGAACGCCTGTCAATCGCCGGTAACTGCCGTATGTGCCTGGTGGAAATGGAACGTGCGCCGAAACCGGTCGCATCCTGTGCCATGCCAGCGGCAGATGGAATGGTGATCAAAACCGATTCCGATCTGGTCAAGAAAGCACGCAATGGCGTGATGGAATTCCTGCTGATCAACCATCCGCTGGATTGCCCGATTTGTGACCAGGGTGGTGAATGTGACCTGCAGGACCAGGCAATGGCCTATGGTTTTGACGCGTCGCGTTACGCCGAGAAAAAGCGTGCCGTGAAGGACAAGGAACTGGGCCCGATCGTCAAAACGATCATGACCCGTTGCATTCACTGCACCCGTTGCGTTCGCTTCTCCGAAGAAGTCGCCGGTGTCGGCACCATGGGTGCTGTCTATCGCGGTGAAGACACCGAAGTCGGACCGTATATCGAAGCGTCGATCAACTCCGAACTGTCGGGCAACCTGGTTGACCTGTGCCCGGTCGGTGCATTGACCTCCAAGCCGTATGCGTTCACCGCGCGTCCGTGGGAGCTCAAGAAAACTGACAGCGTCGATGTTATGGATGCCGTTGGATCCAATATTCGTATCGATGCCCGTACGTCCGAAGTGCTGCGCGTTCTGCCGCGGACCCACGAAGACATCAACGAAGAATGGATTTCGGACAAAACCCGTTACGCCATTGACGGCCTGAAGCGTCAGCGCCTTGACCGTCCCTATGTTCGCAAGGATGGCAAGCTCCAGCCGGCAAGCTGGGACGAAGCATTCGCTGCAATCAAGGCGAAGGTTTCCGGGCTTGATGGCAAAAAGATTGCCGCACTTGCCGGTGACACGGTCGATTGTGAATCGATGACGGCACTGAAAGATCTGATGGGCAAGCTGGGTTCTGTGAACCTTGATTGTCGTCAGGACGGCTCGAAGATCGGTGGCCCGCGTGCTTCCTATCTCTTCAACAGCACCATTGCCGGCATTGACGAGGCAGATGCCTGCCTGATCGTCGGTGCCAATGTGCGTGCCGAAGCGCCGATCATCAATTCCCGCCTGCGCAAGCGCTGGCGTTCGACGGCTGGCGATTTCAAAGTCGGCATCATTGGTGAACAGTGGGATCCGACCTACAAGAACGATTATCTCGGTGCCGGTCCGGACACCCTCCAGGAAGTTCTGGATGGCAAGAACGACTTCGCCAAGGTTCTCGAAGCTGCTGAAAAGCCGATGATCATTGTCGGTATGGGCGCGCTCAGCCGTGAAGACGGTGAGGCAGTTCTCGCTGCGACCCGCGCAATTGCCGAGAAATTCGGCATGGTTGCCGGTGAATGGAACGGCTTTAACGTTCTGCATACTGCGGCATCGCGTGTTGGTGGTCTTGATCTTGGCTTCGTGCCGGGTGAGGGCGGCCTTGCGACCAACGACATTCTTGATGGCGCTGCCAAAGGCGATATCGAGGTTGTCTACCTTCTGGGTGCTGACGAAGTCGACATGAGCAAACTGGAAAAGGCATTTGTCATTTACCAGGGTGCGATGGGCGATGCCGGTGCACAGGCCGCAGACGTGATCCTGCCAGGTGCTGCTTACACCGAAAAGAACGGAACGTACGTCAACACCGAAGGCCGCGCCCAGCAGGGCTGGCGTGCGATCTTCCCGGTTGGTGACGCGCGTGAGGACTGGGCGATTGTCCGTGCACTTTCCGGTGCGCTCGATCTGACCCTGCCATACAACAATATCGATGCTGTTCGTGAACGCATGGTGGAACTCAGCCCGACCTTCGCGTCGCTGAATGTTCCGACCAAGGCGGAATGGACCGATTTCGGCAAGGCAGGCGACATGAAGTCCGATGGCTTCGTATCGCCGGTTCGCAATTTCTATATGACCGACCCGATCAGCCGTGCATCGGTGACGATGGCCAAATGTACTGAGGCCTTTGTCAAGGATGCGGCTGCCGAGAAGGTTGCCTGAGTAAGGGGAGCGACGATCTGATCGTCGCTCATCCCGCAAGGGGGTGTCCCAATTTTGGGACGAAACGCAAAAGATACGGTTTGACCGATGGAACTTCTTTGGGACGGATATATTGAACCGCTCGTCTGGATCGTCGCCAAAATTCTGGCGATTGTCCTGCCGCTGCTGGGTGCTGTCGCCTATCTGACCTACGCCGAGCGTAAGGTTATCGGTGCTATTCAGCTCCGTAAGGGCCCGAACGTTGTGGGGCCGTTTGGGCTGCTGCAGCCGCTTGCCGATGGTTTGAAACTGTTTCTAAAAGAAACAATCATTCCGAGCAGCGCGAACAAGGGCGTGTTCATTATCGCTCCGATGCTGACCTTTATTCTGGCAATCATCGCCTGGGCGGTTATTCCGTTCGACGAAGGCATGGTTCTCGCCGATCTGAATGTCGGTATTCTTTACATCTTCGCGATTTCTTCGCTGGGTGTGTACGGTATCGTGATGGCCGGTTGGGCATCGAACTCCAAATACGCCTTCCTTGGTGCGCTGCGTTCCGGCGCCCAGATGGTGTCCTACGAGATTTCGATTGGCCTGATCATCATCTCGGTCCTGCTGACGACCGGCTCGCTGAACCTCAGCGACATTGTCCGCGGACAGGTCGGTGGTATCTGGGAGTGGAACTTCCTGTATCACTTCCCGATGTTCATCGTCTTCATCGTATCCATTCTGGCAGAAACCAACCGCGCACCGTTTGACCTTCCCGAAGCGGAAGCCGAACTGGTCTCGGGTTATAACGTCGACTATTCGGCAATGACCTTTGCGCTGTTCTTCCTTGGTGAATACGCCAACATGATCCTGATGAGCGGCCTGTGCGCTGTTCTGTTCCTGGGGGGCTGGAGCGCGCCGTTGCCGTTCCTTGAATTCATCCCGGGCGCAATCTGGTTCATTCTCAAGATCTGCTTGGTTCTGTTCATCTTCCTGTGGGTCCGTGCAACCTTCCCGCGTTACCGCTATGACCAACTGATGCGTCTGGGCTGGAAAATCTTCCTGCCGCTGTCATTCGCCTGGGTCATGCTGGTTGCCACGTTCCTCGTTGTTTTTGACAAGGTCCCGGCCTGATCGCCGCGCATCGGAAAGAGAGAGGTAAACGATGTCATTTATAGATCGGACGGCCCGGAGCTTCCTGCTCGCGGAACTCGTTTCGGGAATGGCGCTCACCTTGAAGTACATGTTCAAGCCCAAGGTGACGATCAACTACCCGTACGAAAAAGGCCCGCTGAGCCCGCGTTTCCGTGGCGAACACGCACTGCGCCGTTACCCGAACGGGGAAGAGCGTTGCATCGCCTGTAAACTTTGCGAAGCCATTTGCCCGGCACAGGCCATCACCATTGAGGTCGAGCCGCGCGATGACGGTTCGCGTCGTACCACGCGTTACGACATTGATATGACGAAATGCATTTACTGTGGCTTCTGCGAAGAAGCCTGCCCGGTGGATGCCATCGTCGAAGGTCCGAACTTCGAGTTCGCAACCGAAAACCGCGAGGAGCTGTTCTATGACAAGGACAAACTCCTGGCAAACGGCGAGCGTTGGGAAGCCGAGCTTGCTGCACGATTGGAGGCAGACGCACCTTATCGGTAAGTGTCGCGTCTGATCGTTAGAAAGAGAGTTCATGGGCCGTTGTAAGCCATTGGGGCAACAACGGTTCGCCAAGGGGGTACCTTATGGTCGTACAGGCTTTGGCTTTTTACCTGTTTGCTACCGTCGCGGTTTTGTCCGCGACTGCGGTTGTGACCGTTCGCAACCCGGTGCATTCGGTACTGTTGCTGATCTTGACATTCTTTAACGCAGCCGGACTTTTCGTCCTGCTGGGTGCCGAGTTTCTCGCCATGCTGCTCGTCGTCGTCTATGTCGGCGCGGTTGCAGTCCTGTTCTTGTTCGTCGTCATGATGCTCGACATCAACTTTGTCGAGATGCGTCAGGGCTTCCTGAACTACCTGCCGATCGGCATTCTGATCGCGGTCGTTCTGTTCGTCGAACTGGCACTGGTTGGCGCTGGCTGGACCCTGACCGATGAGGCCGTCGCGGTTATCGCGCAGCCAACACCGGCAGGGCTGACCAACGTCGAAGCACTCGGTCAACTGATCTACACCGATTACGCATACATCTTCCAGGCGGCTGGTCTGGTTCTGCTTGTTGCGATGATTGGCGCAATTGTCCTGACACTGCGTCACCGTGATGGTGTCCGTCGTCAGAAAATCTCCGAGCAGATCAAGCGTACCCGCGCTGAAACGCTTGAAGTCAAAAAAGTTCCGGTCGGAAGGGGGATCTGATGGAAATCGGTCTTGCACATTATCTGACCGTCGCGGCGATCCTTTTCACACTCGGGATCTTCGGCATCTTCATGAACCGCAAGAACGTCATCATCATCATGATGTCGATCGAGCTGATGCTGCTGGCGGTCAATATCAATCTGGTCGCGTTCTCGTCGTTCCTCGGCGACCTCGTCGGACAGGTCTTTACCATCTTCGTTCTGACGGTTGCCGCGGCTGAAGCAGCAATTGGTCTGGCGATCCTGGTCGTCTATTTCCGTAACCGCGGCACCATCGCGGTTGAAGACATCAACATGATGAAGGGGTAAGGCAGATATGTATCCGTTGATTGTATTCCTGCCCCTGATCGCGGCAATCCTTGCTGGCGTCATCACGCTGGTCGGCGGCATGTCGGCAGCCAAAGATGCCCCGCATGACAGCCACGGCCATCACCATCATGGTGCGTCCTCGGCCGATCGCGTGGCACAGCTGATCACCGTTGCCGGTGTCGTGATTGCGTTTGTGATTTCGATCTTTGCCTTTGTCGATGTTGCCTTGGGTGGCAACCCGGTTGTGATTGAACTGTTTACCTGGATTTCCTCGGGCAGCTTCGATGCATCCTGGTCGCTGCGTATTGATACGCTGACCTGTGTGATGCTGATCGTTGTGACCGGCGTGTCCTCGATGGTTCACATCTATTCCATCGGCTATATGTCGCATGATCCGGACAAGCCGCGCTTCATGGCGTATCTCAGCCTGTTCACCTTTGCGATGCTGATGCTGATTACCGCCGACAACCTGATCCAGCTGTTCTTCGGCTGGGAGGGCGTTGGTCTGGCATCGTATCTTCTGATCGGTTTCTGGTACTCCAAACCGTCTGCCTCGGCTGCTGCGATGAAAGCTTTCATCGTTAACCGTGTCGGTGACTTCGGCTTTGCCCTTGGTATCTTTGCGGTCTATGTCCTGTTCGACAGCGTTCAGTTCGACGTCATTTTTGGCAATGCCGAAGAAGTCGCGGGCGCGACGCTGATGTTCCTCGGTCATGAGTTCTCAGCACTCGAGATTACCTGCTTCCTGCTGTTCATCGGCGCGATGGGTAAATCGGCTCAGCTTGGTCTGCACACTTGGCTTCCCGACGCAATGGAAGGCCCGACCCCGGTTTCCGCACTTATTCACGCGGCAACCATGGTGACGGCCGGTGTGTTCATGGTCGCGCGTCTGTCGCCGATCTTTGAATATGCTGAAACGACCCTGATGATCGTGACCATCGTTGGTGCCTCTACGGCGTTCTTCGCTGCGACCATCGGCTGTGTTCAGAACGACATCAAACGCGTCATTGCCTATTCGACCTGCTCGCAGCTGGGCTATATGTTCTTTGCTTGCGGCGTGTCGGCTTATTCGGCGGGTGTCTTCCACCTGATGACGCACGGTTTCTTCAAGGCGCTTCTGTTCCTTGGTGCCGGTTCGGTCATCCACGCCATGTCCGATGAACAGGACATGCGCAAGATGGGCGGCATCGCCAAGATGATCCCGCTGACCTTCGCTGTCATGGTGATTGGTACGCTGGCGATTACCGGTGTTCCGGGCTTCGCAGGCTACTATTCGAAGGACCTTATCCTTGAAAGTGCTTATGCGGCACATACCGGTGTTGGCATGTACGCGTTCTGGGCAGGGATCCTGGCGGCTCTGATGACCTCGTTCTACAGCTGGCGTCTGATCTTCCTGACCTTCTTCGGCGCTCCGCGCGCGGATGAACGGACCATGGCGCACGTGCATGAAAGCCCTGCTGTCATGACCGGTCCGCTTCTGTTCCTGACCGTTGGTGCGATCTTCGCTGGTTGGTTTGCATCGGATTGGTTCGGTGTCGGCGACTATGAAGAAATGCTGTCCTTCTGGAACGGCGCACTCTTCATAGCCGAGGGCCATCAGGCGCTTGAACATGCACACCATGTTCCGGGCTGGGTGAAATGGGCACCGTTTGTTGCCATGATCACCGGTCTGTCGCTTGCGATTGTCATGTACAAGCTGGTACCGACACTTCCGCGCACGCTGGCAAACAGCTTCAACCCTGTTTACCGCTTCGCGCTGAACAAATGGTACTTCGACGAACTCTATGACAAGATTTTCGTCAAGCCGGCCTTTGCTTTGGGCTATGGATTCTGGAAATCAGGGGATGGTGCCATCATTGATGGTTGCGGTCCGGATGGTGTTGCAGCCGCTTGCCGTAACATCGCACGTCGCGTCAGCGCCATTCAGAGTGGTTTCGTTTATCACTATGCATTTGCGATGCTGATCGGCATTGCGGCGCTGGTCTCCTACACAATTTGGAAGATGGGTTAACGGGCAATGAGTGATTGGCCAATTCTTTCGATCGTCACTTTCCTGCCGCTGGTCGGTGCAGCCCTGCTGCTGCTGATCAACGGTGAGGAGGCGACTGTTGCCCGCAATTCCCGTTGGGTTGCGCTTTGGACCTCGGGGTTCACCTTCCTCGTATCCTTGATGCTGTGGGTGAACTTCGATGCAACGACCGCAGATTTCCAGTTCGTCGAGCAGGCGGACTGGATGCCGGGTCTGAACATTTCCTATCACATGGGCGTTGACGGTATTTCCGTTCTCTTCGTCCTGCTGGCGACCTTCCTGACACCGATCTGTATCCTGTCGGCCTGGGAAGCAATCCAGAAGCGCGTGAAGGAATACATGATCGCCTTCCTCGTTCTTGAAACGATGATGGTCGGTATGTTCAGCGCCCTTGACGGTCTGCTGTTCTATCTCTTCTTCGAAGGCGTCCTGATCCCGATGTTCATCATCATCGGCGTCTGGGGTGGTCAGCGTCGCGTCTATGCCGCGTTCAAGCTGTTCCTCTATACGCTGCTGGGCTCGGTCCTGATGCTGGTGGCACTGCTTGCGATGTATTTCGAAGCGGGCACCACCGATATCCCGACCCTGATGGAATACGGCTTCGAGTATAATATGCAGCTGTGGCTGTGGCTGGCCTTCTTCGCATCGTTCGCTGTCAAGGTGCCGATGTGGCCGGTCCATACCTGGTTGCCCGATGCCCACGTTGAGGCACCAACAGCTGGTTCCGTGATCCTGGCTGGCGTGCTCTTGAAGATGGGTGGTTACGGTTTCCTGCGTTTCTCGCTGCCGATGATGCCGCTGGCGTCTGAAACCTTCGCACCGCTCGTCTTCACGCTGTCGATTGTTGCCATCATCTATACGTCCCTGGTCGCACTCGCGCAGCAGGACATGAAAAAACTGATTGCATATTCGTCCGTCGCCCATATGGGTATCGTGACCGTCGGCGCCTTTACCTTTAACCAGCATGGTATCGAAGGCTCGATCTTCCAGATGCTCAGCCACGGTGTGGTTTCCGGTGCACTCTTCCTGTGTGTCGGTGTGGTCTATGACCGTATCCATACCCGCGAAATCGACGCTTATGGCGGTCTGGTTCATCGCATGCCGAGCTATGCACTGATCTTCATGTTCTTCACCATGGCATCGGTTGGTCTGCCGGGTACGGGCGGGTTCGTTGGTGAAATCCTCGCACTTCTGGGTGCGTTCGAAGCCAACACTTGGGTCGCATTCTTTGCGGCAACCGGCCTGATCCTTGGTGCGGCTTATGCGCTGTATCTCTATCGCCGAATCATTTTCGGGGCACTCACCAAAGAGAACCTGAAAACCATCCTCGATCTGAGCCCGCGTGAATGGATTATCTTTGCACCGCTGGTGATCATCGTTCTGTGGATGGGGGTCTATCCGGTCTCCTTCCTCGACATCATGCATGTCTCGGTTGAGAACCTCGTCAACCAGGTCGAAACGGCCCAGGCTGCCGCGGCACAAGCCGCTCAGCTGGCTGCGAATTGAGGGGAATGAACATGGGAGTTTCTATGCTCAACCTCGGGGCCGCGCTGCCCGAAATGTTTATGGCAGTTTCTGCCTTGGCGCTGTTGATGCTTGGGGTTTTCGCCGGCAAGGACAAAGCCTTCCGCACCGTATCCTGGCTGGCTGTTGCCGCCCAGATCGTTGCCATCGTTCTGGTGGTGATGGGTGATGGGGGCTCGGCATTTTATGGTCAGTTCAGCGCTGATCCGTTTGCCAAGTTCTGCAAGGTCCTGATCCTGATCGGTTCTGCAACCGGCATCATCATGACCATGAACTTTGCCGAGCGCGAAAACATGGCACGCTTCGAGTTCCCGATCCTGATCACCCTTGCCACGCTCGGCATGATGGCGATGGTTTCGGCAACGGATATGCTGTCGCTGTATCTCGGTCTCGAACTGCAGTCGCTTGCACTTTATGTTGTCGCTGCCATCCGCCGTGACACCGTGCGTTCGACGGAATCGGGTCTGAAATACTTCATCCTTGGTTCGATCGCCTCGGGCATCCTGCTCTATGGCATGTCGATGGTCTATGGCTTCACCGGCACCACGAACTTCACCGTTCTTGGCGATACCCTTGTTGGTGGTGAACTGCCGCTTGGTGCGCTGGTTGGTCTGGCATTCATCTTTGCCGGTCTGTGCTTCAAGGTTTCCGCCGTTCCGTTCCACATGTGGACCCCGGACGTCTATGAAGGTGCGCCGACCCCGGTCACGTCCTTCTTCGCGGTTGCCCCGAAGATTGCCGGTCTGGCCCTGTTCATCCGCGTTGCCGTCGGCCCGTTCGGCGGTGCTGTTGAAGACTGGCAGCAGATCATTGTCCTGATCTCCATCCTCTCGATGGTGGTTGGTTCCTTTGCAGCCCTCCGTCAGGAAAACATCAAACGTCTGATGGCCTATTCGTCCATTGGTCACGTTGGTTTTGCCCTGGTCGGTCTGGCGGCAGGCACCCAGGAAGGTGTAACCGGTGTTCTGGTTTATCTTGGCATTTACCTTGTCATGAACCTCGGCACCTTTGCGGTTATCCTCTGCATGAGTCGGAATGACCGCATGAACGAGGAAATCACCGATCTTGCCGGTCTTGCCAAAACCAAGCCGCTGATGGCTGCGATCACCGCGATCTTCATGTTCTCGATGGCAGGTATCCCGCCGCTTGCTGGCTTCTTTGGTAAGTTCTATGTCTTCAAGGCAGCCGTTGATTCCGGTCTTGTGACGCTTGCAGTGATCGGTTTGGTGACCTCGGTCGTCAGTGCCTATTACTATCTGCGTATCATCAAGGTTATGTATTTCGATGAGCCGGTCGAAGGCTTTGATCGCAATGGCACCGAGATGAATGTCATCATGGCGGTTGCCACGATCATCATCCTGGCCTTCGTCTTCTTCCCGAACCCGCTGATGGATAGCGCATCTGTTGCCGCGGCATCTCTGTTTGGGATGTAAGAATGACATTGCGAACGATCCGTCTTCCCGAAGGTTTCACCCTTCATGAGCTGGAAGCGGTCGACAGCACGAATGAAGAGGCCAAGCGCCTCGCTGACAAGGGCGCCCAAAGTGGCGCCCTTGTTTTAGCCAGAACCCAGACATCGGGCCGCGGTCGCCGGGGGCGTGCCTGGTCCTCACCGGTGGGGAACCTCTATTCCTCGCTGTTGCTGCGCCCGACCTGTTCGCTGGCTGAGGCTGCCCGACTGACCTTCCTGATCGCTGTTGCCATGGCCGAGGCGGTTGAAACTGTCACCGGTGGCAAGGTTCGCCCGGACTGCAAATGGCCCAATGATCTTATGGTCAATGGCCGAAAGATTTGCGGTATCCTGCTTGAAAGCGCGTCCAATCAGGGATCGGCAACCGATTACCTCGTGATCGGGGCAGGGGTGAATGTCGCCTTCTTCCCCGATGATTCCGAACGCCCGGCAACCTCGCTGGCAGCATTAGGCGCGCCGGTATCGGTCGATGATCTGGTTTCGACCTATATCGCGCGTGTGGCACACTGGTTGCCGATCTGGGAAAAGGATGGGTTTGCGCCCATCCGTGAAGCCTGGCTGACCCGTGGGTACGGTATTGGCAAACCGGTTGTGGCGCGTTTGACCGAACGCGAGCTCGAGGGAACTTTCGTCGGGCTTGATGATGATGGCTCACTTATCCTAAGAGAAGACAGCGGTATCGAACATCGCATCGGGGCTGGCGAAGTTTTCTTTGCCGCCTGATATCACCCCATAGCTTGCTTTGTAGCGGAGGCTTGTAAGCATCATGTTGCTTGCGATTGACGCCGGGAACACCAACATCGTCTTTGCGGTTTTTGATGGTGATACCATCATGGGCCAGTGGCGCTGTTCGACCACGACCGAACGTACGGCCGATGAATTGGGTGTGTGGTTGCACCATCTGTTTACCTTGTCTGACGTTCCGGTGGACGCCATCACTGGCGCGATTATCGCGACCGTGGTGCCGGCGGCCGAATTCAGCCTGAAAACCCTGTGCCGCCGCTATTTCAATGTCGAACCGATGGTGGTGGGTGATCCTGCGGTCAATCTTGACATGAAAGTCATCATGGACCGACCGAGCGAGGTCGGCGCTGACCGTCTTGTCAACGCGATTGCCGCCCATGAACTGTTTGGTGGGCCGCTGGTGGTGCTTGATTTCGGCACGGCGACGACTTTTGACGTGGTCGATGAAAACGGGGATTACCTTGGCGGTGTGATTGCCCCGGGCGTGAACCTGTCGATCAAGGCACTGCATATGGCTGCTGCCCAGCTGCCGATGGTCGCGATTGAGGCCCCGCGCAGTGTTGTGGGCAAAAACACGGTCGAAGCCATGCAGTCCGGCGTTTATTGGGGCTATGTTTCGATGATCGAAGGCCTGCTGGCCCGCATTCGCAAACAGCAAAATCTTGACCATATTAAAGTCGTGGCAACCGGCGGTCTTGCGCCGCTCTTTACCAAGGCAGTTGATGAAATTGAATATCTGCACGGTGATCTGACCATGCTGGGCCTGTTGATGATTTATCGTCGCAACAGTCAGAAGGCAGGCAAGCCGGTCTGATAAAGACTTGCGCCGGGGCAGGGGAACGATTATCCCGCTTCTAGCCCTAATCAACGTGCCGAAAACAAAGGATACCCTTCGTGGATTTGTATTTGCCAAAAGATGACGTGTTGTTCGTGCCGCTCGGTGGTTCCGGCGAAATCGGCATGAACCTGAACCTTTATGGCTACGACGATCAATGGCTGATGGTCGATATGGGCGTCTCCTTTGGTGAGGAAGGCCTGCCGGGCGTGGATGTCGTCATGCCCAATCCATCCTTTATCGAGGAACGCAAGGACAAGCTGCTTGGCCTTGTCCTGACTCACGCGCACGAAGATCACCTGGGGGCGGTGCCCTATCTATGGCCGCGCCTGAAATGCCCGATCTATGCGACCCCGTTCGCGGCGGAATTCCTGAAGGCCAAACTGTCTGAAACCGATTTTGCCGATGAAGTGCCGATCCATGTGATCGAACTGGGTGGCCGGTTTGAGTTGGGCTGCTTTGACATCGAATTCGTCACCATGACGCACTCGATCCTGGAGCCGAACGCCCTGGCTATTCGCACGCCAAAAGGGATGATCGTTCATACCGGTGACTGGAAGTTCGATCCCGACCCCCAGATTGGCGAGGCATCGGATGTCAAAAAGCTCGAAGCACTCGGCGATGAAGGCGTGATGGCGCTGGTCTGTGATTCGACCAATGTGTTTTCCGAAGGCAAAACCGGCTCCGAGGGCGAAGTCGCGCAAAACCTGTCGAAACTGTTTGCCGAACATCCGCAAGGCCGCATTGCCGTTGCCTGCTTTGCGACCAACGTTGCGCGCGTGCAGTCGGTGATCGAAGCCGCCCATGAAAACGGCCGCTGTGTTGGCCTTGCCGGTCGTTCGCTGAACCGCGTCACAGAAGCCGCCCGTGAAGTCGGCTATCTTAAGGGCTATCCGAACCTGCTCAGCGACGAAGACGCCATGGAAGTGCCCAAGGATCAGGTGCTTTTGATCTGTACCGGCTCCCAGGGTGAACCGCGTGCGGCACTGTCACGCATTGCCAAGGGCGATCACCCGAATGTGGAACTTGATCCGGGCGATACAGTTGTCTTTTCGGCGCGTGAAATTCCGGGCAATGAAAAGTCCATCGGCTATATCCAGAATATGCTGATCCGCCGTGGCGTTAAGGTCATTACCGCGCGTGATGAGCCGATCCACGTTTCGGGCCATCCGGGGCGCGAAGATTTGACGCGCATGTATCAGCTGACCCGTCCGAAAATCCTGGTTCCGGTCCATGGTGAAACCCGCCATCTCTGCGAACAGGCGGCCCTTGGGGCAGAATGCCAGATCCCCGAACAGGTGATCCCGCATGATGGCACGGTCATTCGCCTGTCACCGGGCGATGCCCACGTCATTGGGCTGGCGGAGGCCGGTATTCTCGCCCTTGATGGGGGCCGGTTGCTCAAACGCGATTCCGATACCTTCCGCAACCGCAATCGCATCGTTTGGAACGGCGTGATCTTCGTGACTGTCGTGCTCAATCAGTTTGGAGAAATGGTCAATGATCCGATGATCACGGCCCCCAGCCTGTTTGACGAACCCGAAGAAGACACCCGTCTGGATCATTTTGCCGCCGAAATCGGCAATCGCATTGATCAGCTCAATGACGAAGAAGTCCTCGATGATTCTGCTGTCATTCTGGCGGTCCGTCAGGCGCTACGACGTCCGGTGCGTCAACGCATGGGCAAACGTCCGCTGATCGAAGTCCATCTGGCCCGGGTGACGGAAAACGGCTGATCGCCCAGCGCGCGCATTCGACCAAAAGCGCAGTTGTCTAAAAGATCGTGATCGTCCTAGATTGACCTCAATCGGGCAGATTGAAGACATTAGGAGTGAACACCATGATTGGACGGCTGAACCACGTTGCGATTGCCGTGCCGGATCTTGAAGCCGGGATTGCGCAATATCGCGATGTTCTGGGCGCAAAAGTCTCGGAGCCGCAAGACGAACCCGATCACGGCGTGACGGTTGTTTTTGTCGAACTGCCCAACACCAAGATTGAACTGCTCTATCCGCTGGGTGAAAACTCCCCGATCAAAAGCTTCCTTGAAAAGAACGCCTCTGGCGGCATTCACCATGTCTGTTACGAGGTTGATGATATCCTGGCGGCCCGCGACAAATTGCAGGAAAGCGGTGCCCGCGTTCTGGGCGACGGCGAACCCAAAATCGGGGCGCATGGCAAACCGGTCCTGTTCCTGCATCCCAAGGATTTCAACGGAACGCTGGTTGAACTCGAACAGGTTTGATCACGTACCATTCAAACACTGATCTGAGCGAGACCCATCTCACAGCGTCCGGCCTTGCCAAACGGGGCGGGCGTTTCTATCGTCTGCGGACCACATCATTCACGTCACCAACCCGAAGAGACACCCATGAACTGGTTTTCCGGACTACTTGTTTACATCGTTATCTGGTGGTTGGTTCTGTTTATGGTGTTGCCGGTTGGCGTGAAGCGGGTTGAAAATGTCGAGCCCGGCCATGACAGTGGCGCGCCGGAAAAACCGCATATGTGGAAAAAGATCCTCGCCACCAGCCTGATCTCGGCGATCCTGTGGGTGGTGGCCTGGTTCGTGATTACCAGTGGCATGATCGAAGTGCGCCCGCCGGAATAAGCATTTTGCACAATCCCGGATACAGAAAACCCCGCACAAATTGTTGCGGGGTTTTGTCGTTCAGGCCTGCCAAGCCCTGCAGAAAAATTATGGCTCCCGGACCGGGACAGGGAGACGGCCAAAAAAAAAGCAAGATCACAAGGATCTTGCTTAGACGCTATTTTTATAGCTGTTTTCCCGTAATCTTTTTATACTTCCTCCTCAAGACCTGGGCTTCTAGCACAGGTTTTATTTCGACGTCGCGCCTGCTTCTTGTATGCTTATTGGCAACAAAGCCTCCCGCAATATTATGAGCGGCTGCGATACGCCATCCGCAACGATCTTACGCCGTTAGCGGAGGACTAAGAAGCCACATGTTTCATTTTTATGCAAGATGTTTTGACCAAACTTCACAAATGAATCGTTGCTGCACCGCACACAGATAGGACGAAGCTAAAACATGCACGAGTTTTCATGGGTCCAATCTATTTATCGTCCCGGTTTTGGTCATAAAATCAGACTATTGGCGTCTGTTGGTGCCCTGGTGCTGATGGCGCATCCAATCACCGGTGCAAAGGCACAGGACGAATCCCCGTTCCCGTCGGCAGCAGAACCATCCGATGACCTTGCTGCAGATGATGCTGCAGCATCGACAGAGGCACCGACACCGACACCGACACCGACAATCAAAGTGTCTCGGTCGGCGTGCAAGGAATTGCTCAGCCACGTGCCCGATGACGATGTTGCCTATAAGCCGGGTGTGGATGTGCGCGGCAATGAAGTGGCGCCAGCCGATTTGAATGGCGGCAGCAATATTTTGAAATCCCTGCCCAAGGAAATCGAATTCCCGGTTTCGATCGACTTCTTTGAATATGCGGGGATTGCGGTGCCCAATGGCGTTAGCGGCGAACAAAGCATTGGTAAAATCACCTATCGCAATGGGCAGATTTACTTCAATGACCAGCCGCTGGGGGATGCTGCCAACAGCGCGGAATTGATTGAGGCGTGCCGCAAGGCGGGCTTTCGCTGATCAGGCCTTGCGCGTCGGGATCGGCATCGCAGTTTCGCCATCTTTGCCCCCTAACCGGCTAGGCGTGATATAAAGCAAGTTCCGGCTTGCGTTTCGGGCTGCTCTGTCGCATTTTCCGGGCAAGGTTAAAATATTCAGATTTGATCATCACGAGGCATTGATGCGTCTTTCCCAGTTCTTTCTGCCGACCCTGAAGGAAACCCCTTCGGAAGCTCAGATTGCGTCCCACCGTCTGATGCTCCGCGCCGGTATGGTGCGCCAGCTCACCGCAGGGATCTATTCCTGGCTGCCACTCGGCCACCGTGTTCTTAAAAAGATCGAACAGATCGTTCGCGAAGAACAGGACAAGATCGGCTTTAACGAGCTGCTGATGCCGACGATCCAGCCGGCAGAGCTGTGGCAGGAAAGTGGTCGTTATGATGATTACGGTCTTGAGATGCTGCGCATCACCGACCGTCATGATCGCAAGATGCTGTTTGGTCCGACCAACGAAGAAGCGATCACCGATATCTTCCGCAAGGATGTGCGTTCCTATAAGCAGCTGCCGCAGCTTCTCTATCATATCCAGTGGAAATTCCGTGACGAGATCCGCCCGCGCTTTGGCGTAATGCGTGGTCGCGAATTCTACATGAAAGACGCTTACTCGTTCGATATCGATTACGAAAGCGCGCGTCACACCTATAACAAGATCTTTCTGGCCTATTGCCGGACCTTCACCCGTCTGGGTGTCAAGGCGATCCCGATGGTGGCCGATACCGGCCCGATTGGCGGCGATCTCAGCCACGAATTCATCATTCTGGCCGATACCGGCGAAAGTGAAGTCTTCTGCGACAAGAAGTGGCTGGAAAAAGACCTGACCGGCAAGGGCGTTGATCTTAATGATCGGACTGGCCTTGAAAACTGGGTGCAGGGTACGCTGAAAGACTACGCCGCGACCGAAGAAATGCACGACGCCAGCGACGATGCGGTTACCGCACTGGGTGATGATCTTGTCACCACGCGCGGCATCGAAGTCGGTCATATCTTCCACTTCGGTGCGAAATATTCCGAACCGATGGGCGCGACCGTTCTCGGCCCGGATGGCACCGAAGTTCCGGTTCAGATGGGGTCTTATGGTATTGGTGTTTCGCGTCTTGTCGGTGCCCTGATCGAGGCATCCCACGACGAAAACGGCATCATCTGGCCCGAAGCCGTCGCACCCTACAAGGTTGGTCTGATCAACCTGCGTACCGGTGATGATGCGTGCGATGCGGCCTGCGAAGATGCCTATGCCAAGCTGAACAATGCCGGGATCGAGGTTCTTTATGATGATCGCGACATCCGTGCCGGTGGCAAGTTTGCCGACATGGATCTGATCGGTCTGCCCTGGCAGATCGTCATTGGCCCGAAGGGGCTTAAGAACGGTGTTGTTGAACTCAAGAACCGCAAATCGGGTGAAAAAACCGAAGTCACCTTTGAGGCGGCTCTTAACCAGATCAACGGCTGATCTTAAAACGCATTCAAACGGGGCGGCGTGTGCTGCCCCGTTGCCATTTCCGGATTGGCTGCTAAGTCTTTATTGTCCAACCAATCCGGTTTCCTGACCCGCTTCCACAAGGATCGATTGCCCATGTTCAGTCCGTTCGAGCGTATGGTGGCCTTTCGCTACCTGCGTCCACGTCGGCAGGAAGGCTTTGTTTCCGTCATCGCCATCTTTTCGTTGCTTGGCATCATGCTGGGTGTCGCGACACTCATCATTGTCATGTCGGTAATGAATGGTTTCCGTGCGGAACTGCTTGGCCGAATACTCGGGCTGAATGGCCATATCTCTGTCTATGCGCAGGGTAATGGCGGTATTGGCGATTACGCCAAGATCGAAGACGAGATTGCCAACAACGGCAATGTCACGCTGACCGTCCCCGTGGTCGAAGGGCAGGTGATGGCCTCTAAAAACGGGCGGGCATCCGGTGCCATCGTGCGCGGCATGCGTCCCGAGGATGTCAAACAACGTGCAACCATCGCGGACAATATCGTTTTCGGATCGCTTGAGAATTTCAAGGGTGAAGACACCGTAATCATGGGCGCACGCCTGGCCATGAAGCTTGGCGTTGGCGTTGGCGATACCGTCAATCTGATTTCGCCCAAGGGCAATGTGACGGCGTTTGGATCGGTGCCGCGTGTGCGCGGATATACCGTGGCGGGCCTGTTTGATATCGGCATGTATGAATATGACAGCGGCTTTATCTTCATGCCGCTGGGCGCGGCCCAGACCTATTTCCGATTGCCGGAACAAATTACCCATTTCGAGGTGATGCTGGATGATATCGGTTCACTTGATGACACGATGGATGAGTTGCTCACGAGCTTGTCGGGGCAGTCGCTGCGTCTGGTGAATTGGCAGCAATCCAATGCCGGGTTCTTTAACGCCCTTCAGGTCGAGCGTAACGTGATGTTCCTGATCCTGACGCTGATCATTCTGGTCGCGGCCTTCAATATCATTTCGGGCATGGTCATGCTGGTAAAGGACAAGGGGCGCGATATCGCCATCCTGCGCACCATGGGGGCGACCCGCCAGTCGATCATGAAGGTGTTCTTCCTGGCTGGTGCATCCATCGGGGTGCTGGGCACGATTTCCGGTTTGATCATTGGTGTTCTGTTCTGTCTGAATATCGAAAATATCCGTCAGTTCATTCAGAGCCTGACCGGCACCGATCTGTTCAATGCCGAGATTTATTTCCTCTCGCAGTTGCCAGCCGACATGGATGTTGGCGAGGTTGTCATGGTGTGCATCATGTCGCTGACGCTGTCCTTCCTTGCCACGGTTTATCCGGCATGGCGGGCATCGCGCCTCGATCCGGTGGAGGCGCTGCGCTATGAGTGATGTCATGAAAACGACCGCCGAAGAACGCGGACGCAAAGTCGTGCTGCGCCTCGAAAAAATTGACCGCATCTTCAATCAGGGCCCGGATCAGCTCGAAATCCTGAAATCGGTTGATCTTGAAATACATCAGGGTGAAATCGTCGCTCTTGTCGGGCCGTCAGGTGCGGGTAAATCAACCCTGCTTCAGATTGCCGGGTTGCTTGAAAAGCCTGATGGTGGCTTGGTGTCGATTGGGGGTAAACGCAGCACGGATTTGTCCGATCTGGCGCGCACTGAAATGCGCCGTAGCCATATCGGCTTTGTCTATCAGTACCATCACTTGCTGCCGGAGTTTTCAGCGCTTGAAAACGTCGTCATGCCGCAAATGATCAACGGTCTGAAACGGCCCGAGGCTGAAGAACGCGGGCTTGAATTGCTGCGCTGCCTTGGTCTTGAAAACCGTGCTGATCATCGTCCGGCACGCTTGTCGGGCGGGGAACAGCAGCGTGTGGCGATTGCCCGTGCGCTGGCCAATGTGCCCGATGTTCTGTTTGCTGATGAGCCGACCGGCAACCTTGACCCGCAGACGGCCGATACCGTGTTTGGTATGTTGATGACGTTGGTGCGTGAAACAGGTCTTGCGTCACTGATTGCGACCCATAACCCGGAACTCGCCCGTCAGATGGATCGTGTGGTCACCCTGCGCGATGGCCATTTGATCGAACTCGACCCGGCCGAGCTTTCCTAAGCGATCAAAATTCTTTAAGCTGGTTTTAGCGCGTCCGTGATGGGCGCGCGAACCCTGCATTTTTCTTATATTTCAGAGGTCTGGCTCCGATGGAAAATGGTTTCGTCCATCTTCGTGTACACACCAACTATTCGCTTGCCGAAGGTGCAATCACGACCAAGGAGCTTGCCAAACTCTGTGCTGCCGACGGCCAACCCGCTGTCGCAATGACCGATACCGACAACATGTTCGGGGCGCTTGATTTTGCCGGTGCGCTGAGCGGTTCGGGCATTCAGCCGATTCTGGGCGTGCAGATGGGCGTGGAACGCTATGGTGACAAACCCGCCGTTGGCAAGATCGCCCGTGAACCGATGCCCGACCGCCTTGTTCTGATTGCCCAGAACAAGGAAGGCTATTTCAACCTGCTGAAAATCGTTTCACGCGCCCACATGACGTCCGAGGCCGGCAGCGAACCCAAGGCGCTTTATCAGCATATCCGCGAGCATGGCGAACATATCATCTGCCTGACAGGTGGCCCGACCGGCCCGTTGGCGCGTTTGCTGGGCGAGGAACAGGTCGAAAAGGCCGAGAGCTGCCTTGCCGAGCTCAAGGAAATCTTTGGTAATCGCCTTTACATCGAGCTGCAGCGCCACGGTGAGCCGCTTGAAGAACAGGTTGAGCCGGGGCTGGTCAAGCTTGCCTATGACCATGAGGTGCCGCTGGTTGCGACCAATAACTGTTACTTCCCGAAAATCGACATGTACGAAGCCCATGACGTATTTATCTGCGTCGGGCAGGGGGCGGTTGTTGGTCAGGAAGATCGTTGGAAATTGACCCCGGATCATCGCTTCAAATCGGCTGCTGAAATGCGCGATCTGTTCGCCGATATCCCGGAGGCCTGCGACAATACGCTTTTGATCGCCAAACGTTGCTCCTGGCACGTTGAGAAAATCGATCCGATCCTGCCGCCATTTGATTGCGGCGAAGGTCGTACCGAGGTCGATGAACTCCGCCACATGTCCGAAGAAGGCCTGAAAGGTCGTCTGGAGAAGCACGTCTTTACCGATGACATGTCGGACGCGGAAAAAGAAGAAATCGCCAAACCCTATTGGGAACGCTTGGATTATGAACTTGGCATCATCAATCAGATGGGGTTCCCGGGTTACTTCCTGATCGTTGCCGACTTCATCCAGTGGGCGAAGGATCATGAAATTCCGGTCGGGCCAGGCCGTGGGTCGGGTGCGGGCTCGCTTGTGGCCTATGCACTCTTGATTACCGACCTTGATCCACTGCGATTCTCCTTGCTGTTCGAACGTTTCCTTAATCCGGAACGTGTGTCGATGCCTGACTTTGACGTCGATTTCTGTCAGGACCGGCGCGGTGAAGTCATCGAGTATGTGCAAAAGAAATACGGTCATGACCGCGTTGCGCAGATCATTACCTTCGGTAAATTGCAGGCAAAGGCCGCCGTGCGTGACGTCGGGCGTGTTCTGTCGATCCCGTATGGCTATGTCGACAAGATCTGTAAAATGATACCCGGCGATCCGGCCAAGCCGATCCCGCTAAAGGAAGCGATTGATATGGAACCGGACCTGCGGCGCATTGCGCGCGAGGACCCGGACATTGATCGTCTGCTGTCCATCGCCATGCAGATCGAAGGTCTTTATCGTAACTCCTCGACCCACGCCGCCGGGGTGGTGATCGGTGACCGCGATCTTGATGAACTGGTGCCGCTCTATCGTGATCCGCGTTCGGACATGCCGGTTACGCAGTTCAACATGAAGTTCGTTGAAAATGCCGGTCTGGTGAAGTTCGACTTCTTGGGCCTTAAGACGCTGACAGTGATTATCGAGGCCGTCAATTTGATGCGTCTTCGCAAAGATGTCCCGCAAGACTTTGATATCGGGGCAATTCCCCTTGATGACCGACCGGCCTTCAAGCTGTTGTCTGCGGCGGAAACCGTCGGTGTGTTCCAGCTTGAATCGCAAGGCATGCAGGATGTTCTGCGCGGCCTGAAGCCCGATACACTCGAAGATATTATCGCTGTCGTGGCGCTTTATCGTCCGGGCCCGATGGATAACATCCCGCATTACATCGCGCGTAAGCATGGTCAGGAAGAACCTGATTACATGCACCCGATGTTGCAGCCGATCCTCGAAGAAACCTACGGCATCATGATCTATCAGGAGCAAGTCATGCAGCTTGCCCAGATCATGGCGGGCTACTCGCTTGGCGGTGCTGACCTGTTGCGCCGTGCGATGGGTAAGAAAATCGCCGAGGAAATGGAAAAGCAGCGTGGCCTATTTGTCGACGGTTCCGAAAAGAACGGTGTCGACCGCGCGCAAGCATCCGATATCTTTGATCAGGTCGCAAAGTTCGCATCCTACGGCTTTAACAAATCGCACGCGGCCGCCTACGCGCTGGTGGCCTATCAGACGGCATATCTCAAGGCGAATTACCCGGTCGAGTTCATGGCAGCTCTCATGACGCTTGATATGCACAACACCGAAAAACTCGCGGTGTTCAAGCAAGAGGTTGAGCGGCTTGAGATCGAAATTCTCCCACCTTGCGTGAATAATTCACAGGTGGCGTTCTCGGTTGAAAACCATGATGGCGTGCGCAAGATCCGTTACGCACTGGCTGCTGTGCGAAATGTGGGCGACGCCGCGATGGAAAGCCTTGTTGCCGAACGCGAAGCCAACGGCCCGTTCAAGGACATCACCGATTTCGCATCACGCATTGACAGCCGCGCGGTGAATAAACGTCTGCTGGAAAACCTTGTGCGCGCAGGGGCGTTGGATTGCCTGGCATCGAACCGCAAGGTGATGTTTGAAAATGTCGATAAGGTGATTGCGGTAGCCCAGCGCGAAATGCAGGCGCGCAACGATGATCAGATTTCGATGTTTGGCGACAGTAGTGGCTTTGGCAAGGATCAGATCCGCTTGCCCGATGATCGTGACTGGGTGCCGATGGAAAAACTGACCGAGGAATTCTCGGCCATTGGTTTCTATCTGTCTGCCCATCCGCTGGATACGTTTGGCAAAAGCATCCAGCGCATCGGCATCGCCCCGATCAAGGAGCTGCCCGCGCGTATGCGTGCCTCGAACAAGGGGACCATTCGTCTGGCCGGCACCCTGATCAACGCGCGTGAGATGATTTCCAAAAAGAACGGCTCGAAATTCGCCTTTGTCATGTTCTCCGACCCGACCGGCAGCTTCGAGGTCGCCTTCTGGGCCGAAGCATGGGCCGCCTATAAGGAAATCATCACCGCCGGGCGTCCGGTATTGCTCAATGTTTCTGCTGAAATGCGCGAAGGACAATTGCGTATTCAGGGCCAGCGTGTCGAAGACCTTGAAAAGGCCGTTGCCGGCGCCGCCGAAGGCATTCGCATTCGCCTGAACCGCCCGGACCCCGTCACTGAAATCCGTGAACTGCTTGAGCAGGCGGGCAAGGGGCGTGGCCTGGTAACGCTGTCATCGGTCTGTGATGACGGCCGCATGGCCGAGATCGAGCTTGAAGAGAATTATAAAGTGGGCCCGTCCCTGATTGGTGCCATTGGCGCAATCCCCGGTGTCGAGTTCGCCGAGGAAATATAAGGGTTCTGAACAGCACTTTATGAACAGGTCAGCCCGGCACTGCGTTACGAGTGCCGGGATTTCTTGTCTATTGCTCAGGCAAGAGCGGCTTTTTGCCCGGTGCGCGCAAGCCCGGCCATCAGGCCAAGGGCGGCAAAAGACAGCACCGCATATGATGGCCCGAAGGTGTCCAGCATCACGCCAAAAACGGGCGCGCCCGCCGTTTGTCCGACCGCAATCATCAGAAAACCGATCATCAAACCGGTTGCCGGGCGGTCGGGCAGGGCATGAACACCCCAGATCAGGTATACGCCGGTCAAAATTACATAAGCCCCACCAAAGAGCGCACCACCAATAAAGGTTGTGGCGTCATTTGCACCGTCAAATCCGACGGCAAGCATCCCGATCGACATCAGCTCCAGAAAGAACCAGTGCGTCCCGTTTAGTCCAAAGCGTGAAACAAGGTTGCCCGAAAATGCGCCGGCAATACCCGCTGAGCCAATTGCGATCCAGAGAACGCCGACATCACTGCTCTCCCAGCCAAGCCGGAGTGTCGCAAGCTTGCCACCAAATGACCAAAGCGTGGTACTTGCAGCCCCCATCAAGAAGGCCGCAATGATTAGCCGCCAGATATTACCATCAAGCTGCGGCAACCGATGGCGATGACGGGGCGTGTTTTGCCTGGCGGGCAGGGTAATGGTTGCGACCAGCGCCATGAGAACGGCAACACATGCAAATCCGCCAAAGGCCAGGCGCCATTCACCGGTCATCAAAAGTGCAATGGGCCCGGACAGGGCAACGCCCACACTGGTACCGGCATTGATTGTTGCGTTGGTTTTGTTTTGCTGGTGTCCCTTGACTGCCGCGGCAACGGCAGCGGCCATTGGCGGGGATGCCAGTCCGGTACTTGATCCGGCGATCAGGACGGCACCGGCCAACCAGATGGCATTCGGGGCTGTTGCAATGCCAACCATACCAAGGGCTGCGACCAGAGAGGCCCCAACAGCAACAAGGCGTGGTCCAACCCGCTCTGTCAAGGCGGCTGACAGGACAATCGCAATGCAATAGCCCAGAAACGACCCACCTGAAATCACCCCCGAAAGGGTCGGTCCCAAGGATAGCTGTTGGTCGATTTCCGGCAAAAACAGCCCAAAGGCAAACCGGGCAAAGCCGTAACAAATCGCGATAAGCCCAAAGCCGGTCGCGCCAATAGTGAATGCCTTGCTCATTTGCGGGCCTGTGTAATCAGCATCGACGCGGCGTTATGTGCGGCTTTGATCGCGTCGGGCCCTCGATAGATGGCCGCAGCCGTGCTGCCCTCGATCAGGACAAGGATTTGCTCGCTCAGGAGTTCAAGCTGTGGATGATCTGCGCCGAGCTCCGTTTTAACAATGTAGGCGATTTGTGCCCGAAAGGCCGTTTTGTGGGCCGTCACTGCTTCGGCGATTTCAGGTGTTTCACCGCCTGTTTCACCATAGGCACGCAGGAAAAGGCAGCCGCGCGCCCCCTCATTCCGTGTCCAGATCAGCAAGGCCTCAAACAGATCATCGATGCTCTGAACATCAATCATCTGCATAAAGCGCCTGTCGCGCGCTGTGAGGACGGCTCGAACCAGGCCAGTTTTGCCCCCAACATGCTTATAAAGGGTGCGGCTCGACATATCGGCGGCCTTGGTCAGCTGATCCATGCTTGTGGACATGAAGCCGTGCTGATCAAACAGCCGCTCTGCGGATGTGATTAGTTTGGTTTTAATGCTCATGTGCTGAGGTGTAAAACGATCGTTTTACACCTGTCAAAGGTTTTTGTCCTTTGGTCGATATTTCGGTATGTTATGTGTGCTTGATCAGAAGGTGCAGAGTGCAGCGCTTTTTGGGCTTGCATTCTCTTGGCGAGGGGGCTAAAAGCCGCCTCGAACATCGCACGCGGAAGAGCGGCGACTGCCGTCATATGGCAACTCGTCCATCCGGTGTTTCATACATGGTGTATGGAATTCCCTTCCGCGGAGGTATTAACCGGAAAAAGGTAGGAATTATCATGGCTCTGCCAACCTTTACCATGCGCCAGCTCATGGAAGCTGGTGTCCACTTTGGTCACCACACCCGCCGTTGGAACCCGAAGATGAAGCCGTTCATCTTTGGTGCACGTAACGACATCCACATCCTGAACCTGCAGGAAACCGTCCCGATGCTGCATCGTGCGATGCAGGCCGTTCGTGACGTAACTGCTTCGGGTGGTCGCGTTCTCTTCGTCGGTACCAAGCGTCAGGCTTCCCCGATCATCGCAGACGCTGCAAAGCGTTGCGGCCAGTACTATGTCAACCATCGCTGGCTCGGCGGCATGCTGACCAACTGGAACACCGTTTCCAACTCGATCAAGCGCCTCAAAGAACAGGACGAGATCCTGAACTCTGGTGCAGAAGGTCTGACCAAAAAAGAAATCCTGAACCTGACCCGTTCGCGCGACAAGCTTGAGCGCGCGCTTGGCGGTATCAAGGACATGGGTGGTCTTCCCGACATCATCGTCGTGGTCGACACCAACAAAGAATCGCTTGCTATTCAGGATGCCAAAAACCTGAACATCCCGGTTGTTGCGATCCTCGACTCCAACTCTGATCCGGCAAACATTCAGTTCCCGGTTCCGGGCAACGACGATGCGATCCGCGCAATCCAGCTGTATTGCGATCTGTTCGTTGGTTCCGTTCTGGACGGCATCCAGGAAGAAATGACTGCTTCTGGCGCAGATCTCGGCGAAGCGGAAGAAGTTCCGGCCGAGGCAGCTGCTGCTTCCGAAGCTGCAGAAGAAGCTTCCGCATAAGTTTCATTTTGTACCTGATGAAACGGCGGCTAGCATGCCGCCGTTTTGTTAGGTGTTAACCTGATCGCGTAATTAGGGGCTTTAAAAATGGCTATTACCGCTGCTCTCGTTAAAGAGCTTCGCGAAACCACCGGCGCTGGCATGATGGATTGCAAAAAGGCGCTGTCTGAAACTGATGGTGATCTGGAGGCAGCCGTTGACTGGCTTCGCACCAAAGGTCTTGCTGCTGCTGCCAAGAAAGCTGGCCGCGTTGCTGCCGAAGGCCTGGTTTCTGTTTCTGTTGACGGCACCAAAGGTGCAGTTGTCGAGCTGAACGCTGAAACCGACTTCGTTTCGCGTAACGAAGACTTCCAGAAGTTCGTTGGCGAAATCGCAAAGCTTGCTGTTGCTGCAGACGGCGACATCGATACCCTCAAAGCAGCTGCTTTCCCGGGTACGTCGCGTAACGTCGAAGAGCAGGTCACCCACATGATCGCCACCATCGGCGAAAACATGTCCCTGCGTCGTTCGGCTGGTCTGTCGGTCGAAAACGGTGTTGTTGCTTCCTACATTCACTCTGCTGTTGCCCCGGATCTCGGTAAAATCGGTGTTCTGGTTGCACTCGAATCCGAAGCAGATGCCGGCGTTCTCGAAGGCCTTGGCAAGCAGATCGCAATGCACATTGCAGCAACCAACCCGGCATCGGCAACCGTCGAAGATCTCGACCCGGAACTGGTAGAGCGTGAAAAAGCCGTTCTGACCGACCAGGCCAAAGAATCGGGCCGCCCGGCAGAGATCATCGAAAAGATGATCGAAGGTCGTATCCGTAAATATTACGAGCAGGTCGTTCTGGTTGAGCAGACCTTCGTGATTGACGGTGAAAACAAAGTCAAAACCGTGATCGAAAACGCTGCCAAAGAAGCTGGCAAGCCGATCACGCTCAAGGGCTTTGTTCGCTTCGAACTCGGTGAAGGCATCGAGAAAGAAGAAAAAGACTTTGCTGCCGAAGTTGCTGAGCAGCTGAACAAATAAAACATCTGATCGAAATGGTGCGTTCGTCATCATTTCGTGTATGATCCAGACCGGCGAGGTCGGCAGCGCATATCCGCCCTGTTACTCGCCGGTCTTTTTATATCTGAATTTTGCATTTCCCGCCTTTGGGCAATGCGTTACATCGGCATTAAGAGGCAATCCGACATGGCAGAAAACGGCCAACTGAAGTTTCGTCGCGTCCTTTTGAAGCTCTCGGGTGAGGGGCTCCTGGGCAATCAGCAATACGGTATTGATCCTGAAACGGTTGACCGGATTGCCAGCGAAATCAAAGCCGTTCATGACATGGGTGCCGAGGTTTGCATGGTGATTGGCGGCGGGAACATCTTCCGCGGCGTCAAAGGGGCTTCCCAGGGCATGGAACGCGCAACCGCGGACTATATGGGCATGCTGGCCACCATCATGAATGCACTTGCGGTGCAGAATGCGCTGGAACGTCACGGCATTCAGACGCGTGTTCAGTCGGCCATCCCGATGTCTTCTGTGTGTGAACCCTATATTCGCCGCCGTGCCGTGCGCCATATGGAAAAAGGGCGCGTTGTGATCTTTGCCGCTGGTACGGGCAACCCGTTCTTCACGACCGACACCGCTGCTGCCTTGCGCGCGGTTGAAATGGGGTGTGATGCCTTGCTCAAGGGGACCCAGGTTGATGGCGTTTATACAGCCGATCCGAAGACCGACCCGACGGCAGAGCGTTACGACGAACTGACCTATATGGAAGTTCTGTCCAAAGATTTGCGTGTTATGGACGCATCGGCTATTTCTTTGGCACGCGAAAATGATATTCCGGTTATCGTATTTTCTTTGCATAATCCGGGTGCCTTTGCAGACGTTGTTACTGCAAAGGGGACGTTTACGATTATTTCGAATGGAGACTGAACGTGTCTGACGTTGCTGGCCTAAAAAAGGACCTGTCCCGCCGTATGGAAGGGGCTGTGGAAGTACTGCACAAGGAATTCACCGGTCTGCGCACCGGGCGTGCGAGTGTCAGCCTTCTTGAGCCGGTTATGGTTGAAGCTTATGGCGTTCCGACCCCGCTTAACCAGGTGGCATCGGTCAGTGTTCCGGAATCGCGTATGCTTTCGGTACAGGTTTGGGACAAGTCGATGGTTAAGGCCGTTGAAAAGGCCATCCGTGAGTCCGGCCTTGGTCTGAACCCGGCGGCTGATGGCACGCTGGTTCGCGTTCCGATTCCCGCACTCAATGAAGAGCGCCGTGCTGAACTGTCCAAAGTTGCCGGCAAATATGCCGAGCAGGCCAAGGTCTCGGTCCGTAACGTCCGTCGTGACGGCATGGATCAGCTGAAAAAATGGGAAAAGGACAGTGAAATCTCCAAGGACGAGATGCACGACCAGGAAAAAGAGGTTCAGAAGCTGACCGACAAGGTCATCGGCGAGATCGACGAAGCGCTCGCCCATAAAGAACAGGAAATCATGCAAGTCTGATTATGGCTGTGCTTTCTTCGCAAACCCAACCCTCAGAAACGCGCTGTGTGCCGCGTCATGTTGCCATCATTATGGATGGCAACGGGCGCTGGGCCCGCGGGCGTGGACGTCCACGTACCATGGGCCATCGTGCCGGTGTCGATGCCGTGCGTCGCACCATCGAAGCCGCAGGCGAACTCGGGATCGAATATCTGACGCTCTATGGTTTCTCGACTGAGAACTGGAAGCGCCCGGAAAGCGAAGTCAGCGATTTGATGGGGCTTCTGCGGCTGTTTTTGAAGCGTGAATTGTCCACCTTGCACAAGAACGGTGTGAAAATTCGCATCATCGGTGATCGCTCACGCTTTGCTGACGACATTCGCGAACTTCTTGCCAAGGCCGAAGATCAGACGCGCGACAATACGCGGCTGAACCTGACCATTGCGCTGAGTTACGGTGCGCGTGCCGAGATTACCCAGGCTGTGCGTGATATCGCGACCAAGGTTGCGAAGGGCGAGCTTCCTGCTGATGCGATCACCGAAGAGCTGATCGAAGAAAACCTGTTCACGGCGGGCATTCCGGACCCGGATCTTCTGATCCGCACCAGTGGTGAACAGCGGATCAGTAACTTCCTGCTTTGGCAGTCGGCCTATACGGAATTTGTTTTCGAAGACGTTCTGTGGCCGGACTTTGATCGCAGCCATCTTGAAAAAGCCATCGATAACTTTGCCGGGCGGGAGCGGCGTTTTGGTGCCGTCATCTGAGACCAAAGATCAAAAAGATACCAATTCCGGCCTTCTTCCACGCGTTCTTTCCGCGTTGGTCATGGCACCAGTGGCTGTCGCAGCTGTCTGGTTTGGCTCTCCCTATTTCGACATATTGCTGTTTGTCTTCTCTGCCGGGATGATGTGGGAATGGTCGCGCATGTGTGCGCCAGCACATTATAATGGCATCTCCGTTGTGACCGGTGTTGCCCTTGCGGTTGCGATGATGATGTATGTCACGGGGCAGGAAGAATACATTGTCATGCCACTTGCGATTGGTGTGATCATCGCCGCAGCGCGCTCTGGTGCGAACTGGCTTCTTGCCGGATTTGGTGTGTTGTATGTCTCTCTGGCAGCGTTGGCAGCACTTTGGCTTCGGTCCCACGATGGGGATGGTCTGCTGATCATTATGTGGCTGTTTTTCCTTGTCTGGGCGACCGATACAGGTGGCTACGCATTTGGCAAGACGATTGGCGGACCAAAACTTGCACCACGCTTCAGCCCCAAGAAAACCTGGGCCGGATTGATCGGTGGCATGGTCTGCGCTGGCGTTATTGGTGGGTTGGTAACTTACTTCAGCGCCGGGGCGATCAATTGGGTGATTGTCGGCATCAGTATGGTTCTGGCAATTGTTGCGCAGATCGGCGACCTTGGTGAATCGGCCCTTAAGCGCCGTTTCAACGTCAAGGACAGCAGTCACCTGATCCCGGGGCACGGTGGTTTGCTTGATCGTGCGGACGGGATGTTGTCGGTCTTTCCTGTTGCCTTTGCTATTATCTGTTTCGCAGGGCTCTCTCTGCGTTAAGGCGGTCGATCCTTTGGCCGCTGTCCTTACAGGTGTTTGATGACTTTGAAGAAATCCGTCAGTGTCTTTGGTGTTACCGGTTCCATCGGGGCCAGCACCGTTGGTGTTCTCAAATCCCACACTGACAAATATGTTGTCGAAGCTATCACCGCGTACCGCAATGTAGACGCACTGGCGAAAGTTGCCATTGATCTTGGGGCCAAATGCGCTGTCATCGGTGATCCGACGCTTTACGGTGAACTCAAGGCTGCTTTGGCCGGGACGGGCATTGATAGTGCTGCGGGCGAAGAGGCGTTGATCGAGGCCGCAGAACGTCCTTCTGACATTGTCATCGCCGCCATCGTTGGGGCAGCGGGTCTCAAACCGACCCTTGCTGCAATTCGGCGCGGCGCACGCATCGGGCTTGCCAACAAGGAAACGCTTGTTTGTGCCGGTTCTCTCATGACAGCTGAAATTGCCAAACATGGTGCAACCCTGATCCCGGTCGATTCCGAGCACAGCGCGATTTTCCAGGTGCTTGAAGACACTACTGAAAACCGCATTGATCGCATTCTTCTGACGGCCTCTGGCGGGCCGTTCCGCGAACGGTCGTTAAAGGACATGGGATCAGTGACGCGTGCGCAGGCCCTGGCGCATCCAAACTGGGAAATGGGCGCAAAGATCTCGATTGATTCTGCGACCATGATGAACAAGGGGTTGGAGCTGATCGAAGCTTGGCACTTGTTCCCGGTCGATGAAAAACAGATTGAAATTGTTGTTCATCCTCAATCAGTTGTTCACAGTATGGTGGAATATTCCGACGGCTCAGTGCTGGCGCAACTGGGAACGCCGGATATGCGAACCCCGATTGCCTATGCACTTTCATGGCCTGATCGGATCAAGGTGGATACACCGCGTCTTGATTTTGCCACGATCGGAAGCTTGAACTTCGAGACGCCGGATACGGAACGTTTCCCGGCCCTTCGTCTGGCACGTCAGGCCTTGCAGGACGGCGGGACGCTGCCTACTGTTCTGAACGCTGCCAATGAAGTGGCGGTTGAGGCGTTTCTGAAAGACAGAATCGGCTTTTTGGATATCGCCGGGACTGTCGAAGAGATCATGACAAGGCTTGGAAGCGACGCGCTGACCAGCCTTGATCAGGTATTTGAAACAGATGCAATGGTCCGCCGGGAAACCGCGGCTTGCCTTGCATAGACTTGGATTGAAATTGCTGGTGTGACCGGCTTAGGGAATTCTTGATGGAAACCTTGCTTGCTTTTCTTTTTGTGCTCTCGGTGCTCGTATTTGTTCACGAGTATGGCCATTACTGGGTGGCAATCAAAAACGGCGTAAAGGTCGAAGCCTTTTCAATCGGGTTCGGGCCGGAACTTTTCGGCTGGCAGGACAAGAAGGGCACGCGCTGGAAGGTCAGCATCATCCCGCTCGGCGGCTATGTCAAAATGTTTGGCGATATGAACCCGGCCAGTGCGGGCGGTCGCGACGACCTTGACGAAGAAGAAGCAAAACATGCTTTCCATCACAAAGGTGTGGCCGCGCGCGCGGCAATTGTCTTTGCCGGACCATTGGCGAACTTCATTTTTGCCATCATCGTCTTTACGTTCCTGTTTGCCGTTGTCGGGCAGCAGCGGGCCCTGCCGGTTGTTGGCGAAGTTCTTGATGGCAGTCCGGCGGCAAGTGCCGGTTTCGTTGCTGATGACCGCATCGCTGCCATCAACGGGCAATCGGTTGAGTGGTTCTCTGACCTGTCCGAGATCGTTCGCGCAAATCCCGGTCAGCCGCTATCTGTTACCGTGCAACGTGACAGTGAAACGCTTGACCTGGCGGTGACGCCCGAAGCCGTCGAAGTTGACGAAGGCGGTATGACCGCAACGGTCGGGCGCCTTGGAATTACCGCCGGTGAATTTGAAATGAGCCGGACGGGCGTTGTGGAATCGGTCGGGCGCGCGTTCGAGACGACCTATTCCTTGACCACGCAAACCTTCTCGGCACTCGGTGAAATGATCAGTGGGGATCGCGATAGCTCCGAGCTTGGCGGTCCGATCCGGATTGCGCAAATGTCAGGGCAGGTGGCCGAAGGTGGGATTGCGCCGCTTCTGTTCTTTATGGGCTATCTTTCCATCAGCCTTGGGTTGATCAACCTGATGCCTGTTCCGGTTCTGGATGGTGGCCATCTTGTCTTCTATGCGATTGAGGCAATTCGCGGTAAGCCATTGGGGGCAAAAGCACAAGAATATGGTTTCCGTATTGGCGCGGGTTTGGTATTCAGCTTAATAATTTTTGCAACGTGGAACGATTTGACGCAATTGGGTGTCTTTAGTTTCCTCAAAGGACTTGCTGGCTGATGAATGACAGCAACAGGGGGGTTAACTTGCTGCGTAAGGTAAAAGCGGCCGTTGTCATCGCGGCCCTGCTTGGCGGAACGGCGCCATTGATTGTTCCTGTGGCAGTGCATGCCCAATCGGGTCTCATTCGCGACATCGAGGTCGAAGGCAACAACCGTATCGAAAGTGCGACGGTGAATGCCTATCTGACAGTCGCTCCCGGCGATTCCTATGACGTGCAGAAAATCAACAACTCGCTGAAGGCGCTGTTCTCGACCGGCCTTTTTGCCGATGTGTCCTTTTCCTTCAATCAGGGCATCCTTCGGGTGAACGTTGTTGAAAACCCGATCATCAACCGCATTGCCTTTGAAGGTAACCAGCGTCTTGACGACGAAACGCTCGGTGCCGAACTGCAATTGCGTCCACGCGTTGTTTATACCCGTACCAAGGTTCAGGCCGACGTTCAGCGTGTGCTTGAACTTTATCGCCGCAGCGGGCGTTTTGCCGCAACGGTCGAACCCAAGGTCATTCAGCTTGATCAGAACCGTGTCGATCTGGCGTTCGAGATTGACGAAGGCGATTCCACGGGCATCCGCAAGATCAACTTTGTTGGCAACAAGGCCTTTGATGACGGCGATCTGTCGAGCGTTATTCGTACGACCGAAAGTGCCTGGTGGAAAATCCTGACCGCTGACGACAACTATGACCCGGACCGCGTCACCTTTGACCGTGAATTGCTGCGCCGCTTCTATCTCGCAGCGGGGTACGCCGATTTCCAGGTGTTGTCCTCTGTCGCGGAATTGACACCTGACCGTTCTGACTTCTTTGTGACCTACACGGTCAGTGAAGGGCAGCGCTATCAGTTCGGGGACATCAATGTCGTCTCCCAGATCGACAAGATTGATCCCGAAACCCTGATGCCGCTGATCGAGATCGAGAGCGGTGAATGGTACAACGCCAATCTCGTCGATGACGCACTCGATATGCTGACCGACAGTGTTGGTGATCAGGGCTATGCCTTTATCGATATTCGTCCAAACGTGCAGCGTAACCGCGAAGAAGGCACGATTGACATCACGTTTAACATCGCCGAAGGGCCGAAGGTTTACGTTGAGCGCATCAACGTTGTCGGTAACGTTCGGACGCTTGATGAAGTGATCCGTCGCGAATTCCGTCTCGTCGAAGGCGACGCGTTTAGCAGCTCCAAGATGCAGCGTTCCAAGCAACGCATCGAGAACCTCAACTTCTTCAAGTCGGTCGATGTCAAAACCCTGCCGGGGGCAACACCCGATCAGACTGTGATTGAAGTCGATGTCGAAGAAAAATCCACCGGTGAATTCTCGATTGGTGCTGGCTACGGCACTGATGACGGTGCCTTTGGTCAGCTCGGCATTCGTGAACGTAACTTGCTTGGTAAAGGTCAGGATTTGCGCCTGAACTTTACGCTTGGTTCTTCTGATCAGCAGATTGATCTTTCCTTTACAGAGCCCTATTTCCTCGATCGTGAAGTTGCCGCAGGCTTTGATTTATATCGCCGCGAAGAAGACAACCAGGATGAAAGCTCTTACGATGAAGAGCAGACCGGTGGTCGTCTCCGTGCCGGGTTCCGCTACAGCGAGGAACTGTCGCATTCTTTCCGCTACACGCTTGAGAAAAATAGCTATTCCGATATTGACGAAGATGACGCATCACGCCTTCTGTTGGCAGAAGACACGGAGTTCGTGGAATCCGCCATTGGTCATACCCTGACTTATGACGAACGCGACAGCACGATTTCACCGACCGAGGGTTACTTTGCCCGTCTGTCGAACGATCTGGCTGGACTCGGCGGTGACGAAAACTATCTGCGTACGCGTGTTGAAGGCGGGTACTATTACCCGCTGGATCGCGAGCATGAGTGGATACTCTCGACCCGCGGATCAACCGGTTACATCTTCGGGTTTGACGATGACACCCGGATTTCCCAGCGCTTTATGGTCGGTGGTTCGAACTTGCGCGGCTTTGAAGCGGCCGGTGTTGGTCCGCGTGATATCGCGACCGGGGATGCGCTCGGTGCGAAAATGTACTACACAGGTACCGTGCAAATGGACTTTCCGCTTGGCACACCCGACGAGTTTGCTCTGACCGGTCGCATCTTTAGCGACTTTGGGTCCGGACAGGATGTCGACGGTGCACGAGCAGGTGAAATCTATGACACCGGTACGTTGCGCAGTTCCGTTGGTTTTGGTGTCGGTTGGGAATCTCCGTTTGGCCCGATTGGTGTGGATATCTCTCAGGCCATCACCAAAGAAGATCACGACAAAGAGGAAATGTTCCGACTTAACTTCGGAACCAGATTCTAATGCAAATGATCAAATTTCTACGTAATCTGCTCGTTCTTGCTGCCCTGATTGGTTTCGCGGCACATACATCTGCTGCGCAGGTACAGGAAACAAATCCGGATAATTTTGCCTCTGTCATGGTGGTTGATGTTGCCGGCATCATGCGCGAAGCATCTGCCATGCAGGATGCCCGCAAACAGATCCGCGACCGTCAGGTTTCCTATCAGCAGGAAATCGAAACCCGTGAACAGGCCCTGCGCGAAGAAGAAAAACAGCTCGCCCAGCAGCGCACGCTTCTGGCCGCGGATGTTTTCCAGGACAAGCAAAAGCAGTTTCAGCAGAAAGTCGCGGACTTCCAGAAATTCGCCCAGGCTCGCAGTCGCGTGCTAGATCAGGCCCTGGCCGAAGCACAGTCCAAGTTCTCGCAGTCTTTGAATGCCATCATCGGCAGCATTGCCGAAGAACGCGGTGCAAACCTCGTTCTTCATCGGGGGCAGGCGGTTCTGTTTGCCACAACGATGGATGCCAGCAAGGAAGTGTTTGAGCGGGTCAATGCCGAAATCCCGACCGTGACGGTTGAGTTCAAGGAAGGCTCCTGATGGCGGATGCGCGTTTCTTTAGCCGCAAGGGGCCGTTCAGTGTGGCTGAAATCGCCGCGCTGACAGAGACAACCCCGGTGAACGCACCAGACGAAACCCGGGTTTTTCAGGATGTCTCGCCGCTGCAAAATGCCGATGGCGATATCCTGAGCTTCTTTGATAATCGCAAATACCTTGATGCCTTCACCAGCAGCAAAGCCGGTGCCTGCTTTGTCCGTCCGGAATTTGCCGAACGCGCCCCCGAAGGCATGGTGCTGTTCACCACCAAGGACCCGTATCGCGCCTATGCCAAGGCCGCGACCGCGTTCTATCCCTTTGAAACCGGCAATGGCGTCGTTTCCGACAATGCCGCGATAGACCCGAGTGCCAAGCTCGGCAAAGGTGTTCAAGTAGACGCCGGTGCTGTCATCGGGGCCAATTGCGAAATCGGCGATGGCACCATCATCGCATCCAACGCCGTAATCGGTGCGGGGGTTGTGATTGGTGCGGGCTGCAAGGTTGGCGCAAACGCGTCCATCAGCCACAGCCTGATTGGCAATCTGTGCCTGATTTATCCCGGTGCGCGCATCGGGCAGGACGGTTTTGGCTTTGCCATGGGCCCACAGGGCCACGTCAAGGTGCCGCAGCTTGGCAGGGTTGTCATCGGGAACGATGTCGAAGTCGGCTCAAACAGCACCATTGACCGTGGAGCGGGCCCGGATACCGTGATCGGCAATGGCTGTCGTATCGACAATCTGGTGCAAATCGGCCATAACGTTGAACTGGGCATGGGCTGTGTCGTGGTCTCGCAAGTCGGGATTTCGGGCTCAACCAAGCTTGGCAATTTTGTCGTGCTTGCCGGTCAGGCAGGCATTACAGGACACCTCGAAATCGGCGATGGCGCGAAAGTCGCAGCCCAAGCCGGTGTGATGAAGAATATCGGACCGGGGGAAACAGTGGGCGGCAGTCCCGCTGTGCCGGTCATGGAATATCATAAACAGACGGTCGCCTTGTCGCGTCTGATACGAAAAAAGAAATAAGGGCTACACACATGACCGAACTGGTAAGTGTCGATATCCAGCGCATTCTGGAAATGATTCCGCATCGCTATCCGTTCCTTCTGATCGACAAGGTCATCGACATCGAAACCGATGTTAGCGCGACCGGCATCAAGAACGTAACGATGAACGAGCCGCAATTTACCGGCCATTTCCCCCAGCAGCCGATCATGCCCGGTGTTCTTATCATCGAAAGCATGGCGCAGACGGCCGCAATCCTGGTTGTACAGACGCTGGGTGCTGACGCCGAAGGCAAACTGGTTTACTTCATGAGCATTGATGACGCCCGTTTCCGCAAGCCCGTAACCCCGGGTGACGTCATGCACATCCATGTGACCAAGAAACAAAGCCGTGGTCCGGTCTGGAAGTTCGAAAGCCAGGTCAAGGTCGACGGTCAGGTCGTGGCCCAAGCCACCATCGCCGCGATGATCCGGGATAGCTGATAATGTCAAAAGTGCATCCAACCGCCGTTGTCGAAGATGGCGCGCAGATTGGTCAGGATGTCGAAATCGGGCCCTATAGCGTGGTCGGCCCGAATGTTGTCTTGGGTGATGGTGTCAAACTGCACAGCCATGTTGCTGTCGCAGGTCACACCACTCTTGGCGATCAGTGCGAAGTATTTCCGTTTGCCTCTGTCGGTCACGCGCCGCAGGATTTGAAATTCAAGGGCGAGCAAAGCCGCCTGATCGTCGGCAAACGCACCAAAATCCGCGAGGGTGCCACCCTTAATCCGGGCACCGAAGGTGGTGGTATGGAAACCACCATTGGCGATGATTGCCTGCTGATGACCGGGGCCCATGTCGGCCACGACTGTCACGTGGGCAACCATTGCATTCTGGTCAATAACGGTACGCTGGCCGGCCATGTTCTGGTCGAGGATTTTGCGATTGTCGGCGGCCTGTCGGCCGTGCACCAGTTCGTGCGCATCGGCAAACATGCCATGATTGGCGGCATGACCGGCGTTGAAAGCGACATTATTCCATACGGTTCGGTCATTGGTAACCGTGCCTATTTGTCGGGTCTGAACATCATTGGTCTGAAACGTCGCGGATTTGATCGCGAAACGATCCATTCCCTGCGTAAGGCCTATCGCCTGTTGTTTGCCCAAGAGGGTACGCTGGCTGAACGTGTCGAAGAAGTCGCAACAGACTTCGAGGGCGTTGGACCGGTCATGGAAATCATCGACTTCCTCAAAGCGGAAAGCATGCGTTCCGTATGCACGCCGAAATATGACAGCTCCGCAGGATAATCCGCAGCCAAAATTGGGGATTATTGCCGGGGGCGGGGCGCTTCCCGCCCGTTTGGCCGCCGCTGCCACCAGGGCAGGGCGCGATATCTGCATCGTCAAACTTGATGGCTATGCAGATGATCCGGAACTTGATCACTATCCGACTGTCACCGCGCGCCTGGGCGCTGCTGCCAAAATCCTCGATGCCATGCGTGATGCCAATTGTCAGGACGTGGTTCTGGCGGGCAAGGTTGCACGTCCAAGCTTCTCATCCATCCGCCCGGATTGGCGCGCAGCCAAACTTCTGATGAAGCTCGGCTCCAGGGCGCTTGGCGATGACGGCTTGCTACGCCTGATCGGCAAAGAGCTTGAACGCGAAGGTTTCCGCTTGCTGGGTGCCCATGAAATTCTTGGCGATCTGGCGGTTGAAGAAGGCGTTCTTGGCGCGGTCAAACCCGACGAGCAGGCTGTTTCAGACGCCCGCCATGGCCTTGCGGTTGCCCGCACACTGGGGCAAGCCGATGTCGGGCAGGGATGCGTTGTACAGCAGGGGCTGGTTCTGGCGCTTGAAGCGATCGAAGGCACCGATGAAATGGTCCGCCGCTCCGCGACCTATAAGCGCGGCGGCGTTGGTGGCGTGTTGGTAAAATCGTCCAAGCCTCAGCAAGACAAACGACTTGATCTGCCAGCCATCGGCATGACCACGATCGAAGAGGCCCACAAGGCCGGTCTGCGCGGTGTCGCATTGCTGGCAGGCGGCACCATGATCATTGACCGCGCGGCTGTGATTGCCCGTGCAGATGCGCTGGGCCTTTTTGTGGTCGGTCTGACGCTGCCAGATGGGGAAGGCGCCCATGGCGGATGAAACCGCGTCACTTGGCCCGAAAATCATGCTCGTTGCCGGTGAGGCATCCGGTGATCAACTGGGCGGTCGCTTGATGGCGGCGCTAAAGGCCAAGCAGGATCATATCCGTTTCATCGGTGTAGGTGGCCCGCGTATGGAGCGCGAAGGCCTCAAAAGCCTGTTTCCGATGAACGAAATGTCGGTGATGGGCCTGACAGAGGTTGTGCCCCATATCCCGCATTTGCTCAAACGCATTTCCCAGACGGCAGACTTCGCCAAATCCGAAAAACCCGATGTCGTCATTACCATCGACGCCCCGGATTTCAGCTTCCGGGTTGGCAAGAAACTCAAGGGCAAGGGCATCCCGCTGGTGCATTATGTCGCACCGTCGGTCTGGGCATGGCGCGAAGGGCGGGCCAAGAAAATTGCCGGTTTTCTTGATCATCTTTTGGCTCTGCTGCCGTTTGAGCCGCCCTATTTCGAAAAAGAAGGCCTGCCAACCACCTTTATCGGCCACTCAGCGGTCGAAGAGCGCAGTGACGGTGATGCGGAACGATTTCGCACCCAACATGGCCTGAGCGCCGATCAAAAGCTTCTGGCTGTCCTGCCCGGAAGTCGCAATTCCGAAGTCAAACGCCTGCTTCCGGTGTTTAAAGATGTAATTGACGACATCGCAGCCAAATATCCCGATGCACGTATCGTTGTCCCGACCGTCAGCAAGGTGGCCGATACCGTGACCAAGGAAATGCAATCGTGGCCGCTGAATCCGATTGTCGTAACCACCGATCAGGACCGTCATGACGCTTTTGCGGCTGCGAATGCGGCCTTGGCTGCATCGGGAACGGTGTCATTGGAACTCGGCATTGCCGGTGTCCCGCATGTCATTGCCTATCAGGTCAACGCTGTTACGGGCTGGATTGCCAAACGTCTGATCAAGATTGATACCGTCACCATCGTCAATCTGGTGCTCGGCCATAAGCTGATCCCCGAATTCCTTCAGGAAAACTGCAAGGCAAAGAACATTATCCCGCGCCTTGATGCCCTGATGGCAGACGGCCCGGAAAGAACCGCGCAGATCGAAGGTTTTGATAAGGCCTGTACCTTGCTCGGGTTTGGCGATCGCCCGCCCAGTGAGAAGGCCGCCGATCAGATTTTGAAAATCATCGCCAAAAAATAACCTGTTACGGGTGGCGTCAAAACCCCATTGCAATTAGGTTCTTCGCATTGATCACTTCATAACGGAGACCATGTTATGCGCTACCTGCACACGATGGTACGTGTCGAGAATGTCGATGAGTCGATGAAGTTCTATTGTGACCTTCTTGGGATGCAAGAGACCCGCCGCATCGAGAGCGAGCAGGGCCGTTTCACCCTGATTTATCTTGCACCACCGGCAGATGTCGAAAGTGCCAAATCCGTCAAGGCTCCTGAGCTTGAATTGACCTATAACTGGGACCCGGAAAGCTATTCGGGTGGCCGTAACTTCGGGCATCTGGCCTATGAAGTTGACGACATCTATGCCACTTGCCAGAAACTGATGGATGCGGGTGTGACCATCAACCGCCCGCCGCGCGACGGCCGTATGGCGTTTGTGCGCTCCCCGGATGGCATCTCCATCGAATTCCTGCAAAAGGGTGACAACCTTGCCCCGGCAGAGCCCTGGGCCAGCATGGAAAACACCGGCAGCTGGTAAGCGTGCAAATGTAAGTTTTGCGGGGCAGGGGGAAACCTGCCCTGAAACATAAAAAAGGCCCGGGAAAATCCGGGCCTTTTCTTTTGTCTGGTGTTTGTCGAAGCGACTTAGCGCTTGTTGACCGGAACGAACGGACGTTCTTCGATGCCGGTGAACAGCTGACGCGGACGACCGATTTTCTGCGACGGATCTTCGATCATCTCTTTCCACTGGGAAATCCAGCCAACGGTACGTGCAACAGCGAACAGCACGGTGAACATGCTGACCGGGATGCCCATCGCCTTGAAGATGATGCCCGAATAGAAGTCGACGTTCGGATAGAGTTTCTTCTCGATGAAGTACTCGTCTTCACGTGCGATGCGTTCCAGTTCCTGGGCAACGTCAAGCAGCGGATCCTGAATGTTGAGTTCCTTGAGAACTTCGTGGCAGGTTTCCTGCATGACCTTGGCGCGCGGATCGTAGTTTTTGTAAACGCGGTGACCAAAGCCCATCAGACGGAACGGATCGTTCTTGTCTTTTGCTTTTGCAACGAATTCCGGAATGTTTTTCACATCGCCGATTTCGTTGAGCATCTTCAGAACAGCTTCGTTCGCGCCACCATGTGCCGGACCCCAAAGGGATGCGATACCAGCAGCAATACATGCGAACGGGTTCGCACCCGAAGAACCGGCCAGACGAACGGTCGAGGTCGAAGCATTCTGTTCGTGGTCGGCATGCAAGATCAGGATACGATCCATTGCCTTGGCCAGAACCGGATTGACTTCGTAGTCTTCGCATGGGTTGCCGAACATCATCTGCAGGAAGTTTTCTGCATAACCAAGTTTGTTGTTCGGGTAACGGAACGGCTGACCGATCGAATATTTGTATGCCATCGCAGCAATCGTCGGCATTTTTGCAATCAGGCGATATGCCGAAATCATGCGCTGCTGCGGGTCATTGATGTCGGTGCTGTCATGGTAGAATGCAGACATTGCACCGATAACACCAACCATGATGGCCATCGGATGCGCGTCACGGCGGAAGCCGTTATAGAAGTTGCGCATCTGTTCGTGGACCATGGTGTGCATGGTGATGTCGTTTTCGAACTGGCTTTTCTCGGTGGCGTTCGGCAGCTCACCGTAAAGCAGCAGATGGCAGACTTCGAGGAAGTCGGCATTCTCTGCGAGCTCGTCAATTGCATAACCACGGTGACGCAGGATACCAACGTCGCCATCAATGTAGGTCAGTTCGGACTGGCAGGAGCCGGTCGAAGTGAAACCCGGGTCATAAGTGAAGTATCCGGTTTCTGCATAAAGCTTGCGAATGTCGATGACAGACGGGCCTACGCTACCCTCAAGCACCGGCATCTCGAACGACTTGCCAGTGGCATTGTCGGTCATTGTCACGGTGTGGGAAGTCTTGGAATTAGATGCCATGACTATTTTTCCTTCCCTGTTTGAACGAACACGGTTTCAAGTTGTGTGCAGCATAATGCTGCGGCGCACAAAGCGCAAACGGGTTATTAGTTTTTCTTAATTCGCTGTTGTTATGCATCAAAATGGCGAATGCGTTTCAGCGTTTGTGTCTTGCCAAGCACAATCATTACTTCGAAGATGCCTGGTGAAGAGTTGGAGCCTGTAAGCACCGCCCGCAAGGGCTGCGCAACTTTGCCAAGCTTTAACTCGAACTTCTCGGCGATGGCACGAACACTTGCGTCAACGTCCTCTTCCGTCCAGCTATCAAGCGCTTCCAGGCTGTTGGCCAGTTCCTTGAACAGACCTTCAGGTGCACCATCAATCAGGGACTGGGCTTTCTCGTTAACGGACTTGACGCCGTCAGTAACGTAGAAGGCCGAAGAGTCGGCGAGCTCGGTGAGAGTCTTGGCCCTTTCTTTAAGGCCTGCCATGCCGTTGATCAAGATTTCTTTTTGCGATGCATCAAGACCGTCGACGCCAATTTTCTTGGCAATCAGCGGTGCGATCTCCTCAACAAGGCGCTTGTCATCGGCCTGACGCAGGTAGATGCCATTAAGGTTGGTCAGCTTCGCGAAATCAAAGCGCGCCGCACCTTTGCCGACATCGGTAATGTCAAACCATTCGATTGCCTGCTCGGTCGAAATAACCTCATCATCGCCATGGCCCCAGCCAAGACGCAGAAGATAGTTATTGATCGCTTCGGGCAGGAAACCCATCTCATCGCGATAGGCGTCAACACCAAGTGCACCATGACGTTTGGACAGTTTTGCACCATCCGGACCATGGATAAGCGGGATATGCGCAAAGCTCGGAACATCCCAGCCCATGGCGTCATAAATGACTTTCTGGCGGAACGCGTTGGTCAGGTGATCATCACCACGAATAACGTTGGTAACACCCATATCATGGTCATCAACCACCACCGAAAGCATATAGGTTGGCGTACCGTCTCCGCGCAAAATGACATAATCGTCAAGCTGCTCGTTACCGACACGAACTTCACCCTGTACCTGATCATTGATCACTGCACCACCTTTCTGCGGCGCCTTTACGCGCACAACAGGTTTGACACCCTCGGGCGCTTCGGATGGATCACGATCACGCCAGGTGCCGTCATATTTCATCGGACGGCCTTCTGCGCGGGCTTTCTCGCGCATGGCCGTCAGCTCTTCTGGCGAGCAATAGCAATAGTAGGCTTTCCCGGCATTAAGGAGCTGTTGCGCGACTTCTGCATGGCGGTCGCGACGAGAAAACTGGAAAGTCGGTTCTTCGTCGGCGGTCAGGCCAAGCCAGTTCAAGCCGTCAAAAATGGCCTCTACGGCCTCGGGCGTTGAACGTTCACGGTCGGTATCCTCGATCCGGAGCAGGAACTTGCCACCGGTATGTTTGGCATAAAGCCAGTTATAAAGTGCGGTGCGTGCGCCGCCGATATGTAGAAACCCGGTCGGAGACGGGGCGAAACGGGTAACAACCGTCATTCAATCTATCCGTTATTTGGATGTTGTCGCTTGTCCTGGGGACTTTTGGCGTGCAGGCTATAACACAAATGACACGCTGTTGCACCACAGCGGATGTTAGATAGAAACAATGCGGCGGGCGGGCTATTGGACATTCGTCGTAGGGCGGCAGGTAAAATTCAATTAATTCAAATATTTGCGAATGTTCTCTCGCAAATTAATTTTGTTGTTGCAAGCCAAAGAAATAAGTGGTTTCTAAGCTCCGTTATACTCTTTGGGTTGGGCTGTGCAGCGTATTTCTTGCTCCCCGCGCGCATTGGTGCCGGTCAGATTGGTCTGGCCGTGATTCTTTTGGCCTGCGCATTCTGGATGTCGCGGCGCATTGCAATCATGGCCTTTGTCTTTCAGCTGCTTGCCAGTATGGCTTTCGGGGCTTTGACAAGTGCGGTTCATACCGAACTCGGCCCTGATAATATTCCAACAAAAACGCTTTATGCGACGGAGGTCACCGGCACCATTGTCGGGCTGGAACCACGCAATGGGCGGATCCGCGCAACTGTTAAGCCATCGGAAATTGAAGGCATTCCAAGCGATCAATTGAACTGGAATGTCCGGCTCAGTTTTCTGGGTGATAGTGTGCTTGCGATTGGTGATCAGATCCGTGCAAGCGTGCGGCTCTTTCCACTGCGTTCGCCATCCGTCCCCGGGGATCCCGATTTTTCGCGCAACCTCTATTTCAGCGATATTGGCGCATCCGGGTTTGTGTTCGGGCGGCAGTTCGAAGTTTTAAAGCGTGATAATGCTTTAAATAACAATGCCTTGTTGGTTTATGTTGAAAGAGCACGTCAATATATATCCGCCACAATCAGCAATGAAATGCGCGGACCGGAAGCCGGAATTGCGAAGGCGCTGATCATTGGGGAGCGCGGCGAAGTCACCCCGGAAATTGCCGATAACCTTCGAAAATCCGGTCTCGCGCATCTGCTGGCGATTTCCGGTTTGCATATGGGATTGCTCTGCGGGACGGTGTTTTTCCTGATCCGCTTCGGACTGGCCGCCATTCCGGCGATTGCCCTGCGTTATCCGATCAAGAAATGGGCGGCGATGGCTGCGATGCTGGCGGGTCTTGTTTATCTGGGCTTGTCCGGCGCCACCATTCCGACCCAGCGTGCCTTTGTCATGTTGCTCGTCGTCTGGTTGGCATTGCTTTTGGATCGCCGTGCGATCTCACTTCGGCTGGTCGGGGTAGCAGCCATTGTGGTGCTGCTCCTGCGGCCTGATGCCGTGCTGGGGGCAAGTTTCCAGTTGTCTTTTGCCGCCGTTGGCGCGCTTGTCGCCTTTTATGACGGGCCGGGGCGGCGTTGGCTTGACCGACAAGGGATGTTGTCCTGGTATGAGCGAGGTGGTCTTTATCTTGCCGGTTTGCTTCTGACCAGCCTGATTGTGACGGCCGTGACCGCCCCGATCATCGGCTACCATTTTGGGCGCATTTCCATGCTTGGCGTTTTGGCCAATCTGATCGCCATTCCGGTAATGGCCTTCTGGGTGATGCCTTGGATCGTTGCGACGCTGGCGCTGATTCCGCTTGGATTATCCGGCCTGTCCTTGGCGGCGATGAAGCCTGGACTGACAGTGCTTCTCGAAACCGCTGATCTGGTCGCGGCCCAAAACTGGGGGCTTTGGTATGTCGCGGGTCTTGATATGTTGGCGGTCGCTTTGGGGTTGCTCGCACTGGCATGGATTGTTATCTGGCGCGACAAGTTGATGATCCTCCCGGTACTCCCTGTGATCGCGGCAGTCTTCATTTTTCAGATAACCCATCAGGAACCTGAAATTCTGATCTCGGGGGACCGTGAAAGCTTTGCAATCTATAATCCGGATGCCGGTATCCTGCACACATCCTCCCGGCTGAATGGTTTTCAGAAAGATATCTGGATGAACCGCTTTGGCATTCGCCCGGAACAGGCAACACGGCGCGTTCAGGCGTGCCAAAGTGATCCCTGCAGGGTTGCTGTCAGTGTGGACGGCATTCCTGCGCAGATAATTGTCGCCAGCCGCATCACCAATCCGTTTTATGCCTGTCGCAATGCCGATATCGTCGTCAACCAACAAACCGATCTGCCTAACAGCTGTCAGGTGTCTGGGGCGCGTATGGTGATTGATGATGATGTGCTGTGGTGGCAGGGCGGTGTGGCCGTCAAACTGCCGACAAGCCCGGACAATCAAACGACAATCAAAACAGTGCGCGAAGACAGCGGCAATTGGCCCTGGATCATCATTGGCAGTAGAGCAGGGCGCTAGGTGCCCACGTTGGCCCCAACTATAACCGTTAAAAAAGAAAAACGCCCGGGCAAAAGCACCGGGCGTTTGATCTTTAAAATGCAGGCAAGCAATCAGTATTGACGCAGCAGCCCGACCAGACGGCCCTGGATTTGCACCCGGTCCGGCGACAGGGCGCGGGTTTCATAGCGTGCATTGGCGGGTTCAAGCAGCACTTCACCGCGGCCACGTTTCAGGCGCTTCAGGGTGGCCTCGGCGTCGTCGACAAGGGCGACGACAATGGTGCCGTCATGAGCCTGCTCGCAACGCTGGATCAGAACCGTGTCGCCATCAAGAATGCCGGCCTCGACCATCGAATCACCAGAAACTTCAAGGGCATAGTGATCGCCGGTGCCGAGCAGGGCGGCCGGGACCTGCACCATGGTGCTTTGATCGCGAAGCGCCTCGATCGGCGTACCCGCAGCAATCCGGCCATAAAGCGGCAACCCAATGGATTCCCCGGCCTCAGAGAAGGCGGTTGGCACAGTCGCGGGCCGATGCGGGGCCTTTCGCGCACTGGCGATGGATGTCACGTTGTTGGGCGTGTCGGGCGTGTCATCCTCGTTATTTTCAGGCAGGCGCACGACTTCCAGTGCACGCGCCCGATGGGCAAGGCGGCGGATGAAACCGCGTTCCTCAAGGCCTGTAATCAGGCGATGAATGCCGGATTTGGATTTAAGGTTCAGGGCCTCTTTCATTTCATCGAAAGAGGGCGAAATCCCGTGATCGCGAAGGTAATTGTCTATATAGACCAGCAACTCATATTGCTTGCGCGTCAGCATGATATTTCCCGAACCTGTAAAAAGAACAAAAAGGATACACGAATGTTCTACTTTAGTTCTTTTCGCGGGTCAAGCGGGTCTGTGCGATTAAACGCAAAAACCGAATAATCGCGGCAATCCTTCAAAAAATGTGAATAGTAGGCCGTGAAACAGGACAGGATGTTAGTCCGCCGTAAAGGTCCCCGACTTACCACCTTCTTTCCGGGTGACCCGCAGATCGGTAATCCTCATACTTTTATCAACCGCCTTGCACATGTCAAAAACCGTCAGTGCTGAAACTGATGCCGCGGTGAGGGCCTCCATCTCGACACCAGTCTTGCCGGTTGTCTTGCAGGTGGCGGTGATATCGACTGCGTCGGCATCTTCCGCAAGCTCAAGGTCGACCGTGACCGAGGTCAGGGGCAGGGGATGACAGAGCGGGATCAGATCGGGGGTCTTTTTCGCGCCCATGATCCCGGCAAGCTGGGCGATGCCAAGAACATCACCCTTTTTATGGCCGCGATCCGCAATCAGCTTGGCCGTTTCCGAAGACATCAGAACCCGGGCTTTGGCAATCGCGATGCGCGCAGTTTCCGCCTTGGCCGAAATATCGACCATCACCGCATTGCCACCGGCATCAATATGGGAAAGCTTGTCTGCCATTTTCGGTCCAGTATGGGTCAGGCCGCAAGGCCGAGCAGGTTACGGGTGGCGGTGGTGACGTCGTCCTGACGCATCAGGCTTTCACCGATCAGGAAGCACTGCGCGCCGACCTTTGCCATGCGGGCGAGATCGTCCGGGGTGAACAGGCCGCTTTCCGCGACCAGCAAACGGTCATCACCGACCATGCTTGCCAGTTCCTCGGTCGTCGTAAGGCTGGTTTCCATGGTTTTGAGGTTGCGGTTGTTGATGCCGAGCAAACGCGATTTCAGCTTGAGCGCACGTTCAAGTTCCGGGGCATTGTGCACCTCGATCAGGACGTCCATGCCAAGGCTGTGCGCGGCATCTTCAAGTTCGGCCGCAAGGCTGTCTTCAAGGGCTGCCATGATCAGAAGGATGCAGTCAGCGCCAAGCGCACGCGCCTCTGTCACCTGATAGGGATCGATTATGAAATCCTTGCGAAGGGCCGGAAGGTCGACGGCTGCACGGGCGGCGACCAGATAGCTGTCATCGCCCTGGAAATAGGGGATGTCGGTCAGAACCGACAGGCAGCTTGCCCCGCCAGCCTGATAGGCCTTGGCCAGTTCCGGCGGATTGAAGTCTGCGCGGATCAGGCCCTTGGACGGTGATGCCTTCTTGATTTCGGCAATCAGGCCATAACGGCCATCAGCAACACTGGTTTCAAGCGCATTGATGAAGCCACGCGGTGCGGACTGTTCTTTTGCCTCTGCCTCAAGCGCGCCAGGGGTCTTGCGCGTCTTGCAGGCCGCGACATGATCGCGCTTGTCGTTGCAGATTTTGGTCAGTACGTCGCTCACGCCGCGTTTCCTTCGTTCGTAATGTCTACAAGGCCCTGAAGGGTCTCGGCAGCCTTGCCGCTATCAATCGCGTCGGCGGCCTTTTTGATACCATCCGCCAGATCGCTGGCAATGCCGGTCACCACAAGGACCGCACCGGCATTCATCAGAACGATATCGCGATAGGGGCCTTTCTTGGCGGCGAGCAGGTCCGTAATCGCCTTGGCATTCTCGTCGGCATCGCCGCCTTTGAGATCGTCAAGCGTTGCGGTTTCAAGACCGAAATCGCTTGGATTGATTTCAAAGGTGGTGACGGTGCCATCCTTGACCTCGGCGACAAAGGTCGGGCCGGTGGTCGAGATTTCATCAAGGCCGCTATGACCATGCACTACCCAGGCATGGACCGACCCCAGACGGTTCAGCACATGGGCAATCGGTTCAACCCACTGTTTGCCAAAGACACCGAGAACCTGACGTTTGGTTTTGGCCGGGTTGGCAAGTGGGCCGAGCAGGTTAAAGATCGTTCGCGTGCCCATTTCAACACGGGTCGGCATGACGTGGCGCATCGCCGAATGATGGCGGGTGGCCATCATGAAGCAAAGATTGATCTTTTTCAGCGCCTTTTCGAGAAGCTTCATATCGGCATCAAGATTGACACCAAGCGCCATCAAAACGTCCGCAGAACCGGATTTTGACGACGCCGCACGGTTGCCGTGTTTGGCAACGGTTGCGCCAGCGGCGGCTGCCACAATGGCCGCCCCGGTCGAGATGTTATAGGTGCCGCTGCCATCACCGCCCGTGCCGCAGGTATCAACCGCATTTTCCGGGGCAACGATGCCGGTGGCCTTTTCGCGCATGACACGCGCCGCCCCGGTGATTTCATCAATGGTTTCACCGCGCAGGCGCAACCCCATCAGGAAAGCCCCCATCTGCGACGGCGTCGCCTGACCGGACATCAGCACGTTAAAGGCGCCTTCGGCCATGCTTTCGGTCAGTTTTTCGCCATCTGCGACTTTGGCCAGAATTGGCTTCAGATCATGATCAGTCGACATCGGGTCTTCCTTGGTTTGCGGTCCAGTGCGTGTTGGGCACTATCGGTCAGGCACTGGTATAGTCGATAAAATTCTTCAATAGGGCGTGTCCATGTTCCGAAGCGATGCTTTCGGGATGGAACTGAACACCATGAATCTGATGGGTTTTGTGACGCACGCCCATAATCAGACCATCTCCGCTTTGGGCGGTGATTTCAAGGCTGTCGGGCAAAGTTTCGCGTTCAATCACCAATGAATGATAACGGGTGGCTTCAAACGGGCTGGGAAGGCTTGCAAAGACGCTTTGTCCGGAATGGGTCATCGCATCGGTCTTGCCATGCATGCATTCGGGGGCGCGGATGACCTTGCCGCCAAATGCCTGGCCAATCGATTGATGACCAAGACACACACCAAGCAACTTGACCTTGCCAGCCGCCGCCTTGATCAGATCAAGGCAAATACCGGCCCGTTCCGGGTCACAGGGACCCGGCGAAATCACAATGCCTTCGGGGTTAAGTGCGAGCGCTTCTTCAACGCTGACCTCATCATTGCGGCGCACTTCGACCTCGGGGCCGAGTTCGCGCAGATAGTGCCACAGATTGAATGTGAAACTGTCGTAATTATCGATGAGGAGATACATAAAAAAGCAGGCTCACGCACATTAAGGTCGGCAGAGAATAAACGCCATTGTATTTACGTCAAGCAGAAGCAGAGCAAGGCTTTTTTAGCCTCTGGCGAGTCTTTGATCACGCGAGGTGTAATCCTTTAACCGTGCGCTAACCAGAGCCGTTTTAAAAAGATCAAAAGAACCACCGACAGGATCGGTGTATAATCACCATATGGGAAGGGGCTGTTCAATCAACGAAACAGCCGCTACGAGCATCCCAGCAAACGAATACTGGAGACCACAGCGTGGCACGCCGGGCAACCCGGGCAACGACCGCCAGCCGTAAAAAGGCGGCACCCAAGAAATCCAACCGTAAAAAGACCGCTCCGAAAAAGAAAACGGGTGGCATTGGTCGCCTGATGCTGGGCGGGGCCTTTGTTGCGGGTACGTTATCGGCGATCATTGCGGTCGGCAGCATGCTTGAACTTGATCGCGCGTCCGATGAAATTGGCCGTGCTTCGGATCAGGGCGCACCAAATTATGCGCTGGCTGACCCCGAACCGACCCCGATGCTGCGCAAGGATTACACCCTGTCAGACAACGCATCGGTTTCCGAGCGCGGACGCACGGGATATCTCGTTGGCGAGAATGACGGTGCCGGCGCATCAAAGGGACAGATCGGGCAGGGTGAACCAGGCCTGACGGACTATGTCCCGGCACCTGCATCCCGCAAGCCTACCCAAGGGGGTGATATCCTTCCGGGTGACAGTGGCAGTGATGTGCCAGGTTCGTCGGTTGCCGCCATGGATCAGCCGTGGCGAAAATATGCCGCCCTGACACAGGATACCGGCGACAAGCCGGTAATTGCGATTGTGATTGATGATGCCGGCCTTGATCAGCCGCGCACTGCCCGCACGGTCGAGCTGCCAGGCCCGATCACGATTTCCTATCTGCCTTATGCACGTAACTTGCAGCCACAGGTCAATGCGGCGCGCAAGGCCGGACATGAAGTGATGCTGCATATGCCCATGGAGCCGTCCTCCAGTGCGGTTGATCCGGGGCCACATGCCCTGTATGTCAGCGATGGTCGTGACAAGGTTCTGTCGGAAATGAACTGGATGCTGGATCAGTTCGATGGCTATGTCGGTGTGAACAACCATATGGGCAGCAAGTTTACATCGGACCCCGCCCATATGAAAATGGTCATGGAAGTCATGAAGTCCCGTGGACTGATGTTCCTCGATTCCCGCACCAGTGCAAAGTCTGTTGCCTACTCCACAGCGGGCCGTTTTGGTGTTCCGGCTCTGACGCGTGATGTGTTTATCGATGATGCAGACGATGCTGCCAAGATTGCTGAGATGCTTGATAAAATCGAACGGGTGGCCAGCAAACAGGGATATGCCATCGCCATTGGACATCCACGCGATCGGACGCTTGGCGCGCTTGCGAAATGGATTCCTGAAATTCAGGCCAAGGGGTTCGAGCTGGTCCCGATTACAGATGTTCTGCGCCGATCAATGCAGAGTGTGACTGGCTAAGCTTAACCTGAACAAATCGTCATTCCCACGAAGGTGGGAATCCAAAACGGTAGCAACGCTGTTTGGATTCCGGGTCTACGCTTCGCTTCGCCCGGAATGACGGTTTTCATCTTTGTTATGGTTTGTTCCCGTCACGCGAAGCGATGGGCTTCGCGGGCGGCGGCCATGAGCGCGCCGGCCTTGTTCTGGCATTCCTTGTGCTCGAGTTCCGGTTTGCTATCGACAACGACGCCTGCGCCTGCCTGAATGTGGATTTTCTCGTCCTTGATGACGGCGGTACGCAGCGCGATGCAGGTATCCATCGAACCGTCGGCCGAGATATAGCCGATACAGCCGGCATAGATGCCACGACGGACCGATTCCAGTTCATCAATGATTTCCATGGCGCGGACTTTGGGGGCGCCCGAAACGGTTCCGGCCGGGAAACCGGCCTTGAGCGCGTCCATGGCGTCATATTTGGTTTCGTCAATCTGACCGACCACGTTTGAGACGATATGCATGACGTGGGAGTAGTATTCGATCTGTTCGCGGTCGGTGACGCGCACGGTTCCCGGCTTGGAAACGCGCCCGACATCGTTACGGCCAAGATCAAGCAGCATCAGATGTTCCGAGCGTTCCTTGGGATCATCAAGCAGGTCTTGCGCCATGACTTTGTCGTCATCGGACGTCTTGCCGCGCCGTCGGGTGCCGGCAATCGGGCGAATGGTGACTTCGCCATCGCGCAACCGCACCAGGATTTCCGGGCTGGCGCCGACGACCTGAAAACCGCCGATATCAAGATAGAACATGAAGGGCGACGGGTTGATCCGGCGAAGGGCGCGGTAAAAGGCAAAGGGCGGCAACTGATAAGGCAGCGTATAGCGCTGTGAGAGGACCACCTGAAAGATGTCGCCTGCGCGGATGTAATCCTTGGCCTTTTCGACCATGTCGTGGAAGCCGGCCTCGGTCACGCTGACCTTTGGGGCGGGCAGGGTGTCGGGCACGGATTTGGAGCGGCGGTCGATAAACAGGTTACGCTGGAACTGTTGGACCACGTCATTGAGCCGTGCGCAGGCCAGATCATAGGCCGCATCAGCCGAGATACCGTTTTCCGGGCGGACCGGGGTGACGACGGTTACCGTGTCTTCGATGGTATCAAAACTTGCGGTCACGGTCGGGCGGATGAAAATGCCATCAGGCACATCAAGTTCATCCTTGTTGCTGTCGGGCAGCTTTTCCATCAGACGGACGGTGTCATAGCCCATATAGCCGACCAGACCGGCACTCATCGGCGGTAGGTTGTCAGGCAGTTCGATGTAGCTTTCGGCGATCAGTTTCTTGAGGCTGTCAAGCGGGGCGTCATCCTCTGCCACAAAGGCGTCGGCATCGGCCATTGCCCGGCGATTGAGTTCGGCCTTGTTGCCAAAGCAGCGCCAGATCAGATCGGGTTTGAGCCCCAGGAAGGAATACCGCCCACGGACGGATCCGCCTTCAACAGATTCAAGCAAATAGGTGTTTGGCATGCCTTCGGCGATCTTGAGAAAGGCCGAGACCGGTGTATCAAGGTCAGCGGTCAGCGAGGTCCAGAGAACCTGCGAAATGCCGTTGTCGTAGTTATGCTTGAAACTGGTGAAATCCGGTTTGATTTCCATGGTCTGTCCGATGGTTGGGCGCGTTATCAGGATAGAAAAAGGGCGACCGGAGTGTTCCGGTCGCCCTTGTTGACTGATCAGTTTGCAGCGGTTGGCTGATAAAGCTCGTTGATCACGCTGTTATTCACACTGACCGAGATTTCCTCGTTCAGGTAATTGAGATACTGCGCAAGGATGTCCTCGTTAAGCGCTTCCTTGAGCTCGTCATTTACCGGTCGTGCGTCTGCGGTGTTGATGTCGGCGGCCTCGATGTCATCAAGCTTGACGACAAGAACGTCTTCACCGGTCTGAACGGCTTTGGCCTTGCCATCTTCAAGGGTGAAGAGGGCTGCGGCAACAGCCGGGTTTACATCATCGCCAAGGCCCTGGCCGGTGCGGCGGGTCATGCCGGTTTCGCGAACGGTGGTCGCGTCTTCGGATGCAAGCGTCGCGATGTCAGCACCGGTATTGTTGATGTTGCCAGCCAGTTCTTCGGCCTTTTCCATCATCAGGCGCTGACGTTCTTCGGCGGTCCAGGCGGCGACGACGTCTTCACGGACGTCTTCGAACGGACGCAGGGCCGATGGCGTTACGTTTTCAACGCGGACAACATAACGGGTGCCCGAAGCGGTTTCTTCGAGGAAGCTTTCCTCGCCGTTTTCAAGCTCGAAGATCTTGGCGTTGATTTCTTCTGCACCGTCAACGTTCTGACCTGCAAGGCCTTCGCCACGGACAACGCCGTCAAGCTTGTAGGTTTTTGCACCAACGTCACGTGCGGCATCTTCGATCGGGGTGCCTGCACCGAGTTCCTCGTCAAAGGTGGCGGCAAGATCGTAGATCGCGTCTTCGGCTTTGAACTGCTTGAGGCCATCAACAATGATGTCGCGGACTTCATCAAGGCTTTGCGTGCTGCCCGGGGTGACGGACGGAACGCGGATGATATGCCAGCCAAGGGCGGTTTCAACCGGTTCGGAAATGCCACCTTCTTCAAGGGCGAAGGTGGCTTCGCTCAGATCCGGCAGGATGTCATTGGCGGTGAATTCGCCAAGTTTGACCATGGCTTCGTCCATGCCGGCATCTTCGGCAACGGCCATGAAGTCAGCACCTTCCGTCAGGCGGTTATAGGCGTCACGCGCGGTCTGTTCTTCGTTCGGGGCAAACAGGATCTGTTCGACCGTACGTTTTTCCGGGGTCTGGAATTCAGGTTCGCGCTGGGCATAAGATTCGGCGATTTCATCCTCGGTCACGGTGATGGTCGGGATGAGATCGGCTGCGCTGAGCGTTGCCAGGGTCACGTCGCGGCTTTCCGGTGCGGTGAACTGTGCGGCGTTGTCTTCGTGATAGGCACGCAGGGTTGCATCATCGGCGACCGGAATGTTGGCGAACTCGTCCGCATTCAGTGCAAAGAACGAACCGCTGCGCTGTTCATTGCGATAGGCAACGATCTGGCGTGCCATGATGTCAGGCACAGCTGCCGGGCTGGTCAGGCTGTCAACAACCTGCTGGCTCATCATGTCGCCACGGACACCATTGATGAATTCGTTTTCGGTGTAGCCCGCCTGATAAAGTGCCTGCATGAAGCGGTCACGGCTGAACTGGCCAGTGGCCGGGTCCTTGAAGCTGTCAGATGAGAAAATCTGATCGCGGACTTTTTCGTCGCTGATGCCGATGCCGATATTCTTGGCATCTTCACGCAGGATCTTCTGCGAGACGAGCGACTGCACCGTATTGTTCAGAAGGCCCATCTGGACGGCCTGCTGCTGGTTGAAGTTCGGTCCGAACATGTTTCGCATATTCTGAACGCTGCGCTGAAACGCGCGGTCCAGTTCGACCGGGGTGATCTTCTGGCTGCCGATTTCGGCAACTTCACGCGAGGTGCCCAGATTAAGCATCGATGCGTTCAGGCCCCAGATCACGAAGCTCAGTGCAATCACGCCAAAGATAATCTTGGCGAAGATTGATTTCGAAAATGTGCGAATGCCAGCAAGCATATGATAAGCCTAACAATCCGTGGTTTGACGCCAAAGTCAGGCTTTGACGTCGTTTCATTATTGATCGCCCGGACAGCGCCTCAGATGACACGGGCCGAGCAAATTTGCCGCGCATCTTAATGGCGAGTGTTATCAGCGGCAACAGGCGATTGTATAGAAGATGACTGCAATCACATCCTAAATAAGCGATCAGGCGTTTTCGGGTACTTGGCCCCGCTGGCATGGCATGCTAAAACCCGCGTCGAAACAGGTCCTGTAACAAATCGTAACGGCCGCAAACGGGTTGTTATTGCCTTGATACACGGACATAATATGAACCTGATCAGCACGAGGTACCCCCGATGACCCAACGCCGTCCCCTGATTGCCGGAAACTGGAAAATGAACTGTTTGCGTGCAGACGGTCTTGCGCTGGCGTCAAGCCTGGCGGCGAAGGCGTCTGAAAAAGGGGCGCTTGGTTGTGATGTTCTGGTCTGTCCGCCGGCGACGCTTCTTTCGGACGTGGTTGGCGTCACACACGGAAGTGCCGTTGCTGTTGGCGGGCAAGATTGCCACGCTGCGATTTCTGGTGCGCATACCGGTGATGTGGCGGCTGCGATGCTTGCTGATATCGGGGCGGAATATGTTCTGGTTGGCCATTCCGAGCGCCGCGCGGATCATGCTGAAAGCTCAACCGATATCCGCAAAAAGGCGATTGCCGCCCATGATGCCGGTTTGACGGCGGTTGTCTGTGTGGGGGAAACCGAAGAAGAACGTGATCTTGGTGCGACGCTTTCGGTGGTGAACGGGCAGGTGGCTGTATCGCTTCCCGAGGGGGCAACCGCGAAAAACACCGTTGTGGCCTATGAGCCGGTCTGGGCGATTGGTACGGGCCGTACGGCAAGTGTTGCCGAAGTTGCCGAGGTTCATGCCGCGATCCGTGCCGAACTGGTCAAACGGTTCGAGGATGGCAATGAGTTCCGCATTCTGTATGGTGGTTCGGTCAAACCGTCCAATGCCAAGGAATTGCTGGGCGTTGAAGATGTCGACGGTGCGCTTGTCGGCGGGGCGAGCCTGAAGGTTGAAGATTTCTGGCAGATTATTGAATCCTGCGCCTAACGGATAGTGCTGCAGATTTTGTTCAATATGGTCTAGCCAACAGCCATAAAACGCGTTAAATACGCATCAAATTTATGCCCGATCCGGGCACAATTGCGTTTGGATCGGTAGATTAGGACAAGAGTTTCGACACCATGCAAACAGTCATTCTGGTAATCCACCTTCTTCTTGCGCTCGGCCTGATCGCCGTGATTCTCGTGCAGCGCAGCGAGGGCGGTGGGCTTGGTATCGGCGGTAACAGCGGCGGTGGCGGCGGAGGCGGCGGCTTCGGCGTGATGAGTTCACGCGGCGCTGCGAACCTGCTGACCCGTACCACTGCTATACTGGCAGGCGCATTCATGATCACCAGCATCATCCTTGCCCTTCAGTCGAACACCCATACCCAGCCGGCTTCGATCCTTGATCAGGCACCGGAACCGGCGCCGGCGGTCACTGAGCCCGCCGAGGATACCGGGCCTGCGGCTCCGACCCGATAAAAAATAAACCGACGACATGAGGCGGCAAACTTGCCGCCTCAATTTTTGATTGTTGTATTTCCCGGTTCGTGATGCACTGAACCGAGGCTTTGTGCTTTGAGATGAGGCCAAGATAATGACTCGTTATATCTTTATTACCGGTGGCGTTGTTTCTTCGCTGGGCAAAGGTCTGGCTTCCGCTGCTTTGGGTGCGTCCCTGCAGGCACGCGGCTTTACAGTTCGTCTGCGTAAACTTGATCCATATATCAACGTCGATCCGGGCACCATGAGCCCGTACCAGCATGGCGAATGCTATGTGACCGAAGACGGGGCGGAAACCGACCTTGATCTTGGTCACTATGAACGTTTCACCGGCGTTTCTTCGCGCCGTTCCGATAACGTCACCACCGGTCGTATCTATTCCAACGTGATCGCACGCGAACGTCGCGGTGATTACCTTGGCGGGACGGTGCAGGTCATTCCGCACATCACCGATGCGATCAAGGAATTCGTAATGTCGGACGCGACCGAGGACTTTGTCCTGGTTGAGATCGGCGGCACGGTTGGCGATATCGAAAGCCTGCCGTTCCTTGAAGCGATCCGTCAGATGGGTAACGACCTTGGCGATGGCCGGGCGTTGTTCATGCACCTGACTCTTGTGCCGTATATTTCTTCGGCCGGTGAACTTAAGACCAAGCCGACCCAGCATTCCGTCAAGGAACTGCAGAGCGTTGGTATTCAGCCAGACATTCTTCTGTGCCGTTGTGATCGTGAAATTCCGATCAATGAACGCCGCAAGATTGCGCGTTTCTGTAACGTCCGTGAAGCGGCGGTTATTCCGGCTTATGACGTTGATAACATCTATCAGGTGCCGATCAGCTACCACCAGTATGGCTTGGATAACGAAGTGCTGCATCACTTTGGCCTGCAGGCGCAGGAACCCGACCTTCAGCCGTGGGAAGATATTTGCAGCACCATCCGCAATCCGGAAGGTGAGGTCACCATCGGGATCGTTGGCAAATATATCCAGCTTCCCGATGCCTATAAGTCCCTGACCGAAGCACTGACCCATGGCGGGATCGCCAACAAGGTGCGTGTGAAGCTTGAATGGATTGCGTCTGACGCGCTTGAAAAAGACGGCAACGTCAACGAAATCCTGTCGAAGCTTGATGCGATCATGGTGCCGGGCGGTTTTGGCGAACGTGGCGCAGAAGGCAAGATTGCCGCCGCCCGTTATGCCCGCGAAAACAAGGTGCCGTATTTCGGGATTTGCTTTGGCATGCAGATGGCGGTTCTTGAAGCCGCGCGTAACCTTGCCGGGATCAAGGATGCGTCTTCGTCCGAATTTGGTCCGACCAAGACACCGCTTGTCGGTCTTATGACCGAATGGGCCAAGGATGGTGGTGCGGTTGAACGTCGTACCGATGATGATGACCTTGGCGGTACCATGCGTCTGGGCAACTATGAGTGCAAACTTGTTGATGGCACCCATGCGCGCGACATTTATGGCAACGAAACCGTTCTGGAACGTCACCGCCATCGTTATGAGGTGAACGTCAACTTCATGGCGCAGCTTGAGGAAAAAGGTCTTAAATTCTCTGGCCTGTCGCCGGATGGTCGTTTGCCGGAAATCGTCGAATATCCGGATCATCCGTGGTTTATCGGCGTTCAGTTTCACCCGGAACTGCGTTCGCGTCCGCTTGATCCGCATCCGCTATTTGTTTCCTATATCAAGGCCGCCAAAGAACGCAGCCGTCTGGTGTAATCGCGACTGTCGGACTATTTGATAGCAACAGACACGTGATCGACTGAAAGCCTTTGCAATGACCGAAATTAAAACTGTCAAAGTCGGCAATATCGAAATCGCCAATGACAAGCCGTTCGCCGTTCTGGCGGGGCCGTGCGCGATTGAAAGCCGTCAGCACGCGCTCGAAATGTCTTCGGCCCTTAAGGAACTGTCCGAAGGGCTTGGCATCGGGCTTGTGTATAAGAGCTCGTTTGACAAGGCCAACCGCACCAGTGCGACGTCCAAGCGCGGTGTCGGCCTCAAGGAAGGACTTGATATCCTGGCCGAGGTCAAGGAAACTACCGGGCTTCCGATCGTAACCGATGTGCATCTGCCGGATCAGTGCGCGGCTGTTGGCGAAGTTGCCGATATCCTGCAGATCCCGGCATTCCTGTGCCGTCAGACCGATCTGCTTGAAGCAGCCGGCAAGACGGGCCGTGTGGTCAATGTCAAAAAGGGCCAGTTCCTGGCCCCTTGGGACATGGCCAATGTCGCCAACAATCTGGCTGCGACCGGCAATGAAAACATCATGCTCTGTGACCGTGGGACCAGCTTTGGCTATAACACGCTTGTCACGGACTTCCGTGGACTTCCCACCATGGCCCAGCAGGGCTATCCGGTTGTCTTCGATGCCACCCATTCGGTTCAGCAGCCGGGCGGACAGGGCACCTCGTCAGGTGGCCAGCGCCAGTTTGCACCCGTTCTGGCCCGTGCGGCCGTTTCGGTTGGTATCGCAGCACTGTTTATCGAAACCCACGATAACCCGGCGACGGCCATTTCCGATGGCCCGAACCAGATCCCGTTAAACAAGCTTCCCGAAGTTCTTTCGGTTCTGATGGAACTGGACAAAGTGGCAAAAGCCAATCCGGTTCGTCTGGATATGTTTGACGCGTAAATATCAGATGCCGCCAGTCAGGGATTGGCGGCATTCTTTTTTGCTGTAACCTGCATGCCTGATAAACAGGTATGGTTCCTACCAGTGAGGAGAACGTTTCTGTCATGACCGCTATTATTGATATTCGCGGCCGCGAAATCCTTGACAGCCGTGGTAACCCGACGGTCGAGGTTGATGTCACCCTGGAAAATGGCGCCTTTGGTCGTGCTGCCGTTCCGTCGGGCGCATCCACCGGTGCACACGAAGCCGTCGAACTGCGTGACAAGGAAGACCGCTATCTTGGCAAGGGTGTCACCAAGGCGGTTGCATCCGTGAATGGTGAAATCTTTGAAGCACTGGCCGGCATGGATGCCGAAGACCAGCTTGCCATCGACAGTGCCATGATCGAGCTTGATGGCACCGAAAACAAAGGCCGTCTCGGCGCAAACGCCATTCTCGGCGTATCGCTGGCAACGGCCAAGGCTGCGGCCGAAGATGCGGGCCTGCCACTTTATCGTTATGTTGGTGGTTCGTTTGCCCGGTCGCTTCCGGTGCCGATGATGAACATCATCAATGGCGGCGAGCATGCCGACAATCCGATCGACGTTCAGGAATTCATGATCATGCCGGTATCGGCCGAGACCTGCTCGGACGCGATCCGCATGGGCGCTGAAATCTTCCACAACCTGAAAAAAGCCTTGTCGGCAGATGGCCTTAACACCAACGTTGGTGACGAGGGCGGCTTTGCGCCGAACATCGCCTCGACCGAAGCTGCGATCAGCTATGTCATGAAATCGATCGAAGCGGCGGGCTATCGCCCGGAAGAAGACGTTGTGCTGGCGCTTGACGCAGCATCGACCGAGTTCTTCAAAGGCGGCAAATATGTGCTGTCTGGTGAAGGCAAGTCGCTTGATCCGAGTGAGATGGTCAAATACTGGGCCGATCTTGTCGGCAAATATCCGATCTTCTCCATTGAAGACGGCATGGCCGAAGACGATTGGGATGGCTGGGCAGAGCTGACCTCTGCCATTGGTGCCAAAACCCAGCTGGTCGGTGATGACCTGTTTGTCACCAACCCGAAGCGTCTGTCTGACGGTATCGAGAAGGGCGTTGCCAACTCGATCCTGGTCAAGGTCAACCAGATCGGGACGCTGTCTGAAACCCTTGAAGCGGTCGAGATGGCCCACCGTGCCGGTTACACCGCGGTGATGTCGCACCGTTCGGGCGAAACCGAAGATTCGACCATTGCCGATCTTGCAGTTGCCACCAATTGCGGTCAGATCAAAACCGGCTCGCTGTCGCGTTCTGACCGTATGGCAAAATACAACCAGCTGATCCGCATCGAGGAACTTCTTGATGCCGGTGCACACTTCCCGGGTCGTTCGATCCTGAAGTAATACCACGCTGCACGACATTTCAGATGTACTAACAGGCCGCTTTCCGATGGGAAAGCGGCCTGTTTGCTTCCGGAACAGGGCAGTAAATTCGAATATCAGGATTAGCGGATTGAGCGTAATCGCATTGGTTTGCGCTGGTCGCTTAACTCTATTTTTACCCGCTTATGCGCAAGGTTAGGTGTAATGTTACCGGGTTTGTAGCCTTGTTTGATGGTAAGTCACTGTCAGGCAAGCGAAATAACGCATGTTGTTTTTACGTTGTGAACCCGGAATGGTGTGTTTTGTTTCCAAGTCGCGTTAGCGTGCAAGGGGCATAGGGTAAATGGCGTCCAATTCGCCGGTTTTTCGTCGCCTGAAACAGGCTGTCGCACCGGTAATCGCATTTACAGTGATGGCGTATTTCATCTTCCATAGCGTGGAAGGGGAGCGCGGTCTGCTGACCTATTGGTCGATGCAGGACCGGGTGAGCGAGATTGCCCGCGTGCTCGAAGAAACCACCGAGGAGCGCAAGTCGCTTGAGCAGCATGTGATTTCGCTACGCGCAAAGCACCTTGATCCCGACCTGCTTGATGAGCGCGCGCGGGCAATGCTCAATGCCGCCCATCCAGATGACGTGATCATTTTCCATCACGATGGATATAGCGACGTCGCCGATATTACGACGGTTGCCGCCGGGGCGAACTAAACGTCGGGCAGGGCACTGTACTGTCTGGCCTCCGCTGATCACCACTGATCCCTGTTGAATTCTCCTGATCTTGTTGCGCGCACCGTCCGGAAAGAATCCATTTTTGACCAAGTGTGGCTTTTGGCACGAAAAAATCCGTTTTGATGGGCCTATATCGCTCGGTGAGACAGAAATTACCGGTTGTGAAATGCGTTCAGGAATGCTCGCAAACGGGTAAGTAGTTGTTTAAACTGAGTTATGGTTTAAACGCCATTTTGATCTGATCTGGTAGAGGTCTTTGATATTTAATGCATTCTTCCGGTTGTTTTCCGTTGTGCGCTGCTATGCGAAATTATCCTCGAGAAAGCATAGCATTTGTGACGCAGGGGAATGAACGAGTTTTAAGGCAGTGCCTCAAGTTGCTGAAAAACCAGCATCTCTGCAAAAACACGTAAACTCATAGATTAACCAAATTACAGTTTATTTGTGATTGTGCGTTGCAAAACAACGGTTTAAACGCGGTGAGATTGCTTGCCCTTGAGGTCTGTTTTCGGTAGTCATTTCGGTGGTCCAGTACCGAATTAAGCGCTCATACATGATGCTTAAGCGATAGCCATCCACCGGGAGGAAACATGGCGACCACAAAACGCAAACGCGCCACGACGCGCGCCGACAACCAGGCGAGCAGTGACGATCTCCTCAAATATTACCGTGAAATGCTGCTGATCCGCCGCTTTGAAGAAAAAGCCGGTCAGCTGTATGGCATGGGTCTCATCGGTGGTTTCTGCCACCTTTATATCGGGCAGGAAGCCGTTGTTGTCGGCATGCAGGCCGCCGCATCGGACGAAGACGGTGTTATCACCAGCTATCGTGATCATGGCCACATGCTTGCAACGGGTATGGATTCAGCCGGTGTCATGGCCGAATTGACGGGCCGCGAAGGCGGGTATTCCCGCGGTAAAGGCGGCTCGATGCATATGTTCTCCAAGGAAAAGAACTTCTATGGTGGACACGGCATCGTGGGCGCGCAGGTTCCGCTCGGAACCGGTATTGCCTTCAATTACAAATATCGCGGTGAGAACAAGGTCTGCATGACCTATCTTGGTGACGGTGCCGTCAACCAGGGTCAGGTCTATGAGTCCTTTAACATGGCAGCCCTTTGGGAACTGCCGGTAATTTACTGCATCGAGAACAACCAGTATGCGATGGGCACCTCGACCCAGCGTCACTCGTCCAGCCCGGACCTGTATGAACGCGGCAAGGCCTATGGCATCCCGGGTGAGCAGGTTGACGGCATGGATGTTCTGGCGGTGAAAGCCGCTGGTGAACGTGCTGTGGAACACTGCCGTTCGGGCAAGGGGCCTTACATTTTGGAACTCAAAACCTATCGTTATCGCGGGCATTCCATGTCCGACCCGGCGAAATACCGGACCAAGGACGAGCTCGACAAAATGCGTAAAGAGCACGATCCGATCGATATGGTCAAAAAGCTCCTGATCGATGGCAACATCCTTGATGAAGCCGGTCTGAAAGACATCGACAAGGAAGTTAAGGCCGAAGTCGCAAAAGCGGCCGAGTTCGCGCAAAACAGCCCGGAGCCGGATGTTTCCGAACTGTTTACCGACATTCTGATCGACGCGTGATCGCAAAGACTGCGAACCGCTTTTGAACGATATTTCCCGGGAGAGAGGGAACAATGCCGATTGAAGTTTTGATGCCGGCCCTGTCGCCGACCATGACCGAAGGCACACTTGCCAAATGGAACGTCAAGGAAGGCGACACTGTCGCATCCGGTGACGTGATCGCAGAAATCGAAACCGACAAAGCCACGATGGAAGTCGAGGCCGTTGACGAGGGTACCATTGGTAAACTTGTCATTGATGCCGGTACCGAGAATGTCGCGGTCAATCAGGTGATTGCCTATATCCTCGAAGAAGACGAAGACGCGTCTGCACTTGATAACGTGTCTGCATCGTCTGCACCAAAAGCAGATGCCGCACCGGCCAAGGAAGAAGAGTCTTCTTCTGAAGAAGCCCCGGCTGCTGCGTCGTCGGGCGCTGCACCGGTTTCGGCCAGTGGCGCGATTGAACGCTCCGAAGCTGAGCCACGCGCAATGAGCGTGATGAACAGCACCCAGGACGAAAAGATCTATACCAGCTTTAAAACCCAGACCGTGCGTGAAGCCCTGCGTGATGCCATGGCCGAAGAAATGCGCACCGACGAGAACGTGTTCGTCATGGGCGAAGAAGTTGCGCAGTATGAGGGTGCCTACAAGGTTACCCAGGGGCTTTTGGATGAATTCGGTGACAAGCGCGTGATCGACACCCCGATCACCGAGCATGGCTTCACCGGCCTTGCAACCGGTTCGGCCTTTATGGGCCTGAAGCCGGTTCTGGAATTCATGACCTTTAACTTTGCAATGCAGGCGATCGACCAGATCATCAACTCTGCTGCGAAGACGCTTTACATGTCCGGTGGCCAACTTGGCTGCCCGATCGTGTTCCGTGGCCCGAACGGTGCCGCGTCGCGCGTTGGTGCCCAGCACTCGCAGTGCTATGCATCCTGGTATGCACATTGCCCGGGTCTGAAGGTGGTTGCACCGTGGTCGGCAGCAGACGCCAAAGGCCTGCTTAAGGCTGCGATCCGCGATCCGAACCCGATTGTCTTCCTTGAAAACGAAATCATGTACGGTCAGAGCTTTGAAGTGCCTGATGATGATGATTTCGTCCTGCCGATCGGTCAGGCCAAGATCGAACGCGAAGGGACCGATGTCACCATCGTGGCTTTCTCGATCATGGTGGGCAAGGCGCTGAAAGCGGCTGAACAGCTGGCAGAGCAGGGTATCTCGGCCGAGGTCATCAACCTGCGCACCATCCGTCCGCTGGATGTGAACACCATCGTGCGTTCGGTCATGAAGACCAACCGACTGGTGACGGTCGAGGAAGGCTGGCACTTCTCGGGTATTGGTGCGGAAATCGCGTCTGTTGCGATGGAACATGCATTTGACTACCTCGATGCACCGGTTGCCCGCGTGACCGGCGAAGACGTTCCGATGCCGTATGCTGCCAACCTGGAAAAGCTTGCGCTTGCTCAGGACAGCCACATCGTCGCCGCGGCCAAGGCCGTTTGCTATCGCTAAGTAAGACGGACAGGGGCAGGTTGCGGGTCAAGCCGCGCCGCCCCGTTACCGGGAGATTGCGTTCATGCCTGTAAAAGTATTGATGCCGGCCCTGTCGCCGACCATGACCGAAGGCACCTTGGCGAAATGGCACGTCAAGGAAGGCGACACCGTTGAATCGGGTGACGTCATCGCCGAAATCGAAACCGACAAAGCCACGATGGAAGTCGAAGCCGTCGACGAAGGCAAAATCGGTAAAATCCTTATTTCCGAAGGCAGCGAAAATGTTGCGGTGAACGAAGTCATCGCATTGCTTTTGGAAGAAGACGAAGATGAAAGCGCCCTTGAGGGGGCGGATACCTCGGCGGCAAGCACGGGTGGCGGCGAAAGCGCACCGGCCGAAAGCGATGCCAAAGAGGAAAAAGCACCGGCAGCTGATAAACCAGCCGCATCGGGTGGTGACAAGCCGGCCCCGGCCGCACCGGTTTCCGGTGGCGAGCGGATCAAGGCAAGCCCGCTTGCGCGTCGTATTGCTGCGAACGAAGGTGTCGAGCTTTCCGGTGTATCCGGTTCGGGCCCGCGCGGTCGTATCGTCAAGCGTGACGTTGAAGCAGCACTTTCGTCCAAACCGGCCGAAAAAGCCGCCGCGTCCGAAGACAAGAAATCGGATGCCGCACCAGCAGCCGCTGCACCGGCTGCATCTGCCTGGAACCCGGATCTTACCGGTCTTCCGGAATACGAAGAAATTCCAAACAGCGGCATGCGCAAAACCATTGCGCGTCGCCTGACCGAGTCCAAACAGCAGGTTCCGCATTTCTATCTGACGGTGGATTGCGAACTCGACAATCTGTTGGCAACCCGCAAGCAGCTGAATGAAAAGGCGGGCGATGGTGTCAAGATTTCGGTAAACGATTTCATCATCCGTGCGGTTTCGCTGGCGCTCAAAAAGGTTCCGGCGGCGAACTCCATCTGGACCGACAAGGCCACCCTGCAGTGCAAGCAGCAGGACATTTCGGTGGCGGTTGCAATCGAAGGCGGCCTGATCACACCAGTGGTCCGTGATGCCGGTTCGAAAGGCCTTGCTGAAATCTCGGGCGAGATGAAAGCCCTGGCTGGCAAGGCACGTGACGGCAAACTGATGCCGGAAGATTATCAGGGTGGCACGTTCTCTGTGTCCAACCTTGGCATGTTTGGCATCAAGGACTTCTCCGCGATTATCAACCCGCCGCAGGGCTGCATTCTGGCCGTTGGTGCGGGTGAACAGCGCCCGGTCGTCAAGGACGGCGCGCTGGCAATCGCAACGGTTATGACCTGTACCCTTTCTGTTGACCACCGTGCGGTTGATGGCGCGGTCGGTGCAGAGTTCATGGCCGAATTCAAAAAGCTTATTGAAGATCCGCTGAGCATGCTGCTCTGAGGGGTCCAAAGTTGCGCGGGGACTTTAATAAGTCCCCGCAAGCATTTGAATTTAAAGACCTGTAACCGTTAAAGGGCAGGCGAAGGAGATCCTACGATGGCGGATAGCAATTTCGACGTAATCGTGATTGGTGCTGGCCCGGGTGGTTATGTAACCGCAATCCGTGCGGCCCAGCTTGGCCTGAAAACGGCTGTTGTTGAACGTGAACATGTTGGCGGTATTTGCCTGAACTGGGGTTGTATCCCGACCAAGGCGCTGCTGCGTTCGGCAGAAGTTTATCGCAACATGCATCACGCAAAGGAATATGGCCTTTCATGTGAAAAGCCGGCCTTTGATCTTGATGCCGTGATCCAGCGGTCGCGCGGTGTGTCCAAGCAGCTTGCCGGTGGTGTTGGCCATTTGCTGAAAAAGAACAAGGTCACCGTGATCAATGGTGAAGCCAAGTTCGACGGCCCGAAAAAGATCGTGGTCGAAGGCAAGGACAAAGGCACCTATACCGCCAAGAATTACATCATCGCGACCGGTGCCCGTGCGCGTGCGCTGCCGGGTCTTGAGGCCGATGGCAAGGTTGTCTGGGATTACAAAAAGGCTATGACGCCTGACAAAATGCCCAAAAGCCTTGTTGTGGTCGGTTCCGGCGCGATCGGGATCGAATTTGCCAGCTTCTATCACACCATGGGTGCGGATGTGACCGTGGTTGAGATCATGCCGCAGATCATGCCGGTCGAGGACAAGGAAGTTGCCGGTCTTGCACAGAAGATGATGAGCAAGGACGGGATGAATATCCTGACCGAAGCCAAGGTCGCCAATCTCAAGCGCAACGCAGATAACGTCGTTGTCACGGTTGAAACCAAGGACGGCAAGAAACAGGAACTCACCGTGGATCGCGTGATTTCCGCAGTTGGCGTCATTGGCAATACCGAGGGTCTTGGTCTTGAAACCACCAAGGTCAAGGTTGATCGCAATGTGATCGGTACGGACGAGTATTCGGCAACTGCAGAACCGGGCATCTATGCCATTGGTGACGTTGCAGGCCCGCCGATGCTGGCACACAAGGCAGAACATGAAGGCGTGATCTGCATTGAAAAGATCGCCGGTGTCAAAGGCGTGCATCCGATTGATCCGCGCAAGATCCCGGGTTGCACCTATTGCCATCCGCAGGTCGCAAGTGTTGGCCTGACCGAGGCCAAAGCCAAAGAGGCTGGCTATGAGGTCAAGGTCGGCAAGTTTCCGTTCATCGGCAATGGCAAGGCGGTTGCGCTTGGCGAGGCCGAAGGTCTGGTCAAAACGGTGTTTGACGCCAAGACCGGTGAATTGCTTGGTGCGCACATGGTCGGTGCCGAAGTGACCGAGCTGATCCAGGGCTTTGTGGTTGCGATGGGTCTGGAAACGACCGAGGAAGATCTGATGCATACGGTCTTCCCGCATCCGACGCTTTCGGAAATGATGCATGAGTCGGTCCTTGACGCCTATGGCCGTGCGATCCACTTCTAAAACATCGGGTTGTACCGGGAACACATGCCCGGTATGACCGTTTAAAACGAATGTCGGTTTGACAAATGCGCGACGTGGCGGCAAATTGCCGCCCGTCCAATCCTTCGGAGGTAACTCTATGTCGACGGCGCCCAGCGAACAGAAACCCGTTCGTCACCCGGAAAAACAGAAACGGCCAGACCGCCCATCGGGGCGCAAACCGTCCTGGATCAGGGTCAAGGCTCCGACCTCCAAGGGCTATCAGGAAACCCGCGAGCTTGCGCGAGGCCTGAACCTTCATACCGTGTGTGAAGAGGCCGCATGCCCGAATATCGGCGAATGCTGGCAGAAAAAACACGCATCCTTCATGATCATGGGCGACACCTGCACGCGGGCCTGTTCGTTCTGCAACGTCAAAACGGGCATGCCAAATGCGCTCGATCCGTTCGAGCCGGAAAATCTGGCGATGGCGGTTGCCGACATGCAGCTCAAGCATGTTGTGATCACGTCTGTTGACCGTGATGATCTGGCCGATGGCGGGGCAGCGCATTTTGCCCGCGTGATTGAAGCGATCCGTCACAAGTCACCAGAAACCACGATTGAAATCCTGACCCCGGACTTCCGTGACAAGCCCGGTGCGGTTGAGATTGTGGCCAAGGCCCGTCCGGACGTGTTCAACCATAACCTCGAAACGGTTCCGCGGCTTTACACCAATATCCGTCCGGGCGCGCGCTATTACCAGTCGCTGCGCATTCTGGACCGTGTCAAACAGATTGATCCGACGATCTTTACCAAATCCGGCCTGATGGTTGGTCTGGGTGAAGAGCGCAAGGAATTGGCGCAGGTGATGGATGATCTGCGTGTGGCAGATGTCGATTTCCTGACGATTGGCCAGTATCTACAGCCGACCCTTAAGCACGAGCCGGTGCACAAGTTTGTCACGCCGGATGAATTTAACGATTATGCATCGATGGCGCGTGGCAAGGGCTTCTTGATGGTATCGGCAACGCCGCTGACGCGGTCGAGCTACCATGCAGACCGTGACTTCGAGCAGCTGCGTGAAGCGCGCGAGAAGAAGCTGGCCGCAGCCGAGGCCGCCAAAGCCAAACAGGCCGTGACCGCGGCACAGTAATCCTTTAACCCGTTTTACCGCAGACCACGACGATCAGGGGAGATGTCGAGTGCCGACGCATGCAGAGCGCAGGAAACTGCCCTATACGCCGGAACAGCTCTTTGATCTCGTCGCGGATATCGATTCCTACTCGGAATTTTTGCCGTGGTGCGTGGCATCACGTGTGCGCAAGCGCGATGGCGATGTGCTCAAGGCGGATCTGGTGATCGGCTTTAAGATGTTTCGCGAGAAATACACATCCAAAGTCACCCTGCAGCGTCCGGATCGGGTGGATGTGGAATATCTGCAGGGACCGTTTAAATATCTGAATAACCATTGGGTGTTTGAAGAGGATGAAGACGGCGGGACCTGGCTTGATTTCTTTGTTGATTTCGAGTTCCGCTCAGCCCTTTTGCAGAAAATGATCGGCGTTGTGTTCAACGAGGCCGTCAAGCTGATGGTGGGCGCCTTTGAAACCCGGGCACGCGAAGTCTACGGCGAGCCGACATTGCCGGACCCGAAAAATCAGGGTTAAGCCAGCCCTGCTTATTTCCGATTTATCCCAGCATTTCTTCGATCAGGGCAAAGGCCTTGAGCACGGTGGCCTTGCGCACGGCATGGCGATCACCGGGAAAGACGATATGCGTCGTGATGGTGTCACGTCCCTTGGCAGCGCAGCCAAACTGAACCAGTCCAACCGGCTTGGTCGCGGTGCCGCCGCCCGGACCGGCAATGCCGGTAACAGAGACGGCAATCGTGGCATTGGGGGCACGGTCCAGCGCCCCTTCGCACATCGCACGCGCAACCGGTTCGGACACGGCGCCAAATTCAGCCAGAAGATCATTGCCAACCCCGATCAGGCTGTGCTTTGCCTCGTTCGAATAGGTGACAAATCCGCAATCGACGACTGAGGAGCTGCCATCAACACCGGTCAGCATGCCGGTGATCAGGCCACCCGTGCAGGATTCCGCAGTAGCGATCATTTCGCCCTTGGCCTTGCAGTGGGTGATCAGGGTGCTTGCAGCGTCAAGAAGATCGGTGTCTGTCATCATCCGGGTCATCCGAGGGTCAGGTGAACAAGGATTGCCAGTGCGATCATGGCAAAGATAGCGGCCAGCACATCATCAAACATGATGCCAAAGCCGCCGCCAACGCGCCGGTCGACCCAGCGAATCGGCCAGGGTTTGAGGACGTCAAATACGCGGAATGCGATGAAGGCGACCAGAAGCCAGACAATATCCATCCAGCCGCCAGCAAGCGGCACGACAAGCAGGCACATCCATTGACCGACCACTTCGTCAATGACGATCTCGCCGGCGTCATGAATGCCGAGCATATGGCTATAAAGATGCGCAACCCAGATCCCGATGGCGAAGATGACGATGCTGCCGACAACGAGCGCCATATCGCCGCCATAGGCCCAGACCAGCCAGCCAAAGGGCAGGGCGGCAAATGAGCCTGCCGTGCCAGGCGCCTTTGGGCTTTTGCCGCTGTAAAACCAGGTGGCGGCAAAGGTGATCAGAAATCTGGAAAACGCCATTTGTCGCAAACGCATATGATGTGAAAGATGGTGATAGGTATCACAGCATAACGGCTTGAGGTGAAAATTTTGCGATTAAGGAGGTGTTAACAGGCTTGCCTGAAGGCCGAGTTACAGGTAGCGTAAAGAAAAGACAAATAGTCTCAGGCGGGGGGCATAGAAACTCTGCATAACCGGACAACCGGGCGTGCATACGAGCAATTAGGGGTTAGACACTGAATATGTCGGCGTTTGAACGCATTCGTCGGTTGGTGGATAAATGGTTTCCGGATCGGCAATTGCTTATCCGGTCAAATGATTCCGTTTACCAGCTTCGGCTAGGAAAATACGCGCAGGTCGCGTTGGCCTCTTTCGGGGCGGCAGCTATCACCTGGACGGTCGGCGTTACAGGTTATAGCTGGTACCTTGACCAGCGCCTTACAATGCGTGAAGAGCAGCTTTTTAGAAGCGAGCTGTCCTATAACCGTCTGATTGCTCGCGTTACCGAAAGCCAACGCCGTTTCGGCGAGATTACCGCCCAAATGGAAGACACCCATCGCAACCTGTTGTCGATGGCTGAAAAGAACCTGCAGCTTCAGGCGCGGGTACAGGAATATAACTCCAAGCTTGCGACCAGCGAGAAGGAAAAAGTCCGGATTTCAGCCCTGCGCACGTCGATGGACAACCAGATGAATGCGCTGCAGGGGCAGATTGACGGGATAACCAACCGCAATCTTGCGCTGCGCGATGAGCTTGAAACCGTTGAAACTGTGATGTCGCGCGTGATGCGCGAACGTGACCAGGCCTTGCAGCGGTCCAAAAAGCTTCAGGGTGAGCTGAGCGACGCCCGCCAACGTATTGCCGATCTGCATTCCATCCAGCAGCAGGCAATGCAGCGTGTGGCTCAGACGGCGGATACCACCATTCTCGAGCTTGAGAATGTTCTGGAGATGACCGGCCTTCAGCCGGAAACCTTTATCCTGCCGCCGATGAAGCCGCAGCAACCCGGCGTTGGTGGTCCGTTCGTGGCCTTTGAGCCCGAACACCCGCAGGACGAAGAATTTGTAAATACGGCAGTGGCACTGAATGATCGTATGGATCACCTCGCCAATCTGCATGACAGGATAAAGAAGACGCCAATCGGGGAACCGGCGGCGAAATACTATCTATCGAGCTCGTTCGGTAAACGAAAAGACCCGATCAATGGTCGCTGGGCTTTTCATTCAGGCATTGACCTTGCCGGACCGCTCAAAACACCGATTTTGGCAACCGCACCAGGTAAAGTGGTGCATGCCGGATGGAGTGGCAAGTACGGGAAAATGGTGGAAATCGACCACGGTAATGGTGTCCACACCCGTTACGGCCACTTGCTTAAGGTCCTCGTAAAGAAGGGCGACGAAGTGCAGTATCAGGACAAAGTAGCGTTAATGGGGAGTACCGGTCGTAGTACCGGAAGTCACGTGCACTACGAAGTTCGGGTCAACAATAAGCCAGTCAATCCCATTAAATTTATTGAGGCGGGACGTTATGTTTTCAAAAGCGAGCAAGACGACACAAACGACGAATAAAAGCAGCAATACGACTGCCGAGAAAAAGGGTGGCCTTTCGGTCATCAATGCCGATCTCCGTGTTACCGGTGATCTGATCTCGGAATCCGATGTGCAGGTAGATGGTTCGGTTAATGGCGATATTCGCACCCGGACACTCACCATCGGCCAGAATGGCGAAGTACGCGGCGAAATCGTTGCCGAAAAAATCCGCATCTGCGGCACCGTTGTTGGTCAGGTCCGGGCGAAAGATGTTTCTCTTTCGGAAACCGCACGCATGATCGGGGATATTCTTCACGAAAGCCTGTCGATCGAACCGGGTGCCCATATCGAAGGCCACTGCCGCCGCATCGAAGGTGCGGAAGAAGGCGGCCTGACGGTTATTCAGGCAGGCCAGGTGGTTGCGGCCAACGTGAAGAAAGAAAACAAATAATCGCTTAAGTGATTTCTTCCTGTTTCGGGATGGCGGGTCCGGCCAGCCCCGAAACCAGATGCAGAATTGAAAAAGGCAGGATCCGGGTTGCGGACCTGCCTTTATTCTTTGGCATATTATGTGCCTTGTCAGGCCTTTTGCGGTTCCCCGACCAGGGGTAGCAATTCATCAAGACCGTTCAGCACCACGTCCGCATCATGCGACAGGCGTTCGGCCGGCGTATGTGCGCGGTTGATCCAGGCGGTGCGGAAACCGAAATGCCCGGCACCGGCAATGTCCCAGCCGTTGGACGACTGGAAGGAAATCTCGGCCGGTTCGACTTCAAGCTTGTCGACAGCGAGCTGATAAACATCCGGATGCGGTTTGTACGTTTTGAGATCATCAACACAAATGATCTGATCAAACAGTGACAGAATTCCTGACGTTTTGGCCGCCGAAATCAGCATGTGTTTGGCGCCGTTGGACAGAATGGCCAGCTTGTGCCCCTGATCCTTAAGCGTTTTCAGCGTTTCAACGACTTCCGGGAAGGTATCAAGCGACAGATAGGTTTCCATCAGCTTGGCCCGCAGGACGGGATCCTTTTTGCCTGTCTGATCGAGTGCGTAATCCAACGCGTCGCCGGTCACCGTCCAGAAATCGGCAAACTCCCCCATCAGGCTGCGCAGCCAGGTATATTCCAGCTGTTTTTGGCGCCAGAGTGCCGAGAGGCGGTCTGCCTCGTCGCCGACGCTGTCGCGCAGCTTGGCGACAGCCGATCCAACATCAAACAGGGTGCCATAGGCATCGAATACAAAAGCACGGCAGGAAGACAGTGCGTTATCGGACATATTGCTGACCTCTTCTGACAAGCAGTATTGATCAAATATGGGGTGTATACCCGCAAGCGCAAATTACGGAACACGCTCCAAACGCTGTGGACCGGTTATTCTGCGTCTTCAGTGTCACTCTGGCCCATTGCGATCTCGTCCCGGGCAAAACGCCGGCGATAGACATAAGTTCCTTCCATCACGCGCTGAACGTAATTTCGGGTCTCGCTATAGGGGATCATTTCGATCCAGTCGACCAGATCAACTTCCGGATCGCGCGGATCACCATATTCGTTGATCCACTGACGCACCCGGGTCGGCCCGGCGTTGTAGCTGGCGATTGTCAGGACTTCCTGACCATCCCAGCGATCCAGCAACCGGCGAACATAGGCACGACCAACCGCGATGTTAAAGGACGGGTCCTCGGTCAGGCGGTCGGTGTCGTAATCGAGTTTGAGTGACTGCGCCAAGCGTTTGGCTGTGGCCGGCATCAACTGCATCAAACCGCGCGCGCCGGCAGACGATATGGCATGCGGGTTAAACAGGCTTTCCTGACGCATGATCGCATGGACCAGTGCCGGATCGGGTGCACGGCCAAGCGGAACCTGTTCATGGATCGGGTAGGCGGCATCAAGATAGCCACTGCCGGTCCGGATGCTGCGTTTCGCGGCAAGGATACCAAGATCGGTGCGACCATATTCACGTGCCAGATCCGTCGCCATAGCGAGGTATTCCGGTTCATCATGTTCATAGACAAGCGCCATGATGAATGGGCGAATGATATTCCCAAGCCCCATTTCGCCAAGCTTGCGTACGACCTGGGTCAGTTCCTGTGTCTCGAACGCAGCGCGTTGTTCGGGGGTTGGGATCGGCTGTTCAACCGAATAGGACGGCTTGCTGCCAAGCTTGTCGATGGCAAGCTGCCCATAAAAGGTGTGGGCGTGATCGGCAGCAATCGTATACCATTCCTTGGCGCGTTTTTCATCGCCAAGCGCCTCATTCGCACGTCCGGCCCAGTAGGAGCCGCGTGCCAGGCTGATCGGGTATTGCACGACATCATAAAGGTTCTGGAAATGGGTCAGCGCAATATCGGCATCGCCGAGGAATTCCAGCGCGATCCAACCGGCATACCATTCGGCTTCGGCAATATCGCCGGCATCAACCTGCCCATGGTTGGCGACAAGGCGATAGGCATCGGTAATATGGCCCTTTTGCAGGGCACGACGCGCCAGAATGGCTTTTTCCAGCCACCAGTATTGCGGGCGGATCGAGATGTAAGCCAGATCATTGGCCTGCGACAGCAAAAGGTCGCGGGCATCCTGATCGCGGTCCTTTTTACGGCGCCAGCGGACACGTTCGTAAATCAGGCCGGGATCATCGCGGTACTTTTCCGGGACGCGATTGATCGCACCATCAACACCGCCACGCATGGCGCGCAGGGCCGCACGGGCTTCTGCCAGGCGACGGTAATCCTCGCTGACATATTTCATCATGCGTGATGCGGTCGTCAGGCGACCTTCCCACAACAGGCGATCAAGGCGCTGTTCGTGGGTTTCCTGATCAATATATTCGCCGTAACGATCCAAAAAACGGCGTTCCTGGCCGCGGCCGAAATTCTCGTTAATCCAGCTGTGACGCACCAAGGCGATGGCAGCCGATTCCTGTCCGGCACCCAGCAACGCCTTGATCTGGCGAGTTGCGCCATCGGCGGTGACCGGTGCGGAACGCTTGAACCATGCCAGAATTTCTTCATCCGGAACGGCATCGGTCATGGCTTCTTCGGCGCGCTGACGCAGCAGCGCCTGACTTGGCCATTTCGGATGGGCGTCAATAAAGGAGGTGATTTCTTCGAAGTTGTGACCGGAATTAGGGGCGGTCAGCAACATCCATTCGGCTGCCTTTTGCAGCAGAGGATCATCAAAATTGGTCAGGAGCTGCTTGAACGTTTCTGTTTTGCCGTCTTCGACAGCGTCCAGAAAGGCGTTCAGACGCGCACGGCTGACAGCAGAATAAAGCGGCGAGGGCGGCTGCGTCTGAAGAACGCTGTCTTCATTCGTCGCGGCCAGCACCTGATAACTACCTGGTATCAGTATCGATACGCCCAGTGCCAATGCGCAGACCGAGATCTTGCGGAAAGACGCTTGCGCCATGTGATGTTCCCCTTGTGCCTTCCGGCAACGAATGCTCTCTCGAGCCGGGCATTATGGCAGCGAAATCGATAAAAGCCAAACAGTCCTGACGGGAATTTTCAGAGCCGATCAAGGATCGCTCGGATTATTGTATACAGTGCTTGCGGGAAACCCCAACAGCGGCTATTTTCGCGACCGCTTTCAATATATCCCGAATTTGGAGATCTCTATGTTTAAGGGTTCAATCACAGCTTTGATCACACCATTCACGCAAGATGGTGCGATTGATGAAAAGGCGTTCCAGTCTTTTGTGGATTGGCAACTTAAACAGGGCACGACTGGTGTTGTGCCAGTCGGAACCACCGGTGAGTCTCCGACGCTCAGCCATGCCGAGCACCATCGCGTTGTCGAACTCGCCCTTGAAGTTGCCAAGGGCCGCGGCCCGGTGATTGCCGGTACCGGTTCAAACTCGACCGCAGAAGCCGTATCGCTGACCCGTCACGCGCAGAATGCCGGTGCGGATGCGGCCCTTGTGGTGACACCGTATTATAATAAGCCGACCCAACGGGGACTGTATGCCCATTACAAGGCCATTCATGACGCGACCGATATCCCGATTGTGATTTACAACATTCCGGGCCGTTCGATCGTCGATATGAATGTCGATACCATGGCGGAACTTGCGAAATTGCCGCGCATTGTTGGTGTAAAAGACGCGACAAGCGATCTCGAACGTCCGGCACTGACCCGTTTGGCAGCAGGTGCTGATTTCTGCCAGCTGTCTGGCGAGGATGGCACGATTGTTCCGTTCCTGGCACAGGGTGGTCATGGCTGCATTTCGGTGACGTCGAACATTGCACCGAAACTGTGTGCGGATTTGCATGCGGCCTGGGCTGCCGGGAACATTTCCAAGGTTCAGGAGTTGAATTATCGACTGATGCCGGTTCACAAGGCGATGTTCTGTGAATCCAGCCCCGGACCGGTGAAATACGCCGCCGAGCTTCTTGGCCTGTGTGGCAGCCATATGCGCCTGCCGATGGTCGAGATTGCCGAAGAAACAAAACGCAAGGTCGAAACCGCGCTTAAAAACGCCGGTATTCTCGGCCATTAAGCGATAACAAGCGTCTTATGGCACCCAAGAAAGAAACAAATAACAACAAGATTGTCGCGCAGAACCGGCGGGCCCGCTTTGACTATTTCCTGACGGAAACGTTTGAAGCTGGCATCGCCCTGCGCGGTACCGAAGTCAAATCGCTCCGGGACGGCAAGGGCAACATTCAAGAGTCCTACGCCGAAGCGAAGAACGGCGAAGTGTGGCTGATCAACGCCTATATTCCCGAATATCAAAGCAAAATGCCGTTCGGCCACGAAGAACGCCGTCCGCGCAAGTTGCTTTTGCATAAACGCGAAATCAGCAAGATGCACGATGCCCTGAACAAGAAGGGTTTTACCCTTGTTCCGGTCAAACTGTATTTCAATGAGCGTGGTATTGCGAAACTTGAACTCGCCATTGCCGAGGGCAAGAAAAAGGCCGACAAGCGCGAGACCGTCAAGGAACGCGATTGGCAGCGCGACAAGGCACGCATCATGCGTGACTTTGGCTGATGGGGATGTTGGTTGCAGGCATGTGACTTGCCCCGTTCTGGCAAAAAGAGATTAAATGGCGCTGGCATGATGAACATGTTGGCGCCATTTTCGTATCGAATGGTAGCGAAGGCATAGAAACAAAGGATTGTCTGGTGACAGAGAGCTTTTCAGGCAAGATCAAGGACAAGCTGATTGCGGCCAAACGCAAATGGGCTGAAGACGGGCGCCTGATGACGGGCGCGCCGGACGTCGCGCGTGAAAACCGACTGCCGCCGGGCCAGCGCCTTGTGACCGACTGGCCGGTGCTTGATTTGGGGATTACCCCGCATGTTACGCCAGAGGACTTTCAGCTTGAGATCAACGGACAGGTGAAAAAGTCAGTCACACTGAGTTTTTCCGAACTGCTTGATTTGCCTCATGTTGCGGCGAAGAACGATATTCACTGTGTGACCAGCTGGTCACGTTATGACAATCACTGGCAAGGGGTGTTGGCAACGACCCTGGCTGAGATGGTTGGTCCGTTACCGGCCGCGCGCCATGTGTTATTCACTGCCCATGACGGCTACACGACCAATGTGCGGATTGAGCAGTTTCTCGATGATGATGTGCTTTTGGCCCATCATTGGGAAGGTGAACCGCTCAGTGAGGAGCATGGTGGGCCACTGCGCGTCGTGATCCCCAAGTTGTATTTCTGGAAGAGTGCCAAATGGGTAGGCAAGATCACCTTTGCGCGCGATGATCGGCCGGGTTTCTGGGAAGAACGTGGATATCACAACAATGCCGACCCGTGGACGGAGGAGCGATATGATTAATCGACAGATTGGAAACTGGCGGCAATTCGTTGTATTCTTTGTTTTTACGGTTCTTGTCGTGAGTTTGTCCTGGAGGGAGACAATGGCATCGGATGATGCGCCATCGGCTTATGATTTTTCTTTCCCGGCGATTGATGCCGGTGAAATCCATCTTTCAGAGTATAACGACAAGGTCGTTCTGCTGGTAAATACCGCCTCGATGTGCGGGTTTACGCCCCAATATACCGGCCTGCAGAAACTGTGGGAAGATTACCGCGATGAAGGTCTTGTGGTGCTTGGCGTGCCATCGGCCGATTTTGGCGGGCAGGAATATAGCGAGGATGCCGATATCCTTGATTTCTGCGAGGTCAATTTTGATGTCGACTTCCCGCTGACATCAAAAACCACGGTCAAGGGCCCGGATGCACATCCGTTTTATAAATGGGCGGAACAGGAATTGGGGGCGGAGAATGCCCCGCAATGGAATTTCCACAAATATCTGATTGGCCGTGACGGCAAGCTTGTTCAAAGCTTTGATAGTCGAACCAAGCCAGAAGACGAGGAAATTGTCAGCGCCATTCGCGTAAGCCTCTAAGTCAGGTGGTAGTTCAGGAAAATTTGACGGGGCGGCGGTTTACCGCCGTCCGTCCATGACATCAAGAAATGCCAATCCGTACTGATCAAGTTTTTTAACGCCGACACCATTGATGGACGCCATGTCTTCAAGGGTGCGGGGCTTGAAACGCACCATTTCCCAAAGGGTCCGGTCGCTAAAGATCACATAGGGCGGGACGTTCTGGCTGGTGGCCAGTTCGCGACGCAAGGTGCGCAAGCGTTCCCAAAGATCGCGGTCTTCTTCATTTTCAAATTCGGTGTCGAAATCGCGCAGGCGTTTGGTCTTGGCGCGCTTGTTTTCGCCGGGATCCTTGCGCATTTCGACGACTTTTTCACCACGCAGAACCGGGCGGGATTCCTCGGTCAGATAGACACCACCATGGCCTTCGACATCGACTTGAAGGTATCCCATTGCAAGCAACTGCCGGAAGACCGAGCGCCACTGTGGCTGAGCAATATCCTTGCCGATAGCATAAACCGACAGTTTGTCATGGCCGTTCTGGCGGATCTTTTCGGTTTTTCGACCCATCAGGACTTCGATCACATGCGCCGGTCCAAACCGTTGGCCCGTGCGATAGACTGCCGACAGTGCCTTGCGCGATGCATCGGTCGCATCCCATGTTTCCACCGGTTCAAGGCAGGTATCGCAATTGCCGCAAGGTTGATGCTGATCTTCCCCAAAATAGGACAGGATGACCTGACGGCGGCATTTTGTGGTTTCCGCCAGCCCGACCAGTGCATCAAGCTTGCGCGATTCAATGCGTTTCTGGGCTTCGGGCGCCTCAGAGCTTGCGACCATGGAGCGGATGGAAACAATGTCAGACAGATCGTAATTCATCCAGGCATTGGCAGGTAGGCCATCACGCCCGGCACGTCCGGTTTCCTGATAATAGGCTTCCATGCTTTTGGGCAGGTTGAGATGGGCGACAAAGCGGACATTGGGTTTGTCGATCCCCATGCCAAAGGCAACGGTTGCACAAATGATCAGGCCATCCTCGCGCAGGAAGCGGTCCTGATGCAGTTGGCGCGTTTCCTGTGTCAGGCCCGCGTGATAGGGCAAGGCCGGACGCCCGTTATCGGAAAGCCATTGCGCGACATCTTCGGTTTTGCGCCGCGACAGGCAATAAACAATGCCGGCATCCTCGGCGTGTTCACGGTTAAGGAACGACAGCAGGCGCTGTTTGGCATTGCCCTTGGTTTCGATGCGATAGGTGATATTCGGGCGATCAAAACCGGTAATGAAGCATTGCGCATCGGTCAGATGCAGGTTTTCGGCAATGTCTTTGCGCGTCGGGGTATCAGCCGTTGCTGTCAGCGCAATGCGCGGCACATGGGCAAAGCGGGTTGGCAGCAGATCAAGGCGGCGATATTCCGGGCGGAAATCATGGCCCCATTGGGATACGCAGTGCGCTTCATCAATGGCAAACAGTGAAATGCTGATCTGATCCAGCAGATTAAGGAAGCGGTCGGAGGCAAAGCGTTCCGGGGCGACGTAAAGAAGATCAATATCGCCATCAACGGCGCGCGTTTCAATTTCGCGCGCAGCATCGGGGGCGAGGGTGGAATTGATAAAGGCAGCCTTCACATCCAGTTGGTTTAGCGCATCAACCTGATCCTTCATCAATGCGATCAGCGGCGACACCACGACGGCGGTGCCCGGACGGCAGAGTGCCGGCACTTGATAGCAAAGCGACTTGCCGCCGCCGGTCGGCATCAGGACAAGTGCATCGTTACCCGCAATGACATGATCAATGATTTCAGCCTGTTGGCCGCGAAAGCTGCCATAGCCGAAGACTTCTTGCAGAACATCAATCGGTTGACGTTGTGCAGGTCGGTCGAGCAGGTCTGACATTGGATCAGGGATAGGCGAAGTATCGGGCAAATTAACCGTCCAGATGTGCGCGGATTCCGGCAAAGACGTTTTCAAACATCTCTGGCGTCAGGCGATAGGTCTGGGTGTTGTAGCGCGAACAGTGATAGCTATCAAACAATGTGATGCCATTTTCCATCTTATGTGACGCGCCATGGCCAAATTTCAGCGATGACAGCTTAAGCCCGAAGGTGCGCAGCATGGCCTGATGGGCCACCTGGCCAAGGCACAGGATGGCTGAAAGGTTTTTCATCGCGTCAAATTCGCTGATCAGGAACGGTCGGCAGGTATTGGCTTCTGGCCCAGTTGGCTTGTTTTCCGGCGGCACACATTTCACCGCATTGGTGATGCGGCAATCAAGCAGTTCCAGACCGTCATCGGGGCGTTTGTTATAGGTGCCCTTGGCAAAGCCGAATTTTTTAAGCGTGTCATAGAGAAGATCACCGGCATAATCGCCGGTAAAGGGGCGGCCGGTGGCATTGGCGCCTTTAAGCCCCGGCGCCAAACCGACAATCAGAAGGCGCGCGTCAAGCGGACCAAAGGGCCGGACAGGCGCATTGTAAAAGTCAGGAAACTTTTCCTGATTTTTGCGGCGGAATTCAACCAGGCGCGGGCAAAGCTGACAATCGATATCGGGTTGCTGATGGGCGGTCATGGCAGGTCTGACTTTTTGCCGGTCACAGTACGGGCTGTGACCGGTGGTGATCAGGGCAGGGTGATGGGCGACGCGGTCAGGTGATCAATCGTAATCGAATTCGTCGAGGTCCGGGTGCTCCGGATGATCATCGATATCGGGATGGCCATCATCGCGGCGTTGCTGAACCTTGCGCGCGATGGTGCCTTCAAGTTCGGTCAGCTCGATAAAGTTATCGGCCTGACGGCGCAATTCATCGGCCACCATCGGCGGGTTGGATTTGACCGTCGAGACAACCGTGACGCGGACACCTTTGCGCTGGATGGCATCAACCAAGCGGCGAAAATCGCCATCACCCGAGAAAATAACAACATGATCAAGATGTTGCGCCATTTCCATGACGTCAATTGCCAACTCGATATCCATGTTGCCCTTGATCTTGCGGCGACCGGTGGCATCGGTGAATTCCTTGGTCGGTTTGGTGACCATGGTGTAGCCGTTATAATCAAGCCAGTCGACCAGCGGTCGGATCGGGGAATATTCCTGATCCTCGATGAGGGCAGTGTAATAGAAGGCGCGGATCAGCTGACCTTTTTGGGAAAACAGCTCGAGAAGGCGTTTGTAATCAATGTCGAAACCAAGGGCGCGGGCGGCGGCATAAAGGTTCGAGCCGTCAATAAACAACCCGATGCGTTCCTGCGGGTAAAAAATCATCGTTAAATTCCTCAAACATCAAATTTAATTATCAGAGTTCCTAAAATCCGGAACTTTTAAAAACAGACCTTCAATCTTTACCGTGGCCCGCGGGACAAAGAAAGGCGAAAATATCGTGGACAGAGTATGATGGCTCCCTTAGATATGCCGTCTTTCCGAACTTGTTTCGCCCATCAGACATCGAACTGAAAGTCTTCTTCGTGCGCAAATCCTTACCGACAGACACCAGCATGATCGCGGATGACGCTATCCTGATTGCTTTCGGTGCAAATTTGCCTACCGAAGAATATGGTGCGCCCGCACAAACTTTGAAAGCCGCGCTCAGCCGTTTGGCTGAAAATGGCGATATTTCGATTGATCTGGTGTCATCGTTTTATGAAACCGCACCGGTGCCGATTTCCGATCAGCCCTGGTATGTGAACGGTGTTGCGCGGATTTCGACCGATCTGTCGGCGCACGACCTTTTGGCGCGGTTGCACGACGTCGAGGCCGAATTTGGCCGTGTCAGGCGCGAACGCAATGCCGCACGGGTAATTGATCTTGATCTGATTGCCTATGGCCGCGAACTGGTGCGCGAGGAGGGCGGTATTCAGGTGCCCCATCCCCGTATGGCCGAGCGCGCATTTGTTTTGTTGCCGTTACGTGATGTGGTGGGCGACTGGGTGCATCCAGTTCTTAAGCGCGATATCGAAGATCTGATTGCCGATCTGCCAGCCGATCAGCAGATTCGCAAACAGGCGGAAAGCTGAAAAAGCATACGAAAACCTGAGCGAAAGAGTGGTTTCGCTGTTGCAACACACGTGATCGGGCGCTATAAAGCTCGGTCTGGACACCCCAAAAGTATTTCTGGAGACATTTATGGCGCGCGTTACCGTCGAAGATTGCGTTGACAAGATTCCGAACCGCTTTGAGCTTGTAATGCTTGCTGCTCAGCGTGCACGCAACATTTCGGCCGGTGCAGAACTGACCATTGATCGTGACAACGACAAAAACCCGGTCGTTGCGCTGCGTGAAATCGCCGAAGTAAAGGTTGATTTCGACGATCTGCGCAATGGCATGGTCCAGGGTCTGCAGCGGCATGTTGAAACCGACGAGCCGGAAGAAGCCGAAGACGATTTCGGTCCGAAACTGGTTGCCGAAGCCGTCGAAGACGCATCCGTTGGCGTTGTTGCTCCGTCGGAAGAAGAATAAGGTCAGACCGGTTTTGATCTGAGCCTTTCCAAAAGAAGAGCCACGGTGTTTATCTTCCGTGGCTTTTTTTTGTCCAGATCGTACTATCTTAAGAATAGGGAACGCAGACTGTTCCCATTGGATAATTGCGGAGACGCCCCTGAATGATGCGCCAATACGAACTTGTTGAACGGGTTAAGGCATATGACCCCGATGCGTGTGAAACCACGCTGAACCGGGCCTATGTCTATGCAACCCAGAAACATGGTTCGCAAAAACGCGCATCCGGTGACCCGTATTTTTCCCATCCGATCGAAGTCGCAGGCATTCTGACGAATTACAAGCTTGATTGTGACACGATCATCACGGCCCTTCTGCACGACACCATCGAAGATACCGATGCGACCCCTGAAGAGATCACCAAGCTTTTCGGGCCCAACATCATGAAGCTGGTCGATGGTGTGACCAAGCTGACCCAGATCGAGCTCAAATCCGCAGACTCCAAGCAGGCGGAGAACTTCCGCAAACTGCTTTTGGCGATGTCTGAAGACATTCGTGTGCTGCTGGTCAAACTGGCCGACCGTCTGCATAACATGCGCACCCTGCATTATATTTCCAAACCGGAAAAGCGGGTGCGGATTGCGGCCGAAACGCTTGAGATTTATGCCCCGCTTGCCGAGCGCATCGGTATGCATGACATCAAGGAAGAGCTTGAAGACCTTGCCTTCCAGCATATCAATCCCGAAGCACGGGATTCGATCTTGGCGCGTCTGGAATTCCTGCGCGAGAAGGACGACAATGTCGTCAGCCGGATTGTGTCCGAGCTGCAAGACGTCGTGTCGCGTCAGGGGCTGAAGGTCGATATTTACGGACGTGAAAAGCGGCCCTATTCGATCTGGCAGAAGATGCAGCGCAAGAACATCACCTTTGGTGAGCTCTCTGACATCATGGCATTCCGCGTTCTGGTCGGTGAAATGCCGGAATGCTACGAGGTTCTTGGCTATCTGCACGCCAATTACAAAGTCGTGCCGGGTCGGTTCAAGGATTATATCTCGACCCCGAAACCCAACGGATATCGTTCGATCCATACCACGGTGCTGGGCCCGGAAAATCACCGGATCGAGGTGCAGATCCGCACCCGCCAGATGCACGAGGTCAACGAAAACGGTGTGGCCGCACACTGGGCCTACAAGCAGGAAGAACCAAGCGGCCCGCAGAAAGAAGGCGTTCAATATCGCTGGCTGCGTGATCTTCTTGATATTCTGGAACATGCGTCAGAACCCGAAGAATTCCTTGAACATACCAAGCTTGCGATGTTCCAGGATCAGGTGTTCTGCTTTAGCCCGAAGGGCGATGTGATTGCGCTTCCGGCGCGCGCGACCCCGGTTGATTTCGCCTATATGATCCATACCCATATCGGGGATACCTGTGTGGGGGCGAAGGTCAACGGCGCGATGGTGCCGCTGCGCACCGTTTTGAATAACGGTGATCAGGTCGAAATCGTTACCTCCAAGGCGCAAACGCCGAATCCGACCTGGGAGCGGTTTGTTGTTACGGGTAAGGCACGGGCGAGAATTCGCCGTTTCATCCGCCAGCAACAGGAAGATCAGTATAAGGACCTTGGCAAGGCAATCTTGCAGAAGGCGTTTCGTCAGGAAGGTTATGACTATTCCGACAAGGCGCTTGAAGGGGTTCTCAAGATCTTCAAGCAGCCCTCGGTCGAGGCGCTTCTGACCCTTGTGGGGGCTGGGCATCATACCGGGCGCGAAGTTGTTCATGCCGTCTTCCCGGGCACCAAGGACAAGGAAACGGCGCGCAAGGTCGTGCCGCTCGATAAGGTCCGGGCGCGCAAGCACGAGCACGCCATCCCGATCAAGGGCCTTATTCCGGGCATGGCCGTGCATTACGCCGGCTGTTGCCATCCGCTGCCGGGTGATCGGATTGTCGGGATTGTTACAACCGGCAAGGGCGTGACAATCCATACGATTGACTGTGATACGCTGGAAACCTTTACCGAGCAGCCTGAACGTTGGCTTGATGTCGGCTGGGATAACGAGGGCGAACCGGAACACTTCATCGGCCGTCTTGGATTGACCGTGGGCCATGAGCAGGGGGCGCTGAGTTCGATCACCAGCGTGATTGCCAAGAACCATGGCAATATCACAAATCTGCGCTTTACCAACCGCACGACCGACTTCTTTGAGATGCTTATTGATATTGATGTTGTCGATGTCAAACATCTGACCAACATCATTGCTGCCCTGCGTGCGACCCCGGTCGTTAATGCGGTTGAGCGGGCGCGCGGCTAAGGGTGGACTTAAGCGCGGACTGTAAACGCCTTCACCTTTTAGGTTAATTTGGCGCAAAACCCTTGCCATTCGCGCGGTCAGCACTTACCCATATGCTTCAAGAATTTATAGCGTTTCCTGATTTGATCCAGAACTGACCCCGCATGTTTCGGCGCCGCATCAAACCTTCATCCTTCCAGCGTGTACGCAACGTGGTTTGGCCACGGGGTGGCTGGCGCCGCTCGTCGCAATATTTTGCCCATCGGGTCGCACGGTTGCCGGGATCGCCCTATAGCATCGCATCAGGCTTTGCCATCGGGGCGGCGGTTTCGTTTTCGCCGTTTATCGGGTTCCACTTTGTCATTTCAACACTGCTGAGCTTGCTGACGCGCAGTAACGTTGTTGCCTCCCTTTTGGGGACGGTGGTGGGCAATCCCTGGACATTTCCGTTTATCTGGCTGTGGCTTTATACCTGTGGCAACTGGATCCTTGGCGCACATTCAAGCAGTTCAGCGGTACATTTTGATATGGCCGTGCTGTGGGAATTCGTCGTGCTTGGCCTGAATTACGTGGGCGGCGGGCTGATTTTCGGCAATTGGGATGTCGCAGACCACGAGGCGCTTGCCCAGCTGTGGGCCAGTATTGTTGATATCATCTGGCCGATGGTGGTGGGCTGTATCCCGACAACCATCGTCGTCTGGATGCTGTTTTATTTCCCGATCAAACGCGCAGTGGTGATTTATCGCCATAACCGCATCTTGCGCCGGATGAAAAAGACCGATCGCCATGGTCTGGGCCCGATGCTCGTACATGCCAAGGAAAAAATCGGGTCCGCTGCCAAGCACGCCACCAAAAAGCAGGATGAAACATCATGAGTTCGAAGCTCCGTCTCGGGGTCAATATTGACCATGTTGCGACCATTCGAAACGCGCGCGGCGGGGATATGCCCGATCCGGTGCGCGCCGCAGCCCTCGCCAAGGCAGCTGGTGCCGATGGTATCACCGCCCATTTGCGCGAAGATCGCCGCCATATCCGCGATAAGGACATGAAAAGGCTGCGCGAAGAGGTTGATCTGCCATTGAATTTCGAGATGGCAGCCACCGATGAGATGCTGTCGATCGCGCTTGAGACCAAGCCGCATGCGGTTTGTCTTGTGCCGGAAAAGCGTGAAGAACGCACGACCGAAGGCGGACTTGATGTCGCGGGTGGTCATAATCACTTGAAGCCCTTTGTCTCCGAGCTGGTTGAGGCGGGCATTCGTGTCTCGTTGTTTATCGAAGCATCCGAAGCACAGCTTGATGCCGCCAAAAGCCTTGGTGCGCCGGTGGTGGAAATCCATACCGGGGCCTATTGCGATGCCGAGACCGCCGAGGAACGCGCGCGCGAACTGGACCGTATTCGCCATGCTGTGCAATATGGGGCAGGGATCGGACTTGAAGTGCATGCCGGACATGGTTTGAACTTTGAAACCGTCCAGCCGATTGCCGCCATGCCCGAGATTGCCGAACTTAACATCGGCCACTTCCTGATCGGCGAGGCGGTGTTTGTCGGCCTGGAAGCGGCGATCGCGGAAATGCGCCGTTTGATGGATGAAGCACGCACGCAAGCAGGTTATGCGTAAATGATCATTGGGATTGGCACGGATTTATGCGATATCCGTCGGATAGAAGCGACCCTTGAACGCCATGGTGAGCGTTTCATGAAGCGCGTCTATACCGATATCGAGATTGCGCGTGCCACACGCAAGCCACATCGTACCGCGTCTTCGCTGGCCATGGCATTTGCCGCCAAGGAGGCCTGTTCGAAGGCATTGGGGACCGGATTTCGGCGCGGTGTTTATCACAACACCATGGGTGTGGTACATCAGCCCAGCGGCAAGCCGGACATGGTGTTGATTGACGGCGCGCTGGAAAGACTTAAAGAATTGACCCCGGACGGGAAAACTGCCTCTGTGTATGTGACCCTGACGGACGAATATCCGCTAGCCAATGCGGTCGTGGTGATTTCGGCAGATTGACAAAAAAAATGATTGGTTGAACACGGAATGGAAAAGCTTGTGCATAAGAAGAAAACGGGTGGTTTGCTCGACACCTTGAAAACCGTTTTCTGGGCCATTGTCATTGCACTTATGGTTCGGACCTTTGCTTTTGAACCGTTCAATATTCCGTCTGGCTCCATGATCCCGACCTTGCTGGTGGGCGATTACCTGTTCGTGTCGAAATTCTCGTATGGGTATTCGAAGCACAGCATGCCGTTCAGCCTGCCGATCATTCCGGGCCGCGTATTTGAAAGCGAGCCGGAGCGTGGTGATGTTGTGGTCTTCAAACTGCCGTCCGATACGTCGCAGGATTACATCAAACGTGTGATCGGCCTGCCGGGCGATACGGTCCAGGTCAAGGAAGGCCGTCTTTACATCAACAACAAGATGACCGAGCGCGAACGCATCGAGGATTACATCCTGACCGATGGTGGCGGGCGTTCAGCAGCCGTGCCGCAATATATTGAAACCCTGCCGAATGGCCGCGTACACCGCATCCTCGAAATGTTTGGCGATCAGGGGCCGAGTGACAATACCGAGGCCTTTACCGTGCCCGAAGGTCACTTCTTCATGATGGGCGATAACCGGGATAATTCGGCCGATAGTCGTGCCTTCCCGTCGCGGTTCCGGTTCGTTCCGATTGAAAACCTGGTCGGGCGTGCAGAATTCCTATTCTATTCCAAGGACAGCTCCCAGCCGGTTTATGACCTTGGCAGCATCCGCTTTGATCGCCTGTTTCAGGGGGTTAACTGATGAGCGACGGCTTGCCGGTGATCGCCGAGATTGATCACGGTTTTTCCGACCCGGACCTTCTGCGTGTGGCCTTGACCCATCGCAGTGCGGCCAAGGGAAAGGATATGCTGAGCGGCGGCAACGAGCGCCTTGAGTTCCTTGGCGACCGGGTGCTGGGTCTTGTCGTGGCCGAAATGCTTTACACCCGTTTCGGGCGTGAACGCGAAGGGGCGATGGCCAAGCGGTTTGTCGCACTTGTTCGCCGCGAGACCCTTGCGCGTGTGGCCGAACAGATCAAATTGGGTGAGCATATCCAGATGGCCAAGGGCGAACGTGCCGCAGGTGCGGACACCAATCCGGCGATTTTATCTGATTGCATGGAGGCGGTGATTGCCGCACTCTATCTGGATGGCGGGCTTGAGCCGGCACGGCGGTTTATTGAAAAGCTGTGGACGCCGCTTCTTGATGAAGCCAACAAGCCGCCACAGGATGCCAAGACGCAGCTTCAGGAATGGCTGCAAGGGCGGGGCAAGCCGCTGCCGAAATATGAGATGGTCGGGCGTGAAGGCCCGGCCCACGCGCCGGTATTTACCATCGAACTGACCACCGGAGACGGTGAAAGTGTCAGTGCGGAAGGCAAATCGAAACGCGAGGCGGAGCAACTCGCCGCCAAATTGATGTTGGAAAAACTTAGTGATGAATGAGGTTCCCGAACCGGTGGCCGAAGACAGATTACCTTATCAGCAGCGTTGCGGCTTTGTGGCCCTCGTTGGTGCACCGAATGCTGGCAAATCAACGCTTTTGAACCAGCTGGTCGGCACGAAAGTGTCGATTGTCTCGCCAAAGGTCCAGACGACCCGTACCCGCGTACGTGGCATCGTCATGACCGAAGATGCGCAGATTGTTTTCATTGATACCCCGGGTATTTTCGCCCCCAAACGCCGCCTTGACCGGGCAATGGTCAAGGCCGCCTGGAATGGTGCGGATGATGCGGATCTTGTTGTTCTGGTGATTGATGCCGGAAGTGGTGTCACCGATGAAGACCTTGCCATCATCAATCAGCTTAAAGATCAGAACCGCAAGGCGATCCTGGCACTTAACAAGGTCGACAAGGTTTCGGACAAGGAAAAGCTTCTGCGCCTGTCGCAAGACCTGTTTGCGCATGATGTGTTTACCGATGTCTTCATGATTTCGGCCAAGAAGGGGGCAGGAACCCAGGATCTGGTGAACTTCCTTGCCGCGAAGATGCCTGACGGTCCGTGGATGTTCCCGGAAGACGATGTTTCGGACATGCCGTTGCGACTGCTTGCGGCCGAAATCACCCGCGAGAAGCTTTATTACCAGCTTCAGCAGGAGCTTCCCTATTCGGCAACAGTCGAGACGGAGCTTTGGGAAGAACGCAAGGACGGGTCGGTCAAGCTTGAGCAGACGATCTTTGTCGAGCGTGAAGGCCAGAAGGCAATCATTCTTGGCAAAGGTGGTAAACGTATCAAGGCGTTGGGCAGTGATGCGCGCAAGGAACTTGAAGCTATTTTCGAGCGCCGTGTGCATCTGTTCCTGTTTGTGAAGGTACGCGAAAACTGGGGTGATGATCCCAATCGCTTTGCCATGTGGGGCCTTGATCACAACGCGTAAGCATGTGATTGGCCGCATATCGACTGACCATAAAGTGCCGGGTAGGTAATGGAAATCGGATCCGTCTGGGGAATTGTCATGATCGTTGTCGGCGCTGCTGCCGCAATGATTGTCGCGCGTGTTGCCAGACGGCCGTTTCGCAACCGCAGTTCCAGCACATCCGTGCAACGTGAAAAATCGTTCCTGCACAAACCGCTCAATCTGGTTGCGCTATTGGTCGCAATTGCCGTGTTCGTGCTGGGCCTGTTCTGGCGCATGACGGGTGGAGGCCCCGGCTGATGAGAAATAATTCGGAAGACCCGCTAACAGACGCCATCGACGAGATCCCGAACCGTCCGATCCTGCGCAAGGTGGTCTTTGGGCTTGCCCTGTTCAGTTTGGCGTCGTGCCTGCTTGGGTTCTTTTTCCTTGTCACCCGCCTGATCATGCCCAGCGGATTTTTCTAATGGATTGGCGGGACGACGGCATCGTTCTTTCAACGCGTAAACTGGGCGAAAACTCAGTCCGTCTTTCTGTCTTGACCCGCGATTATGGCCGCCATGCCGGTCTGGTGCGCGGTGCGACCAGCAAATCCATGCGCGGGACGCTTGAGCCCGGAAATGAAATCGGGGTGGGGTGGTCCGCCCGACTGGCCGAACATCTGGGGCAGTTTCGCTGTGAGCTGACCGGCGCACATGCCGCAGACCTTTTATTGCAAGCCGGGCCATTAATGGCGATGAGTTCGGCTTGTGCTATGCTTGATGCGACCTTGCCGGAACGCGAAGCCCATCCCGATCTTTATCACGGCACCGTTGCGCTGATGAGCGCCCTTAAATCCGAGCAGTGGCTTCCGGCCTATATCCGCTGGGAAGTCGGCTTGCTCGAAGAGCTTGGTTATGGCCTTGCGCTTGATCGGTGTGCGGCGACGGATGAAACCGAAAATCTTGCCTATGTATCACCCAAAAGCGGGCGTGCTGTGGGGGAGGTATCCGGGAATGCCTATCGGGATCGGTTGTTGCCCTTGCCAGCCTTTCTGGCAGGCGGGCGGGCGGCATCTTCGCGTCGGGAAATGTCGCTCGGGGAGCAGTTTCGTGATGGTTTGAAACTGACCGGGTTTTTCATTCACCGCGATATTTTCGAGGCAAAAGGCATCAAACCCGTGGCGGCGCGTGATCGGCTTGTCAGTTATGTCTGGCGCACAGATCTTGGCGAAGAAAAATAAATTCGGCAAATTGTGCGCCATATGTTGACCAAGCCCATGCCCGGCGTAGTATGTTGCCAATAACGTAAGGTGTTCGGTTTCGAACGCACTTGCACATGTCCATTTTGACAAGCAACAAGAAAAATCGTTCATGAGCACCAAGACTTCCGATCCGGCCGGTTCCGGACAAATCAGGGAAACCCGACTTGCCGACGCGCTGAGCGAACGTTATCTCGCCTATGCGATGTCGACGATCATGTCGCGTTCCCTGCCTGATGTGCGTGATGGTCTCAAGCCTGTGCATCGCCGTCTTCTTTACGCCATGCGTCAGCTTAAACTGAACCCGGAGCAGGGGTTCAAGAAATGCGCGCGTGTTGTCGGTGACGTGATCGGTAAATATCACCCGCATGGTGATCAGTCGGTCTATGACGCGCTGGTTCGTCTGGCCCAGGATTTCGCGGTGCGTTATCCGCTGGTCGATGGTCAGGGGAACTTCGGGAACATCGATGGCGATAACGCTGCTGCGATGCGTTACACCGAAGCCCGTATGACCGCGATTGCTGCCGCCCTGATGGACGGCCTTGACGAGGATGCGGTTGATTTCCGCCCGACCTATGATGGTGAGGAACAGGAACCGGTTGTCATGCCGGCAGCCTTCCCGAACCTTCTTGCCAATGGTGCGGCCGGTATCGCCGTGGGTATGGCGACCAATATTCCGCCCCATAACGTTGGCGAATTGTGCGCTGGCCTGATCAAGCTGATTGATGATCCGGAAACCTCGATTGCGCAGCTGGCGCGCTGTGTCCCAGGGCCGGACTTCCCGACCGGTGGTGTTTTGGTCGAACCGCGTGAAAACATTCTTGAAGCCTATGCCACGGGGCGCGGGTCGTTCCGCCTTCGGGCAAAATGGGAAGTCGAGAAGCTGAGCCACGGTCTGTATCAGGTCGTGATCACGGAAATTCCGTATCAGGTTCAGAAAGCCAAGCTGGTTGAACGTATTGCCGATCTGATGGTGGCAAAGAAATTGCCGCTTCTGAACGATGTTCGCGATGAATCGACCGATGTGATCCGTCTGGTTCTGGAACCACGCACCCGTGCGGTTGAGCCGGAACATCTGATGGAAATGCTGTTCAAGAATACTGAACTGGAAATCCGGTTTGGCTTGAACATGAACGTTCTGGATGCGGATAACACGCCGCGGGTGATGAACCTGCGTGAAGTGCTGCGCGCGTTCCTTGCACACCGTCAGGACGTTCTGATCCGTCGTTCCAACCATCGGCTGGCCAAGATCAATCATCGTCTTGAAGTGTTGGAAGGCTATCTTGTTGCCTATCTCAACCTTGATGAAGTGATCCGGATCATCCGTTATGAGGATGAGCCGAAGAACGCATTGATGAAGGCCTTTGACCTTACCGAAGTGCAGGCGGATGCGATCCTGAACATGCGTCTGCGGTCTTTGCGCAAGCTCGAAGAGATGGAAATCAAGAACGAGCACGCCAAACTGACCGAAGAAAAACAGGGTCTTGAAGCGCTTCTTGCCAGCGAAAGCATGCGCTGGGAGAAAATCCGCGACGAGATCGAGGTGATGCGCGAGACCTTTGGCAAGAAAACTGCCATTGGCAAACGCCGTACCGAGATCGGTGATGCGCCGGAAGAAATTGAAGTGCCGCTGGAAGCGTTGATCGAACGCGAACCGATTACGGTCATCTGTTCGAAAATGGGCTGGGTACGTGCGCTTAAGGGCCATGTTGCCGACGTCAGCGACCTCAAGTTCAAGGATGGTGACGAGCATCGTTTTGCGCTGAAGGCCTTTACCACCGACAAGCTTCTGATCCTCTCAACAGCCGGGCGTTGTTACACCATGTCGTGTGACAAGCTGCCGGGCGGGCGTGGCCATGGTGAGCCGATCCGTCTTTCCATCGATCTGCCCCAGGAACATGACATCGTTTCGATGGTTGTTCACAAGGACGGGCGGAACCTGCTTGTGGCAAGTTCTGGTGGTCGTGGATTCCAGGTGGCCGAAAAAGAAGTGGTCGCACAGACCAAGAACGGCAAACAGGTTCTTAATCTTGGTACCGGTGAAGTTGCCAAGATCTTCGAGCCGGTCGAAAACGATCATGTGGCGGTTTTGGGTGACAACCGCAAGCTTCTAATTTACCCGGTTTCCGAAATCCCGGAGATGACCCGTGGCCGTGGTGTGATCTTGCAGAAATATCGTCAGGGTGGCTTGTCTGACTTGATGCTGTTTAACCTTGAAGACGGTCTGAGCTGGACCATGGGTGGCAGTGAAGGTCGTACCCGTACCGTGACCGAACTTGCTGAATGGATTGGCAAACGTGCCGGAGCAGGGCGCCTGCCGCCGAACGGTTTCCCGCGGTCCAACAAGTTCGAATAACACGCGATACAAGACGTTTATGAAAGCCGGATGGTGCGATGCCATCCGGCTTTTTCTCTGCGTGAATGGCGAAAAATGATGCAGGACCGATCATTTGTTACATTTCCCGGCAGAAATGGCGGAAATTCGGTGCAAAAGATATAGCGTTTTAGGTGGTTAATATGTAACTTCCCACCCTGATAAGCAGGATGCTCGCAATTTTCCTGTGAAATTCAAAAAGGGCTTGGGAGTGAAAAGTGAGATTTCTCGGAAATTTCGTCCGCGTGATCGATGGTCTTAATGACTGGATTGGACGCGGCGTGGCCTGGCTGGTGATCCCGATGGTGGTGATCACGTTTTTGGTGGCCACATTGCGTTATGGTTTTGCGATTGGCTGGGTGTCGATGCAGGAAAGCTATATGTGGCTGTATGGCATCATGTTCATGGTCGGTGCCGGTTATACGCTGCTGCATGGTGGCCATGTCCGCGTCGACGTGTTCTATCGTCCGGCTTCGGCTCGGTACAAGGCATGGGTTGATCTGTTTGGGTCCCTGTTCCTGCTGGCACCGGTCATCATCATGATGTTCATGTACAGTTACCCCTATGTTGCGACCAGTTGGGAGCGCATTGAGGGATCCCATCAAACCGGCGGGCTTCCGGGCCTGTTTTTATATAAGTCTGTGATTTTGGTCTTTTGTGTCCTGATGCTGCTTCAGGGGCTGTCGCTTGCGGCACGCAGCATTCTGGTCCTTGCAGGTCACAAAGAGTTTGAAATTCAAGAAGAAGAGCACGAGGGCGTCTGATGTCGGGGGAAATTCTTAGCCTGGTAATGTTCGCCGCTGCGTGCGGTGTGCTTCTTCTCGGTTTTCCTGTTGCCTTCTCGCTTGCGGGGACCGGTCTTGCATTTGCGCTTATCGGCAATTCGATGGGCGTTTTCGATATGCCGCTTTTGGGCTCCTTGCCGTCACGCTATTTCGGTGTGATGACCAACGAGCTTTATGTTGCGATCCCGCTGTTCGTGTTCATGGGCGTGATGCTCGAACGCGCCCGGATCGCCGAGAAGCTCCTGACCACCATGGGCATGCTGTTTGGCACCATGCGTGGCGGTCTTGGCATTTCGGTTGTGATTGTTGGCATGTTGCTGGCCGCATCGACCGGTATTGTCGGTGCGACGGTTGTGACCATGGGTTTGCTCAGCCTGCCGGCGATGCAGAAAGCCGGGTATGATCCGAAACTTTCGACCGGTGTGATCTGCGCATCCGGTACGCTTGGTCAGATCATTCCACCGTCCATCGTTCTGGTTCTGCTGGGTGATATCCTTCAGGGGGCCTATGCCGAGGCGCAGCGTTCGCTTGGCAACTGGGCACCGGAACCGATTTCGGTGATGGATCTGTTTGCCGGTGCCTTTATCCCGGGTCTTATGCTGGTTGCGCTTTATATCGGCTGGATCATCATCAAATCACTGATCGATCCGAAGTCGGCCCCGGCACTGGTGGAAGGCAAACGCCCTGAAGGTCTTTGGGGTGAAGTGCTGCGCGCCTTGCTGCCACCGGCATTGCTGATTGTTGCAGTTCTGGGCTCGATTCTGACCGGTATTGCGACCCCGACGGAATCGGCTGCATTTGGTTCGGTTGGTGCGACCATTCTGGCTGCGTTCTACAAGCGCCTTGATATGCCGGTTCTGCGCCATGTGGTGCGCCAGACGGTTCAGGTCAGTGCGATGGTGTTTGTCATTCTGCTTGGTGCATCGGTATTCTCGCTGGTGTTCCGTGGCCTTGGTGGTGATCACCTGGTCGAGGAACTGCTTCACAACCTTCCTGGTGGTGTGTTCAGTGCGATGCTGGTCGTGATGTTGCTTATGTTCTTCATGGGCTTCTTCCTTGATTTCATCGAGATCGTCTTTGTCGTGATCCCGATCGTGGGTCCGATTCTGCTCAAGCTTGATATCGATCCGGTTTGGCTGGGTGTGATGATTGCAATCAACCTGCAGACCAGCTTCCTGACGCCGCCATTTGGCTTCGCGCTGTTCTATCTGCGCGGTGTGGCCCCTGCGGCAATCAGGACACTTGATATCTATCGCGGTATCATTCCGTTTGTGATCATTCAGATGCTGGGCCTGTGCCTTGTTGCGGCCTTCCCATGGCTGGCAACCTGGTTGCCGAGCATTCTGTTCTAGGAACGATAGCGACATATCTTCAAAGAAAAAGGCACCCAAGTCGGGTGCCTTTTTTATATCTGTTTTCCGCCCGATCAGCTTGGCACAGGGCAAACAAAAAGGGCTGGCAGATGCCAGCCCTTTGTCGTTTTCCGGTTTCGGAGAACTTAGTATTTGAACGGCAGGACACGTGCCTGTGCGAATGCTGATTCCGAGAATTTCGACCATGCGATCGACTGGGTACGGAAGGCAATCAGGCTTTCGAAGACTTCCTGAGACAGCGGGTTCGACGCAACGAGGTCACGCAGAACTTCACCGGACAGTTTGCCAAGGTTGGTGAGAATGTCGTCAGAGAACGGACGAACATCAACGCCGTGCTTGTTACGCAGGGTATCAAGTGCCTGAACGTTACGGGCGGTGAATTCGGACAGAACCATCTGGTTAACGGCACGGTTTGCCTGCTCGACGATGGCTTTCAGATCATCCGGGAGTGCGTTCCATGCATCCAGGTTGATGAAGTTGTCGAGAACGGTCGCCGGCTCGTGCCAGCCCGGGTAGTAGTAGTATTTCGCCGATTTATAGAGGCCAAATGCAAGGTCGTTATACGGACCAACCCACTCGGTCGCGTCGATCGCGCCCGACTGAAGGGCCGGCGGAATTTCGCCACCCGGAAGGTTCACAACGTTAGCACCTGCGGCTTTGACAACTTCGCCACCAAGGCCCGGAATACGCATTTTCAGACCTTTATAGTCATCAATGGTGTTCATTTCCTTGTTGAACCAGCCGCCCATCTGCGTGCCGGTGTTGCCCGACGGGAAGAACTTACAGTTCAGTTCTGCATAGACCTTGTCCGCCAGTTCCTGACCGCCACCCCACTGGAACCATGCATTCTGTTCCTGGGCGTTCAGACCGAACGGCATTGCGGCGATATACTGGGTCGCATCAACCTTGCCTTTCCAGTAGTAAGGCGCGCCGTGGCCCATTTCGACCGTGCCGCTGCCGACAGCGTCGATGGCTTCGAATGCCGGAACGATTTCACCCGCGCCGAACACGGTCACTTTCAGACGACCTTCGGATGCCTTGGTGATGTATTCGGCAAGAAGGTTCGCACCGGTGCCAAGGCCCGGAAAGTTTTTCGGCCAAGTGGTGATAAGGCGCCACTCACGGACGTCCTGGGCAATTGCCGGTTTGGCGAAAGTTGACGCGGCAGCAGCAGTCGCACCTGCTACGGCGGCGCCGGAAAGAAATTGACGACGTTTCATTGGTTACAACCTCCCAAAGATGCAAGCTCATGATTTATCAGTAAAAGCCGGTCTTATCGGCTATGAACCGCAGCTTATATGCGTCTTTACGGGCAGGCAACCAAGGATCGAGTTGTCGTATCGTACTTTAGTCTAATTGGGAAAAGTGGTTCAGGCAATTGGTGCAGAGCGCAAGCCCAAAAAGCTTATTCGGAGTCTTCCATTGCGACCCACTGGCCGTCTCTAAATCCTTCAAGAGGCTGGAAGCGCATTTTATAAGACATTTTGCGACACTCATCGATCCAGTAACCCAGATAGATATGGGGAAGTGACAGCATTCTGGCTTCGTCGATCAGATCAAGAATTATGTATGTGCCCAGTCCCCGGCGGTCTTCGGCAGGATCAAAGAAGCTGTACACCGCTGACAGGCCGTCAGCCAGAATATCGACCAGTGCGACGGCAATCAGGCTGTCATCCGCACGACGATATTCAAAGATCGAGGTTTCCACCGTGCTGTCTTCGATCATTGCACGGTAGTCACGTGCATCCATGCGCGCCATGTCACCATTGCCGTGGCGGGCATCCTGATAGGTGCTGAAAAGTTGATATTGTTCCTGCGTCGCAGTTGGCGGCATGACGCTGCGGACAAGGTCGCTGTTTTTGTTCTTGATGCGGCGAAACGACCGGCCGGGAGTAAACCCTTCACAACACACACGTACCGGAATACAGGCGTTGCAGTCGCTGCATGCGGGCAAATAGGCAATGGAGTGACTGCGACGGAAACCGGCCCGCGACAACAGATCATGGACATTGTTGGCTTCTGGCCCGCGCAGCTCGGTGACCAGCTTACGCTCGAACCGGCCGGGCAAGTAGGGGCACGGCATTGGTGCGGTCATGAAATAATGCTGGGTCAGGCGCCGCTGATTAACTGTCACTTGGTCCGATCAGTCCCGGTCACATCAAGAAGAACTACCTTATGAGATTAGGTTTGATTTATGACAGTTTAAAGGCCTGACAAGCAAAAGGGCACTGAATTCTCATCCAGTGCCCGAAATCACTGTTGCGACGGGACCGAGAAGGTCGGGCGGCGCTGGTTTTCATCTTGTGCCGGTTGGGCTGGTGGCGCCGGGCTTTCACCTGCTGGTGCGGTCTGACCGTCACCGGTCAGCTCAGAGCGTTCACCGGTACCGCGCAGCAGGGTGATGCTGATACGGCGGTTGCTTTCATTTTCAGGTGCATCGGGTAGAAGCGGGTCCGTATCCGACAGGCCGGCAACCTTGGCAAAGCGGGCCGTTTCAAGCCCCATGTCTTCAAGGGCGCGACGGGTTGCAAGCGCACGGTCAGCCGAAAGTTCCCAGTTGGAATAGCCATCCGTTCGGTTAAATGGCACAGCGTCAGTATGGCCTTCGATCGAGACATCCTGGGGCATATTTTCGATCACGTCAGCTACTTGCTGCAACAGAAGCCGGGTATGTTCGGCCATGGCAGCACTGCCGCTCGGGAACATGGCCGTTCCGTCTTCATCGAGGATCTGGATGCGCAGGCCTTCGTCGGTATTTTCAATACGGATGTTCTTTTCAAGGCCTTGAAGTTCCTCGTTGGCTTCGATTGCCTTGAGGAGTTCTTCCTGTGCCTCGTTTAATTCCTGTTCTTCCATCTGGGCAACCCGGATGGCTTCGCGTTGTTCGGGTGTTTCAACCGGCGGGATATCCATGCTGATGCTGGGATTGCCGAATTCAGAACGCATCGAGCCTTCTTCGGCAAGGCTGGTACCACCCAGCAAGCCACCAGAACCCGACGCATTTTGCGAGATGGTTTCCGGCGTGAAATACATCGATACGCCTTGCAACTGTTCCTCGGTCGCGCTTGAAAGCAGCCACAGCAGCAGGAAGAACGCCATCATCGCCGTCACAAAGTCAGCATAGGCAACTTTCCACGCACCACCGTGATGCCCGTGCCCACCTTTCTTGATCTTTTTTATGACGATATCTGGCATGTGCTGCGGTGTCCCTTAAACGAACTCAGGTTCAGGCCGACGGCGCGTCTTGCAGCGCATCGTCGAGTTCCTTGAAGCTGGGCCGAAGATTATGCGGGAGTGTCTTGCGCGCGAATTCAACCGAGACTTGCGGGGCATATCCCTGCATATGGCCGATCAGCGCGGCTTTGATGCAGCCATAATATTTCCCGTCCATATCAACAGTGTTTTTGATGATGGATGCGGTCGGGCCAACAAAGCCATAGGCGCCCAGAATACCAAGGAAGGTGCCGACAAGGGCGGCTGCAATCAGGCCACCGAGAATTTCAGGCGGCTCGGTAACTGAGCTCATGGTGACAATCACACCAAGAACCGCGGCAACAATGCCAAGTGCCGGGAGGCCGTCACCGGCAGTCTGAACCGCAGCTGCGACGGCATGTTCTTCTTCATGGTGGGTTTCAAGTTCCTGATCCATGACCGCTTCAAGCTCATAGGAGTTGGTTGTACCAAGGGTCAGCAGTCGAAGATAATCGCACATGAATTCCATCGCATGATGATCTTTCATCAGCGTCGGGAAATTGGAAAACAGGGCCGAGCTTTCCGGGTTCTCCACGTGGCTTTCAAGTGCGAGGTCGCCTTTGGATTTTGCCAGACGGAAGACCGCGTACAGACAGATCAGGAGTTCCTGGTAAGCTGCTTTTTTCTTGGGGCCTTTCATGGCGCGCAGAGTGTATGTGAAGGATTTCTTCACAATGCCAAGCGGGTTCGCCGTCAGATAGGCACCAAACGCTGCACCGAAAATGATCAGAACTTCAAGGGGTTGGACCAGAATTCCAAATTCGCCATGCGGCAGATAACCGCCCAGAACAGAGCCAATTACGATAATATAGCCAATGATCAAGAACATTCTTTTTCTTCTCCGCTACCCCACGCCAGATTCCTGAACGATCATCCCCGTGTTCATTGAAACATCTGTCTTCTGCGGCAGTGCAGAACGCGTTTCTAGCATCTATATGCTCTTATTAAGTTTTAATCTTATTAACATCGCGTTTAAATTAGCAGCGAGTTAGGTTTGACAGGGCGATGATTAGACGCCATTTTCCCCAAGCCCTGCATGCGGGGCGCGTCAACCATCCGACTTCGTATACAAGAGCATTCTTAAATATGTCTTTCTCTCCGCGTGATTTTCGCGATTGCCTTGGTCAGTTCACAACCGGTGTGGCCGTTGTAACGACCCGTGCTGCCGACGGTGCAAAAGCAGGCATTACCATCAACAGCTTTGCCTCGGTATCGCTGGATCCGGCGCTGGTTTTGTTTTCGGTCGATCACCGTGCTGCGACGCACGCGCTGTTTACCGGCGAGGCGACGCGGTTTTGCATCAATATTCTGAGCCAGGACCAGAAACAGGCATCCGAGGTGTTTTCAGCCCCCGGACAGGATGGCTGGGACAAGATCGCGTATGAGGATGACAGCCTTGGCATGCCGCGCCTGACCGGCAGCGTTGCCGCGTTCACCTGCGAGCGCCATGCATTGCACGAAGGTGGTGATCACAGCATCATCGTTGGCCATGTCCGCGAACTGGTGATGGGGGAAACGGGCGCGCCGCTGCTGTATTACGGTGGCCGGTATCGCGCCTTGGGCGACTGAGTGCGCCTTTAAGGCCGTGCTTAAAGAAATAAAAGGGCCGCGGCGGAATGCCAGCGGCCCTTTTTGTTTGCGAGTTTGTTTGCGTAATGTTTCTCAGTCGAGCGACGTGTTGCCGAGCAACCGTCCCCCAAAGCCTTCCTTGATCAGGCGGTCAATCACATCCTGACCGTGCTGGGTGTCGCGGACTTCAAGAACCATATCAACATCGGTCTGCTTGGCCGGAACATCATAGAAGTGACGCTTGTGGTAAACTTCGATGATGTTGGCATCTTCTTCGCCAATCAGCGCGCTGATGGTCGACAATGCGCCCGGGACATCGGGGATCTCGATCCGCACGCGAACAAGACGCCCTTCGCGCGCCATGCCGCGCATCAGAACCTGTGCCAGCAGGCGGGTGTCGATATTGCCACCACTGATAACCAGGCAGACTTTCTTGCCCTTGAAGCGCTCAGGGTGATCGAGCAGGGCGGCAAGCGGGGCAGCACCGGCACCTTCGACGACACTTTTTTCGATCTCGATCAGCATCTGGATGGAACGTTCGATCGAGCTTTCCTCGACCAGAACGACATCATCAAGCTTTTCCTTGCAGATCTGAAGCGTGAGGCCGCCGGGCTGCTTGACCGCGATGCCCTCGGCAATGGTTACGCCACCGCCGGTGAATTCCTTGTCATGCATGCCTTCATACATGCAAGGGTACAGCTTGGTCTCAACGCCAACGACTTCGATGTCGGGTCGGCGGGATTTGATTGCGGTCACAATACCCGATGCCAGGCCGCCGCCACCAACCGGTACGACGATGGTGTCGATATCGTTGGTCTCATTGAGGATTTCGAGCCCGACGGTCCCTTGACCGGCAATGATATGCGGATCATCAAACGGGTGCACAAATGTCAGACCGCGTTCCTGTTGAATGCGACCGGCAGCCTCCAGGCTTTCGGCAAAGACATTGCCGGTCAGAACGACTTCGGCACCGTGGGAGCGCGTATGATGCACCTTGGTGTAAGGCGTGTTTTTGGGCATCACGATGGTGGCAGGGATACCAAGCCGCTTGGCGTTATAGGCAACACCTTGCGCGTGGTTTCCGGCCGAAACGGCGATGACGCCTTTTTCGCGTTCTTCGGGTGTCAGGCTTGCCAGTTTGACATAGGCGCCCCGTTCCTTGAAGGAGGCGGTATATTGCTGGTTTTCAAGTTTAAGATAAACTTCCGCCTGGCAAATGTTTGACAGCGTTAAAGATTTTACCAGTGGTGTTTTGGCGACGATGTCTTCAAGCAATCCGGATGCGCGAACGATATCGTGATAGGAAACAGTCATAATTTCCATGCTCCTGCGGCCGCCATCTTTATGGTGAGGTGGCAATATTATCATGTGTTGGGTGAAAAACGGTAATCAACCGGACCTGTCATCCGCAGATGACAGGGATCACATTCGCAGGTCGGAAATACCCATAATCATGGCGATCACACCGGCACGAAGCGTCGAGCGGGAGTGTGATGCGAAGATGTCAGTAGCTGCAGACATAGCCATGTACTTTCCGGGTTTGGATGTGTTTAACAAACGCACCTTTGCGGATTGCAGGGGCAAGGTCAAGTACGCGAAAAGAAAAACCGGGTTGCGTTATGTGCAACCCGGTTTCTTGATGTTTGGCGTGTCTGACGCGCGACCTGTTATTCCATGTTCAGGATAACGGTCTTTTTGTAGGTGAAGTGCTCAAGCATGCTTTCAAGCGATGCTTCCTTGCCAAGACCCGAAAGCTTGATGCCGCCATAAGACAGGTTCGGCTGAACAACAAGGTTCTGGTTGACCTGAACGAAGCCGGCTTCAAGGCGTTTGGTCGCGACAAGGGCGGTTTTAAGGTCCGTCGTCCAGACGGTTGCTGCCAGGCCAAAATCGCTGTCATTGGCAAGTTCAAGCGCCTCTTCAAAGGTTTTGAATTTAAAGACACAAGCAACCGGGCCAAAGATTTCTTCGCGGGCCACACGGGCATCTGGATCAACATCGGTGAAGATTACCGGGCGGACAAACAGGCCGTCGGAAAGGGCGCTGTCAGTGGGAAGGGCGCTGAGTTCGTTCTTGGTGGCACCTTCTTTCTCGCCGGTTTCGATATAACCGCAGACTTTGTCGAACTGTTTGCGGTTGATGATCGTACCGATGTCGGTTTCTTCATCCAGCGGGTCACCCATTTTAAGGCTGTTGACCTTATCGATCAGGCGTTTGACGAATTCGTCATGCAGGCTTTCATGCACCAGCATGCGCGAAGCTGCCGTGCAGCTCTGTCCCTGACGGGTAAAGCGCATGCCGCCAATTGCACCGGCGATGGCCTTATCAAGGTCGGCGTCGCCCATGACGATCATCGGTGACTTGCCACCAAGTTCGAGGGTGACCGGAATAAGCTTTTCGGCGGCGGCGCGGTAAACAGTCCGACCGGTTTCAACCGACCCGGTGAAGGAAACCTTTTTGACATCCTTGTGTTCAACCAGCGGGCCACCGCATGACGGACCAAAGCCCGACAGGATGTTAAATACGCCAGCCGGCAGAACTTCCTGCATGATCTGGCACACGCGCAGAACCGCAAGCGGGGTGTCTTCGGCGGATTTGACGACCACCGCGTTGCCTGCAACCAGTGCGGGGGCGACCTTGATCGCCATCAACATCATCGGTACGTTCCAGGGAATAATCGCACCGACGACGCCCACGGCCTCGCGGGTGGTGAGGGTCATCATGTTCGGGTTGAACGGAACCGTTTCGCCCTTGAGCTCGGACGCGAGGCCGCCAAAGAAGACGAACATATCTGCCAGAACCGATGCCTCGACCCGGCTTTCAGTGCGCAGCGCCTTACCTGATTCCAAGGCGACCAGACGACCGAGTTCCTCGGAATGCGACATCAGGACACGACCGCATTCAGACAAAAGCTTACCGCGTTCACGTGCCGGGCGTTCGGCCCAATTCTTCTGCGCCTCTTTGGCGGCGGCGACGGCGAGTGCAACGTCGTCGGCATCACCGTCGGCAGCCTGACCGATGACCTTGCCGGTTGCCGGGTTGAGAACATCAAAGGTCTTGCCGTTTTTCGGGGCGACAAGCTTTCCGTTGATCAGATGATAGCCGGACAGTTCCTTGGCCAGAACAGATGGATCAAGGATCGGATCGATGGGCATTTCAGGCTCCCTGTAGGTTGACGTGCGGGACCGCTCAAACGCGTGGGGCGCACGATATTGGTTATTTGGTATTGGTTTACCAAATTATCGGCAGGGCGAAGCAATATCAAGCGCAATTCGTGCGCGATTAGAACGATAGCAAATTCAAGGAACATGACAGCCTGCAAAAGGGCTGGTAGGCTTAACGCGCTAAAAGGCCAGCCCGGCGGCGGTACGTGTCTGGGCGCCTGATATTCGTAAACGATGGAGTATATTGTGCCACGTCATTTCGATACGACGTTCGATGTTGTTAAGGAACTCAAACCTTCCTATCCGGTGTATTGCCTCAGACCCAATATTCTTCGAGAAACAGCGCAGCGCTTTGTCGAAATGTTCCCGGGAGACGTCCTTTATGCGGTGAAATGCAACCCGCATCCGGAGGTCATGCGATATCTTCACGAAGGCGGAGTACGTCATTTTGACACCGCTTCGCCCGAGGAAATCTCTATCGTGCGTCGCCAGTTCCCGGGGATGAAGGCCTATTTCATGCATCCGGTCAAAAGCCGCGATGCCATCCGCAATGCCTATCGGGTGTTCGGGATTGATCACTATGTGATCGACACCATCGAAGAACTTGAGAAAATCCGCGAGGAAACCGAGGGCGATACGAACCTGGTCATCCATGTGCGTCTGGCGACCCCGCCAGCCGGTGCGACCTATAACCTGTCGGCCAAGTTTGGCGCGCGTCCGATGGTGGCGGCCGAGCTTCTGAAAAAGGTTGATGAGTACGGCTATCATGCCGGGCTGTGTTTCCATGTAGGGTCGCAATGCACGACGCCGACTGGTTACCGGATCGCGGTCGAGATTATTCGTCAGGTCGTCGATTTTTCCGGTGTGAAGGTCAAGCATATTGACGTGGGCGGCGGTTTCCCCGGTCAGTATATGAACCAGCGCGGTGCCAGCCTTGAAGAGTTCATGGATGAGATCAAGGATTGCATCCGGTGGCTTGATATGCCCGACACCACCTATATGTGCGAACCGGGCAGGGCGCTGGTTTCCAGCGGTATTTCGCTGATCACGCAGGTTCACTTGCGCAAGGAAGATACGCTGTTCATCAATGACGGTGTTTACGGCAGTCTGTCGGAAACCGTGACCGGGCAGTTGCGGTATCCGGTTCGCCCGATGCGTATCGATGGCGATTTCGATGCCGAGGAAACACTCGATTTCACGATATATGGCCCGACTTGCGACAATATGGATGTCTTGCCGGCAACCGTGACGCTGCCTGCGGATATCCGCGAGGGCGACTGGATCGAGTTCGGTCATATCGGGGCCTATAGCAACGCGCTTGCCACCCATTTCAACGGGTTCCATCCCGAAGTGCAGGTGACGGTGGGCGAAGCTTTCCCATATGTGGATGGTGAATTCCCCCACGTTGCGATGGACTAGGGGGGTGATCCCAAAACCTGTGTGAAACACAGATAAAATCGATCATTGCGGTAAAAAGGTACTTGTTTACCTATAATGGTTGGTTGCACTATGCTGCCCGCACAAAAGACCGGCAGGGAAACCTGCCGGTCAATTCTAATGTTTCGGGGAAGCAGTAAAGTGACCAACAGCCTATTCATGCGCATTCGTGACCGGTTTCCGGCAGACCTGTCTTCGGTTCTGATCGAAACACCGGATGGCAAAACCTATAGCTATGGCGATGCGGATGATGCGTCAGCCCGAATTGCGGGCCTTTTGACGTCGCTTGGTGCGAAAAAGGGTGATCGGGTTGCGGTTCAGGTCGATAAATCCCCCGAAGCACTGTTTCTTTATCTTGGCTGCATTCGTGCAGGGCTGGTTTATCTGCCGCTTAATACCGCCTATCAGGCGGGCGAGCTTGCCTATTTCATGGATAATGCATCTCCCATTATTTTCGTGTGCCAACCCCATCGTGAAGATGATGTCAAGGCGATCGCGAACGAGCAGGGTGTATCGCACGTTCTGACCCTGGGCATGGAAGCCGAGGGCAGCCTGATGGACGGGGCGGCATCGCAATCCAAGGAGTTTGCCCCGGTTGCCTGCGAAGATGATGAGCTGGCGGCCATTCTTTACACATCTGGCACGACCGGCAAGCCCAAGGGGGCGATGATGACCCAGATGAACCTGTGGTCCAATGCGGCGACGCTGGAAAAGCTTTGGGGGTTTACGGGGAACGACACGCTTCTGCATGCCTTGCCGATTTTCCACACCCATGGGCTTTTCATTGCGTGCCACTGTGTGATGCTGTCGGGATCGAACATGTTTTTCCTGCCGAAATTTGATCGCGACCAGGTGATGGGACTTTTGCCGCGCAGCACCGTGATGATGGGCGTTCCGACCTTCTATGTGCGCTTGTTGTCGGGCGATGATTTCACCGCCGATGTGACATCAAACATGCGGTTGTTCATTTCTGGATCCGCACCGCTTCTGCCCGAAACCTTTACTGCCTTCAAGGAGCGCACGGGCAAGGCGCTGCTGGAACGTTACGGCATGACAGAAATGGGCATGGCGACGTCCAACCCGCTTGATGGGGAGCGCATTGTTCACACAGTCGGTCCGGCATTGCCCGATGTCGAGGTGCGTGTGTGCGATGAAGACGGTAATGTTTTGGGAACGGATGAAATCGGCGTGCTTGAAGCACGTGGACCCAATGTGTTTGCCGGTTACTGGCAGATGCCCGAAAAAACTGCCGAAGAATTCCGCGATGACGGGTTCTTTATCACCGGTGACATCGCCAAGATCGATGCCAAGGGATATGTCCACATCGTCGGGCGTGCCAAGGATCTGTTGATTTCCGGCGGGTTTAACGTGTATCCGAAGGAAATCGAAACCCTGATCGACAAGATGGATGGCGTTGTTGAAAGTGCCGTGATCGGCGTTCAACACCCCGACTTTGGCGAGGCGGTTGTCGCGGTGATCGTACCGGAAGAGAAGGGTGGGCTTAGCGAAGAGGGCGTGATTTCTGCGATTAAATCCGAGCTCGCCAATTTCAAGGTGCCAAAACGCGTGTTCTTTGTTGATGAACTACCGCGCAATGCGATGGGCAAGGTGCAGAAGAATGTTCTGCGTGAAGAACACAAGGCGCTGTTTGCCAATTAGTGCAGCACGCGTTTGTTTCGCGCCCCTGAAATGCAGGCAAAGAAAAAACCCCGACAGAATTTCTGTCGGGGTTTTCTCGTGGACGCTACGGTCGTGGCTTAGCGACCGAAAGCAACTCGGTGTGCTACATCGTCGATCATGTCGCGGTTCAGACCGATGTCTGCCAGTTCGCGCGGATCGAGTTTACGCAGCGCGCTCTGGGTCTGGTACTGAACGCGCAGAGCGCGGAGGAAAGCAAAAATCTTGGTTACGATCATTTCATCACCTATTTCAAACCGGCCGATTGTTCGGCGTCTAATTCAGTTAACCGGCATGTTCTCACCGAGATATTCCGAAGCGGAATAGTTAGCTGGTTTGACGTGTCGGTTTGTATGGGATGTATCGAATGATCAACTGCTTGGCGGCGCATTCATCAGTCGATACGTCCTATTCATTTCGTGAGGGCAATCTACGGGGTAATGCGCAGATAATCCAATGCGTTTTTTGCATGCCTGTGGCTTGAAAAGTGCAAAAATCGCTGAAATCTCTAGTTAACCTGTCTAATGTGCGCATGTCTGCGGCGTGTAGTACTTTTCAGAGCTATGCGCACGATGCATGGATAATTGGGTCGTGTGAAGTGTTCCGGTTGATTATCCGCGTTTGTGGTGTTGCGAATAATTTTACGTGTAATTAAAGCGCTAATCGGTTTGAATACGCCGGAATTTGAATGACGTGCTGTTTGAGTGGGAGAAACGACGATGAGTGCCAATCGGTTGCAACTGGATTTTGCGCAGGCCATGGGTGCTTATTTGCGCTATGCACAGCGTCTGCCACAGGTTCAGCCCGATGCGGTTCCGGCCGCCACCGATTATGTCGATAACCTTCTGGCGATTGCCGATCAGTTTGACCTGATCGTGTTTGATGCCTTTGGGGTGCTTAATAGCGGACAAAGCGCCATCCCCGGCGCGGTCAAAACGGTCGCCGCCCTCCAGGAGATGGGCAAGAAGATTGCCGTTGTCACCAATGATGCCTCAAGCTCGGGCGAGGCCATTCTGGCGCGTCACCGCAATCGCGGTTTTGATTTTGACAATAACAGTCTGATCAGCAGTCAGCAGTTTGTCGCACCCCTTATGCGTGAACATGCCGATATCACCCATTGGGGGGCGATGGCGCCGACTGACTGGCCGTTTGATATTCTGCCGGGCGATGTTGAACCGCTTGGCCGTGATCGCGCGCTTTATGATGCCGTGGGTGGTTTTTTGCTGATTGATTCCGATAGCTGGACCGATACGCAGCAAACCCTTCTGGAAGCAAGCCTGAAGGACAATCCGCGTCCGATCCTTGTCGGCAACCCGGATATCTGTGCGCCGATGGGTGATTTCCTGTCGGTTGAGTCGGGATATTTTGCGCATCTGGCAGCCGACGCATCGGGTGTGATGCCGCAATGTGTTGGCAAGCCGTATCATCATGTGTTTGAGGAAGTGCTGAAACGCCACCCGGGCGTTGATCGCAACCGTGTGCTGATGGTGGGCGATACGGTGCATACCGATGTGCTTGGTGGGCTGGCATCGGGGATCAAGACCCTTCTGGTGCATCGGGGCGGGTTCCTCGATGGACAGGATATCGAAGGGGCGTTTGCCCGATCCGGCCTGCGTCCGCATTTCTGTGCACGCGCAATTGGCCATGGCGTTGACGTTGATGCCGAGGCGGTTGCCGTTCAGTCCGCCTGATGTAGAGCCGCGTTACCCAAAACAAAAGGGCCTCGATTGAGGCCCTTTTTTAATGCGGAATTTATGATGTCGTGGCGGAAGTTTAGCCTTCCAATGCCTCGGCGACTTCAATCGCGCTATAGGTCAGCACGCCTGAGGCGCCAGCACGTTTAAAGCAGGACAGGGTTTCAATCGCGCAGCCGATATAATCAAGCCAGCCGTTTTGACCTGCTGCGCGGATCATCGCGTATTCGCCCGATACCTGATAAGCAAAAACCGGCACACCGAATTCCTGTTTGACGCGATAAAGCACATCAAGATAGGGCAGGCCGGGTTTGACGATGACCGAGTCAGCACCTTCATCCAGGTCATAGGCGACTTCGCGCATGGCCTCGTCACTGTTGGCCGGGTCAAGCTGATAGGTTTTCTTGTCGGCTTTGCCAAGGGCGCTGGCCGAACCGATCGCATCGCGGAACGGGCCATAAAACGAAGATGCGTATTTCGCCGAATAGGACATGATCTGAACGTTCTTGAGGTTGGCATCCTCAAGCGTTTTGCGGATGGCGCCAATACGGCCATCCATCATGTCGGACGGCGCAACCACATCACACCCGGCCTGAGCCTGCACAAGGGCCTGACGCACAAGCGCCTCGGTGGTTTCGTCATTAAGGATCTGGCCATCGACCACGATGCCGTCCTGCCCATCTGCATTGAAGGGATCAAGCGCGACATCGGTGATGACGCCAAGATTGGGGCAGGCATCCTTGATCGCCTTGACAGCACGGCAGACGACGTTGTCGGGATTATAGGCTTCGCGCGCGTCCTTGGTCTTCAGGCTGGCATCGATATAGGGAAACAGCGCCAGGGCCGGAATGCCGAGCTTTTCGGCATGCTTGGCGGTTTCAACCAGAACATCGACGGACTGGCGTTCGACGCCCGGCATGGACGGGATCGCAGTGCGTTCGTTTTTGCCGTCAATGACAAAGACCGGCAGGATCAGATCATGGGAGGTCAATCGGGTTTCCGCGACCATGCGGCGCGACCAGTCGGTCATGCGGTTGCGGCGCTGGCGGGTGCTGGGGAAGGTGCCATAGGCGAATTTATTGACCATGATCTAATCTCTGTAATGTGAGGCTGGGCAATTTATGCGGCAGATTGCGCCTTTGATCAACCATTGCCCGCAATTTGCAAACGGCTCCGCATGGTTAGCAGATAAACCGGGATGATCATGGCAAGGAACATCGCCGTTAAGGTAAAGGCGTTAACAAGGCCAGCGGCCTCGCCAATTGCACCAATGATTGGTGGCCCGGCCATGATGGCGGAATAGCCCGTTGCGGCAATGATCGAGACCACGGCACCGCCACCTTTGCCGGTGGTCTGGGCTGCGGCGGACAGCAACAAGGGCAAGATCACCGCAAGCCCCATCCCGGCAATCGCACAGCCAAGCCAGGCAACAGCGATATGCGGGGAGAAAGTCAAAACAAGCGTGCCAAGCGATGCCAGCACGGAACTTGTCAGCAACACTTGCACCCGGCCAAAGCGCGTGACCAACGCATCACCCGATAGACGGGTGGCGGCCATCGCAAAGGAATAGATGGCAAAGCCAACGGCGGCCAATGTCGGTCCGGAAGACAGTTCGGAATTCATGAAAACCGTGGCCCAGTCGGTCAGCACCCCTTCGCCGAACTGGCCGATAAAGGCGCAAACCCCGAACGGCAGCAACATCAGGAACAGGTTGCGGTCCTTTGTGACTGTGTTGGAGGTTCGGGTGCCTTCTTTTTCTTGGGCGAGATAGGCGGAAGCATCGTGATCAGCCAAAAGTCCGGCCTGGGCGATTAGATGGGCGATGAGAAACAGCGACAGCACGAAGGGCAGGTGAAACTCATTGCCAAGCGGCAGGGCGAACCAGGCAGCGGCGATACCCGCCCCGACAAAGCCGCCCAGACTCCAGAAGCCATGCAGGCCCGACATGATGCTGCGGCCTTTGATCCGTTCGACCTGCAGGCCATTGGCATTCATCGCGACGTCGAGAAACGCACCAGAAAAGCCCAGCGCAAACATCGCAATCGAAATGCTGAGGTAATCGGGCATGAAGGCCGGAATGCCGACGGCAATGAAATAGAACAGGCCGGAAAAGCGGACCACGCGTTCACTGCCAAACCGATCTGCAAGCCGCCCGGCAATCGGCATCACGGCAAGAACGCCGATGGCGGCGGCCAGAAGAATGCCACCCAGATCATCATGCCCAAGGCCAAGACGTTCCTGCACCAGCGGGATATGCGGCACCCAGCTGGAAAAAGCCGCACCATGCAAAAAGAAGATGGCGCGCACCCGGTTGTGAGCAATGGCGTGGCTTTGCATGTCTTAAACGGCTCCGCAGAGTGGGGCGATATGATCAGGCCTGAATGACATTCAAGCCGCGCCGGGTGTAGTTGGAGAGATAGCCGGTCGAAAGCTTGCGCCCCGTCACCAGATGCGAAATCGCATCAATGTCACAAACCCGATGCGGGAGACTTGTTTCAAGCTTGTCGGCGGTGGTGATGGCAATGACCTCGGCCGATTGGACGATCATGGCGGCCTTGGTGGCGCGTTCTTCGGGGCTGCTGGTTGAAAGACCGGCTTCGGGGTGAAGGGCGCAGGTGCCAAGCAACGAGAGATCAGCGTTGAAGTTTCTGAGTTCATCAAGGGTTGTTGGGCCACATACCGCCATATCGGTCTTGCGGAACGTGCCGCCCAGCATGATGACTTCGGCATTTGGATGATCGGCGAGCTCGACCGCGATCAACGGATTGACTGTGATCACCGTGCCGCGAAAGGACGGTTTCAGATTGCGCGCGACTTCACAGATGGTGGTGCCGCTATCGAAAAATGCCACGCAATCATCGGGGATCAGATCACGCGCGGCCTTTTGGGCAATGGCGGTGCGTTCGGGTTGCAGTTCCTGCGCCCGCTCGGTGTAGCTTTCGTGCGCCGTATTGGGCAGCACTGCACCCCCGTGAATACGACGCAGATAGCCGTTTTCTTCCATTTGGCGCAGATCGCGCCGGATCGTATCAAGGGACGCGTGGAAAAGGGCGGCGAGATCATGGATATGAACCGTGCCCTGACTGCGCAGAAGTTTCTGGATTTCGCCCTGACGGTTGGTGACGCTCGACATCGCACTGCCTGTTTTGCATGTTGTGCATGTATTGCCGATATTGGTTATCCCGGCCCTGCAAAAGCGTCAATAAAAAAACCGGCCAGACGAGGGGCTGACCGGTTCTTGAAGTCTGCAATGATGCGGGGATTGATCAAGCTTTATCAAGCGCCTGGGTCAAGTCCGCCAAAATGTCGTCAATATGCTCGATGCCGATGGAAAGGCGGACATAACCGTCCGTCACGCCCGATGACAGGCGATCTTCTTCGGAAAGCTGGCTGTGAGTCGTTGTCGCCGGGTGAATGGCAAGTGAGCGCGTATCACCGATATTGGCCACATGATAGAACAGCTCTAGCGAGTTGATGAATTTCTCGCCGGCGTCCTTGCCGCCCGCCAGTTCAAAGCCCATCAGGGAGCCGAGACCACCTTTAAGGTAGGTATCGGCACGGCGGCGGCTTTCGCCGTCCTGTTTGCTGGGATGGATGACCTTGGTGACTTTGGAGTGGGATGAGAGAAAGTCGGCGACCTTGATCGCGTTTTCGCAATGGCGTTCCATGCGCAGTGGCAAGGTTTCCATGCCCTGGATGGTCTGGAACGAGTTGAACGGCGATGCTGCCGCGCCAACGTCGCGCAGAAGCGTGCAACGCAGTTTGATCGCATAGGCGACTGGGCCAATGGGCTTGACGGCCTCGGTCCATACCGCGCCGTGATAGCTTGGGTCCGGTTCATTGAGGAGCGGGAAGCGCTTGGCGTGTTTTTCCCAATCGAACTTGCCGGAATCAACGACAATGCCGCCAACCGACGTGCCGTGACCGGCAATGAATTTTGTGGTCGAATACATGACGATGCTGGCGCCATGTTCGATCGGTTTGCAGATCACCGGTGCGGCGGTGTTATCAACAATCAACGGAATGCCAAGATCATCACCGATATCGGCCACTTCACGGATCGGGAAGACCTGAAGTTTCGGGTTCGGCAGGGTTTCGGCGTAGAACCCGCGCGTCTTGTCATCGGCAAGGCGACGGAAGTTTTCCGGATCTGACGGATCGGCAAAGCGGACTTCGATGCCCATCTGTTTGAAGGTGTTGGCAAACAGGTTCCAGGTGCCGCCATAAAGGTCGGTGGAGCTGACAATGTTATCGCCTGCCTGTGCGATGTTAAGGACCGCAAAGGTTGATGCGGCCTGACCCGATGCCAGTGCGACTGCCGCAGCGCCGCCATCAAGGGCAGCGACGCGCTGTTCAAGCACATCATTGGTCGGGTTCATCAGACGGGTATAGATGTTGCCAAGTTCCTTAAGCGCAAAGAGGTCTGCGGCATGCTGGGTGTCGCGGAACTGATAGCTGGTGGTCTGATAAAGCGGCACGGCAACGGAACCGGTTGTCGGTTCGGCGCGGTAGCCGGCATGAAGGACAATGGTTTCCGGTTTGGTCGAAGACATGATGAATGTTTCCCTGATTTTTCGTTGTTCCTGACGCGAGGAGGGTATGCGCAGCCGCCCTGTATCTGCAAGGAACATTTGGCGAAACAGATCAGATACATGCGCGTGACGGGCGTTATCATGCGCAATTATGATAATTCGGTACGATTATACCGAATGAATTGACAAGAAGCCGATTTCACGTTTACGTAAAGGGAAAATAGAAAAGCAAAAGAGGCGGCGATCCAATGGAATTCACCCTGTCTGAAGATCAGCAGGCATTTGCCCAGGCTGCGCGCGATTTCGCACTGAATGAAATGGCCCCGCATGCGGGCGACTGGGATGCAAATCATATCTTCCCGGAAGAAACCCTGCGCAAGGCAGCAGAACTTGGTTTTGCCGCGATCTATACTGGCGAGGAGCATGGTGGCACGGGGCTTGGACGCCTTGATGCTGCGGTCATTTTCGAAGAACTCGCCGCGGCTTGCCCGTCAACGGCGGCCTATATTTCGATTCATAATATGGCCTGCTGGATGATTGATACGTTTGGCAATGACGCGCAGCGCGCGAAATACTTGCCCAAGCTGGTCACAATGGAACATTTCGCCAGTTACTGCCTGACCGAGCCGGGGGCAGGGTCGGATGCCGGGTCGCTTCGCACCCGTGCAGAACGCGATGGGAACCATTACATCCTGAATGGCGAGAAGGCGTTTATTTCCGGCGGATCGAGAAGCGACGTTTATGTCGTTATGGCGCGTACCGGCGATGACAGCCCGAAAGGCATTTCAACCTTTATCGTGCCCAAAGACGCCGAAGGTCTGTCATTTGGCAAGCTCGAAGAAAAAATGGGCTGGAACAGTCAGCCGACCGCGGCCGTTATCTTTAGTAATTGCAAGGTGCCGGTCGAAAATCGTCTGGGTGAAGAGGGCGAAGGGTTCAAATTCGCCATGAAGGGCCTTGATGGTGGGCGCTTGAATATCGCGGCCTGTTCGATCGGCGGTGCACGCGCAGCCATGGAATATGCACGCGACCATATGAAAGTACGCAAGCAGTTTGGCAAAAGCCTTGATCAGTTTCAGGCGCTTCAGTTCAAGTTTGCCGATATGGTGACCGAACTAGAAGCCGCCCGGTTGATGCTTCATAAAGGGGCATGGAAGCTCGATCACAAGACCGACGATGCCACACAGTTCTGTGCCATGGCCAAGCGGTTTGCGACGGATATCGGATTTAACGTCTGTAACGAAGCGCTGCAGCTTCATGGCGGATATGGTTATATTCGGGAATATCCCATTGAGCGGCTTTTGCGCGATTTGCGGGTGCACCAGATCCTTGAAGGTACCAACGAAATCATGCGCCTGATCATCGCGCGTGCAGCCCTGAAAGACTAGGTTATGAGCACAGTTTCAAATTCATCGGAAAATACCGCCGAAGCACCGGTTCTGTTTTCACAGGACGGGCCGGTTGGTCGTATCCTGTTGAACCGTCCCAAGGCGCTGAATGCGCTTGATCTTGCGATGGTCGATATGATGATGGCGCAACTGAAATCCTGGGAACAGGATGCATCGGTAAAGGTCGTCATCGTCGAGGGTGCTGGTGAAAAGGCGTTTTGTGCCGGGGGTGATATCCGTGGTCTTTATGATGCCCGCCAGGTCGATGACGAAGAGATGCTCGATGCGTTCTATCGTCGGGAATATCACCTGAACCATTATATCGCGACCTATCCGAAGCCCTATATCGCGCTGATGGACGGGATCACGATGGGCGGTGGCGTTGGCGTTTCGATCCATGGCCGGTTTAGGGTCGTGACCGAGCGCACGCTTTTTGCCATGCCCGAAACCGGGATCGGTTTCTTCCCGGATGTCGGTGGGGGATATTTCCTGCCGCGGTGCCCGGGCAAGATCGGAATGTATCTTGGTCTGACCGGGGCGCGGATCAAGGCGGCTGATTGTCTTTATGCCGGACTTGCCACTCACGGGGCAGAAAGTGCGGAGCTTGATGCGATCAAGGCGGCACTTGCCAGTGCGGCGTGGGATGGGGATGGCTTTGCCATTGCCGAGGAGATCCTTAGCAAGCATGAAACACCGTTCGGTGTGGCGCCGCTTTCGGAAATCCGCGACGAGATCAATCACTGCTTTGCAGGTGATAGTGTCGTGGCGATCTTTGAGGCCCTGCAAAACGCGAATAGTGCGTTTGGCACAGAAACCCTTGAGGTATTGCGTGGCAAATCACCAACGGCGCTTTGCGTCAGTTTCGAGCAGATACGTCAGGGTGGCGACATGTCGCTGGCTGAGGTTCTGAATATGGAATACCGCCTGTCGCAGCGCATGGTTTGCAAGCCGGACCTGTTTGAAGGTGTCCGGGCAGTGATTGTCGATAAGGATCATGCGCCGAAATGGCAGCATGGCGATATCGGGCAGGTCGACCCGCGCGAAGTGGCGGAATATTTCGAAATGCTGCCAGAAGACAAAGAACTTAATCTTTAGAACGCATTGGGCAGGAAACCAAATCTGCCAGATCACCATAAATCAGAACAAAACACCCGTTTCGGGTGACAGAGGAGACTTCAAATGGCGAATATCGGTTTTATCGGTCTGGGCAATATGGGCGGGCCGATGGCGGCCAACCTTGTAAAGGCAGGTCACGCGGTCAAGGTATTTGACCTGTCTGCAGATGCGGTGGCAAAGGCGGTTGATGCCGGTGCGACGAAGGCCGCATCAGTCGGTGAAGCGGCAAGTGATGTGGCATTTGTCGTGACCGTTCTACCCGCAGGCAAACATGTTCTGGCCGTTTATGATGGACCGGAAGGGGTGATTGCGCATGCCAAGCCGGGCACGGTTCTGATTGATAGTTCGACCATTGATGTGGACTCGGCCCGCAAGGCATCCGAGCTGGCCAAGGCTGCCGGACTTGGTGTTGTTGATGCGCCGATTTCGGGCGGAACGGCCGGTGCGGCTGCCGGTACCCTGACTTTCATGGTGGGTGGATCTGAGGCCGACTTCGCCAGTGCAGAGCCGATCCTTGCAGGCATGGGCAGTAACATCATTCATGCCGGGGGCAGCGGGGCCGGGCAGGCGGCCAAGATTTGTAATAACATGGTGCTGGGTGTGAGCATGATCGCGGTGTCCGAGGCCTTCATGCTGGCCAAACGCCTTGGTCTGGATGCGCAGAAACTGTTTGAGGTCTCGTCCAAGGCATCCGGCCAGTGCTGGGCGCTGACCAGTTATTGCCCGGTACCGGGACCAGTGCCCGCATCGCCGGCAAACCGTGATTATCAGCCGGGCTTTGCCGTTGACATGATGCTCAAGGACTTGAAACTTGCCCAGCAGGCATCGGCATCATCCGGGGCGACAACCCCGATGGGGGCCTTGGCCGAAAGCCTTTATGCGCTTTATTCCAACGGCGGGAATGGGGGCATGGATTTCTCAGCCATTGTCAAAATGCTGGATGGTGAAAAGTAATCATAACGCAAGCAGTCGTGTGAGGAAGCGGGTCCGGTTTGCCGGGCCCGTTTTGTTATCTGTTGCGTTGTTCGAAAATGGCGGCAGAATAGCCATATTCGTTTTTTGACAATATCAGTACAGCAATGGCCACACGCTATAACACCTCAAACGAGATCTATTTTGAACTGCGCAAAGTGGGCACGTACTTGCGCTGCACAGCCATTGACGGAAAGACCGGGGTGGAAGTCACAGTGGCCGGCCCGATTAGCCGTAACCCGGAACAGTTAAAGCGTGTCGCGGCCCAAAAACTTCAATACGTTCTGAACAAGAAATCCTGAGTCCAGTTTGGCACTATTGTTTGCCGCTGGACCAAAAAAGAAAACGCCGCCCGGAAATTGGGCGGCGTTTCTTGTTTCGGCGATTTAAGGGAAGGGCGTTATTTCGCCTTGCGACCTAGACCGATTTTCTTGGCGAACTGCGAACGCTGCTTGGCGTAGTTCGGGGCAACCATCGGGTAATCTGCCGGCAGACCCCATTTCGCACGGTATTCTTCCGGGGTGAGGTTATAGGTCGTGCGCAGGTGGCGTTTGAGCATTTTCAGCTTTTTGCCGTCTTCAAGGCAGACAATATAATCATCACCAATGGATTTCTTGATCGGAACAGCCGGTTTCAACGGTTCGGCTTCAGGTTCTTTTTCAACTTCGTGTATTTCATCAAGAGAAGCAAAGACGGTCGAAATCAGTTCCGGAATCTGTGCCGCCGCAAGGGCATTGTTGCTGACATAGGCAGATACAATGTCGACGGTCATCTGTAAAAGTTCGTCGCGGTCAAGCACGTTGTTCTCGGTTTCAGCCATAATTGAAGTAATCCTTCATGTGATAATTCAGATTAAACTTAGTGCACTATTCTCCCGATATAATCAAACCACAGAAAAACACAAGGTAAATTATTAAATCCGCCCTGTATTAGGTTATATTGGGGCTATATTAAAGTTTATGTTCTGTCGACATTCATTTAAATCCATGCGCTTTCAGATGGCGTAAGAAATACAACCGCACCGATTGCGCAATACTACTGTTTAAATGGCAGGATCATCCTGTACGGCGATATCGGCATTCTGATACCTCGTTTGGCCTTGTCGACGGCGTAAAAACCGACATATGTGTTCAGTATGTGGAGCGTCTGAACCATGCCGGTTTTGCTGCGTCCGTTCTGTTTGGAAAACTTGCCGTTTTGGGTGAGCTGCGCGTTGGCAGGTCCGACGCTATATGCTACAAGGCGCTCAAATTTTATCTTCTGCTTTTGGATGAAGGCACGCCTATGACCGTCAAGACCCTTGCCATTGCTTCCGATCACGGTGGTGTGGACCTGAAATCAACCATTGCCGAGACCCTGAAAAAGCGCGGAATTGAAGTGCTTGATCTGGGCACGGATGGTTCGTCTTCTGTCGACTATCCGGACTATGCACAGGCGGTCGCCAAGGCGATTATCGATGGCAAAGCCGAGGCAGGCATTCTTGTCTGTGGTTCGGGCATCGGTATGAGCATGGCAGCCAACCGCTATCCGCAAATTCGGGCCGCACTGGTTCATGACCGTCTTTCGACCGAACTTTGCCGTCAACATAACAACGCAAATGTTCTTTGCCTTGGTGCGCGCCTTATTGGTGAAGCCACGGCACTGGATTGCGTGGATGCGTTCATGTCGACCGAATTTGAAGGTGGTCGTCACGAAGGTCGCGTCGCAAAAATGTCCTGCTCCGTCTGATTTTATCGCCATCTGGCATCAACCGGAACGGGCAGGCGGCCCAAGGGTCGCTCCCCGTCACATCGCATCGAAAGAGGCTCCCGCATGTCGTTCAAAGGCTTTTTTACCACCAGCTTGTCCGAAGCTGATCCGGCACTGTTCAAATCTGTCACCGACGAGCTTGATCGTCAGCAGAACCAGATCGAAATGATTGCTTCGGAAAACATCGTTTCCAAAGCAGTTATCGACGCACAGGGCACCGTCCTGACCAACAAATATGCCGAAGGGTATCCTTCGCGCCGTTACTACGGTGGTTGCGAGTATGTTGACGTTGCCGAACAGTTGGCAATCGACCGCGCCAAGGAAATCTTCGGCTGCGAGTTTGTTAACGTTCAGCCGCATTCCGGCGCACAGGCAAACGGTGCGGTGATGCTCGCACTTTGCAAGCCGGGCGATACCATTCTGGGCATGTCGCTCGATGCTGGTGGTCACCTGACCCATGGCGCACGTCCGGCCCTGTCGGGCAAGTGGTTCAATGCAGTTCAGTACGGTGTTCGTGAAGACGACCTGACCCTGGATTACGATCAGGTCGAAGCGCTTGCGGTTGAGCACAAGCCGGCCCTGATCATTGCCGGTGGTTCGGCCATTCCGCGTCAGATTGATTTCAAGCGTTTCCGCGAGATTGCTGACAAGGTTGGCGCGCTTCTGATGGTTGATATGGCGCACTTTGCTGGCCTCGTTGCCGGTGGCGTTCATCCGAGCCCGCTGCCGTATGCTGACGTTGTTACCACCACCACGCATAAAACCCTTCGTGGTCCGCGTGGCGGCATGATCCTGTCGAACAACCTTGATATCGGCAAAAAGATCAACTCGGCTGTCTTCCCGGGCCTGCAGGGTGGTCCGCTGATGCATGTGATTGCGGCCAAGGCGGTTGCCTTTGGCGAAGCACTGCGTCCGGAATTCAAGGAATACGCCCAGCAGGTCGTTGATAACGCCAAGGCACTTGCCGAAGTCCTCGTGAAACGTGGTTTTGACATCGTGACCGGCGGTACCGACACCCACCTGATGCTGGTTGACCTGCGGCCAAAAGGCCTTAAAGGCAACGCCGCAGAAGTAGCACTTGAGCGTGCCGGTATTACCTGCAACAAAAACGGTATTCCGTTCGACACCGAAAAGCCGACCATTACCTCTGGTGTGCGTCTTGGTACGCCGGCTGGTACCACGCGTGGTTTTGGTGTTGCTGAATTCCAGCAGGTCGGTGAACTGATTGGTGACGTTCTTGACGCCATGGTCGACAGCCCGGAAGGCAATGCCGAAGTTGAGGCAACCGTCCGTGCGAGGGTTGAAGACCTCTGCAAGCGTTTCCCGATCTATTCCTGATCGATTTGAGGCTTAGATAAACATATGCGTTGCCCGTTTTGCGGACATACCGATACCCAGGTTAAGGACTCCCGTCCGACCGAAGAGCATCATGCCATTCGCCGTCGCCGGTTCTGTCCTGCCTGTGGTTCGCGCTTCACGACATTCGAACGTGTCCAGCTGCGCGAGTTGATGGTTGTGAAAACAGACGGGCAACGCGAATTGTTCGACCGCGACAAGCTGGCGCGGTCGATCTTTCTTGCCTGCCGCAAACGCCCGATCGAAGACGAACGTGTTGAAAAGGCCCTTAATGGCATTCAACGCCGTCTTGAAAGCAGTGGCGAAAGCGATATTTCCACCGATACCATTGGCGAAATGGTGATGGAGGCGCTCAATGCCCTCGATCAGGTGGCCTATGTACGCTACGCTTCGGTGTACAAGAATTTCCGTGAAGCGCGTGATTTCGAACAATTCGTCGAAAAAATGCATGATGGGGAAGAAGAGGCGGACGCAGAGTAATGACAGCCCCCGCGTTTAGCGAAGACGACCGGCATTTCATGCGGGTCGCATTGAGCCTGTCAAAACGCGGTTTGGGAAATGTCTGGCCGAACCCGGCCGTTGGCTGTGTCCTTGTTTCTTCTGATGGCACCATTGTTGGCCGTGGTCATACACAGCCCGGTGGTCGCCCTCATGCCGAACGTGTTGCGCTTGATATGGCCGGCGATCTGGCCCGTGGCGCAACTGCCTATGTCACCCTTGAACCTTGCAGCCATGTTGGCAAAACGCCGCCGTGTGCGACCGGCCTGATCGAGGCTGGTGTATCACGTGTTGTCAGCGCACTGACCGATCCGGATCCGCGCGTATCGGGCAGGGGGCATGACATGCTGCGTGCGGCGGGCATTCAGGTCGATGTCGGGCTTTATGCCGATAAAGCCCGCCGGGTGAATGAAGGGTTCCTGTCCAAAGCCGAACGTGGGCGGCCGTTTGTGACGCTAAAGCTGGCATCCACCCTTGATGCGCGCTCCGCCACGAAAGCTGGCGAAAGCCAGTGGATTACCGGTCCTGCGGCGCGCGAAGCCGGACATCTGTTGCGCGCCAATCACGATGCCATTCTGGTCGGCGCCAATACGGTGATCGCCGATGATCCCAGCTTGACGTGCCGTTTGGCCGGGCGAAGTCATCAGTCCCCGGTGAGGGTTGTTCTGGATCGAGCAGGTGATGTTCCTGTGACCGTAAAGTTGGTCAAGACAGCAGATGCCGTGCCGACATGGCTGGTGACGGCAGAGCAGAATTTCACCGAACTATCGGAAAAATTTGAAAAAACGGCGATAAAAGTGATCGCTGCGGGATGCGCGGAAGATCATCTGGACCTACATGACGTCATGCACAAGCTTGCAGATGAAGGTCTGACCCGTGTTCTTGTTGAAACGGGTGGCAATCTTGCCGCAGGCCTGATCAAAGCGGGCCTTGTGGACCGCATCATTCAATTCGTTGCGCCATCCGTGATTGGTGGCGACGGCAAGGCAATGATTGCGGACCTTGGTTTGACGAAGCTTGAGAACGCACCGCGCTTCAAACGCATGTCGACTCAACAAATGGGTCAGGATATTGCGGTAACCTACGATAAAATAACGGAATAAGTGAATGTTTACTGGCATCATCACCGATATCGCAACCGTTCGTGCAATCGAAAAAACCGGCGACACTCGGTTTGAGTTCACCACATCTTTTGATACCTCAAAGATCGTTCTGGGCGCCTCCATCGCCTGTAATGGTGCCTGCATGACCGTGATTGAAACCGGTGATGACTGGTTTGCCATCGAAGCTTCGGCAGAAAGCCTGTCGCGCACGACGCTGGGTGACCTTGCCGTCGGATCGAAGGTCAACCTTGAGCAGGCCACCCGCGTTGGCGATGAGCTTGGCGGTCATATCGTATCGGGCCATGTCGACGGGGTCGCAATCCTGATCAAACGGGTACCGGAAGGCGACTCTTTGCGTCTGACCTTTGAAGTCCCGGAAGAATTCGCAAAATATATCGCATCCAAAGGGTCTGTGACGCTTGAAGGCGTGTCATTGACCGTCAATGAGGTTGACGGCAACACATTCGGTATCAATCTGATACCTCATACCCAAACCGAAACCACCTTGGGTTCAAAGCATCCGGGTGACCGGATCAATTTTGAAATCGACATGCTGGCACGCTATGTCGCGCGTATGCTGGGCAAGGATTGATCAACAATGCCGCACAATTACCTTTCGCCGATTGAAGACGTCATTGAAGAGGCCCGTAACGGCCGGATGTTTATCCTTGTCGATGACGAGGACCGCGAAAACGAAGGCGATCTTGTTATTCCGGCCCGGATGGCGACCCCGGATGCGATCAATTTCATGGCGACCCATGGCCGCGGCCTGATTTGTCTGACGCTTGAGTCCGAGCGGTGCGATGAACTCGGCCTGACGATGATGAGTGCCCATAACGGCACCCGCCACGAAACCGCCTTTACTGTTTCAATCGAAGCCAAGACCGGCGTTACCACCGGTATTTCGGCGCCGGATCGCGCGCGTACCGTCGCGGTCGCGATCGATCCCAATGCCGGACGCCACGACATCGTGACACCGGGGCATGTTTTCCCGCTGCGCGCCCGTCCGGGCGGGGTTTTGGTGCGTGCTGGTCATACTGAGGCATCGGTGGATATCGCACGCTTGGCGGGTTTGAACCCGTCGGGTGTGATTTGCGAGATCATGAGTGATTCGGGTGAAATGGCACGCCTGCCGGAACTGGTCGAGTTTGCCAAGAAGCATGATCTGAAAATCGCACAGATTGCTGATTTGATCCGCTATCGCCGCAAGCATGAAAAGGTCGTTCAGCGCAAGGCGACGACCAAGATCAAAAGTATCAATGGCGGCGAATTTGACATGCATCTTTATGTCAATAACGTCACCTATGCCGAACATATCGCACTGGTCAAAGGTGATATTTCCGACGACGCACCCGTATTGACCCGTGTGCATGCGCTTAACGTGATTGAAGATGTTCTGGGTGACACCCAGGACGGTCATCAAGGCCAGCTTGCCGCGGCCATGCGCCAGATTGGCGAGGAGGGCCGTGGCGTCGTCGTTCTGATCCGTGAACCGCGCCCCAATACGCTTTCATCATCGATTGCCAAGCTGATTGAGCTAAATGGTGGTGATGGTTCAGCCCTCCGTCAGGAACTGGCTGATGAAAATGGCGATGGTGATTTGCGTGATTACGGTGTTGGCGCGCAAATCTTGCATGATCTTGGCATTCGCGACATGATTCTGCTTTCAAATACCAAACGCCACATTGTAGGACTTGACGGCTTCGGCCTAAATCTGGTTGATCAGCGTCCGCTTGTCGTCTCGGAGGAATAAAATCATGAGCAACGCCCCCCACATTCTGATTGTGGATGCGCCCTATTACACGCATATCGTCGAGGACCTTGTGAAAGGGGCTGCATCGACGCTGGAAGCTGGTGGCGCAACATGGGACCGGATTTCGGTTTCGGGTGCGTTTGAGGTGCCGATCACCATCCGATATGCTGTGCAGTCGATGGAAGAGCTGGCAACCGGTCCGCGTTATGATGGCTATCTTGCGCTGGGCTGTGTGATTCGCGGCGAAACCTCGCACTATGATCACATCTGCGAAGAAGCCAACCGGGCGCTGATGCAGCTTTGCCTTGAATACAAGCTCGCAATCGGCAATGGCATTCTGACTGTCGAGAACGAGGCGCAGGCACTTGCACGGGCCAAAGCTGACGAAAAGAACAAGGGCGGCGAGGCTGCCAAGGCTGTTCTGCGTCAGATCGAAGTTCAAAACCATTTTGGAATACATCACAAGTAATGACCGATAAAACAAAGGCATCAGCCGCACAGCGGCGTAGCGCAGCGCGCTTTGCCGCCATTCAGGCACTTTATCAGGCAGAGCTGTCGCAACTGTCAGCTGCCGATATCGTGCGCGAATATTCCGACTTCCGCCTTGATGGCACGGGTGGTCGTGATCTTGATGTGCCGAACGAAGACCTGATTGATCCGGATCGCGGCTTTTTCGCCGATCTGGTGCAAGGTGTCGCGGCACGGATGGTCGATATCGATGCGTTGATTGATGGTGCACTTGAAAAGGGCTGGACCACGCAGCGTCTTGAGACGGTTCTGCGCAGCATCCTGCGTGCAGGCACCTATGAGCTGATTGCGCGGGAAGACGTGCCGATGCGCGTTGTCATCACCGAATATGTTGATGCCGCGCATTCGTTCTTTGATGAGAACGAACCGAAGCTCGTCAACGCGGTGCTGGATCGTATCGGGAAAACCCTGCGTCCCGGTGAAACCGGACAGAATTGATATGGCAGCGCGATCCGGCGAATTTGAACTGATCGCGCGCCATTTTGCGCCCATCGCGCAAAGTGATCCGGCCGCATTGTCCCTTAAGGATGATGCGGCTGTATTTTCACCACCTGCCGGGCATGAAGTTGTTGTCACAACCGATGCGCTGGTGGCCGATGTCCATTTCCGAAGCATCGATGAACCCGACCTGATTGCAAAGAAGGTTCTGCGTGTGAACCTGTCTGATTTGGCTGCCATGGGGGCCAAGCCGGGTGGGGTGGTGCTCAGTGCCGGCTATAACCGCGATCTTTCCGATGAGTGGGTTGCGCAATTTGCCAAGGGGTTTGCTCAGGATTGCAAATCCTTTGGTGTCTCGCTTTGGGGCGGTGACACTGTTGCGACCCCGGGCCCGACATTTTTCAGCCTGACGGCCTTTGGCTATGTGCCAACCGGGCGTGCCCTTAAACGTGATCAGGCAAAGCCCGGCGATGTTCTGGCAGTGACCGGGACGCTTGGCGACGCGGCCTTGGGGCTTGCTGTGTTGAACGGGGAATTTCCCGATCTTTCATCGGATTTGGCTGATTTCTTGAAAGACCGCTATTGGCTGCCACAGCCGCGCATGCCGGAAGCTGAACGCTTTGTTGGCACAGGAATGAGACTGGCTGCCATGGATGTCTCTGACGGGCTTTCCGGGGATTGTCGCAAGATTTGCACGGCATCGAATGTCGGGCTTGTGATCAACCGCGATGCGATCCCGCTATCCGCGGCGGCAAAGGCCGTTGTAGATGGCGACGAGCCCCAGTGGGAACGCGTTCTTGCCGGGGGCGATGATTACGAACTTCTGATTACCGGATCACCAGACGATATTGCATCGCTTGGCGATATGGTGACGGTGATCGGCGCTGTGACCGATGAAGCCGGCATTGTGTCGCTGGTCGGGGCGGATGGAAAAATGGCCGAACTCGCAGAAGGCGGGTTCGACCATTTCAAATAACGGCAAGGAGTTTGATCGGTGCGGCGGGCTTATTGGCCTTCGCTGAACCGGCCAAGGTTGCCAAAGAGCTGCTGTAGGATCGTGATTTCACGACCCGCCGTCGGAGTAACACGGTCCGTCGGGATCACCGGTTTGCCGTCCTCAAGATCATATTCGCTGAGGATTTCAACGCGGTTGGCGGCATCGAAGCTGATCAGGACGACCTTTTGTTCGACCGTTTCCGGTTCAAAGAAAGCAACGGTTTCGGTGACGCTGGAAATGTAAAGCCAGACATTTTCGTCAAAGGCAGCAACCGAGGACGGGGAGCCCAGAATGTTGGTGACATCACCCTTGGTCGATTCTCCGACAGAGATCTGTTCAAGCTGTTCTGGTTCCGGCGCGTTGCCGCGGGTCGCAATTCTGGGGCTGCAGGCTGTGACAAAGGCAACAGCCAGCCCTGCCAGCATGATCAGGGGAATGCGGGTAGTTTTATTATGCATGAAGCTCACCTGAGCGACCCTCTTGTTGAAGCCAAACCGGAATTGCCTTGAGTTTCTGCGCGAGGCGCATGATATTGCCGGGCAATGACTGGGGCAGACATGCCCCAATGAGATTTACGGCATTCTGCGTGCCATGACAGGAATGTCAACGAAGGAGTGTTACTGTTGTTTGGATGGCTAAAGAAAAAGGACCGCAAGCAAACTGCTGCGTTCGAACTTTACACGGCAATGGTAACCCAGGCGCGCCAACCCGGCTTTTATACAAAGCTCGGTGTACCCGACACGATGGAAGCGCGTTTTGACCTTATCCTCGTGCATGCCTTCATCCTGTTCCGGCGTCTCAAGGCGGATGACGGGGACCGTGATCTTGCCCAGCACATCTTTGATGTGATGTTTGCCGACCTTGATCAGAACATGCGTGAAATGGGGGTTGGCGATGTCGGTATCCTCAAAAGGATCCGGAAAATGTCTGAATCCTATCACGGACGCATTGTTGCCTATGAAGAAGGTGTTCAGTCGGGCGCAGCCGAGCTTGCCGCCGCACTGGACCGCAACCTTTTTGCTGATTGTGACGTCAGCGACGCACAATTGATGGCGATGGTTGGCTATGTGCATGACGCACTGGCCAAACTTGAAAATCAAACCATTTTGCAAATGCAGAACGGTGCCGTGCATTTCCCCGAAGTGCCCGACGTCGCCGTGACTGACCCGCAATAGAAAGAAAGACCTGATGTCTGATAAATTTACCCCCGAGTTTTCCCGAATTGTCAAAACCGACGAAATGGTCAGTGGCAAAGAGAAACTTGTCGTCGAAGCCAATGAAAAAGAACGCGCAGCCCTTGCTGAACGGTTCGAGCTGGTTGCCATCAACAGCCTGCGCGCGGAGCTTGAAATCAGAACCGCATCGAACGGCGAGGTGACGGTTCTTGGTCCGATGAGTGCTGATATTGTTCAGCGCTGTGTCGCGACGCTCGAGCCTGTGCCCGAAACCGTCGAGGATACCGTCGAAGTTCTGTTCTCCCCGCATGTGTCCGAGGAAGACATGCCGTCAAACCCCGATGACCTTGACGATCTGTCGGAAGAAGAACTGATGGCGTTGCTTGAACAGCCAGAGCCGCTGGTTGATGGCATGATTGATCTCGGTGAAGTTGTCGCCCAGTTCCTGGCTGTTGCGATGGACCCGTACCCGCGCAAGGACGATGCGGAAATGCCGGAATCGATCCAGTCTGAAGAAGAGGCCGAAGCTGACAAACCCAATCCGTTTGCGCAGCTTGCTGGCCTTAAAGAACAGCTTGAAAAGAAAAAATAGTGGTCATTCGGGCGGGAACGTCTGATGATTAGACCTGATGAATATGCCGGTATTTACCGGCATTTCACTTTTGTACGGCACGATGGCTGGGTTTAAGCTGTCATGCTGCGGGTCACCGGAATAGGCTTTACCTTGTATCTGGTCGAGATTTCCGGTAATTACGGGCCTTCCGGCCTATGAATGACGGCTATTGCCTATTGGCTTGTCTGCCGGGTATCCGGTTCAGAGATTTTAGAACAACCATAAGAGAATACGTTGCCTGAACAGGTTTGCATATCACTTGACGCGATGGGAGGAGACCACGCGCCTGAGATGGTTTTGGCAGGTGCCGAAATTGCTCTCAAGCGGTTGCCCCATCTCAAGTTCATGATGTTTGGTGATGAAGCGCAGCTCAAACCGCTGCTGGCCAAGTATCCATCCCTAGAAGCCGTGAGCGACATCCGCCATGCGTCCCAGGAAGTCTCGATGGAGGATAAGCCTTCCGTCGCACTGCGCCAGCGCCGTGATTCCAGCATGCGTCTTGCCATCAATGCCGTCAAAGAGGGCGATGCGCAGGGGGTTGTCTCTGCCGGGAATACCGGCGCGCTGATGGCCATGGCCAAGTTTGTCCTTAAAACCGTGCGCGGCATCGATCGTCCGGCGATCGCGACCTATATGCCGACGCAGCGCGGCGAAACGGTCATGCTTGATCTTGGTGCAAATATCGAATGCGACGAACACAACCTTGTTCAGTTCGCCCTGATGGGTGAGGTGTTTACCCGCATTCTGTTTGGCCTTGAAAAGCCGTCTGTCGGTCTTCTCAATGTCGGTATCGAAGAACTCAAGGGTAATGAATCGGTCAAGAAAGCCGCTGCAATCCTGCGCGAGATTGATCTGCCGATCCGTTTTGAGGGCTTTGTCGAGGGCGATGACCTTGCCAAGGGGACCGTTGATGTCATCGTGACCGATGGCTTTACCGGCAACGTCGCGCTGAAAACCGCAGAAGGCACAGCACGCCTGTTGGTGCATTTCCTGCGTGAAACCTTCAAAAGTTCGTTCTTTGCCAAGATCGGCTATCTGCTTGCCCGTCGTTCGCTTCAGCGTTTCCGCGACCGCATGGACCCGCGCCGTTACAATGGTGCGATGCTGCTAGGCTTGAACGGTATTGCGGTCAAAAGCCATGGCGGCACGGATGCGCTTGGTTTTTCCAATGCCATCGGCGTGTGCCATGACTTGATCGTCAATAACCTCAATGACAGCATCAAGCATGAACTTGAAGTGTTTGAACAGGCCATGAGCGGCCTTGAAAATGCTGAACAAGAAGACGTTGCCGTTCCTGTTGGTCAAGCCAACTGATTAACCCACCAGAAAACAGAAAGCCGGCGGTTCCCAAATCATGACAATTCGTTCTCGCATTATTGGTTGCGGTTCATATCTACCTGCAAACGTTGTAACCAATGATGATCTGGCCAAGCGCGTCGATACGTCAGATGACTGGATCGTCGCGCGGACCGGTATCCGTCAGCGCCACATCGCTGCCGAGGGGGAAACCACCAGTGATCTGGCGTTCGCCGCAGCCAAAGGCGCAATGGAACATGCCGGTGTCACCGCAGAAGACATCGACCTGATCATTGTCGCGACGGCGACACCGGACAATACCTTCCCGGCAACCGCAACCAAGGTGCAAAACCGTCTTGGGGTCAAAGGGTTTGCCTTTGACGTGCAGGCTGTTTGCTCCGGCTTTATCTATGCCCTGACGACTGCCGATATGTATATCCGCAATGGTCAGGCCAAAACGGCCCTTGTCATCGGGGCCGAGACATTTTCGCGCATTCTTGATTGGGAAGATCGCCGGACCTGCGTGCTGTTTGGTGACGGTGCGGGCGCGGTTGTGGTTCAGGGTGTCGAAGGCAATGGCACCATGGATGACGTTGGCATTCTCGCCAACCGTTTGCATTCCGATGGCAGCAAATACGAACTTCTTTATGTTGATGGCGGGCCGTCCGCGACCCAAACCGTTGGACATCTGCGCATGGAAGGTCAGGAAGTCTTCCGCCATGCTGTAACCAACCTTGCCAGCGTGATCCGCGAAGTTCTGGCCGATACGGGCCTTGAGCCGACGGATATCGATTGGCTTGTTCCGCATCAGGCCAACCAGCGCATTCTTGATAGTACCGCACGCAAATTTGGTATCTCCAAAGACAAAGTCGTTGTGACGGTTGATCGGCATGCCAATACTTCTGCTGCATCGATCCCGCTGGCCCTGGCCGAGGCCGTTCATGACGGACGTGTCCAGCGTGGTGATATCGTCGTGCTTGAAGCCATGGGCGGCGGTTTCACATGGGGTGCGTCGCTGGTGCGCTGGTAATCAGGTTGGCAGTTGCGTCGAACGGCCGAAAAACACGTGAAATTCTTAATTTTCACAACATTCTGTCAAAAAGCAGTGTATCCTGTTGATATTGACTGATTTCGCTACCAGATATAGCCTTGTAAATTAAGTCCCGTAATTAGGAGGCGGCCTGTCATGTCGGAAACAACGATTACCCGTGCGGATCTCGCTGAAGCCGTTTACCAGGAGGTAGGTCTGTCGCGGAACGAGTCCGCCCAGCTGCTGGAAACTGTTCTTGATGAAATTTCGTCTGCCTTGATCAAGGACGAAGTCGTGAAAATTTCCTCGTTCGGAAGTTTCTCGGTTCGTCAGAAAGGACAGCGCATCGGCCGAAACCCGAAAACGGGTGAGGAAGTGCCGATCCTTCCGCGCAAAGTGCTTGTCTTCCGGCCGTCACAGGTCCTGAAAGCCCGCATTAACGCTTAAGAAAAAGAACTCATGAAAACGAATTTGGGGGCTGCGGCGGGGAATTCCCGCCGGACAGCAAAGTCTGACTCTGCTTTTCGCACAATTAGTGAAGCTGCAAAGGAGCTTGGTCTCCAGCAGCATGTTTTGCGGTTCTGGGAATCCAAATTTCCCCAGATCCAGCCGATGAAACGGGCAGGGGGACGGCGCTACTACCGTCCCGAAGATATTGATTTCCTTGCCCATATTCGAACCCTTCTGCACGATCAGGGGTTCACGATCAAAGGAGTTCAAAAGCTTCTTGATCAGAATAAGGGCAAGCTGCCCTCTGAAATCGCGGTTGTCGGACAAGACACAGACTTGGCTGCTTCCGATGTGGCGCCAAGTACTGCTGCACCGGTTGAGGCCGGTGGTTCTGGTCCGGACAAGGCGGCGTTAAAAGCTGTTTTGGGCGAACTTGAAGAACTTCAGGCGATCCTGCGCACAGGCCTGCAGGACGCCAAAAAAAATCCGTAAAAACCATTTGCGTCTTTGGCGTGGCGCCGCTATTTATCGAGCCGCGCCAAACGGCGCATCTCTACGGTCGGAGCGTGGCGCAGCCTGGTAGCGCACCTGCATGGGGTGCAGGGGGTCGGAGGTTCGAATCCTCTCGCTCCGACCAATTATCTCTCCCTTGATCACATTTCTTCGTTCGCGTCCCGGGATGCTAGGGCATCAAGCGGGCCAGTACGTCTATGTCATCACTGTTTTCCGACAGTCGGAACAGAATGATTTCACCAGATCGCGGGAAAATCCCCGTCAGGGCGGTGATGTTTACCTGATGGGTCACCAGTAATACTTTTTCCGTGTCCGACAGGCCTGCCATTTTCTGTTTGATCTGGCGCGTTTGGGCGCCTTCCGTCGAGCGGTCCCGGAAAAACGAATTCAGCGTGGGTTCTTCGTAAACCGGGCCGACCTCAAGCAGATCTGCCGTATCAACGCATCGACACCACTGGCTTGTCAGTACAGCGGTGAGTTTTATGCCTTTGGCGCGAATGGCATTTCCGGTATCGCGCGCCTGTTCACGGCCAGTTTCATCTAGATTGCGTTGGGTTGTGCAGTCACCAAGCGTGAATCTTGCGGGGTCGCCCGTGCCCGGTGCAATGGCATGCCGCATCAAGGCGTGAACGCCATCTTGCTTCCAAATCGGCCATGCGTCTTCACTGGCGTTCGCGGGGTGCGAGGAAAGGGCCAGCACGCCCAAAACACACAGGGCACGGAACATATTTCTGAGCGATATCGACATCAGCCTTACCCATCTTTCATGCACAGGAAGATTAAGTCTGATACCGTTGAATGGTGCTTTTGGATCAGAAAGTCAGTGAACCTGATGGGATCGGTTGGGGGAATCTCAGGCTTACCCGGCGTCAGATGCCGGCACTTGCGACGCGGCGTCCTTCGTCGGTCAGTTTGCAGATCAACCAGTCCGGTTTGACCGGGTTTTCGAACCATGGTGCCGCCCAGCCATGATCAATGCAGCTCCGAACCGTTTTTTCGCTGATCTGTTTGCCGTTTCCGTCAAATAACGGCAGTTTCCCGCCCGGCTGGCTTAGGCCGCGACGTAGCCATTCAAGCTGTACTTCTGTGGGTTTCGAATGTTTTTTCCCCGCCATCGGTACTCCCCGCACCGTTATGATATGATTGGTGATACAAACATCGGATGTTGGTCAGTGTGACGGATAATCAACCAAGGAGCAATCGCAATGACGCCAGAAGAGTTTCAGCCAAGCGAGATGTCATTTCTGTATGTGACGGTTCCGGATATGGAAATCGCACGCGTGATTGCTGGTGGTGCGATCCGCGAGAAACTCGCAGCCTGTGCAAACGTGTTGCCCCAAATGACCGCTATTTATGAGTGGGACGGGGATGTCGAAGAAGAAACCGAGATTGTTGTTATTCTGAAAACATCGAAAACAACCGCCATCGAGCTGGCGCAATGGGTGGAAGATCACCATCCTTATGAAGTTCCCTGCATCCTGGAGCTGCCATTGGGGAGGGGAAATCATGATTATGTGTCGTGGCTTCAAAGCCAGCTGGGATCAAGATCACGGCTGATGTGATTGCATCTGTGGGCCTTGGCCCCTAGGATGGCGCAAATTTTAGTCCTTGGATGATACGAGTTAATGAATCAGCTTACCAAAATGGCCCTCGAGATGGGGCCGTTGATCCTGTTTTTCGCAGTCAACGCCACGACCAATCTGATGACAGCGACGGCGGTTTTTGTGGCCGCAACAGTTGTCGCCCTTGCCACGTCCTATGCCTTGGCGCGGACCATTCCGGTCATGCCCCTGATTGGCGGGGTTTTCGTCATCGTGTTTGGTGGTTTGACGCTGTATCTTGATGATGAACTGTTCATCAAGATCAAGCCGACCATTGTGAACCTGCTGTTTGCAGGCATCCTGTTTGGCGGCTTGGCTGCTGGTAAGCTGTTTCTGAAGCTTGTTCTCGAAAGCGCATTCAAGGCAACCGATGAGGGCTGGCGGATCCTGACCTGGCGCTGGGCTTTCTTCTTTGTGTTTCTGGCTGTGGTCAATGAACTTGTCTGGCGCAATTTCTCGACCGATACCTGGGTGGCCTTCAAAGTCTGGGGCATCATGCCGATCACCATGGTGTTTGGCATGGCACAGGTGCCGGTTCTGATGAAACATCAGTTGCCAGAAGAAGAGAGCAGCGAAACGGCGTCTTAGGACTTCAGCTCCGCGTAAGTACCGGTAACATGCAAAAGGGCAGGATCAAAATCCTGCCCTTTGTGCGTTGATGCTCGGCTATGATCAGCGGACCGGCAGGGCAACACTGACCGCGGCCTGAGCCGCAATGCCTTCTTCACGCCCTGTAAAGCCAAGCCGTTCGGTGGTGGTGGCTTTGACATTCACCCGATCAACATCAATCTCGAGGATTTCAGAGACCTTTTCACGCATTGCAGGCGTGTGTGGGCCAATCTTCGGGCGTTCACAGATCAGCGTCACATCGACATTCACAATCCGTCCGCCGCGCTCGTGCACAAGGTCGGCGGCATGTTTAAGGAAAATGTCGGATGCGGCACCTTTCCATTGCATGTCGCTTGGCGGGAAGTGCTGGCCAATGTCACCGGCACCGATCGCGCCCAGTATGGCGTCGGTCAGCGTGTGCAGGCCGACATCGGCATCGGAATGGCCTTCAAGCCGTGCGGTATGCGGTACTTTGACCCCGCACAGGATGCAATGATCGCCTGGGGCAAAGCGGTGAACATCAAATCCGGTGCCAGCCCGGTATTCTTCTTGCGACATGTGCGCTGTTTCCTTGTTATTCGTATCCGCCCAGCTTTGCGCGCGGCCAAAGTCATCACGATGGGTGATCTTGTCATTGTTGGTGGTGCCAGCCACGCAGATTACATCAAGTCCGATGGCTTCAAGCAGGGCGGCATCATCGGTGAATTCCTGACCTTCGAATTTCTGATGCGCATCAAGAATGGTCTTGAAATCAAATCCTTGCGGCGTTTGCGCCCGTTGAAGGCTTTCACGCGGAATGGTTCGGTTGATAACGCCATTGCTATCTGTCTGCTTGATGGTATCCGCCACGGGCAGGGTGGGGATCGCACCAGAATGCGTTTCAAGGGCTGCCATGACCCGTTCAATCACATCATCGGAAATGCCCGGGCGCGCGGCGTCATGGATCAGGACGCTGTTTGGCGCGCGTGTTGCCAGGGCCCGTAAACCGTTCAGGACGGATTGTTGACGGGTCTCGCCACCCGCGACCGGTGCCGGGAGCGATACGGTATCGCGCAAGGATGCGGTTGCGCTATCATACCAGTCCTGATGGGCAGGGTTATAGACCACCTGAATAAGGTTTGGGTCGGTATGTCGTGCAAAACATTCGATGCAATGCGCCAGAATGCTTTTGCCGCCAAGCATGTGATATTGTTTTGGTATTGGGTCGCCAAATCTGCTACCGCTGCCGGCAGCAACGATGACAACGCCTGTTTTTTGGGTCATAAACGTAATGCCATGGCTTGTCTGAATTGCGCCGCAGGCTATCTTTCTGCGGAGGTTTTGCCAAGTCGGCAAATGCAATATCGGGATCGTTTGCGGTTCTGAAGATCAAGATGGGTTCCAAGATGCTTGCTGCCTATATCCATATCCTTGCGCTGTTGCCCCTGACGGGGCAGATCATGCGTGCTGAACCGCGTCGTGACGTATGGTTATATGCATCGATCTGTTTGGCGGCATTGGGCACGATGGTGTTGCTTGGTGTTACCGGCGAGGAAGTCCAGTCACGCGGTTTTGCGGCCGCTTTGCATTGGTCGGAACTCACCGTCATTATGATCTTTGGCGGGTTGGTGATCTGCAAGGGACCACATCAGGTCTGGCGTTTGGCCGGCTATATTGGCGGTTATCTGCTTTTGTTTGCCGTTCTTGCCGCGATCTTCCGTCTGTTTGGCAATAGTGATCCGGAAGTGGTCAATGGTCCGGCACTCTATTCCGGTTGGCTGTGGGCACATATCGGCAGTTCGTTGATTACCTATGCGTTGGTGACGTTGGCAGCGATTGCCGCGATGGCCTATGTGGTTCAGGAATACGCCCTTAAGAAGCGCAAACCGACCCGTTGGAGCCGCCGTCTGCCGCCATTGCGTGACAGTGAATACATGCTGGTCGGCTTTTTGAAATGGTCGGCCTGGGTGTTGATTGTCGGGATCATATCAGGCTTTGCTTTGCGCTACGTCGAAGGCCAAAGCCTGTGGGAAATTGACCACAAGATGCTCCTGACCCTGCTGGGTTTTGCAACCATCTGTATCCTGATCTTTATCCACGAACGATCAACCTTGCGTGGGCGCATGGCTGTGCGGTTTGTTCTGGGGGCCTGGTTGCTACTGACCCTTGCATTCCCCGGTGTTCGGCTGGTGACTGGCTTTATTATCGGCTAGCCCGAAAAATGGGTAATACACACAGCTGTTGCCCAATTTTTACGATCATTTTGACGCCGTATGCATAATTGCTAGTCATTCACCCGGGTGGTTTACCCTTCGCCACGCACAGCTCGGGGGCGGGGGATTTGAATTTTCCACGGTTTTTTCTTTGAATTATCAGGTTTGACGTCACGATATTTGCGTCGATGCGCCGAGAGTTGTTGCATGTCGTGGCCAGTTTTATTAATCTGCCCAAGTTTTAGGCAATTGGAAAACCTTCATGTCATTGCAGATCGGTTCTGTGCATGTGCCAGAGAATGTTGTGCTGGCACCGATGTCAGGTGTGACTGACCTTCCGTTTCGGCAACAGGTCCGCCATTTTGGCGGGCATCTTGTTGTGTCCGAAATGATTGCGTCAGACGCCATGACCCGCATCCAGCGGCATGAAAAGGAAGTCCGTAAAATGAACGGGGATTGCGCCGCCGAAAGCCCGCTTTCGGTTCAGCTTGCCGGTACCGAGCCCGAAGAAATGGCCGAGGCGGCAAAGATGAACGAGGCGCGCGGCGCCATGATCATTGATATCAATATGGGCTGCCCGGCCAAAAAGGTCACCAAAGGCTATGCCGGATCAGCACTGATGCGTGATGAAAAGCTGGCAGCTGACATCATCAAGGCGACCGTTGATGCGGTATCGGTTCCGGTGACGCTTAAGATGCGTTTGGGCTGGGATGATGATAACCGTAATGCCCCCACACTGGCCCGTATTGCCGAGGATCTTGGTATTGCGATGCTGACCATTCATGGGCGCACGCGCTGCCAGTTCTACAAAGGCGAGGCCGATTGGGATGCGATTGCGCTGGTCAAGGACGCGGTATCCATTCCGGTTCTCGGCAATGGCGATGTGAACAGTGAAGAAGACGCCAAGGAACTTTTGGACCGATCCGGTGCCGACGGCGTCATGGTCGGCCGTGGTGCGCAAGGGCGCCCGTGGTTCCTTGCCCAGGTTTCGCATTATCTCAAAACCGGTCAAAAGCTTGCCGCACCTGGTCTGGAAATTCAACTTGATACCATCCTGCGCCACTATGATGCGATGATTGATCATCATGGCCGCCAGGGTGTGCGTATCGCGCGCAAGCATCTGGCGTGGTATTGCAACAGCTTGCGCAATGCGACGGAATTTCGGCGTGTTGTCAATGTGTTGGACGATCCGCGCGAAGTTAAAAATCAAATTCGGTCATTCTATGAACCGTTGATCGAAGCCGAAATCAAACTGGATCAGGAAGCAGCCTGATCGCTTCATAACAATAATATGGCGGCCGTCAAAAATGCGTCGTCGGGGAAGATATGCATGAGACTGGGATTTGGAAAAGGCAATGGGGTTGATCCCACCGGCGTTCTGAACGCCATTGCCAGCGCTGTTGTCGTCGCCAATCGCGATGGCAAGATCAAGTTTGTCAATCAGGCGACAGAGCAGCTGTTTAACACAAGCTCCAGCGTGTTGTGCCGCAGCGACCTGACGGACTTCATCCCGGCAGACAGCCCGGTTTTCTCGCTGATCAAACAGGCCATCGACGAAGCAACACTGGTTGCCGACCACAATCTCCTGATCGAAAGCCCCAAAATCGGCAAACACACGGTCAACCTGACCGTGGGGTCCATGCCAGATGACAGCGATTGTGCGGTACTGACATTTGAGCCGCGATCAATCGCGCAAAAGATCGATAACCAGTTGCTCAGCCGAAACTCGGCACGGTCCGTCAGTGCGATGGCAGCCATTCTGGCCCACGAGATCAAGAACCCGCTGTCAGGTATTCGCGGGGCTGCGCAGCTGCTTGAACAAACCAGCAATGAAGATGATCGCGTTTTGACGCGCCTGATTTGTGATGAGGCCGACCGGATTGTCGAGCTTGTTGATCGCATGGAAATCTTTTCAGACAAGCCGCTTGAGCGTGGGGCCGTCAACATTCATACAGTTCTCGAGCATGTCCGTCGTTTGGCGGAAAACGGGTTTGGCAAGAACCTGGCATTCGAGGAAATCTATGATCCGTCCTTGCCGCCGGTGTTTGGCAATCGTGATCAGCTTGTTCAGGTGTTCTTGAATCTGATCAAGAATGCCGGCGAGGCCGTCGATCCCAAGGATGGCAAAATCACCATTTCGACCCGCTATCAGCATGGTATCCGCTTGGCGGTTGCTGGCGGTGACGCGCGCGTTCACCTGCCGTTGGTGGTGTCGGTACGTGACAATGGACCGGGCATTCCGCAAGACATGCGTGAAAGCCTGTTTGATCCGTTTGTTACAACGAAGCCGACCGGTTCGGGGCTTGGCCTTGCGCTGGTGGCGAAAATTATCAATGACCATGGCGGTGTGATTGAAGTCAAAGATGTGCCCGGGGGAGGTGCAGAGTTTCAAATCATGCTGCCGATATACAATCGGGCACTGGCCGAAGGGGCATCTGACCCGGTCATAATCAAAAACAGGGAAGAAACCGCATGACTACCAGCCCTGCGAGAATTCTGGTCGCCGACGATGATCGGGCCATTCGCACTGTCCTGACGCAGGCATTGTCACGTCAGGGGCATGAAGTCCGCAGCACCGGCCATGGCCGCACGCTGTGGGACTGGATCGCCGATGGGGACGGAGATCTTGTGATTACCGACGTCATGATGCCTGACGAGAACGGGCTGGATATGGTGCCGCGCATTCGCAAGCTGCGCCCGGACCTGCGCGTGATTGTCATGAGTGCCCAGAATACCCTGATGACCGCTGTGAAAGCAGCCCAGCGTGGTGCGTTCGAATACCTGCCAAAACCCTTTGACCTCAATGAGTTGATGGGGATTGTTGATCGTGCGCTTGAAACTCCGCAGGAAAGCGAAAAGGGCGAGGAAGAGGACGAAGAGGGCGACGATCGCCTGCCGCTGATTGGTCGTTCGCCGGCCATGCAGGAAATCTATCGGGCGCTGGCGCGCCTGATGAATACCGATCTGACCGTGATGGTCACCGGCGAAAGTGGTACCGGCAAGGAGCTTGTTGCGCGTGCACTGCACGAATATGGCGGGCGTCGTCATGGGCCGTTCGTTGCCATCAACATGGCCGCTATCCCGCGTGAACTGATCGAAAGCGAGCTCTTCGGTCATGAAAAGGGTGCCTTTACCGGTGCGAACGAGCGCAAGGTTGGCCGGTTCGAACAGGCCGAAGGCGGCACGCTGTTCCTTGATGAAATCGGCGACATGCCGCTTGAGGCGCAGACGCGCTTGCTGCGCGTTTTGCAGGAAGGTGAGTATACCCGTGTCGGCGGCCGTACCCCGATCCGCGTCAATGTTCGTATTGTCGCCGCCACCCACCGTGATTTGCGCAAGCTGATCCGCGAAGGCACATTCCGCGAAGACCTGTTCTATCGCCTCAATGTCGTGCCGATCCGTTTGCCGTCGTTGCGTGAACGTCTTGAAGACATTCCCGAACTGGTTAATCACTTCCTGATGCAGGCCAGTGAAGAGGGCCTGCCGCGCAAGACACTGTCCAATGAAGCGATGGCACGTTTGAAAGCACATCGCTGGCCGGGCAATATCCGCGAACTGGAAAACATGGTGCGGCGTCTGACGGCCCTGTATTCGCATGATGTCATCGGTGTGGATGTCATCGAGACCGAGTTTTCCGAAAACAATGTCAGCGAAGCAGCTCCAAGTGCCGAGCCGCAGTCGCTTTCTGAATCCATCGAACGCCATGTGCGTGAGTATTTCGATGCCCATGATGATGATCTGCCGGCCAACGGGCTTTATGATCGCATCCTGCGTGAAATGGAACGTCCGCTTTTGAATGTGACGCTTGAAGCCACGCGCGGCAATCAGGTCAAGGCGGCAGAGGTTCTGGGCCTTAACCGCAATACGTTGCGCAAGAAAATCCGTGATCTTGGACTGGAAGTCGTCAGGGGCACGAAATGAACAATACCGACCGTTCGATCTCCAACCGGTTCCTGCGGTCGGGCTTTGTACGGTTTCTGGGGCGGTTGGGCCAGTCACGGCGCTTTGCGTTCAGTGTGGTTACAGCGGCCCTGATTTCGGTCACGGCGACCTATCTGGCCATGACGGGGACGGCACCGTTCCGTCCTGACCCGCGGCTTATTTTGCTGTTACTCAACATCGATCTGGTGCTGGTGTTGCTTCTGGCCACACTGGTGGCGCGCAAGCTTGTCCAGATCTGGGTGGAACGTCGGCGCGGGGTGGCAGGGGCCAAGCTTCACACCCGAATGGTTTTGATGTTCTCGCTGGTGGCAGTGACGCCAGCGATTGTGGTCGCCATTTTCTCTGCACTCTTTCTGCATTTCGGTATTCAGGGCTGGTTTAGCGACCGCATCCGAACCGCGGTTGAGGAAAGTATGGTGATTGCGGATGCCTATTTGCGCGAACACCAGGAACTGATCCGCGCCGATGCCTTGGCAACCACCAGCGATTTGCAGCGCTTTGGCGTCAATTTTTCAACCAATCCGGACCGCATTTCCAGCATCCTGACCGATCAGGCGCTTGCGCGTGGTTTGCCAGAAGTCATGATGGTCGACGGGTCGGGCAGGATCATCGCCCAGTCGGAATACAGTTTTTCCTACGACGTTAATCAGGCGTCTGTGCCCGAAGAAGTGTTTGATGAAGCACGCCAGAAAGATGTGGTTCTGATGGTGGGCGCAAGTGACAACCGCATCCGGGCCATCGCCAAGATTCCAAGTCTTATTGATGCCTTCCTGCTGGTCGGGCGCTTTGTTGACCCAAATGTTCTGGATCGTATCGACAAGGCGCGGCGCGCCGTTGATGCCTATGAAAGCCTCGAAGGTGAACGATCTGGGATCGTAATCACCTTTGTCATGATCTTTGTTCTGATTTCGGTTGTGTTGTTGCTCGCCGCAGTCACGCTTGGCTTGATGGTGGCAACCCGTCTGGTGCAGCCGGTTTCGCAACTGATTACCGGTGCTGAACGTGTCCGTGACGGGGATTTGTCCTTCCGGGTGCCGCTTGACGGGCAGGGTGATGAGCTTGAAGCGCTGAGCCGTGCGTTTAACCGCATGACCGCGCAGCTTGAAACCCAGCGCAATGAACTGATTGCCGCCAACCGGTTAAATGATGAACGTCGCCGTTTTACCGAGGCGATCCTTGGGGGTGTGACCGCGGGGGTGATCGGCCTTGATCCGAACCGCAACATTGATCTGCCTAACCGCAGTGCGTCGGATTTGCTTGGTGTCGACCTTGAAGATTACCTGTCTCAGGAACTGACGGAAGTTATTCCGGAATTCCAGCCGCTGTTTGATGACTTTGGCCGTGATGGCGAGCGCAGCAAACCCCGCCAGGTTGAAATTCGCCGTGATGGTGTCAGTCGAACCCTGATGTCACGTGTGACGGCCGAGTGGGCGGATGACGGCACGGTGTTTGGCTATGTGGTGACATTTGATGATGTCACAGAACTTCAGACCGCACAGCGCATGGCGGCCTGGGCGGACGTGGCACGTCGTATTGCCCATGAAATCAAGAACCCGCTGACACCGATCCAGCTTTCGGCAGAGCGGCTCAAACGCCGTTACCTCAAGCAGATCAATGATGATCAGGAAGTATTTACGACCTGTACCGATACCATCATTCGACAGGTTTCCGATATTGGACGGATGGTTGATGAGTTTTCCAGCTTTGCCCGCATGCCAACCCCGACGATGCGCCTGGAAAATATCGGTGAACTGGTGAAAAGTGCTGTGTTTCTGCAAAAACAGGCCCATAGCCACATCACCTATGACTTTGATCGCAGCGGGATCGAAAATCTCCAGATTTCCTGTGATGCCCATCAGGTCAACCAGTGCCTTACCAACACGCTGAAAAACGCAGCCGAGGCGATTGAAGGTCGTGAAAAGCCCGAAGATGGCGAACTGCCGAAAGGCCGGATTGAGATTTCGGTCGCGACGTCGCCCGATAATCAGCGTGTTTTCGTAGCCGTGTCGGATAACGGAAAAGGGCTTCCGGCCGAACATCGCGAACGCTTGACCGAGCCGTATGTCACTACGCGATCCAAGGGAACCGGGCTTGGCTTGGCCATCGTAAAGAAAATCATGGAAGACCATGGCGGAGAGCTTATACTCTCTGACGGCGTTGAAAGCGGAGCGACGATTACGCTATCTTTTCCGAAGGTTGTTGAACCCGAAACCGATGGCGTTGCTTCGAACGCAAACTCCTCAGGCAATTGATTTAATTGTCAAAATCGTAACAAGAAAAAGATTGATTTGGTCACGACATGGCGCACGACATTCTTATTGTCGACGATGAAGAAGATATCCGGGCTCTGATTTCCGGCATCCTCGAAGACGAGGGCTATACAACCCGCCAAGCAGGATCAAGTCAGGGCGCCTTGTCCGAGGTTGCTGCCCGTCGGCCGAGCCTTGTGGTGCTTGATATCTGGATGGATGAAAGCGACCATGATGGCATCGAGACGCTCAAGCTGATCAAGCGCGAGCATAGCGAAGTCCCGGTAGTCATGATTTCCGGTCACGGCAATATCGAGACCGCGCTTGAAGCGTCGCGGATCGGGGCCTACGACTTTATTGAAAAGCCGTTCAATACCGATCGCCTGTTGATGGTGGTGGAGCGCGCGATTGATGATGCGCGTTTGCGCCGTGAGAACCGCGAACTGACCCTTAAGGCAGGCGGCGATACCGAGCTTGTCGGCAAATCATCGATCCTGAACAATCTGCGCCAATCGGCGGAGCGGGTGGCGCGCACGGGAAGCCGCATTTTGATCCATGGTCCGGCAGGGTCGGGCAAGGAAGTTGTCGCCCGCCTGATCCATCAGAAATCAGCACGCGCCGAGGCGCCGTTTGTTGTGCTGAACTGCGCGAATATTTCACCCGATACCATGGAAGAATCCCTTTTCGGGGCGGTTGCGACCGCAGATCGTGAAGCCCGCACCGGCGTCCTTGAATTGGCCCATGGCGGGACCTTGTTGCTGGACGAAGTTGCCGATATGCCGCTTGAAACCCAGGGCAAGATTGTCCGGGTGTTGCAAGACCAGACGTTTGAACGTGTTGGCGGTTCCGGGCCGGTTAATGTAGATGTGCGTGTGATCGCAACGACTGCACGTGATCTCGAACAGCGGATTGAAGAACAGAAATTCCGGCAAGATCTGTATTACCGGCTCAATGTGGTTCCGCTTGAGGTGCCATCGTTGCAGCAACGCCGTGATGACATCCCAGTTTTGGCAGAAATGTTCCTTGATCGATATGCGGATGCGACGGGTCTTCCGAAAAGAAAGCTTTCGCCTGAGGCAATGGCAACGCTGCATGCCTATGACTGGCCGGGCAATGTGCGCCAATTGCGTAATGTGATCGAAAGGCTGATGATCATGGCGCCTGGCGACGAAGACAAGGTTGATCTGATCAGCGGCAAAATGCTGCCATCCGAGCTGTTTTCTGACGTGCCGACGTCGCTAAGTTTTGACAAGACCAGTGAAATCATGGCATTGCCGCTCCGCGAAGCACGTGAGATGTTTGAAAAAGAATATCTCCAGACACAGATTGATCGTTTTGGCGGAAACATCTCCAAAACGGCCAGCTTTGTCGGCATGGAACGTTCAGCATTGCACCGCAAGCTGAAAAGCCTTGGTGTCAACGGGCAATAAGCCCAAGATCACCACGGACTGTTGTGAACGGGAGAACTCGAGATGAAGGTCATCATTTGCGGCGCCGGGCAGGTGGGCTTCCACATTGCCAAATATCTGTCTGCCGAAAACAATGATGTAACCGTGATCGACCAGTCCGAAGAACTGGTGCGCAAAATTTCCGATACGCTTGAGGTCAAGGGCATTATCGGGTTCGGCTCCCACCCGGACGTGCTGCAGCAGGCCGGCGCAGAAGAAGCCGACATGCTGATCGCCGTGACCTTTGCCGATGAAGTCAACATGACGGCCTGCCAGGTGGCGCATTCGCTGTTTAATGTGCCGACCAAAATCGCGCGTATCCGCAGCCAGACCTATCTGCAGCCGGAATGGGCCAGCCTGTTTGGCCGTGAAAAGCTTCCGATCGATGTGGTGATTTCGCCGGAAATGGAAGTTGCGCGTGCGGTTGCGCGTCGTCTGCAGGCGCCCGGTGCGTTTGACATGATCCCGTTTGCCGATGACAAGGTCAAAATCCTTGGCATTCGGTGTAGCGACGATTGCCCGGTGATCAACACGCCGCTGCGTCAGCTTCATCAGCTTTTCCCGGATCTCAATATCTCGATCCTTGGCATGATCCGTGGCGACAAGGCGGTTTATCCCAAGGGCGATGATCAGATGCTAGCCGGTGACCTTGTCTATCTGGCGGTATCGAGTGATCAGGTGGATCGCGCCATGTCGGCATTCGGCCATGAAGACCCGGAAGCGCGCCGGATCGTGATCTTTGGCGGCGGTAACATCGCTCTGTTCCTGGCTGAAGAAATTAACAAGAACTTCCCGGGTGTCACCACCCGACTGGTCGAAGCCGATCCGGAGCGCGCGCGTTTTGTTGCCCAGAAGTTGCCGAAGAAAAGCGTTGTTCTGCGTGGTGACGTTCTGGATCCGGAACTGCTGGAAGAAGCCAATGTCGGTAATGCCGAAGCAGTTGTGGCCCTGACCAATGATGATGAGACCAACATTCTGGCATCACTTCTGGCCAAGCGTTACGGCTGCCCACGCGCGCTGACCCTGATTAACAAAAGCACTTATAATTCGCTGGTGTCCGAACTGGGCGTGGATGTGGTGATCAGCCCGCGTATGACGACGGTGTCGACCATCCTGCATCATGTACGCCGTGGGCGTATCCGGGCTGTACACAGCCTCTCAGAAGGCTTTGGCGAGGTTCTTGAGGCAGAGGCGCTTGAAACTGCACCAATCGTTGGCAAGGCGATCAAGGATATCTCGATGCCGGCCGGTGTGGTGTTTGGCGCCATCCTGCGCAATGGCGAAGTTGTGATGCCGCGCGCCGCAACCGTGATCGAGGCCAATGACCGGATTGTGGTATTTGCAGGGTCCGAGCAGATCAAGAAGGTTGAAAAGATGTTCGCTGTTCGCCTGGAATATTTCTGATCGGGCAGGCGGCGTTTTAAATCCTCATACAAAATAACACCCAGCCAGCCACCGGAATTTCAAATGTCTGACCAATTGCCCCATCCGCCCAAAGCCGTCATTTTCGACTGGGATAATACCCTTGTTGATAGCTGGGGCACCATTCAGGCCGCCCTTAACATGACGTTTGAGGAGTTTGGACTGGAGCAATGGTCGCTTGATCAGACCAAGCAGCGGGTTGCGCGCTCCATGCGCGACAGTTTCCCCATCCTGTTTGGCGAAGATCGTTGGGAAGATGCCAAAGACAGCTTCTATGGTCATTTCCAGTCCATCCACCTTCAAACACTGAAGCCGCTTGACGGGGCGCATGACCTTTTATGTGCGTTGCGTGATAATGGGACCTATATCGGTGTCGTGAGCAACAAGAACGGCGACTTCCTGCGCAAGGAAGCCGATCATCTTGAATGGACGCCTTTTTTTGGCAAGATCGTCGGTGCGACGGATGCAGCCAAGGATAAACCGGCAGCCGATCCGGTACATATGGCGATGGGCGACTCTTCGGCATCGCAATATGAGAATCTGTGGTTTGTAGGCGACAGCGTGGTCGATATTCAGTGCGCGCGCAATGTCGGGGCGACGGCAATCCTGATTGGTGATGAAATTACCGGTCACGGCGACACGCAGAATTCTGCGACTCTCAGGCCTGATTGGCATTTCGCCGATTGCGAGGCGCTTGTAAGGGTTGTAAAAGGCTTCTCGAACGTCTTATAGTTCATGAAGGTCATTAAAAATGGGGCCGGAATCGTGACTGACCTGAAAAGTCGACGGTTCCACATTTTCCTTGGCCGCCCGAAACCAAAAAAACGCTCATAAAAGAAGGCTAGGTCTAACCAATGGCGGAAAAATCACAAAATGTTCAGGACGTCTTTCTGAACTATTGCCGTAAAAACAAAACGCCGGTTACCGTGTTTCTGGTCAACGGAGTCAAATTGCAGGGGATCATTACCTGGTTTGACAATTTCTCTGTTTTGCTGCGGCGCGATGCTCATACCCAGCTCGTGTACAAACACGCGATTTCGACGGTAATGCCGACGACCCCGATCAAGCTGTTTGATCCGAGCCAGCCTGCGACGGAAGAAGAAAATAGCTGAGGAGTCTCTGACTTCGGGGAGCGGCGATACGCCGGAATCTCCCCGGGTCCTGGTTTTCCACCCTGAACTAAAACGCGCAGACCCGACCGGGACTTGGCGCGACGCTTCGTCACGTCTGGAAGAAGCGATCAGTTTGACGGGTGCACTTGAATTTGAAGTGGTGGGCGCAGAAATTGTGCCCATCGCAAAGCTGCGGCCTTCCACCTTGTTTGGCAAGGGCGTGACCGAACGGCTTGGTTTGCAAATCAAGGCCGAAGAAGCCGACATTGTGATGATCAATGGCATTCTTACCCCGATCCAGCAGCGTAACCTGGAGCGGGAATGGAAATGCAAGGTCATTGATCGAACCGGTCTGATTCTTGAAATCTTTGCCGATCGCGCGCGGACCCGTGAAGGTCGTTTGCAGGTGCAGTTGGCATTGCTGAGCTATCAGCGATCCCGCCTTGTGCGCACCTGGACGCACCTTGAACGTCAGCGTGGTGGTCGTGGCTTCCTTGCCGGTCCTGGTGAACGCCAGATCGAGATTGATCGCCGTCTTATCGGTGACAAGCTGGCCAAACTCCGTCGCGAGCTTGAGGAAGTCAAACGGACGCGTGAACTGCACCGCGAAGCGCGCCGTCGGGTGCCTTACCCGATTGTCGCCCTTGTCGGTTACACCAACGCCGGTAAATCGACGTTGTTTAACCAACTGACCTTGTCTGAGGTGTTTGCCGAGGACATGCTGTTTGCGACGCTGGATCCGACCATGCGTGGTCTGGTTCTACCAAGCGGTCGCAAGGTTATTCTGTCTGATACTGTGGGCTTTGTTTCCGATCTTCCGCACGATCTTGTCGCGGCCTTCCGCGCTACCCTTGAGGAAGTGCTGGAAGCGGATCTTATCGTCCATGTGCGCGATGCGTCTTCGCCTGAAACCGAAGAACAGAAGCTTGATGTGCTCGAAGTTCTCAAGGAACTTGGGCTTCAGAAGGCAATTGACGGCGAAGAGCTGGTCGAGGCACTGAACAAGATCGATCAGCTTGAAGGCGAAGACTTGCAGGCGGTGTCTGAATATGCCGCGCGCCATGACAACACCATTGCGATTTCGGCCTTCAAGGGCACGAATTGCGAGGCGTTGCTTGATCTGATCGAAGATCGCCTGACCGAAGATATGCCGATCTTTGAGCTTTGCGTGCCGTATGCTGATGGGAAGTCACTTGCGCGGCTTTATGAGCAGGGCGAAGTTCTCAAACGCAATGAGGGGCAGGACGGTATTTCAGTTCAGGTCCGTGTCGATGCAACCCGTGTCGGCCGGTTCGAAGATTGGTGTGCCAAGGCCGGGCTTGATATTCATCTGGTGTGATAGGGAGAAAGCGCGTGGCGATCAAAGTCGATATGGACAAGGTAACCGAGATCATTCGGGAAGTGTCGGCAGTTGAAATCGCCCCGCGTTTCGGCCAACTTGATGATGCGGATATCGACACCAAGACCCATGCGATGGATCTTGTCACCATCGCCGATACCGAAGCAGAGCGGGTTCTGACCGGCCGTCTGACCGATCTTTTGCCCGGAAGTCGTGCGCTTGGCGAAGAAGCCGCCCACGAAGACCCGAGCCTTCAGGAACGCATTTTTGCCGCAGATGACCCGTTCTGGATCATTGATCCGGTCGATGGTACCAAGAATTTTGCCCATCACAGACAGCCATTTCGCTGCATGGTCGGGCTTTATGCGGGCGGGGAAACTGTTGCCGCCTGGATTGTCGATCCGATTGAAGGGGCGGCGACTGTCGCGGAACTGGGATCAGGCACACGTTATCAGGATCAGCCGGTTTCAGTGCGATCCAACATTACCAAGGCATCGGATGCCAAGGGCTTTCTGATTTCATATGCCCGGGACCGCATCCGCAAGCATTACGGTCATCTCGATTTCTTTGCCGATGTTGCCCATTATTCCTGCTGCGGGGCGGAGTATGAAGAAATGGCGCGCGGGGCGTTTGATTTCTGTGCCTATCGCACACTCAAGCCGTGGGACCATGCACCGGGGACGCTTCTGGTGCGCGAAGCGGGCGGTCATGCGCGCTATATCACCGCAGATAAAGATAACGAATATAATGCCAATGCCACGGCGGCAGGGCTTCTGTGCGCGAGTTCCGAAGAACTCTGGGCCGAGATTAATGAAATCTTGATGCCGCTCTTTCCGGCGTAACGAGCGGTCGCAAGTCCGCAAGATTTGTCAAATCGACGCGTGCTAGCGTTTTCGAACTGCACAACAAACTGCACGAGAGAACGATGAACAAATTGCATGCCCAGAAGTCCTATCAGGAACGTCTTGCCCGGGTGCAGGGCTATATCCATGATCATCTTGACGAAGAGCTTGATCTGAACAAGCTGGCCGAAATCGCCTGCATGTCGCCAACTCATTGGCATCGCATCTATCACGGCGTGTTTGAGGAGACCATTGCCGCGACAGTGAAGCGTGTGCGCCTTCATACGGCAGCCGGAATGCTGGCAAATAGCGCCATCGCGATTGAGGAAATCGGCAAACGGTGCGGGTATCCGAACCTGCAATCCTTTACGCGGATCTTTTCGGATTGTTATGGCATGCCACCCGCGCGATATCGCAAAGAAGGCAGCCATGCGAAGTTCCAGAGCGCCCTTGAAGATCAAGGGGCTGTGATCAGCGGGCCTTGGGACGTCGAAATTCGTGAAGTGCCGGAAATGTCGCTTCTGACGATTGAGCATCATGGATCATTCATGCAGATCGGCGAGGCGTTTGACAGGTTGTTCGGATGGCTGGCCGTGCGTGATTTGATTGCGCCTGATGTGAGGCTAATTGGGGTGTATCACACCGACCCTGATAGCCATCGTGAAGAGGACCTGTTTTCCAAGGCCGGCGCGTTGCTTTCAAGCAATTCGGAGATCAAACTGGAAGCACCGGTTGAGAGAACAAGCGTGGCGGCAGGAAGATATGCTTGCTTGCACTATAAGGGCCCTTATGCCGATATGAAGGCGGCCTATTTGTGGCTGTTTGGCAAATGGTTGCCGCAGTGGGGCGAAGAGGCGCGCGAAGGGCCGGTGTTTGAGGAATATCTCAATAATCCGCGCGAAGTTGCGCCAACCGAACTGCTAACCGAGATCTATATGCCGCTGGAAAACTAGGTTAGGGAAACTGGACCAGGTCAGGTGTTCATTCACACCTGACCGCGTTCGGTCTTTTTCGCCAGGTTCCAAAGATTATCCATCTCTTCCAGATCTGAATCCGCAGCCGTTCGGCCATCACGCGCGAGTTCATCCTCGATGAAGTGGAAGCGTTTGGTGAATTTGTGGTTTGCCCCCCTTAGGGCAACTTCGGGATCGACGCCGATCTTGCGCGCCAGATTGGCCATGACAAACAACATGTCGCCCAATTCATCCTGCAGACGTGCCGGGACCGGTTTTTCGGTCATTTCGGCTTTGAGTTCGTCAATTTCCTCGTGCAGCTTATCGAAGACTTCATCGGTGCTGGGCCAATCGAAACCAACGCGGGCGGCACGTTTGGTGAGCTTTTCCGCGCGCATGAGTGCGGGCAGGGCGCTTGCCACGCCATCAAGGGCACTGTGGCGTTCATGGCCCTTGTCTTCGGCTTTTTGGGCGCGCTCAGCCGCCTTGATCTTTTCCCAGGTCTGATTGACGCCATCGGTTGTGGTAGCATCACCATCGCCAAACACGTGCGGATGACGGCTGATCATTTTTGAAACGATGCTGTTGGCGACGTCTTCGAACTCGAAATGACCGGCTTCCTTGGCCATCTGGGCGTGGAATACGACCTGGAGAAGCAAATCCCCCAGCTCGTTGCAGAGCTCGGGCATGTCGTTATCAGCAATCGCGTCGGCAACTTCGTAGGCTTCTTCGATGGTGTAGGGCGCGATGGTCGAGAAATCCTGTTCCAGATCCCACGGGCAACCTCCATCCGGGTTGCGCAGCTTTGCCATGACGTCGAGAAGGTCGTTGATGGCTTTGCTGTTATGCGTGGTCATGGTGCATGTCCCGTCCGGTTTGCTGTTTTTGCCAGTGCTGTTGTTTGATTCCTATCGCGCTGCAGTACGACTGACAAGAAAGATGATGCGCGCAAAACAAAACCCGCAAGGCCAAACTGGCACTTGCGGGTTTCGAGGTGATGTTTGGATGCCCTTTTGGCTTATGCAGCCTTGAGCTTTTCCTGTGTGGTAGCGCTGTCATCCTTGGTTTCCTTGGAGGATGCGCCTTTCTCTTTCTTGCCTTCGACGAGGCCGCGGTGCAGGGCGACAATCGCCTTGTTGAAGTCGCCTTCGGCAACGACAAACTGCAGATCAACGCGGCGGCTCGGATAGTGGGAGGCCACCAGTTCAACACCGGCTTCATCCAGGATCGAGACGGCACGGGCAAACAGACCCGGCTGTTCGATATTGGCGCCGATGACCGAAACGATCGCGACCTTACGGGTCTGAACGGTTGCTTCGGGCTGATTTGCCTCGATCTCGTCAACACAACGACGGATCTGTTTCAGCGGTGCCGAGACATAATGCGTAATTGTGTTGGCATTCAGGTTCTTGGTGACAGTCGGCACCTTGTAACGTTTCAGAACGTTCAGAATTGCTTCCTCACCACCTGGAACACCCACCATGTCCTGATTGAAGACTTCAATCTCGAACGCGGTCGGAACGCCGGTCACGATTTCAACACGGCTGTTTTCCGGTTCCCAATGATCATCAATCACCGTGCCCGGATGTTCCGGTTCAAAGGTGTTGGCAATCCGCAGCGGAATGTCGTTCTGACGCAGGCCCTTGGCTGCACGCGGGTGGATGGCTTCCATGCCCATGTTCGAAAGTTGATCGGCCACGTCATAGCTGGTGCGGCCAATCGGACGCACGGCGTCTTCACCGACGATGCGCGGATCGGCACTCGACAGGTGGAATTCCTTGTGAATGATCGCTTCGCGCGCCTGGGTCAGGCAGGCAATCCGCGAGAAGGTCACTTCACTGTAGCCACGGCCATAGATGCTCATCAAACCTTCGCTGCACTGGGCATAACCCGTTGCAATTGCAAGCTGGTTTGACAGATCAATGTCTTCGAACACCTTATTGATGCGACCATCAAGGGTGGATGCCTCTGGCTCGCGCCAGCCGGAAAGGTCGGCGAACACGGCGTTTACGCCCTTTGCACGGAGCAGCAGCATGGTGTTGTGCGCACTGTGGGCTTCGCCAATGGCGGAAAGCATTTCGCGCACGGTCAGCAGATGCTTTTCAAGCTTGAAATGACCGAAGCTGCATAGGCGATGGAGATCCATCAGGCAGCTGCGCGTGCCTTCGATGCGTTCCTGAACAAAGGCGTTGGCCAGTTTCAGTTCCGGCGCGTCACCAAAGATTTCTTCGTTGATGGCACACATTTTTTCGGAAACTTTGGTCAGAGCATCGCCCCACGCCCAATCGGTTTCCGAACCGGCGTAAAGCTGATAGACGCCTGCTTCGCCAGTCTTTTTGTTTTCAAGCAGAAGGTCGGTAAATCCGCCATATGCCGAAACGACAAAGACACGGTTGTAAAGTTCGTCTTCGCTGCGATTGCCGACCAGAATGTTGTCCATGACCGCATCAACTTGGGTCATCGACGTACCACCGATCTTGTGAACGCTATGCCCAGCGTCCTTGTTTTTCTGGGCTGAAAGCATGTTGCCTCCTTTGGGGGCGTTTCCTTTAAAAAATATGCTCAAGAGCGTCCGGGGCGGTGAATGAAGTCCGCCCCGAACAAAAGCGTTTAGCTGGCGAGTGCGTCGCCATCGAGCGGGTAGACACCGTTCTCGTCATGGACTTCACGACCATTGAGCGGCGGGTTGAAGGCACAAGCGACAACCATGTCCTCGGTGCCGCCGCGCAGATAGTGTCGGTCATGCTTGTCGAGGATGTAAACCGTGCCCGGCTCGATCTTGTATTTCTTGCCGTCCGCAAGAGTTTCCACTTCGCCATTGCCCGAGATGCAATACACCGTCTCGAAATGGTTGGCGTAGCAGATCTCGGTTTCGGTGCCGGCATAGATGGTGGTGATGTGGAAAGAGAAGCCCATACCGTCTTCGGCGAGCGACAGACGGGTGCTTTCCCAGTTATCCGAAACCACACGGCGACCGGATGCTTCACATTCTTTCAGAGTACGAACAATCATTTTTAACTCTTTGATCTAATTAAGTTGTGGGGCAGGGCGACGCAGCAAAGCGTCGCCCCAACTTGTTGTTACTCAGCGGCTGCTTTGGCCGGGGAAACTTCCTTGCCCATGGCTTTGGCGGTTGCCAGTTCAAGGATGTCCAGGCCGTGTGCAAGATCCTGCTTGGAGATGATCAAAGGCACCAGGCATTTGACAACTTCATCTTCCGGGCCACTGGTCTCGATAACAAGGTTATGCTTGAAGCATTCCTTGGTGACCTTGGATGCAACGTCACCGCTTTCAAAGCAGATACCCTGCATCAGGCCACGGCCCTTGCGATAAAGTTTGCCATCGCCGTAACGATCAACGATCTCCGAAAGGCGCGTCTCAAGGAATGCAGCCTTGTCACGGACATCAGCGGCAAACTTGTCATCTGACCAGAAGTGCTCAAGGGCGGCTGCAGCGGTCACAAATGCGTGGTTGTTACCACGGAAGGTGCCGTTATGTTCGCCCGGATGCCAGACATCAAGTTCCGGCTTCATCAGCAGGACAGCAAGCGGAAGACCATAAGCCGAAAGCGATTTCGACAGAGTGATCATGTCCGGCTTGATACCGGCCGGTTCGAAGCTGAAGAACGTACCGGTACGGCCACAGCCCGCCTGAATGTCATCAACAATCAGAAGGATGTCATGCTTGCGGCAAACCTGTTCAAGGTTCTTGAGCCAGCCGAAGTCGGCAGCATTCAGGCCGCCTTCACCCTGAAGGGTTTCAACGATGACAGCTGCGGGCAGGGCAACACCACTGGAATTGTCCGACAGGACACGGTCCAGATATTCGGTGGTATCGGCACCATCACCCATATAGCCGTCAAACGGCACGGCAACAGCATTGTCCAGCGATACGCCAGCAGCGCCACGGTGATGTTCGTTACCAGTGATGGCAAGCGAACCCAGGGTACAACCGTGGAAACCGTTGGTGAATGAAATCACGGTTTCACGGCCTTTGACACGGCGCGCGAGCTTCAGTGCGGCTTCGACGGCGTTGGTGCCGGTCGGGCCGGTAAACTGAACCTTGTATTCCATGTCGCGCGGCTTGAAGATTTTGTCTTCGAGCGCTTCAAGGAAGGCTGCTTTGGCTTTGGTGTGCATGTCCAGGCCGTGGGTCACGCCGTTTGATTGGATGTAATCAATCAGCTTTTCCTGCAGGACAGGATGATTGTGGCCATAGTTCAGGCTGCCGGCACCAGCAAGGAAATCAAGATAACGGTTGCCGTTATCGTCGGTCAGCCAGGCGCCTTCTGCCTTTTCAAAGGTTACAGGGAAGGAGCGTGCATAGCTCTGAACTTCCGATTCAAGGCGATCAAATACAGTCATGGTTCCCTCTTTTCATTTTGGGAAAAATCAAGTCCACCTGTCATGCCAAACGTTCCGGCTTGCCGGATGTTCCAAAATTGGCCGTGCCATTTTGTGCATGAAAGGTGGGAAAATTCGGTCAGCCGGATCAGGCGGCGACGCGTTCGACGTCTTCGCGCTCGAACGGTCCGATCTGCCACAGAATCTCGCTGGCAGCGGCACCTTCGAAGTGCGTTTCACGTTCAAACTGGACTTTACGTTTGACGTCCGCGCCCAGTTCGCGTGCAACAGAACGGAAGACACCCTGCGACGGGGCGTTGGTCGACGTAATCGTCGTGTTCAGCTGCGAGACGTCATGGCAGGACGGACGATCCAGAATATCGAGGATCAGGCGTTTCGCCAGACGCAGGCCACGGGCCTTGGGCGAAACGGCAACCTGCCAGATGAAAAGCTGTTCGGGCTTGTCCGGGACGATGTAACCCGAAACAAAACCAACGGCTTCACCGTTGAGTTCGGCAATTGCGCACGTGTCGGCAAAGTGCGAGCACTGCAGCAGATTGCAATACATCGAGTTTTCGTCCAACGGCTTACAGTCGGAGATAAGGGTATTTACCGCAGCACCGTCTGTTGCCTTGGGTTTACGGATAATCAGGTTGGCTTTCTGGCCGGTATTGCCGTTCGTATTGGCAATTTTCATCGGTCTGCCTGCTCTGTTATTTCGATACACGATCATTTATGTCGCGGCAGATATATAGAACACCGATAGAAATTAATCAACCCCTTCTGTGTGACTTTCCTGTGAAAAGCACCAAAGCACTGAAAATAAACGAAAGAACGATCTATCGGTCTTCGATGAGGATAATGTTCCTTCGATGAAATATTCTTTCATTGAGGGATCGGTTTCCGATGGATTAAATGATCGAAATTCGATATAAAAATGTCTTAAAGCGTTGCACAGTCGCGGTTGTACGGCTAAAACAGCGTCTTCTACTGGAAACCGAAGATGCCCGGAAAATAACAATGGATAAATTGCATGAAGCGTTGATCTCCATCCGCCGTATTCTGCGCGCGAGTGATATCCACGCAAAAAAGCTTGGTAAGGTGACCGGGCTAAAAACCTCACAGCTTCTAGTTTTGCAGTCCCTTGAGGAATTCGGCGAGATGACGGTCGGCCAGATTGCTGCCAAGGTGAACCTGGCCCAGGCATCGACCACGGCACTTGTTGACAAGTTACAGGCGATGCAGCTTGTCACCCGCGAACGTGGCGATACCGACAAACGCAAAGTATTTGTCCGATTGACCGACCAGGGCAGGGCGATACTGGATCGTGCGCCGATGGCGCTTCATGACCGGTTTTCAGAGAATTTCAACAGTCTTGAAGAATGGGAACAGACTTTTCTGATCGCAGCGCTTCAGCGTGTTTCAGGCATGATGGATGCAAGCGACATCGATGTTGCCCCGGTTCTTGATCACGATGTGATTGTTGAAAAGGCCGCTGATCGTCGTTGAACGTAGCGCTTTTGAAGTCTATCCCAGTGGGCTGTAAATAAACAAAAAATCAGACGCATTATCAAAGCTTTCCGTCACGGATATTGATGCAGTATCCGTGGCTTTTCGAATGCAACTATCTCCACATGATGTGTTTTTAGGTTGACCAAATCAACCATGAGTGCATTCATTCAAAAAAACATATATGTGGAGGATGCAATGTCTGGAAACAGTTTTTGGTCTCGTCGTGACGTTCTGAAATATTCGCTGGCACTGGCCGGTGTTGGCGCCGCCGGGATGTTTCCCGGGCCTGCATCGGCGGTTGGATCGCTGAAAGTGGGGGCCTCTGATATCACGGTCATATCGGATGGGAATCTGATGTTGCCGTTATCCTTTGCCTTCCCCGATGTTTCACGCGATGAACTGATTGCGTTCCTCAAAGCAGAAGGACAGCCCACCGATGCGTTGCTGCCTGATTGCAACATCACGGTTTTGCGCCATGGCGATCGGGTGGTGATGTTTGATGTCGGGTCGGGGTCGCATTTCATGCCGTCAGCCGGCAAGTTGATGGACAACCTTGATGAGGCTGGCGTCAGCCCGGATGAAATTACCGATGTTGTGTTCACCCACGCGCATCCCGATCATCTGTGGGGCCTGATCGATGATTTTGACGAGCTGGTCTTTACAGATGCCCGCTATCACATGAACCGGATCGAGTGGGAATACTGGCGGGCGGAAGATACCCTGGAAAAAACGCCGGAAGCGCGGAAAAGCTTTGTCGTCGGGGCACGCAATCGGATGGCGTTCCTTGAAGACCGTATCGAGTTGTTCGATTATGGCGCGGAGGTGCTTTCAGGCGTTGAAGCCGTTGATACGTCTGGTCACACACCGGGTCATACATCCTTTATGATCCATGACGGATCAAACAGTGCGCTTGTGGTGGGCGATGCCATTACCAATGTTGCGATTTCGCTCGCCCATCCGGAATGGCCAAGCGGATCTGATCAGGATGCCGAAAAAGGCATTGCCACACGCAAGATGTTGCTGGACCGCCTTGCCGTTGATAGATCGCGGATTATCGGTTTTCACATGCCTCATCCGGGGCTTGGCACGGTCGAGCGGGCCGGTCCGGCGTATCGGTTTGTCATGGCAGGATGATTGCGCTGCGGGCCTTGGCCTAGCCATGCTTGCGCAGGGATATCGCGCGCAGGAACCCGAACGGTGACCCTTCGAGAAGCACACCAAGGCCCACCCGTGCCCCGATCGTAATCGAGATCATGACAATCGGCGAAGAGATTGCCAGCGTGGAAAACGCGCTGACACCCTGGCCGATAGTGCAGCCCAGCGCGAATACGCCGCCGGTCCCCATCAAAAATGCGCCCAGCAGATGACGGCCAAGTTCGCGGGCATCGTCACAGGCTTCCCAGCGCATATCGTTGCTTTTCCATGCCGCCAGTGCTGCGCCAAGAAATACCCCGATCACCAGCCCAACACCATAGTCCGGCAGGACTCCAGTGACGGTAATGATCTGCATGATCGTGTCGCCGACCGGGGTGACAAAGGATCCGGCTTCGATCTGGGTTTCAACGAAGCGATATTGGGCGAATGTCGTCGTCCATACCCAACCAAGCGATATGCAGGCACCAATCACAATGGCGCCAAGCGCCTTGGCCCGTTCTGCACGGAAATCAGCACTGCGAAAGACCCACCAAAGTCCGACAGCCCCGGCAAGCAGGGCGATCGGATAATGCAGATCCAGTCCGCTGGCCTTTGACAGGACCGCGCCGATCGATTGCGATCCGGCTGAGGTAAATTCAATGGAAAGCGGGTCGAGAAACCAAACGCGAAAATGTCCGGTAACACCGCGCAGTGCGGCGATGGCCGCCAGTCCGATCCCGGTCAGAACGACCAGTGCACGCAAATTGCCCCCGCCCAGACGGATGACGGCGCCAAATCCGCACGTGCCGACAAAGGCCATGCCAAAACCAAACATAAGGCCGCCCAGTATGCTGCCGGCAAGGGGCAGGGTCGGGGCAATGTAAAAACTGTTGGAAAGATCGACAATGCCGAGCGCAACAAAGGTTTGGGTAAACAACAATGCTGTGATCGCCGCCAGCACCCAGGCACGCAGACCGATGCTGTTGGCAGCAAACCAATAGCGTTCAAGCGCAGCCATCGTGCAGAAATGTTGCCTGCGTGCGACAAATCCCACCACAATCCCGGTCAAGATACCGACAAGCGGCAGGCCCCAGGGATTATCCAAACCCAGCATGACGTTTTCCTCCCGCCTTGTTGATTGTAATTTTTTGCCAAGGCGTCGGCGGAATCGTGACGTTTTTTTTGTTCTAATTCAAGAGAGGTTTTTCGATCAGCGGTTGCTGCTTACTCAGCAGCAGCTTTTTCTTCGTCGCGGACCGGGGCACAGAACAGGTCATAAAGCGTGCCAATGATTGTCGCCATTTCGGTGTCAACAATGCGGTAATAGATCATGCGACCTTCGCGGCGCGCCGAGACCAGACCATCAATGCGAAGCCGGGCCAGTTGCTGGGATACAACGGCTTGGGGCATGGACAGAATTTCTTCGAGATCGGATACCGACTTTTCGCCTTCCTGCAGGATGCAAAGGATCAGCAAGCGTGTCTCATGCGACAGCGCCTTGAGCATTTCGCTGGCCTTGCGCGCCTGTTTGAGGAGGGCTTCGGCTTCGGTCGAGTCCATGTCTTGCTTGAAACGTGGTAGGGCCATCGTTTGCTTTGCTCGTTGGTTGAAGGGGCCGAAGCCGTTAAATGTCCATCCTATACGGACATCTAGGTCAATACACGATCCGTTGCTGTGCTTCAAACCGAATATACAGTTTTCCTAATCGTTCGGCAATTGTGAGAACATATCATCAAGCATGGGCCAGAAAAAATGATCGCCGGGATAACCGCGAAGGCGTGCGACTTCCTGGTTGTTGTCGATCAAGACAAAAGTGGGTGTAACGCGCTCACGTGCGATGTGATCAAGATCCTCAGGCCATTCATGGATATCGACGCGACGAAGAGGGGCCTGTTTGCCCTGATCGGTATTCGGGTAGGCTTCGCCAATTTCCTGATGCCAACGCATACACCATGCGCATCCCTGCTGTTCGAGCATCAATAATTCGGTCGCAAGCGCCGATCCGGTCCCGATCTGAGTTGCGAAAAGCATGGTTAAAGCAAGCCGGAATACGCCGGAAATGTGCGGGTTTTTCATGTGTTTAAATTCTACATAAACTTGTGATTGAATTATACATATGAAAAATACTATGCTTTGAAAAGGCGCTGATAAACAAATTGCAAAATCAGCTACCCACAGCGCCGGGAGGAACATGAATTGCTTGATATCGGTTTCGGCGCGGCCTTCCTTGCGGGGGTGCTGTCGTTCTTTACGCCATGTGTATTGCCGATTGTCCCGCCATACCTTGCCTATCTGGCGGGGGTCAGTGTTGCGGATCTTGATGATCGTGCAGTTGCGAGTGCGAAGTCACGTCAGGTGTTCTTTACCGCCCTGGCTTTTGTGGCGGGGTTCAGCACGATCTTCGTCGCACTGGGCGCAACGGCCAGCATCATTGGTCAATCACTGGCCAGTTATTTTGACATTCTATCGATCATTGCCGGGATCATGATTGCCGTCATGGGCCTGCATTTCATGGGCGTTTTCCGGATATCGCTGTTGTATCGCGATGCGCGGGTCAATGTCGCGAACAAGCCAGCGGGATTGGTCGGGGCTTATGTGATGGGGCTTGCGTTTGCGTTTGGCTGGACACCCTGTGTGGGGCCGGCACTGGCCGCGATTCTGTTTGTTGCCGGGGCAGAAAGCACAGCGTTGCGCGGCGCCGGGTTGCTTGCGGTCTATTCGCTTGGGATCGGCTTGCCCTTTGCGCTGGCGGGGCTTTTTGCCGGACAGTTCGTTGGCTGGTCGCGGAAATTCAAACGTCACATGCACACTGTTGAACGGGCAATGGGGCTGTTGCTCGTGCTGACCGGTGTTCTGTTCATGACAGGGCAGATGTCAGCCATCGCCCAGTGGTTGCTTGATACTTTTCCTTCGCTTTCGACCCTTGGATAGGAGTTGTGTGATGAATATGCGTCATCTGCTGCGTGGAGTGCCTTTGGCAAAATATCTGGTTGTCGGTTTGCTTGTGGTGAGTTGGCCGCACGGATCACAGGCGGCATCCGTGGGCGAAGACGGACTGCACAAGCAGGACTGGTTTTCGATCACCTTCCGCGACATTGCCGACGATATTGCCGCCGCCCGTGATGAGAACAAACGTCTGGTGATGATCTTTGAGCAGCGTGGTTGCATCTATTGCGCCAAAATGCACACAGATCTTCTGAGTGATCCGGAGGTATCGGATTACATCAAGGAGAACTTCAAGGTCGTTCAGTACAACATGTTTGGCGATGAGGAAGTGATCGACCTTGATGGCGAGGTGCTCAGCGAAAAAACCGCGGCGCGCAAGTGGGGCTATGTCTTTACGCCGACCCTTGTTTTTTTGCCTGAAGAAACCCCGGAAGACGGCAAGAGTGCGGCAGAAGCGGCGGTTGCGACCATGCCCGGTGCGTTTGGCAAGTGGACGTTTCTGAACATGTTTCGTTGGGTGAATGAGAAGGGCTACGAAACCGACGAGCATTTCCAGAAATACCATGCGCGCATCATTCGGCAGCTTCAAGAAGAGGGGCGTCTGGGGCAGTAGGAAACGCTTGGAAATCCTTGTGAATTGCGAATTCAGCACTTAACACATTAAAAATATCATATTTATGTGTTGAATTAAAAGTTGAGTTTGAATAACGTTAAATAAAGGCGCCGTTAGAGCAGCCAGATGTCAGACCGGGGATGCGCCCATGCCACACAGAGGGCAGGGACATCGTCACAGGAGGAAACATAACGCCATGTCTTGGAAACCAAGAGCCTTTCTTGCGTGCCTGATCGCTGGCCTTCCGGCCCTTGCTGTAGCTGATGGCATTGCGCCCGCAGACGTCAAATATGATGACATGTCTGTTTCTCAGCCATTGACCAGTCAGCCGGGGGATCCGGAAAAAGGCCGCTCGGTCTTTGCCAATCGTAAACTTGGCAACTGTCTGGCATGTCACGCCGTCAAAGATCAAATCGAACAGCTGTTCCACGGCGAAGTCGGCCCACCTCTTGACGGTGCTGCCGATCGCTGGAGCGAGGGTGAACTCCGCGCAATCGTTGCCGATGCCAAACAGGTCTTCTCCGAAGAAACCGTCATGCCGGGCTTCTATTCGCTGAATGTCGGCGTCAATGTCCGCGAGGATCTGGTCGGCAAAACAATCCTGACGGCTCAGGAAGTTGAAGATGTCGTGGCCTATCTGGCGACGCTCAAAGAATAACAAACACCGAGGAACCAAGATGAATCTCACACGACGCCAAATGCTTTGTGGATCGGTCGGTGCAGCTGCAGCCGGAGTGTTCGGCTTCTCGCTGTCTGCCTCTGCCACGCCGGAAGCCACAGCCGAAAGCATCAAGAACTTTGCCGGTGGCAAAGATCCCGCCATGGGTGGGGATCTAACATTAAACACGCCGGAAATTGCTGAAAACGGCAATACGGTTCCTGTTGAAGTATCCGTGGCCAGCCCGATGACGGATGACGATTACGTTGAATCGGTTGTCATCTATGCCGAAGGCAACCCCAATCCGGATGTCGTTGTCTTTCACTTCACCCCGATGAGCGGTGCAGCCGAAGCGAAAACCCGCATGCGTCTTGCGAAAACCCAAAATGTGGTTGCCGTCGCCAAGACCAGCAAAGGGCAGGTTTTCATGGATAAAAAAGAAGTCAAAGTGACCATCGGTGGTTGCGGCGGCTGATCGGATCGGGAGCAAGTCAAATGGATAATATCAAGCCACGTGTAAAAGTGCCGAAATCCGCATCGGCAGGTGATGTCATCACCATCAAGACCCTGATCAACCATCCGATGGAATCAGGGTTGCGCAAGGGCAAGGATGGGAACCTCATCCCGCGCCAGATCATCAATAAGTTCACCTGTGAATTCAACGGCAAGCCGGTGTTTTCCTGTGACCTTGAGCCGGCAATTTCCGCCAACCCCTATATCGAGTTTTCCGCCAAGGTTACCGAAGCGGGAACATTCAAGTTCAGCTGGTTGGATGATGACGGTTCTGTCTACGAGACTGAAAACAAGATCGCCATAAAATGATTCGGGACGGGTCCGTTGGTCAGGTGATCACGGGCCCGCCACTGTATCGGGAGGGAATGTCTTGAGAAACCAAATCATAGCCAAAGCTGCTGCGGTTGCCATGACCGCACTGGTTCCGGGGATTGCGTTTGCCGGTGGGCCTGTTGACGATGAACTCGTGATTGATGGTGAAATCCAGATGATCACGCGGGCTGCACCGCCAGAGGGGCACCCGCTTGACGAAGTTCGGTCAGGCTGGCTGTACCGGACGGATGAAACGCGAATGCTCGAAACCGACACCTTTGAAAACCCCGGAATGCTTGAGGTGGAAGATGGTGCGGATCTGTGGAACACAGTCGATGGAACGGCCGGCAAATCCTGTGCATCCTGTCATGGTGATGCCGAGGAAAGCATGGCCGGTGTCGGGGCGAACTTCCCGAAATGGGATGAAGCATCCAACCGCCCGATCAATGTGGAACTTCAGATCAATAAATGCCGCACCGAAGAGATGGGTGCCGAGGCCTACAAGTTTGATGCGCCTGAGCAAAAGGCGCTGACTGCCTATGTCAAACATCAGTCTTTGGGAATCCCGGTCGCCATCGACCTTGCCGAAGGACACATGCAGAGCTGGTGGGATCGGGGCAATGAGCTTTATTACACCCGGACCGGTCAACTTAATCTGTCCTGTGCGTCCTGCCATGAACAGAACAATGGCAATTACATTCGGGCCGACCATCTCAGCCAGGGTAATGTCAACGGGTTCCCGACCTATCGCCTGAAACAGGCCAAGTTGATATCGCTGCATAACCGTTTCCGTGGGTGCATTCGCGATACCCGTGCGGAATACCCTGCTGCGTTCTCTGACGAATTGATGGCGCTTGAGGTTTATGTGACCTGGCGGGGTACCGGATTGTCGGTCGAGACACCGGCAGTTCGCCAATAAGACCCAAAAGTTACTACAGGGGGGATTGGATTATCCTCCCGGTTGCCCCGCCTTTTTTCCTTTAAATGCCTCGGCCGCGCTGCCGAACAGGTGAATATTGCCCGGAGGCCACCAATAGATGTTTTCGCGCCGTGAATTTTTACAATGGGCTGCTGTGACCACCGCAGCAACCGGCTATATGGGCAGTTTGACCCGTGTTGCCGCCCAACAGCGTCTGACACAGGACGATCTTTTGAAGTTTGACAGCAAAGGTACGATTACGCTTTTGCACTTCACAGATGTTCATGCCCAGCTAAAGCCGGTCTATTTCCGCCCGCCTTCGGAAAACTATGGCGTCGGGGCGTTTGAAGGCATTCCGCCGCATCTTGTCGGTGAGGAGTTCCTGTCTCACTTCGGCATCAAGCGCGGCAGTCCGCTTGCCTATGCCCACACCATGGTCGATTACGTGGATATGGCGCGCACTTATGGCCGCCTTGGTGGCCTGGACCGAACGGCAACGTTGGTCAAGGCGATCCGTGCCGAACGCGGGGATAGCAACGTTCTGTTCCTTGATGGTGGTGACACCTGGCAGGGTTCCTACACGTCGCTCAAGACCAATGGGCAGGACATGGTCGATTGCATGAAACTGCTCAAGCCCGATGCGATGGTCGGGCACTGGGAATTCACCTTTGGCGAAGACCGGGTCAAGGAGATCGTTGATGATCTTGGCTATCCGTTCCTGGCCAGCAATATTTTTGACAATGAATGGGATGAGCCGGTTTTCGAACATACCGCGTTCTATGAGACCGGCGGGCACAAGGTGGCCGTGATCGGGCAGGCGATGCCATATACCCCGATTGCCAATCCGCGCTGGATGATCCCGAACTGGTCATTTGGCATTCGCCCCGAAGTCATTCAGGCCAATGTTGATGCGGCCCGCGAAGCCGGGGCTGCTGTCGTGGTTCTGCTGTCGCATAATGGATTTGACGTTGACCAGAAACTGGCAACCGTTGTGAGTGGCATTGACGTGATCCTGACCGGTCATACCCATGACGCCGTGCCCGAGGCCATCAAGATCGGAAATACGTTGCTTTTGTCGTCGGGATCGCACGGCAAGTATCTTGGGCGTGTGGATCTGGAAGTTAAAGATGGTCGGGTAACGGATTATAATTCCACGCTTATTCCGGTGTTTGCCGATGTGATTGCACCAGATCCGGAAATGGCCGCCAAGATTGACGAGGTTCGCGCACCTTATGAGGCCGAGTGCAATCGGGTGCTGGGTAAGACATCGGATCTGCTGTATCGCCGCGGGAATTTCAATGGCACCTGGGATGATCTGATTTGTCAGGGAATGATGGAAGAACGTGATGCCGAGCTGGCATTCAGCCCCGGTTTCCGGTGGGGCACGACGGTACTTCCGGGTGGGGATATCACGGTTGATGAGCTGTATAACCAGACCAGCATGAATTACCCCTCGGTTTATCGACTGGAATTCACCGGTACGCAGATCAAGGAAATCCTCGAAGACGTCTGTGACAACCTGTTTAACAAGGATCCGTTCTTCCAACAGGGCGGTGACATGGTTCGGGTCGGCGGCATGGCTTATAGCTGCGCGCCGAAGGAAAGCATCGGCAATCGCATTTCAAACATGACCATGATCAAGACCGGCGAAGCGATTGAAGCCGATCGCAGTTATGTCGTTGCCGGTTGGGCATCCGTCAATGAGGGCGTCGAAGGTCCGGCGGTTTACGATCTTATGGAAAACTACATCACCCGTCACAAGATCATTGATATTCCACGCAATGACACTGTGAAGGTGATCGGGATGAACTAGGCGAAATCACCTGGCCGGTTGCAAACACCGGGCAGGGCATTTTTCGTCTCAATATATATAAAATATCGAATGTGTAGGGAGGACACCAGGAGCCATGTCCCAACAACCAGAAAAAGATAAGAATTTTGTGCCAAGCCGGCGCAGTTTTCTTCAGGGTGGGCTGACAGCTGCCGGAGGTGCGGCAGTCGCTGCAATCGGTGGCGGTGCCGCGATGGCAGCCGGGACACCTGATCCGGCGATTACTGAACTCAAGGATTGGAACCAGTATTCCGGTCCGGGTGTTGATGCAGCGCCGTATGGCGTTCCATCGCCGTTTGAATCGCATGTTGTGCGCCGTGATGTGCCGTGGCTGACAGCCGACCCGATATCGTCGATCAATTTCACGCCATTGCATGAGCTTGACGGCATCATCACGCCAAACGGTCTTTGCTTTGAGCGCCATCACAGTGGGGTTGCCGAAGTTGATCCGGCAGAACACCGGCTGATGATCAATGGTTTGGTGGATAAGCCGCTTGTTTTCACCATGCAGGACCTGATGCGTTTCCCGCGTGAAAACCGGGTGTATTTCCTGGAATGTGCGGCGAACTCTGGCATGGAATGGCGTGGTGCGCAGCTTAATGGCTGTCAGTTCACGCATGGGATGCTGCACAACGTGATGTATACCGGCGTTCGCCTGCGTACGCTTCTGGAAGAAGCAGGCGTTAAGCCATCTGGCAAGTGGATCCTGGCCGAAGGTGCCGATGCATCGGGGATGGGCCGTTCAATCCCGATTGAAAAGGCACTCGATGATTGCCTTGTCGCCTTCAAGATGAATGGCGAGGCGCTTCGTCCGGAACAAGGATATCCGGTACGTTTGTGTGTGCCGGGTTGGGAAGGCAATATGTGGGTGAAATGGCTGCGCCGGATCGAAGTCGGTGACAAGCCATGGCAGCTGCGCGAGGAGACGTCGAAATATACCGATCTGATGCCCGATGGCCGCGCACGGCGGTTCACCTGGGCGATGGATGTCAAATCGGTCATCACCAATCCAAGCCCGCAGGCCCCGATCCCCCATGGGCGTGGTCATACAATCATTACCGGTGTGGCCTGGTCCGGTCATGGCAAGATCAAGCGTGTCGATGTGTCGATTGATGGTGGTCGCAACTGGCAGCATGCCCGGATTGATGGGCCAAGCCTGAGCCGGTCATTGCATCGGTTCTATTACGAATTCAACTGGGATGGATCACCGCTTTATCTGCAATCGCGCGCGATTGACGAAAATGGCTATGTCCAGCCGACCAAGGATGCGCTGCGCGCGGCACGTGGTGACAACTCAATCTATCACAATAATGGCATCCAGACCTGGTACCTGAAGTCGAACGGAGAGGCGGAAAATGTCGAAGTTTCTTAAGTTTACCGCAAGCATCGTTCTGCTTGGTGCTGCATGGGCAACCAATGCCAATGCGCAAGATGCCGATGCCGGGGAAAAGGTTTTCCGCAAATGCGCGGCATGTCATGCCGTGGGTGACGGGGCCAAGAACAAGGTCGGCCCGGAGCTCAATGAAATTTTCGGCCGCACTGCCGGTTCGCATGAGGATTTCAAGTATTCCAAGGCGATGGTCAAAGCCGGTAAGGAAGGATTGGTCTGGGATCACGATAGTCTTAGCGAATATCTGGCGAAGCCGCGTGCTTTCGTCAAAGGGACGCGTATGGCCTTTGGTGGCCTGAAAAAGGATGACGAAATCGCCAACGTGATTGCCTATCTCGCGACCTTCTCGACAAATGCGGAGCAGGCGTCAGCGGAACCGGAACCCGCACCAGCAGCGGTTGAAGGTGGCGAAGCCGCGCCGCTTGAAACCGCGACGGCACCGGCGGTGAATGCCGCAGATGCCGTGATCCCGGAACATGGTGTTTATCACCTTGGTCGTAAAGCACTGCCTGAAGAAGTGGCCGCATGGGACATTGATGTCCGTCCGGATGGTGTCGGGTTGCCGGTTGGTAGTGGAACTGTTGCCGATGGTGGTGTTCTGTATGATGAAAACTGCGCAGTGTGTCACGGTGTCTTTGGTGAGGGCGAGGGGCGCTGGCCCGTTTTGGCCGGGGGGGGTGATACCCTGACAGCAGATCGCCCCGTCAAAACCATCGGATCCTACTGGCCGTTTGCATCGACGATTTTCGACTATGTGCATCGGGCAATGCCGTTTGGCAATGCCCGGTCACTGGACGCGGACCAGACATACGCAATCACCGCTTATCTGTTGTATTTAAACGATATTGTAACGGATGAAGATTTTGAGCTGTCCAATGAAACCTTTAACGAGATTTCGTTGCCCAACGAAGAGAACTTCTATCCCGATGATCGATTGGAAGAAGCCAATTTCGCGACCAATGTCGAACCCTGCATGGAAAACTGTGGCGATGGTCCGGCCGAAATCGTGATGCGGGCGCGTATTCTTGACGTGACGCCCGACGGCGACGATGAAGGTGGTGCCGGGGGCATTGATTAATGCGGAGCTGTTACCGGAAACACTATGAAACGGATGGTGGCGGCAGTTTCATGGCGCTCGGCTTTCGGGCGTTGGGTATTCATAAAATCGGGCTGTTTGCAGCGTGCGGGATCTTTGTGATCCCGCACTTTTCGTTTGCTGAGTCCGGTGCGCAACCGCCAATACCCGACATGCCGCTGGGCGCGGCCATCGGACAGGTGTTGGCAATTCCGGGCGATGCGGAATACGGCGCGTATCTGGCGAGCGAATGTGTGACATGTCATCAGCAGCATTCAACCAACCATGCGATCCCGGTGATCAACGGGCTGCCACGCGAGTATTTTGTCGAGGCGATGCTGGAATACAAATATCGTCTACGCGACAATTCTGTGATGCAGGCCATTATGGCAAGCCTTGGCATGGAGGAGCTTTCTGCGCTGGCAACCTATTTTTCGACGAAGGACTAGAATCTGGAGTTTGTGAAACGTCATTAATCAACGGATCAGGAACAAGAAAATGAGCAGTGTCACACGGAGAACGTTCAACAAGTTGCTTGGCGCCAGTGCAGGCGCCATGGCGATGCCAGGGCTGTTGCGTGCGCAAGGCCGCAAGAATGTCGTGATTGTCGGCGGCGGCGCAGGCGGTGCGACGGTGGCACGCCATCTGGCGGAAAAGGCAGGCGGTGCCATTAACATCACCCTGATCGAGGATTCCGAAAAATACACGACCTGCTTCTTTTCCAACCTGTATCTGGGCGGCTACCGCGATTTTGCGTCAATCACACATGGCTATGACCGGCTGGTCAATGATTATGGCATCCGCAAGATTACCGCCCGGGCCGAGGAGATTGACCGGGCGGCCCAGACTGTCCGCACATCAACCGGGGAAACCATCCCCTATGACCGATTGGTCCTGTCGCCCGGTATTGATCTGATTTTCGAGAGTGTGCCGGGATATTCCAAGGAATTGGCCGAGATCGCACCACATGCCTGGCAGGCCGGACCACAAACGCAGCTGCTGAAATCAAAGATTGATGGCCTTAAAAATGGGGATCAGGTGGTGATGGTTGCGCCGCCCAATCCGTATCGCTGCCCGCCGGGACCGTATGAACGTGTTTCAATGATCGCCCATACCCTGAAAGCCCGCGGGCTCAATGACTGCACGATCGTGGTTCTGGACCCCAAGGAGAAGTTTTCAAAACAGGGGCTTTTTACGGCCGGTTGGGAAAAATACTATCCGGGCATGGTCGAATGGTATGGCCCCAATATCCATGGCGGGATCACGGGTGTGGATGTTAAAGCCGGAACTGTTGAAACCGACTTTGATACCTTTGGCGGTGCGTTGCTTAACATCATTCCAGCCCAACGGGCCGGGAGCATTGCCATCAGCGCAGGGCTTTCGGATGACAGTGGTTTCTGCCCGGTGGACGCCGAAACCATGCGCTCCAAACTGGATGAAAACATCTTCGTCATCGGGGATGCATCTATTGCCGGTGCCATGCCGAAGTCGGGATCAGCAGCGAACAGTCAGGCGAAAGTGGTGGTGATGCATCTCATGGGCGACCTGACCGATGCCCGGGTGTTCCCGGCACGCTATCTTAATACCTGCTGGAGCCTGGTTGAAACCAATGACGGGATCAAGGTGGGGGCGCAATATGCCAATGTGGATGGCGCGATTGCCAGCACATCGTCCTTTATCAGTCAGCCTGATGAAAGTGCCGATACCCGCAGGCAGACTTTTGCGGAATCGATTGCCTGGTATGACGGGATCACCAAGGACATGTTTGGCTGATCCGGCAAAGGGATCGCGGCAGGATTAGTGTAAATCCTGCTGGGCGGCTTTCTTTTGCATGTGGCGCTGAAACCACTTGGCTAGGATCGGGGCCAGCAGGACGATTTCGAAAATACGCACGATGTGGTGGAAGGCAACAAAGCTTGGTTCGACATTGAGCGCAAGTGCAATCAGTGACATCTCGGCCACACCACCGGGTGCAAAGGCCAGCAAAACGGCGATAAAATCAAGATCAAGCCATTGCGACACGAACCACGCAACACCGCCGGTAAAGGCCAGAACCACAAGGGTCGCCAGCACGGAATAGCCGGCAAGCCGAACAAGAACCGCCATCTTGACCCCAGAAAAACGGCTGCCAATCGCCGACCCCAGGATTAAAAGACTTCCTGCCAGCAACCAGCCCGGCAGGTTGCCCTCAACCACGCCCGATATATGCAAAACCATGCTGGCAGCCATGGCGCCGGTCATATAGGCCGCCGGGATGCGCAGCTTGCGAAATACCAGAACGGCGAGGAGGGCGCAGACAGCCGTCAAAACACCTTCGCCCAGTGTCATCTGAACGGCTTCGCCGTCGCCATGTCCGTTTGCGACCACACCCGTGATCATGAGAACAATCAAAGGGGCTGACATCACCAGTAACAGAACCCGTAACCCTTGTGTCAGGGCGATTTCCTGTTCATTTCCGCCTGCGGCGGCACCCAGAACCACCATCGGGGTAAGGCCACCGGGTGTAGCTGAAAACAAAGCCGTAGCAGGATCAAGGCGCGCGATGCGGGAATAGAACCAGGTAATGACAAAGGTAATGATCGGCACATAAAGAAGCACCGCGATCATGCTAATCGGCCAGCGTGCCGCCTGATCAAGTGTGTCGGGCGTGAAGGACGCGCCAAGAAAAATGCCGATAATGCCGAGAATACCTGAGCGAAACTGCATCGGTACGCCCATTGGAACCCGAAGCAAGCTTGCGACAAAGGTTGCCAGCATCGGGCCCATCATCCAGGCAAGCGGCATATTGATGAAATGGGCAATCAGGCCGCCAATCAAGCCAATCCCCAAGGCGACCGACAGTTTTTTGAAAAACTGGGGTGTCAAAACACCGGAAATTTGATTGATCCAACGGCTGTTTGATGGATCGTCCGGTGTTCTGGTCATTATGCTTGGGCCTTGTTCTTGTCAATCTGCTCGAGGAAACCATCAATCGCGTTGCGCAGTTTGGTGGCCTCGGTATTGAGTGTGCTTGTGGCGCGCGTCACATTGGCAGATCCGTTATGGACGCGTGCTGTTTCACCGTCCAGTGCGCCAACGGCCTCGGCAACGGTACGCATGCCGCCATTGGCATCCTGAATGCTGTCAGAGATACCCGCAGTAGATGCCTGTTGTTCTTCAACCGCAGCGGCGATGGCAGCAGCCGATTGATCGACTTCGCCAATGACATCGGCAACACCTTGTAAGGCATTGACAACATTGTCGGTCAGCCCGCGGATTTCTTCGACCTGATTTGCAATATCCTCGGTCGCACGTGCCGTCTGGGAGGCAAGGTTTTTGACCTCGCCGGCAACAACGGCAAAGCCCTTGCCAGCATCGCCAGCACGCGCGGCCTCGATCGTGGCATTCAGGGCCAGAAGGTTGGTCTGGCTTGCGATTTCTTCGATCAGGCCGACGATATCCCCAATGCGCTGGGTGGCGTTGGTCAGCTGTTCAAACAGGGCACGGGAATGTTCGCTTTCCGTACGGGCGCGACCGGCAACCTCGGCGGAATTCTGGGCCTGCTGGCCAATTTCAGCAATGGCTTCGGACAGGCTGGCGGTCGTTTGCGATACGGCTTCGATATGATGCAGGACCTGTTCGGAATGCTGATTGGCATCGGCGGACCGTTCGCTGGCCAGGGTGGCAATCTGTTCCATGTCGCTGGCTGAGCCGTTGAGCGAGCTGAATTCCTGATCAAAGCCCGATAGTGCTTCCTGAACCGCGCGTTCGAAATGATGGGTTGCATCAATCAGGTTCTGCTGACGCTGACCTTCAAGGCCGCGCACCCGTTCGCGTTCCTGACGCAGCATTTCGGCTTCTTTGGACTGATCGCGCAGGACTGTGACAGACCGCGCGACTTTGCCAATTTCATCGCCGCGCTGGCCACCCCGGATGTCGACATCAAGGTCGCCATTGGAGATCTGTTCGATCAGTTCGGAAAGATCGGTCATCGGGCGGGAAATACGGCGCGATACAAACACAGAAACCGCGACCGCTGCCACAATGACAATCAGGGCAACAATCACAAAGATGCGCTGCAGGGCTTCGGCCTGGGCATAGGCATCGGCAAATGATGTGGTGGCAATGTCCTGGGATTGCGCAAGGATATCGTTCAGCGGGGCTTGAAGGGCCTGAAAGGTTTCATCGGCCTGCGCAATAACTTCAAGCGCGCCATAGATGTTCATTTCGCTTTCAACAAGGAACTGGCTGACCTGTTCCATGTAATTGGCGTAATTCTCGGTGAAGGCGTCACCGCCAACCGTGGCAAGACGTTCAGCAAGCGGGGCCAGCTCGCCTTCAAGTTTGCTGACTTCTTCGCGGAGATCCGGGACAACGGCGGCATTAATGCCGTTGGAATCCCAGGTCAAAATGCGAAACAGCGATCCGTGCGCCTCGTTCAGCGCGTTGCTAAGCGTTAGCGCATCGGATCGCCGTTCATAGGCTTCAACGCGAAGGCTGGTAAGTGTGTTCTTTTCGCTTTCAAGCGTTGCGACAGTCGCAATCCCCATGGCGATGATGACGATCATCAGGAAGACCGGAACCAAAAGGGTTTTGGGACCAATCGAGAGGTTGTCAAGAAAGCGCATAACCAGTTTCCTTCGCGTCGCTCAATATCGGAGCTTAGAGTTCACCATCATTTGGAACCGCTGCCTTGCGGTTGGCCAACCAGCTGCGCAGGTTGGCAATCAGCGGTGCTGACAGGAACAGCAGGCTCAGCAGCAGAATGACCAGCGTAATCGGGCGTTCCCACAGGAAGGAAATCGAACCGTCACTGATGGCCAGTGCGCGGCGCAGGTTTTCTTCCATCATTTTGCCGAGAATGAAGCCAAGCAGCATCGGTGCCATCGGATAGTTCAGAAGACGCAGGCCGATCGCGATGCCAGCTGCAATCACCATCATGTGGATGTCCATGGTGTTAAAGGTCACCAGATAGACACCAACCAGCGAGAAGAACAGAACAAACGGAACCAGAAGCTGCTGGGGCAGGGCGAGAAGACGCGAGATATACGGGATCAGCGGCAGGTTTAGAACCAGCAGCACGATGTTGCCGATATACATCGAAATGATCACCGACCAGAAAACATCGGGCTGTTCAACAAACAGGCGAGGTCCCGGCTGTACGCCATAGGAAATCAGCGCACCCATCATGACGGCTGTCGTCCCCGAACCCGGTATGCCAAGGGTTAGAAGCGGCACGAACGAGCCGGAACATGCTGCGTTGTTCGCGGTTTCCGGTGCTGAAAGCCCACGGATCGAACCCTTGCCGAAGCCAAGCTTTTCCTTGGCGGACGCAATGTTGCGTTCCATGCCGTATGCCAGGAAGGATGCGATGGTCGCACCAGCGCCTGGCAGAACGCCGGTGAAGAAGCCCAGAACCGAGGAGCGGCCAATGACCGGTACCATGGTTTTTACTTCTTCCTTCGAGAGTTTCATCGAGCCCAGGCTTTTCAGCGCCTTTTCTTCTTCGGAGCGGGTGTCCTTGGTTGGACGCAGGATCGAAAGAAGGGCTTCGGACAGGGCGAAGGTCGACATGGCCAGCAGAAGGAAGCTGATGCCATCAACAAGATCCATGCTGCCAAAGGTAAAGCGGGCCACACCAGCCGCCGGGTCGGTCCCGATGGTCGAAAGCATGATCCCGAACAGGGTCATCGTGATGGCTTTGAGAACCTGTCCCTTGCCCGCAAAGGCAGACACAGCTGTCAGGCCAAGTACCATCAGGGCGAAGTAATCACCCGATTGGAAGGAAAGTGAAACGGACGCCAGTGCCGGGGCGGCAACCAGCAGGAAGATCGCCGCAATCGTACCGCCAGAGAAAGAAGAGTAGGCGGCAATGGCCAAAGCCTTGCCAGCCTGGCCTTTTTGCGCCATCGGATAGCCGTCAAAGGCGGTCGCAACCGTACCGGCAACACCCGGTGCGTTGATCAGGATAGATGAAGTTGAACCGCCGAAGATGGCCCCGTAATACACGCCCGCCATCAAAATCAGGCCGGTGGACGGATCAAACCCATAGGTGATCGGGATCATAAGGGCAATGGCGGTGATTGGGCCAAGACCGGGAAGCATCCCGATAAAGGTGCCTGCGAAACAGCCGACAGCAACCATCAACAGGTTGACCGGCATGACAGCGGTCGAAAGACCGGAGAAAATTCCCTCAAGCATCGTTTGACATCCAACCGAGATAATAGAAGAAGTCGCCCGGGGTCAGGTAGATGCCCATGGCATAAAGCAATCCCCAGAAGGCAAGCGTGACACCAACCGCCGTCAGGATCAGAACCAGCGGGCGTCGCTCACCAAGCGTATAGAAACCGCCCATCAGGAAGAGCGATGTCGAAATCGGGAAGCCGATCTGGCGGATCGTCAAGCCGTAGAAAACCATCAGAGCCGCAAGAATGATCACGCGTTTCCATTTAAGGCCACGAAACGCGTGTTCGAGACTGCCGGCCTCTTTGTTGGTCGGCAGTACGAGTTGAAGGAAGGAAACCACACCAAGCAACCATGCAAGGGCGTTCGGGAGGGTTCTGGCATTAAACGGGGCATCCTCGTCGCCAAACAGCAGCGGAATGTCACCGACATAAAAGCCATAAATCAGCGCGAGGCAAAGAAATAGCAGCGCGCCAAATTTGTCGCGATTGATGGACATGGCGTGGTTTCCTTCGGAGGTCTTTTTAGTTGTGTATCAGTGGCTTATTTCAGGAAGCCAAGTTCGCGCATCAGATCGCCGACAACTTTTTCCTGCTCTTCCATGAAGGCAGAAAACTCGGCGCGCGGCTTGTAGATTTTTTCCCAGCCATTGCGGGTACGAACGGTTTCCCATTCCGGGGTTGCCTGAACGTCCTTGAGGATCGCAGCATAAGCATCAGCTTTTTCAGCCGACAGGGCCGGCGAACCGAAGTAACCGCGCCAGTTGATGAATTCGGCATCAATGCCGAGCTCGCCAAGCGACGGAACGTCCGGAGCAGCTTCAACACGTTCTTTCGAGGTTACAGCCAGAATGCGAACCTGACCTGCTTTTGCAAGTTCAAGCAGTTCACCCAGACCGGTCGACAGAACGTTGGTTTCACCCGACAGAAGGCCAGCGATTGCTTTGCCGCCTGCGTCATAGGGAATGTATTTAACCTGTTTGGCATCGCCGCCGCCTTTCTGAACAGCGTAGGCTGCAACGATGTGGTCCATACCACCACGAACCGAACCGCCACCGAACTTGACCGAAGACGGGTCTGCTTTGACCGCTTCGACAACATCGGTGAAGGATTCATACGGGCTGTCAGCCGGAACAGCGAATGCTGCATATTCGGCAACAACAGCTGCGATCGGGGTCAGGTCACGGAAGGACTGCGGGAAGACACCGGTCAGCGAACGCACGATGATCGGGGTGGAGTTGACCATCAGGGTGTTGTCAAGACGATCAGCAGCTTCGATCATGTAGGCGATGGCTTTACCGCCGCCGCCGCCAGACATGTTTTCGTAGGACGCGGTGCCAACCAGACCCGATTTGGTCAGGGCTTCACCGGTACCACGTGCCGTGCCATCCCAGCCGCCGCCTGCGCCGCCAGGAATGACGAAGTGAATTTCGTCCATTTCTGCAGCTTTGGCATCCATTGCACCAAAGGCAGCAGTCGAAACAGCAACAGCCGTGGCTGCTGCAATAAATCCGCGACGCGAGAACATCGACAGTTTGTTCATCAGGGTCTCCTCCAGACACTAAAGCAATTTCCCAGCCACCCGAATGGTGGCGAGCCGACCGTAAGGAACAAAGATCCTGCAAGGGGAATCTGAATACCGCTTTCAGAGGGAACTGACCGCCTGACCCCGGAATTTTCACTGTCCTCCCTTGCCGAATATTATTCTTGTTTGTTCCGGGCCAATTTATGACTCACGGATCGGCAGTGACGGGACGGTACCAGCCAAACCTGTCACCAACCTGTCATCGGCAAAAATCGGGTGAAAAAAGTTCACATGATTTATGCGTTGAGGGCAAAAATAAGCGTTCGCTTGTGATCAGGAAGACATGCGTTTGCCGCAATCATCTGCACGCGAAAGTAGAGATTGCAAGCATTTGAGTCTCTTTTTGGGTGTAAATCGACTGATCGGACCAGACAGGGCCAGTGCGCCCAGAAGATGGTTCTGACGATCAAGGACCGGAACGGCAATCGCTGAAATATCCGGGTCACGTTCGCCTTCGCTCAGCGCGAATCCATCATCAAGAACTTGCAGGGACTTGTCATCGACACCATCTCTCCAGGCCCGGATCACGTGGCCTGCAGCCCCGAATTCGCATGGCAGGATCGCACCTTCTTCAAGGTGATGGCGCAGGCTGCTGGGTGAATTTTCACGAAACAGGCACAGGCGGTTCGGACCTTCGGGCACATAAAAAGACGCGGTTTCACCGCTTTCTGACACCAGCATGGAGAGATGCGGGCGAACAATGTCATCCATGCGGTACGATCGCCGGTAAATCGACCCCAAACGCCAAAGGGCAGGGCCAAGCCGATATCGGCCGCGCCCGGAGACCATCAAGAAACCACAGGACTCTAACGTTCCCGCCAGCCTGGAGATGGTGCTTTTATACATCCCGGTGCGTTCTGACAGGTCCTTCAGCGACAAGTCAGGGTCCTGGTCGGTAAAGGCATCGAGAATTCCCAAGGCCCGTTCGACGGCCGTAACATTTTGTTCTGACATGGATAAATCCGTTTTGGTTTTATGTGCGCACATTGCAACGGCGCGAACACCATTTTGCCGAAGTCAGAAATTCTATATAATAGAACATAATTCTACTAGACAGAATTTAGGAAATATCCATGAGCGGACCAAACTCTCTTTCCGGAATCACGGTTCTGGACTTGACCAACGTCTTGGCCGGACCATTTTGCTGTCATCAGCTGGCCCATATGGGGGCTGACGTCATCAAGGTCGAAGCGCCAGGACGTGGTGACCTTGCGCGGCAATTGGGCGCGGATATGGAGCTCAATGAAAAGCTGATGGGCGTTTCATTTATGGCGCAAAATGCCGGCAAACGGTCAATCACGCTGAACCTCAAAGATCCGCGCGGCAAGGAAATCCTTAAAAAACTCGTGGCGAAGGCAGATGTGCTGGTCGAGAACTTCCGACCCGGTGTGATGGACCGGCTCGAGCTTGGTTATGATGTGCTTTCGAAGGTCAATCCGGGGCTTGTCTATTGTGCGATTTCCGGTTTTGGTCAAAGCGGTCCGATGAAGAAACTCCCGGCCTATGATCAGATCGTTCAGGGTCTTTCGGGCATCATGACCATCACGGGCGAGGAAGATACCGGTACCTATCGCGTGGGCTATCCAATGGCGGATACCATCGGTGGCATGACGGCGGCCTTTGCCATCAGCTCCGCACTAGCGGGCCGTGCGATGGGCAACACGGACGCCAAGGGCAGTTTCATTGATATCTCCATGCTGGAATCCGTGATTGCCACGATGGGCTGGGTGGTGTCGAATTATCTGATTGCCGGCAAGGAACCGACGGCCAATGGCAATGACAATTTCACTTCGTCGCCATCTGGTGCGTTCGCCACGGCCGATGGTCAGATCAATATCGCAGCCAACAAGCAGGAACAGTTCGAAGCGCTTTGTGGCGTTCTTGGGCTTGAACCGCTTTTGGAAGATGCACGGTTCGTAAGCCGCAAGGAACGGCTTGAAAACAGATCCGGCCTGACCGAGCTGCTGGAAGAAATGCTGGTTACGCAGCCAACGGATTACTGGGTTGAAAAACTGAATGCAGTCGGGGTTCCTGCCGGGGCGGTTCTGACCGTGCCACAGGCGCTTTCTCTGCCACAGATTGCTGATCGGGGCATGATGGCATCATTTGACAATGTCCCGGGAGCTGATCGCGATATCCGAATTCTTCGAACCGGGATCAAGATGGATGGCGATGCACCGTCGGTGAATGCACCGCCGCCCGAACTGGGTCAGGACAATAATGACATTCTGGCGTCTCTGGGCTTTTCCAATGACGAGATCGATAACCTTGCCAAGGAGGGCGTGCTGTGAGTTCAAAAACCGTTGAAGACGTTGAAAACGAAGTACGCGACTGGTGGCAGACCGGCATCATCGATATGGAGCCGGGCAAAATTCATTACGGCGGATACGCGATCGAAGAGCTGATCGGCAATATCAGTTTTCCGACCATGATCTGGTTGATGACGCGCGGTGAACTGCCATCGGCCCCGCAGGCCAAGTTGCTTGAAGCAGCGCTTGTTTCCGCCGTTGATCACGGCCCACAAGCCCCCAGTATTGCGATTGCCCGTATGGCGGCGACCTGCGGTGTGGGTCTTAACAATGCCATGGCCAGTGCCGTGAATGTGCTTGGTGATGTACATGGTGGGGCCGGTGAACAGGCCGTCGCCCTTTATCACGATATTGCCAAGCGCATGGATGCCGGTCAGGATCTGGCAGCGGCGGTTTCAGACGGGCTTGATCATCAGATTGCCGAACATGGCAAACATATTCCGGGCTTTGGTCATCGGTTCCATCCGGTTGATCCGCGCGCGCCACGGTTGCTTGCACTGGTCAGCGATGCGGCCAAAGAAGGCCACGTTTCCGGGCGCTTTGGTGAAATTGCAAGCGCAGTTGAGGCGGAACTACTGGCGCGCAAGGGCAAGCGCATCCCGATGAATATTGATGGGGCGACGGCTGTGATTTATGCCGAACTGGGTTTTGCCGCCGAACTGGCGCGTGGGCTTTTCTGCCTGTCGCGTTCGGTGGGTATTCTTGCCCATGCCTGGGAACAGACCGAGCAGGGTGGGCGGAACAAAGGGCCAATCCCGCGTCGAATGATCTGGAACTATATCGGCCCGGATCGCCGCCCGGTGCCTGACAGCGCCAAGTCCTAACCTTTAACTCGATCAAGACGGGCAGGATGCGTTATCTGCGGTTCAGCAGCGCATCCTGCCAGTGGCGCAAGAAGCGCTGTCGTTTGGCCTGATCAAGATAGACCAGCAACCCCGGACCGACCGGGAAGGAACGCACGCGTTCGCCATATCGATCAAAAACCAACGACGAGAATGTGCTGGGCGGAACATCCGCGCGCACCGGGTTGAAGTTGCCTTCATTCTGCAGGACGCTTTGTCCCTTAATCGAGAGCATGAAATCAAGAAAACGCCCGCCAAGCTCTGGGTTGCGTGCCCCGCGCGGAATGATGGCGATCCGCGAATAAACGACAATGAAATCGTCGGGCAGGATGACGCCAAGGTTTGGATTTCGCTGATTAAAGGTGTCCGCGTAGGATCCCAAAAGATTGTAGCCCAACACTACCTGGCCGGATGCGATCTTTTCAAGCATCGGTGATGTGTTGGAATAGAGCTTCACCTTTGCCTGTCCAAGGGTGCGGACAAAATCCCAGATGCCGGGGAAAAAGCGTTCATCGCGCGCCAGAAACAGGAAACCGACCCCACTGCGCTCGATATCATAGGTCGTGACCTTCTCGCTCAGTAATTCATCGTGGTGGGCCAGCAAGGCGATGAAGTCCTCGCGGGTTCTGGGCGGCTCAAGGTCGTTGTCGCGGAAAAATGCCCTGTTATAGGCAATGACGGCGGGTTCCTGTGTGACCGCAAAGGCCTCGTTGCGCCAGCGGGCCCAATGGGGCAGGGCATCGGTCTCGGCACTTTGATGCGATGTGGCGTAGCCGTCATTGGCCAACTTCATCTGCAGATCCATCGAAGAGCTGATGATCAGATCCGCATTCGCGTCCCCATTGCTACGCTGACTTCGCGTCATGTCGTACATTTCAAGGGTTTGCAGCTGATGGTAATCGACAGCGATAAACGGGTTGTCTTCCTGAAATGCCTCGATCACCGGGGCAAAGGCGCCGATATCAGCGGAACCATAAATCACGGCGGTCGGTTGCGTGTTGGTCAGCAGGGATTGTTCGGGGTCGGAAGCCTGTATTGTACGCAAAGCCCGAAAGGTGAAAACCTCGGCCAGGGCAGAAGAAACTTGCATCGCAAGCGCGATGACACATAAACCAATACAGATACGGCCCGAATTCATGCTGCAATACTCTGTGTCACGGATGGTTATAGGTATATGGGGCGGCAACAACGATATCGCTTGTTCTCGCGTGCCTTTGCCGGGAAAATGAGACACGCAAAACGCCTCTGACGAGGTTTATCAGGGAAAAGTTACGCAAACAATGAGAGTCCTTGTCGTCGAAGATCACGCGGCCCTGGCAGATGGCATTGCCGGTTCCCTGCGCCAGTCTGGTTATGCGGTTGATGTGATTGCCGATGGCGAAGAAGCCGATGACGTATTGCGCACCCAGGAATATGGTCTTGTGGTGCTTGATCTGAACCTGCCGAAACTGGATGGTCTGGAAATCCTCAAACGACTGCGGCACCGTGGAGCGGAAAGTGCTGTTCTTATTTTGACTGCACGCGGGGATATCGAAGACCGCGTCAAGGGACTGGATCTTGGTGCCGACGATTATCTGGCAAAACCGTTCGAGCTTGTGGAGCTTGAAGCACGGGTGAGGGCGCTGATGCGGCGCAATGCCGGGACGCATAACACCCAGATTAAATGCGGCAAGCTCAGTTTTGATACTGTGGCGCGTCGGGTGATGATTGATGGCAGTGATGTCGATATCCCAAAAAGAGAACTTAACATCCTTGAAATCCTGCTGATGCGGGTGGGGCATGTTCTCAGCAAGGAACAGATTGTCGATCAGCTTGCCGGGTTTGAAGACGATATCAGCGCCAATGCGGTCGAGCTTTATATCAGCCGCTTGCGCAAACGTGTTGAGGCAGCAGATGTTAAAATCCAGACCGTGCGCGGGCTTGGTTATCTGTTGAAAAAAACATGAAATGGCGTAACCGATCCCTTCGACGCAGACTTGTGATCTCCTTGCTGGTCCCGCTTTTGGTGGTCAGTTCCTTGATGCTGCTTGAAGTCAGAAGCAACGCAGTTAAGTCCACCAATCAGGCATTTGATCGTGCACTTTTAAGTTCTGCATTAGCAATTGCAGACCGTGTTGTCCTGATCGGTGGCAAGATCGAAGTGGATGTGCCCTACGTCGCGCTCGAGATGCTGACCAGTGCAGCCGAAGACCGCGTTTTCTATCAGGTCAGCACGGCGCAGGGCGAATTCATCACCGGGTATGAGGACTTGCCGCCGGTCCCCGAACGGTTCCTGCCGCTGCGTGAGGAGCCGGTTTTCTATGATGCGGTCTATAACGGTGAAACCGTGCGGATCGGTGCACTCTCGCGATATGTGGCAAGTGTGCGAAAAGCGACGCGTTTTCAAGTGCTTGTCGCAGAAACCATGGGCACGCGAACCCGGTTGAGTGAAGATATCCTTGCCAGTGCTGCGGCACGACAGATTTTGCTGATTGTGATTGCTGCGATGATCGTCTGGTTCGGCATCGGGCAGGGCCTGAAACCGCTGGCAAGGCTGGAAGAGGCACTTAACCGGCGGTCTCCCAGTGATCTGAGGCCAATTTTGCACGATGTACCGATTGAAGTCCGTCATCTGGTGGGGGCGATCAACCAGCTTTTCGGACGCCTGGAAAACAGCCTCAAGACCATGCAGCGCTTTACCGCCGATGCGGCCCATCAGCTCAGAACACCGCTTGCAGCGCTGAGAACCCAGGCCGAATTGGGCCAGCGTGAGAAAGACCCTGAAAAAGTCCGACAAATCATGGACACCATCGCAGCATCGACGCGCCAGTCATCACATTTGGCCAATCAGCTGCTGGCATCGGCACGTGCAGCGCCGGAAGGCCTTGCCGGGCGACCGTTTGACAGGATTGACCTGTGTGAAATCACCCGGATGGTGACAGGTTCTAAAGTGCCCGTCGCGTTAGAGCGTGGCATTGATCTTGGATATGAAGGCATCACCGAGCCGACATGGATTATGGGTGACGCAACCCTGATCGAAGAGCTGCTTAAAAACCTGGTGAATAACGCACTGGCGTATTGTCCGGGCGGTAGCGCCGTCACTGTCCGACTTGAAGAGGACGCCGAAGATAAGGTCTTGTTGACCGTCGAGGACAACGGCCCGGGCATTCCGGCCGAACATCGCAAAGATGTCTTCAAGCGGTTCTACCGGATGAATGATGCAGGATATGACGAGGGATGCGGCTTGGGACTATCCATCGTCAAAGAGATCGCCGCACGTCACGAAACGAAGGTGAGGTTGATCCAGCCAGAAGATCACAGCGGCTGCATCTTTTGCGTAAGTTTTAAGTGGTTAAAGTTGTAGCCGAACAAAGTATAATACTTATATTGATATAGGTTACTGAATCTACTTATTCAGCACTTGCTGAATTTAATTATTGTGTGTTTGGAACTAGTGGTACGGCTTTTCGGGAAAACTGTGTTACCGGAAGCTATGAGTCCAGTCAGGTATGAAGTAGCACAGCCCGCGCACCGGGATAAAACGCGGCGGACAGGTGCCCTTGTACGATGGCACGATGCGCGTAACGCAACGGTTCATATACAGATCCAGACAACAATTGTTGTCACGGGTGTATTTGCAAGCCTTGTTCCCACCAACCGAGACTTTCCCGCCGAAGTTCAGAACATCCCCCCCAACCATTGCGGATCCGTTTTGTCCGATATTGGTTGTTGCCGACTTGCGGGCACTGTTGGTAGTCAGGACATCGCCCTGAACACTCGTTGTGCCACCTTTTCCGGTGCCGACTGTGGTGGATGCATTGCCAAAACCGTTTGATGTCGTCGTGACATCACCACCAAGATTGACATTTACATTTCCGCCATTGGCAGTACCTACCAAGGTTTCGGCACGTCCTGACCCCGATGCAGTTGTGGATATATCACCATTGATCGCCGTGTTTGAAGATGACCGGTTGCCGCTGGCTGTACCAATTTCAGTTGACGCGCTTGCCGCCCCGACGGCCATGGTGGTTACAGAGCCATCTGCATTAACGACAATGCGAATATCGTTGCCATTGGCAACACCGATGGCGGTGTTACTTTTACTTCTGCCACTGGCTGTCGTGTTTACGTCGCCGTCCATATTGACCTGGATGCGGGCATTGTCACCATTTGCAACGCCGATGTCTGTTTGGGCTTTGGAATTTCCGTATGCTGTTGTCGTGACGTCGCCGTCAACATTTACAGAGATATTTGAACCATCGCCATTTGCGACACCGATATCTGTTTGCGAGCTTGATCGATTGGCAGAAGATGTGGTGACAGTGCCGTCAATGTTAACGGTAATTGTGTTACCCCCCCCCTTTGATACACCGATGTTGTTTGTTGAGCGCGCACCGCTGCCGTCGGCACGTGCTATGACCGCGCCATCGACAAATACAGAAATATGGGTGCTGCCTTTGTAGACCTCTGGGCGGCGTCTGGCGAATATCGTTGATCGCAAAAGGTGTTCAACAAGGTCTTCCGCCTTTTGTGGAATGGCTTCTGCCAGCTTTGTCGCCACTGCGAAACAGACACCTGCGGACAAAATTCCGATTAACGGTGTCCCGACTGCTGTACCGACAATGGCACAGTAACGTGCAAACTTTAATGCCGAGAACTTTGAGGTCAGGGCGCTGACACCGAAGTTTGTCAGGGCGCCAGCACATTCTATCAGGGCTTCTTTTGCATCACCTTTGACCAGGGCAGAGATAATCTCTTTTCCCTCTTGCATGACTTTTTTGGCAAAATTCACTCTGTCCCGAAAAGATTTCTTCTTTTTGCGGGATGCTTTATCTGCGTATGCGCCATACTTCTCTAACGCTTTGTCAGAGCTTTCAAGATGTAAGTCGGTTGCTTCGTTGGTCAGCTGCCCAACATCAAATTCAGGTGCAGCCATTGCTGAGGTGTGAAAGGTCAGCGCTGCTAAGACGGCGAATAAAATAGACGCAAAGATTTGTAATGTTGGGACGCGATAGGTCATTGTTCGTGCACCCGGTAGTACAAATCATAAACACTCAGACTGGACAATGAGCCTGACCACTCGTCCCCGTCGGGCTCGAACATCGTTACGGTCAACCAGCGCGCATTCGTGGTGTTTCCAGATAGAACCAGCGTGATCTTGTCAGAGTTCAGTACAGCCAGTGGCTGCAGGTTTGTACGGATCTCGGGAGGGATGCTGTCCGCGATTGAATTAAAGTTCTCAACCACATCAGATGATTTCGTGAGATCACTTAGCTGCTGTTTGTTTTCGTTGCTAACAGCGGTCAGGGTGGCCAGATATACTTCTCGCAGATCCGGATTTGTTGCCAACTCGACGTTTTGTAAAAAGAACGTCTTTGTCCGCCTTGCAAGGACGGCATGGTTCAACGCGGCGCTCAGGCCGATCTGCGGCAAAGGTGCGTCTTCAGAAGAAGCAAGCGGGAACTGGGCAAGGAAGGTAACAACCGACATGGCCGATATCTCTTGCAGGGCGTCTTTCAAAGAGATGGGCGTGTCGGTGCTTGATGCGGATAATGCTTTTAGCCAGTCGGGCGCCTGTTCAATGTCACCCGCATTTCTCCGTTTCGGATTTCTCAGATGACTGCCTGCATAAAAGCCAGTGCTATCAAGGGCATATTTCCCGTCAAAAACGGCCCATTTGGTCAGCAACCAATAGTCTGTGAACGGATTGTAAAACCCAATGATCGGTGAGCTGCTATTCCCATTGCCGACATATGACTGGGTTTGTTTGAAAAACAGTGACCAAAGATCTGTATTATAGTCGGCATCCTCATCCATGATTTTGGCAGGAAACGGACTGAGGTCATTGGGTGCGAAGAGTTCGTTGATACGGTTAACGTCACGAATGCCAACTGTCCGAAAATTCGTGGCAATTTGCGCCAGAAACGTCCGCCGCTCAATCGACAGTCCTTCGGGGGCAGTCGTACCGTTATCCTGTGCTTTAGCGGTCTGAAGAGTTGCAAGGATGATGGTGCAAACGAAAACAAGAAGACATGCCCGGACGAGATGAACCACACGCGTAGACTGCGCGGCGGGCGACATGCTGAAAGCGCGCGCATTCTGATATCGGGAAAAAGTGTTTTTCACAGACTTGAACCGTTTGAAATCAACATTGCGGGCTATCTCCAACCACGCCAATCCTTACACAAGAACTGGCTGTGGGTTTTCCATCCTTATTTCGGCTTTCAATGACAATAATGCTGTCTGCATGGATGGTTGTGTTGATGTTTTTGGGTTGAGTAGCCCCACCGATGACACTTCCTCGTTTGAGGTTTTCTGCAGCGATCATTCTTGCGCGTTCTTCGGCGCTCAGTTCGTTGCCGTTTATCGTTAAGCCACTTCTTTGATCAACGTTTTGCAACCTAATGATGTCAACGTTGTTGGGCGGGCCAACAATCAGAGTTGTTGAATTTCCATCGTCCGTGTCGTTTGTCTTCCCGGGCTCTGCACTTTGTCGATCACTGCGCGTGTGGAGTTCGTCAACAACGATACCCGAAAGGTTTTCCTGACCTTTGGGTTCAACCGCCGGATTGGAACTTCCGAGGAACGTATCATTTGTTTGAGTCTGAGCGTTCGCGGTGATCGCGACAAAGACTGTAAAAAGAAATGCTGTGGACGCCCCAATGAAGTGTTTCATTTCTCAACTCGTATGAGGCGTCACGCGGAACAGAATCTGCTGCACGGATGAATCCAGCGTGTTGGCTTCCTGGTGCGCGTTGATTACGCCAAACATCTCACCAACACTGAGAGGCGACAGATCTTGTTCAAGAAGAATACTCGGACGGTCGATGTTGCTATACGGACGTGTTGTCGCAATGCATGCAATTTGCTCCTCGCCGGATTTGGCGGGTTTGATTGCAAAGCCGGCGGTCGAGGAGGGGATGATTACCTTGTTGCCCGGCGTTAACCGATTGGTGGGCTGGAAGCGGGACGGAAAAATTCGCGCCGGTCGTTCACCCACTGCGGCATAGTAGCAGTATACATCGGCAGGTTTATCCACTGTTACCTCAAAACGGATTTCGTCATTAACTGAAATGCCGCGTCCTCCGGGATTTACCGGAACAACTTTAAGGCCAACCGGGTCGCTGCCAGAACGATTGTTAGTCTCTGAAGTTGGGGGCTCCGTCGATACCATTTGGGTGGCACCACCACCTTCGGGGCGTGGAGCGATATTGTTGGTAAGCAAACTGAAATACAGGTCAAAATCGATCCGACCATCGGCGAGCAAATCTGATCTCGCCTTGTACCGATTGATTGCGTCTTGCAGTTGTCTGTCAAGCTGCCCTGTAACGCGTCCGCGATAATCACCAGTCGTAATTAATGAGCGCTGGGTAAGTTCAACACGTTCCTGGTTTGTCAGTTGATCAAACCAGTCCCTGGTTTGACGTAATATGTTTGGATCTGTCGCTTCAATCTCGAGGCAGCGCCAGTAAGGCACCTTGGTAAATTTGCCCATCATCTCGATCAAGCTTAGCTCGATGAGTGTTCTGACTGCCTGATGGCTTCCCTGGCTGCGGTCCTGAGATACCTCCAGATAAACACTTCCCTTACCGATGATCCCTTCCGCATCGCCACCTTGACCACTTCGGACGACAGTTATCGTGTTGGTTGTGTTTAATCCCGGAATAATCTGGCGATTACGAACATTGCCCATGTTCATATCGATCGAGACCAATGCAAGCATCTGGTCTTGTGAATATCCGAGTGAAACAAAAGGAAGGGCAAACCCGGCGCCTTGGCTGTCACTGGCAACACCTTGGTCGACCTGTGTGATCGAGCCCCTAATGTAATATCCAGGAGGTGTTATCTGACTTGTTCCAATCCAGTTTTCCTGAATCCAGAACACAGCATCGCCTGTTATCTCGACATCGACAAATCGCAGAGCGTTACTCTTGGCGGACATTTTTGAAATTGTCGAGATCATGATCTCTTTTGATCCAAGGCTTATTTGCCCTGTTTCATCTGGGATGCCATCGCTCGTTATGACAATGTTTTTCTTGCCGTATTCGAGAAACAGATCGTCCATACATCTCAGAGAGTTTGAAAAACTCGTCAGGTTCTTCACTATCGGGGTTGTCGGAGCCGCGATTACCTTTGCGTGTTCAGGGTTTGTCATTGTTTGACAAGCACTTAGCGTGCCGATTAAAAGAGCTGAGACGGCAAATTTATGTAGCGATTTCATTCCGACATGAATTCCCTGATATGAATGTTTATTGGTTTTATTTGTCATCAAACAAAATATCTATTTAGCGACAGATATTTATAATATCGCCAGGCACCACAACTACCTGATCATCATGGCCACTTATCTTGGGCTTATCACCGGACAGGTCTTGATTCCCAATTTCGACAGGACTGCAGTCCGTATTAACCGTTGACTTGTTCAAGGCGTCTTCACTTCTCTGCGCGGCCTGTGATCGAGCTTCGGTCAATACTCGCGCTTTTTTGGCCGAGGCGCCCGGGGGCGCATCGTGGCGCTGATTCAATTGCTGGCCAAGTGATTGCGAGGGCATTGTAAAGGTTGCAATCATAACGGTTATTGCGGCAATTGGAGGAAACCAAAGGAAGCGAAGCAAGGATCGGTAATTCATTCGGTTTTCTCCAACTCTAGCCACAAAACGAACGATTCATTTGGCATGTTGCGGTGTTACTGTCCGGTGCCTGTGGCGTTGCTCAGCAAGAAGTTCCACCGATTACGCCAACATTGTTTTTCGCGCAGCTCCCCTTGCCGGTGGCTACCGCAGTTGCGGCACCAACATTGGCATTGATTTCAGTGTTACCTTCAATTGCGACGTTGCTACCGGCGCCGATTGCACCGATGTTGTTTTCAGCGACGCTTCCTTTCCCTGTCGCCACAGCAGTTGCGGCACCAACATTAGCGTTGATTTCGGTGTTACCTTCAATCGAAACCTCGTTGGACTGTTGCTGAGCGTTGGCAATGCCACCAGAAAATGCCAGGAAGGTTGCCGCAGCAAATACAAAACTAAATTTCATGTATGACCCCAATTGTTTAACAGTTCAGCGCTCAACCCTGTGGCGCAGTTTTGTTCAATCTATCCGAATTCTGAGTGCTACCAGAAATCACTCAATCATCGGGTGAAGATGTGAGACCACATCCTGCTCAAGGGTGTTATTTGATCACGCGAGCCCCCCTCGAGAGAAAATTTTGTCTTACATGCAAAAATAGTGATGAAGTTTTGCCTGAGATGCAATAATTAATTGCATTAGTGATTTTTGTTATGCAATTTTTATGGAAGTGTTCTTGCGATTTCACACAAAATGTAGACCGCTACTAAACAAAGCTGGGGTAACGCAGAGAACAAAGAAATTAATTTAAGATGTTGAATCAATGGGGTAATATTGATGCGTGATCATGCTTTGTTCGTAACCGGTCAAAACCTATCACAGAAAAAATATTTGTGTAGACGCGTTCTAGTGGTGCCGTTGGTTGCTTCGCTACTGGCAACTTCTGCGTGTCAGACGACAAACCAGTTTATCAGTGGCTTGGGTGTTCAGAGCATTTCTGCCGATGATGTTTGCGGTTCATACAGCACGCAACTTCGAGAATCTAAGGGCTACTTTGAGCGAAACATCGTTCAAGGTGCTGTCGCTGGTGCCATTGGCGGCGCATTACTAGGAGCGTTGGTCGGTGGTGACGCGAAAGGTGCATTAATCGGCGGGGCTGTTGGTGGGCTGGCTGGTGCAGCTGGGGGGTATTTGGTTTCCGTGCAAAAAGAGAGTTCAGATCGCTCGGAACTTCAGCGAACCGTCTATAAGGACGTTCAAGAAGAGAAAGCCGAGATTGTTCGGGCTTTGACGAGATTTTCGCGCGTTCGTGATTGTCGTCTCCGTCAAGCTGGGAGAATCAAAAGCGATTTTTCTGCGGGACTTTTGACGAGAGCAGAGGCAGCTCAAAAACTATCTGATGAACGAAAGCGCTATGCCGATGACATCATCGTTGTGAGGGCGATCGGTGCAAAAATTGACGAGCGCCACGACGAAATATCTGAGGCAGTCGTGTATGTTGCCCAAGGTAGCAGTGAAGCTCAATCGTTCCTACACCAAACAGAAGTAGCCGAAGCCGAGGCGTTTGAACGCATAAAAGAGATCGAAGGCCAGCCATGGCGAGAAACAGCTTTTCAAGCTAGCTCAAAAATGACGGCGACAACCAACGTCAACGTTCGGTCCAAACCAGACACCAGTGGAAAGCGTTTAAAACTTCTTGAAGGGGGAGAGGTTGTCGATGCTACCGGCGAAAGCAGCAATGGTTGGACAAAGGTAAAACTAGAAGACGGCAGAGATGGCTACGTTGCGTCAGATTATCTAGTGGAAAGCAAGGCAGATGAAACGGATGTCTTCCAGGCCGAAGATAAAGAATTGGCAAGCCTTACCCGCGCTGTGCCTAAGTCAGCTGATGACCAGTTAAAAACGGTTGGTGCAATGTTCGAAGGGCGCAGCAAACGGGTAGAGTTGGAGCGCCTAGCGGTTCAGGCAGAACATGAAGAGAAAACCGCTTTCGAACTGGATTTTGGGTAACTTCTTTTCGCTGTGACGGAATTCGCACTGATGGTTTGTCTAATCAGCCGAAAGTTAACTCGTTGGGTGAAGATGTTTTTCTTCACAGCAGGGTTGGGGACGATAGCGATTGGCGCTTCGTTGCCTGCCCTGGCTTCGGAGGGTGCAGTTCCTGCTGATCCCTTTCTACGATTGGAGCTCGGTGGTCATAGCGCGGGTATCAATAGAATAATTGAAATGAATGATGGTCGTCAGATCCTTACAATCTCTGACGACCAAACAGCGCGCATATGGGATTCGGATACGGGAGAGAATCTGAGAACCTTACGAGGTGCAGCTGGAGGGCGAGACGAGGGTGCTTTGTATGCTGTTGAATTGAGCAATCGTTTCCTAGCCTTGGCTGGCCGAACCGGATGGGATTGGGGGAGAGGAACGACTAATGTTCGGGTACTTTCCAGCGATGGGAAAAAACCACTCGGGGTCCTGAGTGGTTTACCGTCACCTGTATCGTCTTTGGCTATTTCTCATGACGAGAAATTCATTGCTGTTGGTTTGCTTGGGGATGGCCAGGGAGTGCGTGTATTCAAGTTGGGAGTTGGCTCACCTTTGTTGGTCGACGCAGCATTCTCTGGTGAAATCGTTGATCTTACGTTTCTCCCCTCGGGGGATTTGGTCGTCATATCGAACGGCGGAACTTTGAACGTTTATTCCGGAACAGACTTCTCAAAACTGGGCTCCCGGAACATCTACGCTGCCAAAAACCCGTGGCGACTGACTTCTAACAGTGCCGGAGACCGGATTATTATTGCTGGGCAAAGTAGTTTAGAACTCGAAATTCGCAGTGGCCCGACGCTGTCACAAAGCCAAGTTTTGCATATTCCCGACAGCCCTTCAGATGTCGTTGGTGGGCTTGCGAGTGCGGTTTGGACCAACGCTGAAAAATTTGTTCATGCTATCTCTGATCCGGTAATTTCCAAACATGACGGTGAAACTACCAAAGCCCAACACATTCATTCGTGGGAATCTTCTAGTGGTGTTTATCGCGGGAAAATGTCTCTCGCCACGTTGGGTATCAAGAGCACAATTATAGCACTTAAACAGTCATTCCTTGACCCTCAACGGATTTTGTTTGGCTGTAATGACGGAAGTTGGGGGTATCTTGTCGTCGATAACAATGGCTCTGTTAGCCTTGGGAAGCTTTTGACCAGTTCGGTCCCAAGCTATGCAGGCCTGTATAATACGAAAATATCAACGAATTTCGATGGCACAGCTTTCTCGCTACCCCCTGAGCTTGAAGGAGACGGTGCTAAGGTTTTCTCGGCGGCGGATCGATCGTTTGAATCGAACTTTGGCGGTGCGGATCTTTATGAAAGATCGCGTCAGTCTGGCGGAAACTCTGTAGAAATCTCCAGTGTAGACGGCTCCGCCTGGCTGAATGGGGCCCCGTTAGATTTAGATCCTAATGAACGCGCACTGGACGCGTCATTTCTGGATGAATCTGATCGTTTGGCTGTAGGAACAAACTTCTATCTACGTTTGTTTAGCGGTGCAGAACTTTTGTGGAAACAAGGCGTCGGTGCTCCAGTGTGGGGCGTGCTGCCGTCTGGAGATGCTAAAACTCTAATTCTATATTTGGGTAATGGCATTGTTGAGTGGAGAAATGCCGGGGATGGTCGTTTGTTAAGGTCGGTATTCATCAGAAGGGGGGCACTTGACTGGGTCATGTGGACACCTCAAGGATTTTTCGATCATAGTCGTTCAAACTCAAACTCCGACGTGTCGGGCGCATCCTTAGTAGGGTATCAGATCAATAATGGCTATAAAGCCGAAGCAGACTTCATTTCTATATCTCAAATGTACAAGAAGTTCTATCGACCGGATATTGTTCAAGCATCTCTGTTAAAACAAGATGGTGACGAAAAAATACTAGTTGAGGCTGCGGAAAATAGCGGAACTATCTCTGAACTTGTTAGTGCTGGAAAACCAGCGAAAATTGAAGTGCTAGAGGTTTGCGGGATCGACGAATTTGATTATCCGGCAGGATGTGTTGCGTTCGAGGAAACTCAGGAAGCCGGTACAACAAACACGTCCGATCTTGGCGATGTGGTGCTGCCAAGAGTAGTTCGAGATACAGATGAAGTTGAGATGATTCTGCGCCTTGAGAATGGAGGTAGCGGGATCGGTGATATTCGGATCAAACGAAACGGCTTCCAAATCAGGGGCGAAAGCGGAGAGTTGATCGAGCGGGATGACTATCAAATCAAGCGGCTTCGTGTGCCGCTCGTGCCGGGGGAAAACCATATTAAGCTAGCTGTTTCGGACTCGGAAGCTGTGATTTTTTCTCCAGAGCTTGCATTTAAAGTACATGCGAATTTTGCATTGGATAGCAATGAACGCACGATCTTTGTTCTAGCTGTGGGAGTGGCTGATTACGAGATTGATGCTTTCGATTTACAGCAAAACGTTGCCTCAAATGACGCAGTAGCAATAGCCGAGATTATTGGAATTTCAGGACAGAACGGGCTTTTTGATGCGGCAAGTATCACGGTTTTGGAAAATGAGAAAGCCACCAGAAAAGCAATTGTCGATGCGTTACAGGCCTTGTCTGAGCAGGCAGACCCAAATGACACTGTGTTAGTGTTTCTTTCAGGGCATGGAGATGTCGTGGATGGAAACTATATTTTTGCGCCGGCGGACCTGGGAACTAAACGCACAGAGTTGATCGCAGATGCCGTCGCTGGAAGAAGGTTTGGCGACGCCGCGGTACGCGATGTGTTCCGAACAGAAGGCCTGTCTCAGGCGACGATTGGGAGTGCTCTTTCTCAAGTGAATTCTGAGCGTTTAATCGTTGTTCTGGATACCTGTTATGCTGGAGCATTTCAGACACTTGATCCGGTGCAAAGGAAAAACCGATCTGACGCAGTGATGGACCGCGTCAACCTTGAATCTGGTCGGTTCGTATTGGCTAGTGCGCGTGGATTAGCAAACGATAGTGATGGCAAAGATTACCCTCTAGGGCAGGGGCATGGCCTGTTTACGTCAGCAGCGCTTGAAGCACTCTCCGGAGATGCGGACATCGATCAGGACAAACTGATTAGTCTTGCAGAACTGGGACAGTATGTCCGGCGTGAAGTGGCCGATAGGTCCAGGGACTGGAATGTTCCACAAATACCTGTTGTGAAGTTCCAAGGTGACCCATTCTTTGCACTCACCAAATACTCATCAATTCAATAATCGTGCGACAGGAGGTTAAGGGGAAGATGAACAATATTTACCGTAAGATTTGTGCTGCTGCGTTGGTAATGTTCTTTGGTATTTCGCCAGGGATCGCGCAAGAGATATCTGGGGCTGAACATGTGCTTGACAAAGCGCCTTCCGTGGAAGACCTGAACCGGCTATTTGGCACAAAAGTGACTGGGAAGAGCGTGGGTGCGGGACATCGTCTGGGTACCAGAAGTATTGTATTAACGCCAACAGGTAACACCGACGATAGCGACATCAGGCTTGAAGGAAGCCCAACGCAAGTCGCAAACCGTGGTGATAATAAGCGGTCCGGTGCAAACACAGTAAGTATCCGGCTTGAGTTTGATCTGAATAGTGCGGAGATTCGCCCCGAATTCGAAAATTCGCTTGCCGGTTTTGCGAAATACATGACCGAAAACCCAGACATTACGTTCATGGTTGGGGGCCACGCAGATGCCTCAGGCGATGAAAGCTATAACATCGAGCTTTCGCAACGGCGCGCTCAGCGTGTTAAGCAATTCTTGAGCGTCGTACACGGTGTGGATGATCAGCGTTTTTCTGTCGTTGGTTTTGGCTCTGGCCGACCGGTAGCAGGTTTGAATCCAACGGATGCTCGTAATCGACGAGTATCATTTACAATACAATAGCAAACATTTGTCATAATATATATTATAGAACGTCAGTCTAATTTCAGGTGTGTTGCGTTGAGATTGATCGGATACCCTTTTGGGTTGTGTGTGAGTCCCTATTCTTGCTGCATTTGAAGCTGAAATCGGCAGTTGTTGTTAACTTGAAAAACTACGGAACTTATGATTTCGGTTCCTGTGCCTTGGCTTACGGCCATTCGGTGTGGGCAATTGGCGCTCCATACTAACGAGTGTTGGAGCAAGCGGACGTCAACTAGGTATGTTTGTGGGCCTCAGGCTAAAGTTCGGCTCCTCTAATTTGGGCCGGACTTTGTTGAGCCGCCAGGGCTTCCGAGCATCATTCGGGCAATCGAAGTGAAGCGCCCTGCTCTCAACCACGATTAGGTCGTCAAAGATCAATTGTTTGTCACGCGAACGCGGTCAAATGTTCTTACGCCTGCTCGGTATTTTCTTGTGAAGACCAATGCGCACCGGCCCCAAGACGGCGCGAAATGTCCGTGGTGACGTCGATCAGGCGTTCCCGGCATTCATCAACCGTGGCGACTGATGTCCCAGAAAGGCGTTGGATGAACGGTACTGTCAATGCTGCGACGACCTTGCCCGAAAAATCGAAAATCGGCGCAGAAAGGTTAAGGACACCCGCAATGGTCAGGGATTGTGATTCACAATAGCCCGCGGCCTTGACGTTCGGAAGATCATCCAGGAAAGCCCGATACTTATCTGCCGGTTCGCGACCGACCTCATTCATCAGGTTATCAAGGGCCTCCTGCTCCATCCAAGCTGCAAGAACACGCCCGGACGCCGTATCGAAAATATTGATCTGTGCGCCCAAGCGGACTGCAGTGATATTATTGTCCTGACAGTCGACCTGCGCAATGACCAGAACACGGCCTGAATGAATGATCGCCAGATGCATTGACTGGTTCACTTCATTTGCAAGCCGCTGCATGGCGTCGCCAGCGATTGATGTCAGTCGGCGGATGGGTGGATGACGATGGGCCACCTCGAACATCTTGGTTGTCAGTTGGTAGCGGTCATCCTCTTCGCGCTGTTCGATATAGCCACGTTGACACAGAACCATCAGCATCCGGAAGATTTCCGATGTGTTTCGATCCAGCTGTTTCGCAATGGCAATCTGCGACAGGCCATCCGCTTCCGAGGCAAGCAATTCGAGGATATCGAGCCCTTTTGACAAGGCTGGAGCTCGGTATTTTTCCTGTTCAATCTGTTCTTCGGTTTTGCCGTTCATTGGTCCTCGCAGGCAGATGAAAACCGCTTGGTTTTGGTCGACTGAGTATATGCGGCTCAGTCATATCGTGGCAACTGACGCTGTGACATAGAAAACAACATATCAAATATAAAACATACTTTCATTTATAAACGTTCGATATTAAACTCATGGTGGGAGGAAAAAATGACCAAACAAAAGAAAATCAGGGGCATGACGTGGTCAGATCCGCGCGGCTATGACCCGCTGGTGGCAGCCGGTGCAGCCTTTCGTGAACGCCATCCTGATGTAGATATCGTCTGGGATAAGCGGTCGCTGCAGGGGTTCGAGAGCACCCCGGTCGAGGAGCTGGCAAGCACCTATGATCTGATTATTATCGATCATCCTCATGTTGGCACGGTTGTGGAAAAGAACTGTTTGTTGCCGGTTGATCGCCTGGCAGATGCAGACACCCTCACCCGGCTTTCGGCCGAGACCGTTGGCAAAAGTTATCAGAGTTATTTTTTCAAGGGGCATCAGTGGGCCCTACCGGTCGACGCGGCTTGTCAGGTGCAAGCAATTCGTTCGGATCTATTGAGCGCACCGGTTCGCAGTTTTTCGGACGTGATCACCGAGGCCAGAGATGGTCGAGTAGTCTGGCCGCTGCGCGCGCCGCATGTGCTGATGTCGTTTTTTACATTGTTGGCAAACGCTGGTGACCCCTTCCCGGTCACCAAGGGAACCGCGATAGATCAATCGTCCGCGCGTGATGTGATCGCCGCGATGAAAACCTTGAGTAACCTTGCTGACCCCGCGTGTTTCGACATGGACCCCATTGCTGCCCTTGATGCACTAAGTGACAGCAGAAAGCTCGGATTGTGCCCCTATGTTTATTTGTATGCGCCTTATGCGCGAGACCGTTATCGCGCCAATCGCATTGACTTTCACGATATGCCGTCGCTTGGCGATTCAGGACCGCTTGGCTCAGCACTTGGCGGAACTGGTATTGCGGTTTCATCGAAGACGTTAGAACCGGATCTTTGCGTGGAATATGCACTTTGGGTGGCGTCGGCCGATATCCAACGCGGTCTTTATGCAACGCATAACGGCCAGCCCGGAAATGCGCTCGCCTGGGCTGACGAGACAGTCAATGCGCCGGTTGGGTCTTGCTACAGCAACACCCGGATGACCCATGAGGCCGCCTGGTTGCGCCCGCGCCATGACGGCTATATGGCGTTCCAGGAAGAAGCATCGCACATCCTTATTGATGCCCTGACGGCGAAAACCAGCCCGGATAATGCCCTTCTGGCCCTTCAGACACGTTTTGACGAAAGCTTCGATAATGATTGAGATGATGCCACTTAAAGGTTTGAAATTACTTGATTTCTCGCAATTTCTTGCGGGCCCCTACTGCGCCCTAAAACTGGCAGACCTTGGGGCGGATGTCGTCAAGGTGGAGAGGTCCGGTCTTGGAGACTTGTCGCGACATCTTTATCTGACCGATACCAAGATTGGTGGTGAAAGCACTATTTTTCACGCGATTAACCGCAATAAGCGTTCGATTGCTGTCGACCTTAAATCCGATCAGGACAAGGCCCGTCTGACCCAGCTTGTGAAGGATGCGGATATTATTTTGCAGAACTTCCGTCCGGGGGTAATGGAGCGTCTTGGGTTCGGATATGAGGCGGTTAAAAAGATCAATCCAAACGTCGTGTATGGCACTGTGACTGGTTACGGATCTGAAGGCCCATGGGTCGATCTTCCCGGACAGGATTTGCTGGCCCAGGCACGGTCAGGCGTCATGTGGCTTTCTGGCAGTCGTGATCATGGCCCGGTTGCCATGGGTCTACCGATTGCTGACGTCTTGGCCGGGGCTGCGTTGGCACACGGCGTTCTTGCCCTTTTGTATCGCAAGGCAACACAGAACATTGGTGGCTATGTTGAAACCTCGTTGATTGAGGTTCTCGCCGACCTTCAGTTCGAATTGTTGACCACCTGGTTTAACGATGGCAACCGGACCCCGGAACGGTCGAAAAACAATCCAGCCCATGCATACCTTGCAGCACCCTATGGCGTCTATGAAACCGCAGACGGTCACATCGCCATTGCAATGGGCAAACTTGATTTGCTTGCTACTATCACTGGACTGGCACCAGAGATTGCCGCGCTGGATGCATTCAAGCAGCGTGATGACATCAAGGCAGGTCTCGCCAAACAGCTTAAAACAAAACACAGTGCCGATTGGATGGAGGATTTTGTTGCCAATGATATCTGGGCGGCACCGGTCATGGATTGGGATGGTGTCGTCGGAAGTGGAGTCCTTCAGACCCTTGATATGGTGCAGAATATTGAACGGGGGGATGTGGCCATGAAAACGACCAAGCTGCCGCTTCGCATTGATGGTGTGCGGCCGTCTTCATCACGTGCTGCGCCGGAACTAGGTGATGCAAATGAGTTGTTGGAAAATGGTTGGTAACCAAAACAGCCATCAATAAAAAAGCGCAGCATTTTAACGATGCCGCGCCTTTTTTTTGATCTTCGTGACGTTTAGTCGTCGTTGACACAGACTTGGCGCTGGGTGCCCAAACGGTCAATGCCGAGTTCGACCACGTCACCCGCCTTGAGATAGCGCGGCGGGTTAAAGCCAAGACCAACCCCCGGGGGTGTGCCGGTAGAAATGATGTCGCCTGGATGCAGGGTAAAGAACTGCGACAGATAAGAAATCAGTTGCGGTACACGATATACCATGGTGGCGGTCGAACCATCCTGAACACGTTCGCCGTTCACATCGAGCCACATACCAAGATTGTTGAAGTCACCCACTTCATCCGGCGTCACAAGCCATGGCCCAGTCGGACCAAAGTTGTCTGACGATTTTCCTTTGGACCACTGACCAGCGCGCTCGATCTGGTATGCCCGTTCGGAAACATCGTTAATCAGGCAAAAACCAGCCACGTGATCAAGCGCCTCAGCTTCGGAAACATATTTGGCTTTTTTGCCGATCACGAAACCAAGTTCGACTTCCCAGTCGGTCTTCTCCGAGCCACGTGGGATGATGATCGGGTCATTCGGGCCACAAATTGCCGAGGTGTATTTGGCAAAGATAACCGGTTCTGGCGGCACTTCCATGCCAGACTCTGCCGCGTGATCGGCATAGTTCAACCCGATACAGATATACTTCCCGGTTTGGCCAACACAGGCACCAAGCCGCTGTTGTCCTTCTACAAGCGGCAGGCTGTCCGGATCGATTGATTTAAGGTCGCCCAAGCGTGTCAGAATGTCGCCTGCGATATCATCAACATGTGCCGAAAGGTCGCGGAGGTTGCCATTGGCATCGACCAGTGCGGGCTTCTCTGCACCGCGTTCTCCATAACGTGCGAATTTCATATTAAGTCCTATCCTTCATTCAAAATCTGATCAGGCGGTCCAGCCACCATCGACGACCTGCACTGTGCCAGTGGTAAAGCCACTTTCATCCGATGCAAGATACGCAACCAAAGCTGCAATTTCGTCTGGTTTGCCAATTCGGCCCATCGGCTGGCGGGCGATAAATGCCTTAAGCGCACCTTCATAATCCCCGGTCGCGCGCAAGCGTTCATGCAGACTAGGGCTGTCAACCGTTCCCGGGGCAATTGCGTTACACCGAATGCCCTGTGTGACGTGATCGTTTGCAATTGCGCGGGTCAAACCAGCAACCGCCGCCTTTGAGGCGGAATAGATCAAGCGGTTGACTGGGCCAGTGACCGGACCTGCAACCGACGACATGTTAATGATCGAGCCAGCGCCTTTTTCGAGCATGCCCGGAAGCACGGCACGGATCATCCGAAACTGCGATTTGACGTTTAAGTCAAAGGCGAAATCCCATTCTTCTTCGGTCGCCTCAAGAATGGTCCCATTGTGAACGATGCCAGCGCAGTTAAATAGTACATCAACGGTCCCGATGTCATCGATCAGGCGGCTGATGGCGTTCTTGTCCGTAACATCAAGTTTGCGGGCTTCGATCCCGCCAATCTCAACAAGCTCGGCCAAGGCTGCGTCATTGATGTCTGTGGCGATGACACGTCCACCTTCGGCAGCCAAACGTTCGGCAGATGCTCGACCAATGCCCTGCCCGGCTGCAGTGACCAAACAGAGTTTTCCCTCAAGTCTTTTCATGTTTCCTCCTTAGACCGCAGGCAGGCACGACGGCCCGATTGGATCGAATGATTTATAAGTCAGAATGAATTCCCGATGGCCAAGGGCCTCGGATTTGGTTTGTGCCCCCTTGGCGACGGAAACAACCAAATCACGGATTTGCTGCCCAACCTCGGCAATCGACCGATTGCCTTCGATGATGTCGCCGGCATTCACATCCATGTCGTCTTCAAGAGCACGATAGGTATCGGGATTTGCACAAATCTTGATAACGGGCGATATCGCTGACCCGACCACGGATCCGCGACCAGTCACAAACAGTGTCATATGCGCACCGCTTGCGATCATCTCGACAATCTCAGCATTGTCCGAAATATTGGGGAAACCAAACCGGACCTCACCGTCGGGCACGACATCCATGAGGTATAGCCCGCCTTTGGGCGGTACATCGCCGGGTTTGATCAGCCCTGAAATCTGACTGTCACCGGATTTGACATAGGCGCCGAGGCTTTTTTCTTCGATCGTGGACAGCCCACCTGCGGCATTGCCAGCGGCAAACGATCCATATCCAAGCGTTGCGTAATAACGTTCCGCCTTCTGAACAGCAGCGCGCAGTTCTTCGCCGAGTTCGGGTGTTTTTGCGCGTTCCGCCATAATATTTTCACAGCTGATCAGCTCGCCGGTTTCTTCAAAAATACAAGCAGCCCCCTCGCCGATCAGAAGATCAAAAGCCTTGCCTGCAGCTGGGTTACCAGAAATGCCTGAAGTCCCGTCCGAGCCACCACAGATCGTCCCAATGATCAACTCGTCTACCCCCATTGGGGCACGTTCAACATTTGCGATTTCTTCCAACGCAGAACGCACCCAGAAACGACCGGTTTCAACGGTTTTCGCGGTTCCTCCGGACCGTTGTATAACAAGTGTTTCAACAGGGCGTCCGGTACTTGCAACGGTTCCTGATGCCCTTACCTTGTCAAAGCTTTCGCAGCCAAGGGAGACAAATAGAACCGCTCCAACATTGGGGTGAGTGCACAATTGCCCCATTACGCGTGCGGCATATTCATTTGGGAAACAGCCCGGGAAACCAATCAGTTGGACATCTTCATCTTCAAAACCGGCAACTATCTTTGATGCGACAAAATGAGCGCACTCAACCAAATAGGCGACAACTACCGTATTGCGTATTCCCTTACGTCCGTCAGAGCGCAGGTATCCTTGGAATTGTTCTGTCATTTTGACGTCTCCGGGCTTTGACCGTTCGCGTCCTGAAGGGCATGCGTCGGTGTATATACCGAGCGAATATTGTGAATATGCACATGCGTACCGGCCGCGATGTCTTCGGTTGCGATGCCAATGGGCATCCCGTATTTCAGGATGCGTTCACCGGCCTCGATGTCCCGATAGGCAATCTTGTGGGCAAGCGGGATAGGCTGACCAAGCGTTACTGAGGTGTTCTGCAGACGGACTTCTGTTCCGGCTAAGGCTGTGGCACGCGCAACAAGCACATTGTCGTCGGCATGCAGATGCAGGAACGGATTCGTCATTGCTTCATCTCCACCATGTAAATATGGTCCGCAACAAGCGCGGTTTCCCCAGTCTGCTTGGTCACGGTAAGGCGTTCGGTCACCCGCCCGTATCCGGGGCGTTTTTCCATCACTTCCTTGGCGATAATTTCAACCTTTGAGGTGATCGTGTCGCCGATAAAGACCGGTTTCACGAACCGCATCCGGTCATAACCGTAAGAAAAGGCAACCGGGTTGATGATCGTGGCTGTGAGGCCGACACCAATCGTGAAAACCATCGTGCCATGAGCAATACGTTTTCCGAACGGCAGTGTCTTGCAGAATTCTTCATCAAGATGATGTGGGAAAAAATCACCGGAATGACCTGCATGAACCACGAAATCGGTCTCTGTTATGGTGCGGCCAACCGTGTTGCGCCCCTCGCCAACCTGATAGTCTTCGTAATATTTAAGTTGCTCAAGCATCAGGAGCCTCCTTGATCGGGTGCATTGGCAGGGCCGAGCTCTCATAAGCCGCCTCAACTAGTGCCATGGTGTGCCACGCGTCTTCGGCAGACCCTTCAAGCACGTCATCAAGACCGGCAGCAAAGCGCTGCACCTGTGCGAAACGTCCGTGGAATGCAGCAATGAACCAGTTACCAACAAGGTCGATTTGTCGCCACTCTCCGTCGGTACTCAGCCAGAGCTCATCCGGTTCGCCTTTCGGGTAATCAAGATTGACACCCAGCTTCATATAGGCGGCCCCTTTTGTGCCGCAGATCCGGAATTCGCACGCCTGGAACTTGCGGCCAAAGGCGTGGTTATGGTTGATCGAAAGATTACAGCGGACAGTCTCACCGTAATCGAGCATGATTGCGCTGCGGGTGTTTGAAACCGTAGATGACGGGTGCCCTATCGTGCGGGCATGAACCCCGTTCGGATTGCCCATCAAATCGCGCACGAAGTCCAGATAATGGATGGAATGCAGAAGAATCTCGACACGTGGCAAATTGGCAAGAAACGCCCATAGGTGCCACGGCGTATCAAGTGCCAGCCACGCATCAAAATCAACGATTTCACCAAGTTGGCCCTTGCTGATCGCGTCCTTTAGCGCAAGAGACATCGGGGCGAAACGTAGCTGAAAATTAACCGCTGCCTTGATGTTTTTTCGCCGCAAAACGGAAATGATCCGCTCCGCCTCCGCCAAATCGGAGCCAAGGGGTTTCTGGATGATGGCAACGGCGCCGTTCGGCAGTTTTTCAAGCAGGTCTGCGATTGCTTGGGGCGGCACAGCCAAGTCAAACACAACTGATCCCTGACTTGTGGCGTCTTCAATGGTTGTAAAGTTTGCGACATCCCATTTCTTGGCAACGTCCCGTGCCTTTTCAAGATCAGGGTCATAGATGCCGGCGACTGGAATATTCAGACCACGGTATGCGGGCAGATGGGCATCTGTGACAATCGAACCGGCCCCGAAAATGACCGCCGGTATTGCCTTTTGCGGCATCTCCAAAGTTTGGCGTAACTCAGTCATGATGGAATACCTCCGGCATTTCCGACCACCACTCACCATCTGCCCGGCTGTCCAAAGGGCGCTGCAGGGGCATGCAAACTGACCACCATTTCTGGGTTTCCGGGTCAGCTGCCATTTTCGCCATGTCAGCTTCGAAGTCTGATCCGACATATTCGAAATAGGCAAAAAGCAGGTTTTCGGGCTCTTTGAGGAAGATCGAATAGTTGCGGATATTACATTGGGAAATCTTGGCGAGCACGCCGGGCCAAACCTTTGCATGCAATGCTTTGTATTCGGCGATGGCATCGGCTCCTATTCCGATCAATTGTCCATGACGGGTCATTGGCTGGCCTCCATGATTTCAAATGCGCTTCCCTCAACCGTTAGTGAGGTGAGTTTTTCATGATCCCACTCGATCCCGAGCCCCGGTTGCGTGGGTGCGATGGCATTGCCACCGTGCCGTTCCATTGGGGCTGCGATATCTTCAAGTTGTGGGATATATTCAAGCCACGGCGCGTTTGGCACGGCACAGACAAGGCTTACATGCAGTTCCATGAGGAAGTGCGGACAGATTGCAATGTTATGCGCCTCCGCCAGGTGAGCGACTTTTAGCCAAGGCGTAATCCCGCCGATGCGTGCGACGTCAGCTTGCACAATCTCACAGGCATCTTGGGCGATATAATCGGCAAACTGACCGGGGCTATACATGCTTTCGCCAACTGCAACCGGAACACGGGACTGGCGTTGAAGCCGGGTATGTCCGGCGATGTCATCCGCTGGAAGTGGTTCTTCAAACCATGCAATATTAAACCTTTCGAGCATCGGTAGACGACGTTTGGCCTCCCCCGATGTCAGTGATTGGTTTGCATCTGCCATGATTTCGTAGTCATTGCCCAGCGCGCAGCGTACGGCTTCGAGGCGCTCTGCATCTTGGGCGACAGTTGGTTTTCCAATTTTTACCTTGGATCCGAGAAAACCGGCTTTTCGTGATTCCAATGCATCATCGACAAGTTCCTCGGGGGAAAGATGCAACCATCCTCCCTCGGTGGTGTACATTGGAACTGATGATTTGGCCCCGCCAGCCAGAATATGTAGCGGCAAACCAGTCTTGCGTCCGCGCATATCCCAAAGAGCAGTGTCAACCGCCGCCAGTGCCAGTGACATGATCGGCCCGACAGCCGTTGCGTGCGTGCAGAACAGCAAATTACGCCAAACGGCTTCAATCCGATCCGCATCCTGCCCCATCAACCGCGGCAAAAGCGTTTCTTTTAAAAGCGAAAGGATTGCGGGTCCGCCATCGCCGATGGTGTAGCTGTACCCTGTTCCATTGGCGCCATCCACGTCACGTAAAACGACAAAAATCGTTTCCTGTGAATTGAACGACTGAATGGCATCAGTGCGCACGACCTTCGGTTCCAGATCGACCATAAAGGCCTGTGCAGAAGTAATGCGCGCCATTGATCAATCTCACTTCCGAAGCGTCGCGCCAGTTTCGGCGTTAAACAGGTGGCACTTGTCGAGCATGACCTGGAAGATCATGCGCTCGCCACTTTGAACCGGGCGCGGATTAAGCATTTTAGCCTGGATCTCTGTACCTGCGAGTGATGCAAATAGAAGAGTTTCCGTACCGAGCGGCTCGGTCAGCTCAACAGTCATCTCGACCTCGGCCATGTGATCTCCGCTTGGTAAGGCGTGGCCGACCGGCATGATGTTGTCTGCACGCACCCCAAAGGTTACTGCCTGACCTTCCTGAAGATCATATCCGGGTGGGATGGCCAGACTACTGCCGTCTTGGAATGTGATCGCATCATCTTTGATGATGCCGTCCAACAAGTTCATTGGCGGAGAGCCAATAAACGTCCCGACAAAAGTATTTACCGGGTTTTCGAAGACTTCAAGAGGTGTACCAACCTGTTCGATATGGCCGTCACGCATGATCACAATGCGGTCAGCCAAGGTCATGGCTTCAACCTGGTCATGAGTGACATAGATGATCGTCGACTTCAGTTTCTGATGAAGTTTCTTGATCTCGACGCGCATCTGGGTGCGCAGTTTGGCATCAAGGTTGGAAAGCGGTTCATCAAACAGAAATACTTCGGGATGACGCACAATCGCGCGCCCCATTGCGACGCGCTGACGTTGGCCGCCAGACAATGCACCAGGCTTGCGCTCCAGCAACGGTGTCAGGGATAATATCTGGGCAGCTTCATCCACTGCCTTGTCGATATCCGCTTGAGAATGCTTGGCGATTTTCAGCGAGAATCCAAGATTTTCTCGGACGGTCATATGCGGATAAAGCGCGTAGTTCTGGAACACCATGGAGATGTTTCGTTCACGCGGCGGCAAATCATTTACAACCTGATCGCCAATAACAACCTCGCCGTCTGAGATGCCTTCAAGGCCGGCAACCATGCGCAGCGTTGTGGATTTACCACATCCGGACGGACCAACAAGAACGACAAATTCGCCGTCGACAATGTCGAGATTGATAGAGTGAACAACTTCAAGCGGGCCGTATTTTTTGACGACGTCGCGAAGATGGACCTGAGCCATTCTATTATCCTTTCACGCCGCCAAATGTAAGGCCGGCAATGAGGTGTTTCTGCACGAGGAATGTGAGGATAAGCGCGGGAATAATCATCAAAACCGCAAGCGCACACATCCCACCCCAATTCAGGGTGAATTCAGACGTAAAATCGAGAAGCCCGACAGGCATGGTTTTAGATGTAGTTGAACGGGTTAACTGTGCCGCCAAAGCATATTCATTCCATGATGTCAGGAAGGCAAAGATGCCGGCCGATGCGATCCCGGATCGGGCCACCGGGAACTCAACTCGCCAAAAGGCTTGCCAACGGGTGCAACCATCAATTTCGGCAGCTTCGGCCAGCTCCGGTGGAACCTGGCGGAAGAACCCGTCAATCAACCACACCGTGAACGGTACATTCAGGGCCACGTAGGCCAGGATCATCCCGATATGGGTATCAATAATGCCGATACGGGCGAACAGGATGAACAATGGCAGTGAGAGTGCCACGCCTGGCACAGCACGGGTCACCATCAGGCCAACAAAAATACCACCCTTGAACTTGAATTTGTATCGCGCAAATGCGTACCCGCCGGCCATGCCGATCAGGATGGCAATCACTGTCGAGGTCACCGAAATGATCAATGAGTTGGTGAAATAGGTCAGCACGGGCACGCTGCCCTCGCCGATCCCGCCAAACATGGCCCGGTAATGATCAAGATTAAGATCATTGGGGACCCAGACCGGCGGTTTTGCCATGATCTCCACGGTTGGACGGAATGAATTTAGTACGATCCAGAGCCCAGGAACACACAGCACCATCATGGCGCAGAAAAGGCCAACAGTGTGCGACCATTTAAGGGCAATACGGCGTGCACGATGATTGATATTGCCAATCATGACTTACACCCCCATTCCGAGCTCTTTGCGAGCGCTTTGTAGTTTTTTGAAGAAATAGATGGTGAAGAAGATCGCCAGAAAGATTGAGACATATCCCATCGCGTTGGCATATCCCATGCGGGCATCGACATATCCCGTTCGACCAATCAGCGTCCAAAGCAGTTCGGTGCGCCGCGCAGGTCCCCCATTGGTCATGATCTGTACAATGTCATAGGCACGCGCGACATCCAGTGACCGGATGGCCATTGCGATGTAAATGAAAGGCATCAGAAATGGCAGCGTTACAAAACGGAACGACTGGAACGGCGTGCAACCATCGACCTTGGCGGCTTCCAACGGATCACGCGGAATGGCATAAAGCCCAGCCAAAATGAGGATCCCGAACACCGATGTAGAGGTCCAGACTTCGGCAAAAATGATTGAGAACATAGCAAGCTTGCCATCGACCAGCCAGGGTATGGCGGTGTCAGTAATACCAAGCGACTGCAAGGCATTGTTTACCAAGCCGACATTGTCATTAAAGATGAACTTGAACTGAAAGCCGACCAGGATCGGCGAGAACATCATCGGGAACATCATCATGGTCCGCAGTGCGCGTTGACCACGTGTGACTTTTGAAATCATCAATGCCAGGCCGAGGCCAAAAAGCATCTCCAGATTCAAGGCAACCGCCAGCAGCAAAACTGTCCGGCCAAATGCCGCCCAGAATTTTGCGTCGGTTACGGCCTTTTCATAATTGAATGTCCCGATCCAGTTAAACAGGCTACCTGGCCGGGTCAGGCGATAGGATGTGAAACTTGAATACAATGACAAAAGCAGTGGAATCAGCACAACAGCCGATAGAATAATTATGGCTGGCATCAAAAGAACCAACCATGGCGGGAGCTTTAAACGCTTCATCAGAATGTCCCGTGGATCGGCATGGAACAGTTCCATGCATTTCAGCCTGTTTATTGGGGAAGTTGGATGATGCAATCCTACGGATCGCACCATCCAGATCTCAGGATGTCTTAATAGACGCCCTCTTCCAGCATTAAGTCGTTAACAGCATCCGAAGCATCTTCAAGTGCTTCATCGACCGTCTTGTCAGCCAAAATAGCGGCCTGAAGTTCTGGATAAATAAGGTTTGTGGCTTCGATCCAAAGCGGTGTTGGTGGGACTGCAAAGGCCGTGGCAGCAGTCTCCTTGAACGCAGCAAGAACGTCACTACGATACGGATCATCCTTTGCCTGCTCCGAGACATAATCCCAAACGGCAGTCCGGCTTGGCAATGGGCCTGCTGCGCTTTCGACCTTTTGGCTTTCTTCATTCGTCAGGAAGTCGACCAGTGATGCTGCCGCTTCCTTGTTCTCGCAATCCTGCGTGACGGAAAAACCATGGAAGCCAGACCAGCCAGTGCGGGCACCTACTGAACCTTTTGGTGCCGGTGCAACACCAACGTTGCCTGCAACTTTCGATGCTTCCGGATCGTTAAAGAACCCGGCCCAGCCCGGCCAATCCAGATTTAGGGCAATCGTGCCTGATGCGAAGCCATTGCCGAGGTCATCCCAAAGATAATTGGTCGTACCGGCGGGAACGGCTTTGGCGTTGTAAAGGTCAACAAACCACTGCAGAGCGCGTTTGCCTTCTTCTGAATTGAAGGCTGGCGAGAAATCGTCGTTAAACAGTTTGCCACCTTCGGCAACGACCATTTCGTAATAGCGACCGACAATCGCTTCATCCTTGCCGGCATACTGGGTGCCATAGAAGTTTGGTGGATCGGCAAAGAACATCGCCTGATCTTTGACTTCGGACCAGGTATCCGGCACCGCGAGCGGATATCCGAACTTGGCTTCGAAGGCTTTTGCCTTCTCTGCGTCTTCGTAAAGATCTTTCTGATAGTAAAGCGCCGACACATCGAACTGTGCACGCGGCAGCATCACGAGTTTGCCGTCAAAAGTTGCCGCTTTGATGTTGGCCTGGACGAATTCCGCAACCACATCTGCTGCGATCAAGTCGGATAAATCCGTGTACAGGGTTGGATATTGCGACGCAAAGGATGAATGGTTCGAACCAACGCACCAACTGGTCGTTCCAGCTGCGATGTCGGATTTGAACTCCTTGTCCAACTCGAAATGGTTCTTTTTTGAGATGACATTTACTTTGGCACCGGTTGCTGCTTCCCATTCCGGAATTCGGGCATACAGTGCTTCGTATTGCTGACCACCGATCAACTTGGCTTCGATTGTAACACCATCAAACTCAGTCGCCTGCGCGGCGCCGAATGCGGAAACTGTTGCGGCAATTGATGCAGTTGCAATCGCGGCACGGGACGCACCGCATAATAACGTTTTCATTCTATTCCTCCCTAGGAAACGGTCCTCCGGACCGAGTTTCACTTCCGAGGTCATTCTTGATGAGACTTTCATATTCGGAAGCATATTTTATATGTAAACTTGACTTCTATGGTGAGTCAAGGTGAACTCCATAAGAAATCGCCCTAATGCTGAAAAAAAACTACGATTGCCATGACATTATTCCGCACGTTCACCTCGGGCGTTTCGGAGAATGTCCAGCGAAATAAGGAAACGTTATGTTCATTGACACACATTTGCACCTTGTTGCCCGCGACCGGATTACCTACCCTTGGCTTAAAGACGTACCTGCACTGGATCGCGACTGGACGTTTGAGGACTATGAAGCAACAGCCAAACGCATCGGCATAGAGGGTGTGCTCCACATGGAAGTGGACTGTGCACCAAATGATATTGCAACTGAAAACGTGTTCATTGGTGAGCTTGTGACCAAGCCAAACAGTTTGCTGCAAGGCGCGGTTTCCTCGGCTAGACCGGAATCGAAGGACTGCGAAGCGTTTCTTGAAAGCCTTGATCTTGCGATTGTGAAAGGCATTCGGCGCGTATTGCATGTTGTTCCCGACGAGTTGTCACAAAGCAACTTGTTCCGGGAAAATGTGCGCAAGATTGGCAACATCGGGCTGCCATTCGATATCTGCGTTCTACAACGTCAGCTTCCTTTGGCATGCGAACTTGTTGATGCCTGCCCGGATACCGTTTTTGTACTGGATCATTGTGGCGTTCCAGACATCGCAGGAGATGGCTTTAATGATTGGGAACGCTCAATTACGACACTATCGGAACGTCCAAACGTGAATGTGAAGATCTCAGGTATCTCTGCCTATGCAAAGCCAGACTGGACTATCGATACCCTACGCCCTTACTTCGAGCATATTATAGAGTGTTTCGGCTGGAACCGTGTTGTGTGGGGGTCTGACAGCCCGGTATGCACGCTGAATTCATCGCTTGATCAATGGATGGCAACAACGCAAGCACTGATCGAAGGGACATCAAACTCGGAAAGGGCGGCTTTCGCGTCAGAGAACGCAAAGCGAATTTGGTCCCTATAGTTCTTTGAGACCTCCAAATATGCGCATTTAAGTGTCGTATCTATTATTATTGGGACCAAAGGCGTGCCACTTTGTCTCGTTTTACAAATCAACCCAGCAACAGGGTAAAATGCCTGCTCCATGGTCAAATTCTCACTTAAATCGAGAGCATTTTTTGATATTTCAAAGGTTAGAGCAGATAGCTCAACGCAACAATTTGGGAAAATTTAAAAGGCAACACGAATTGGATAGGATAATTGCACGTTGATAGTGAAGAAGTGAGCCTATGGCTTACACTTCTTCACTATCAACGCGCCCAAAATCAATAGCAACAGAACCCGAAATAGCACTATTTGTGGTGTTAGGGATCTTATCTGGACCTCACCTCTGACGTCTTTCGAGGTTAATTCACCTCAATAACTAGGCCGTCATAGGCCGGTGAGACGTGATCTGGCGTATCGGCCATCGCCTGTGCGTAGTCGAACTGGATACTCATGTGGGTCATGTAGACCTGCTTGGGTTTGTATTCTTCAACCCAAGCCAGAATCTTTTCCAGATGTGCATGTGTGTTGTGCGGACGATGGCGCAAACAATCCACCACCCAGACATCCAGATCATAGAGATGCTCTTTGGAATCTTCAGGGAATTCCACCACATCGGTTGAATAGGCAAACTTCCCTATTTTAAAGCCAAGCGTCTCGCCATAACCGTGGTCCTGGGAGAATACCGTGATCGGCACCCCTGCTGGCTTGATCGGTCCTGTGATGACATGCGGGATCAAAACGGGCTTGAAATAGAACTCAACGCCGTCAGGCAGCGGCGTGAAGACATAATTGAAACGATGATCAATGTCAGAGATCGTCTGCGCGTTGGCATAGATATCGATCGGACGTTCCATCGCGACATTCAGCCAGCGTACATCATCAATGCCATGGACATGATCGGCATGCGAATGGGTAAACAGGATCGCATCAACATGGTTGATGTTGTGCGTTAGTGCCTGTTGGCGAAAATCCGGCGTGACGTCGACAAGGATCTTTTTGCCCGCCTCCTCGATCAGGATCGAGCTGCGCAAGCGCCGGTTTTTTGGGTTATCCGGGTCACACTTGCCCCATCCAAGGCCAACCGATGGCACACCGTTTGAGGAGCCGCAGCCAAGGATGGTTACTTTTGTCACTTTTACTCTGCTCCCAGCGCCAGCAGATTTTTGCGATCTGCCTTGGTGAACAGTTTAAAGAAGTTATCTGTCGTGATCCGGGTGATTTCTTCGACAGTTACACCCTTGATTTCCGCCAGTTTGGCCGCAGTATGGGCGACATAGCTTGGCTCGTTCGGTTTGCCGCGTTTTGGCACGGGTGCAAGATACGGTGCATCTGTTTCCACTAACAAACGATCCAGCGGCACATCCTCAAGCGCTGCGCGGATTTCCTTGGCCGAATTAAAGGTAATGATGCCCGAGCAGGAAATATAGAACCCGATCTTAAGTGCCCTCTGAGCGAGCATGGCTGAACTCGAAAAGCAATGAATAACGCCGGTAAATGGCCCCTTTTCATACTCTTCTTCGAGAATATCCATCGTGTCATCGTCCGCGTCACGCGTATGCACGATCAAGGGTAAACCGGTTTCACGGCAAGCTGCGATATGCGCGCGGAAGCTTTCCTGCTGCGCATCGCGCGGGGCGTTGTCATAGAAGTAATCAAGGCCGCTTTCGCCAATACCGATGACTTTCGGATCAGATGCCTTTGCAATCAGGGCATCGGGGCTTGAAAGCCCCTCCTCGCCCGCTTCATGCGGATGAACGCCAATCGTGCAATAGATATGGTCGGCCTGCTCGGCAACCGCACGAACATTCTCGAATGTCGTAAGCTTGACACCGATGCTGACCATCATGCCGACACCGGCATTTTTGGCGCGCGCGATGGTACCGCTCAAATCGTCGGAGAATTGCGGGTAGTCCAGATGGCAGTGGCTGTCGACAAGGGCGACATTCATGCCTTCTCTCCTTCGTCTTCGGTCTCGACATAGCGCGGGAACACACCGGCCGGTTTGGGGATTTCCGAACCCGGTTTCAGAGCGTTTTCCGGGCCAAGGGCATCAAAGCCACGCTGATCATCGCCCAAAACCAGAAGATCCAGGATCTTGGATGCTGAGTCCGGCATGATCGGCTGCACGAGGATACCAACATGGCGAATGACTTCGGCCAGAACATAGAGAACCGTCTCCATCCGTGCGGGATCGGTCTTCTTCAGGCCCCAGGGCGCCATTTCATCGACATAGCGGTTGGCATCGCCAACAAGGCTCCAAATCGCTTCAAGCCCCTTGTTAAAGGCCTGTTCGTCAAATAGCGGGCGCACGGTTTCAAGCATTCCATGCGCCTTGGCGAGGATTTCCTTGTCCGCATCGGTGAACGCGCCCGGCGTCGGTACCGCCGCGTTGCAGTTCTTATGGATCATGGAGAGAACACGCTGGCACATATTGCCAAGGTCATTGGCCAGTTCGCTGTTCATGCGGTTGACCATGGCGCGATGGGCGAAATCGCCATCATTGCCAAACGGCACTTCGCGCATCAGGAAATAACGCGTCTGATCCAGGCCATATTTTTCCGTCAAATCATAGGGATCAATGACGTTGCCGATCGATTTGGAGATTTTCTGACCTTCGTTGGTCCACCAGCCATGGGCAAAGACGCGTTTTGGCGGCTGAATGCCCGCAGCCAGGAGGAAGGCCGGCCAATAGACCGCGTGGAAACGCAAGATATCCTTGCCAACCATATGAAGGTTTGCCGGCCAGTATTTCTCAAGCTTGGCCGGGTCCGCGTCGGGATATCCGATGGCGGTCAGATAGTTGGTCAGCGCATCAAGCCAGACATACATGACGTGCTCTTCGTCGCCCGGTACGGGAACACCCCATTTGAAGCTGGTGCGTGAAACCGAAAGATCATGCATGCCGCCCTTCACAAAGCTGATCACTTCGTTGCGGCGTGACTGTGGTGCGATGAAGTCCGGATTCTGTTCATAGAATTCCAGAAGCCGATCACCCCAGGCAGAGAGCTTAAAGAAATAGCTCGGCTCTGACACCCACTCGACCGGTGCGCCGGTCGGGGCAAGCTTTTCACCGTCTTTTTCGATCAGTTCCTTTTCGGCGTAAAACGCCTCGTCACGGACCGAGTACCAGCCATCATAGGAGCCAAGATAAATCTCGCCCTTTTCAAGCAGCGTATTCCAAAGTGCCTGACAGGCTTTCTTGTGACGTTCTTCCGTGGTGCGGATGAAGTCATCGTTGGAATAGTTCATGTGAACGGCCAGATCGCGGAAGTTTTGCGAGACCTGATCGGTAAAGGTTTGCGGATCGATGCCCTTGGCCGCAGCCGATTTATCTACCTTCTGACCATGTTCATCGGTCCCGGTCAGGAACATCACGTCATAACCGTCCAGGCGCTTGAAGCGGGCCAGAACGTCACAGGCAAGCGTGGTATAGGCATGGCCGATATGGGGCTTGTCATTGACGTAATAGATCGGTGTCGTGATGTAATAGGGCTGTTTGTGCCCGGTCATGGTCGCAAATCCTTCGCGCAAGTCGTGAAACAAAACGGCCCGAAATGTGCCGTGATGGTCAAAATTTCGGTGTGTGGGCAGTGATGTCAGGTTCGCATGGTTTCTTCAAGCATGAAGAATGCATTCAGCAAGGCCTGCTTGCGATCAAGATGCAAACCGCGGGTCGCGCCCATCAGTTCGTTGATCTTTTCCCATACCTCCAGCCATTGATCAAGCGGTTGCGCGGCGGCCATGCGTTGCATGGCGGGCAATTCACCCTCAATGACCTCTCGCGGCGCCTGCCCTGTGGCGGCAAAGCGGATCATGCGCGCAAGCCACCAATGCAGAAGTTCGGTGATGGTGGCAAAGGCGGCATCCTTGTCTGCCGGCGAAAAACGCTCCGCAAACTTGTGTTGGGCCGCGACATCGGCCTTGGGAAGTGCGGCGATGATATTGACAAGCTCGGTATAAAGCTCAAGCCCGCCGACATCATGAAGCTGAAGTGCGCGTCCAATGCTGCCCTCTGCCAGACCGGACAGTGCGTCCCGGGCGCCAAGATCCATCTCAGGACAATAGCGTCCCAGAAGATCGACAACCTGATGATCGTCAAGCGGCGCAAGATTAAGACGCCGACAGCGCGAGCGTATGGTTGGCAACAAGCGCCCCGGGTGATGGGCAACCAGGATCATCATGGCGTTTGACGGCGGTTCTTCGAGAACCTTGAGGATCGCGTTGGCGGCGTTGCGGTTCAACTCATCTGCTGCATCGACAATGACGATCCGCCAGCCGCCCTCTGCCGAGGTTTTGGACATGAAGTTGCCAACGGTACGCACATTGGCGACCGTGATTTCTCCCTGAAGACGCTTTTTCTTGTCATCATAGAGGCGTTCTATAACCTTGAGATCGCCGTGACCGCCACCGGCAATACGTCGTGCAACCGGATCCTCGGGATCGACGTAAAGGCCATCACCCTGATCGCCAAACAGTCCTGCACCACCATTCTCGCCGCCGCCAGAGAGAATAAAGCGCGCCATGCGATAGGCCAGTGTGGCTTTTCCGACCCCTTTGGGGCCGCATAACAACCACGCATGATGCATGCGTTTGCTGTTCCAGGCATCAAGAATGGCTTTCTCGGCCTCTTCATGACCAAGAAGCGCATCGTTGCGGCGGGGTTCAAACGGATTTTCTTCTCCGGGAAGGTCGTCCTTGGCCATGCGTTCAGGCCCCCTGCCCTGCAATTCGGTCCCGAACGGCTGTAATTACGCGTTCACTAACTGCCTCGATCTCACCACTGGTGTCAATGACGACACAGCGGTCCGATTCATCGGATGCAATTTCTCGGAACCCATCGCGCAGACGCTGATGAAAATCCAGCCCCATGCGTTCAAAACGATCCTCGGCTGCGCTGACATTGGCAAACCGTGCACCGGCGCGTTCAAGGCCAAGCTCGATCGGCAGGTCAAAGATCAGGGTCAGGTCAGGTTTGAAATCACCAATCGCCAGCTTCCAGAGATTGCGAATGTAGTTCGCACCAAGTCCATGGCCATAGCCCTGATAGGCTACTGATGAGTCGGCAAAACGGTCACAAAGAACAACCTTGCCGTCCTCAAGGGCCGGACGAATGGTCCGTTCAACATGATCGCGGCGCGAGGCAAACATCAAAAGCGCTTCGGTAACGGCATCCCAACGGCTGGGATCACCAGTCAGAAGAAGATTTCGGATTTCCTCGGCACCCGGCGATCCGCCGGGTTCGCGGGTAACAACAACGTCCTTGCCCTGATCCCGAAACCACTTTTCCAGGGCACGTATCTGGGTGGACTTACCGCTGCCTTCCCCGCCCTCAAAACTGATGAACAAACTGGGCTTCGATGTCACCCGTTTGCCCCCCAGAGAAGATATTTGATCGCAGCACCAATGCGGCCAACAAAGCCGAGGCGCCCGACATCATGGGCTGCATAAAGCGGGAATTCGATTGCATCCTGATCAGGAACTTCGACCTTGAGCGTTGCAATCTGATCACCCTGACTGATTGGTGCCGGGATTGGGCCTTCGTAGACGACAGAGACCTTCATGTCGCGGCTTGCTGTGCGCGGCAAGGTCAGAAGAACTTCCTTGTCGGCAACCAGATCAACCTTGGTTTCCGAGCCAAGCCAAACATTGGCAGAGCTTACGGTTTCACCCTCGGCAAACAGGTCGTAGTTGTCAAATTCGCGGAATCCCCAATCAAGGAGTTTCTGGGATTCAGTGCGGCGTTCACGAACAGAGCCCAATCCGTTGACGACAAGAATAAGACGACGACCATCACGTTCGGCCGAGGCCGTCAGGCCGTAGCCGGCGGCTTCGGTGTGGCCAGTTTTGAGGCCATCGACGCCCGCACTGGTGCCCAAAAGCGGGTTACGGTTCGGCTGACGGATGCCGTTATAGGTGAATTCCTTGACGGAATAGAGCTCATAGAGGTCCGGGAAATTGCGAATGGTGTCCTGAGCCAGGATTGCAAGGTCGTGGACGGTTACAAGGTGGCCTTCTGCCGGCCAGCCTGTGGCGTTTTTAAAGACCGACTTGGTCATGCCGATTGCGCGGGCTTCTTCGGTCATTGCCTGGGCAAAGGCTTCTTCAGAACCGCCAAGACCTTCGGCGACCACAATGGCAGCGTCATTGCCCGACTGGACGATAATCCCGTGCAAAAGATCGGAAACGGAAACGTTGGAGTTCACCTCGACAAACATTTTCGAGCCGCCCTTGCGCCATGCCTTTTCGCTGACGTGGAAGGTATCGTCCAGAGAAACCCGACCATCCCTGATATACTTGAACAGCATATGGACGGTCATCATTTTGGTCATAGAGGCGGGCTCGGTCAGGGTGTCCCCTTCCTTGTTGAGCAGCACGGCCCCGGTATCAAAATCCATAATGAAGGCTTCGCGCGCATTGGTCTCGATTGCCTGTGCGCTTGCGGAAGTCTTCGACATTGCCATGACGGAACCAAGAATAAAGGCCCCGGCCACTACCCGGTTCAGAGTGTTTTTGAACGGAACTGGCGGCATAAAAGTCATGGCATTCAAACCCTGTTAAATAAATTCTCTAACCACCGGGACCCGGTGTATCCGCTATTTTGCTTATGTCGCAAATTCGGCAGAATTGTGCAACACCGCATGCTCAGTGCGTTAAAGCGGTAGCATAACCAGCTTTTTTTGATCAACATCCAGATGCAGCGGAACCGCCATCAGCGCATTCGACAACAACTTTCGCGCCGTTCTGGCCTGTGGCAATCACACGTTCCAGAAGGATGTCCGCTTCGGGAACGGTTTCCAGCGGGCCAAGGCGGACACGGTAGAAGGTCGTGCCCTTGATATCAATCGGTTCGATCTTGCTGGGGCCAAGGTCATAGAGACGATTGCGCAAGTTCAGCGCATTGTCATAGATCGAAAACGCGCCGGCCTGAACATAGATTGAGGACGATGTGACCGGCGTAACTTCAACAACCGCGGCTTCCTCAACCACGCCATCGAGCGGTGCACTTTCGACACTCGTGCTTGATGATGGCGGTGTCAGCTTGATCCGGGACGTCGTGGGCTCTCCACTGTCGGTGATTGGTTCGTCATCCAGACGTACGGTTTCGACAACATCGCGCGGGGCAGCACTTACCGTGTTTTGTTCAGCAACGGTTACTTTCGGGGCTGCCTTGCCCTGCGCAATGGCTGCGATCTGACGGCTGTCGGCCTCGATCACTTCAACCATGACCTTGGCCGTACCTTTGCGCTCAAACCCAAGCAGCTGGGCCGCACGGCGGGACATATCAATGATACGGCCATGGGCGAACGGACCGCGGTCATTGACCCGGACTTTGATGGACTTGCCGTTCTCAAGGTTGGTTACGCGAACGATGCTCGGTAGTGGCAAGGTGCGATGGGCCGCGGAAACCTCGTACTGATCAAAAATCTCACCATTGGCGGTTTTCTTGCCGTGAAATTTGGGGCCGTACCAAGAAGCAATACCGGTTTCAGTATATTCGTAGTCGACGGCCGGATAATACCACTGACCGGCAATCTCATAGGGGTTGCCAATCTTGTAGTTCCCGACCTGTGCCGGTTGCGATTGTCCGCCAAGTCGTTTGACGCCATGGACTGCAAGCTGCGTTTCTGCACACCCTGCCAGTAAAATGCCAAGGGCTGCGGCCGTCATCGCAAAACGGCCTTTGGATCGCAGATGTGCCAAGGCACTTTTTCGTGGTTTGGGCATCAAGGTGTCCCCGCTTGTAGATGCTCTGTCCATGCTCGTTCAGTTTTAAATCCGTTCTTCGGATTGTATTTTAACGGCCCGCAATTGCGTCAGCCAGTGTACCAACTGCAATCGCAAAGTATGTCGAGCGGTTCCAATGCATGATGGTATGGAAGTTGTTATAAACCATATATGCTGGACCTTCACCGTCATTTACGATGACAATTGATGCTTGCATGTCGGCAACAGGCAAGTCAGACCCGTTGGGCATGCGCACACCGAGCTCTTGCCATTCGGCAATCGGCTTGCGGATATCGCGGCCTTCAAGCTCCATATCGAAGTTTTCCGGCAGGGAAATCTTCCGGCCCCAACGTTCATCCGCGTGCCAGCCAACAGAAGACAAGTAGTTCGCAGCCGAGGCGAACACATCTTCCTTTGCGCCCCACAGATCAATCTTGCCATCGCCATTCCCATCCCGGGCATAGTTCAGGAAGGTAGATGGCATGAACTGCGCCTGCCCCATGGCCCCCGCCCAGGAGCCCGACATGTTTTCCGGCGCGATATGGCCTGCATCAATGATGGTCAAGGCGTTTATCAGCTCTTTACGGAAATACTCGGCACGACGGCCTTCGAACGCCAATGTGGCCAAGGAATCAACCACCGAATAGCCGCCGGTAAATCGCCCGAACCCGGTTTCAATGCCCCAGAACGCGGTCAGGTAGTGGCCCGGAACCCCGTACTTCTTGGCCGCGGCGTCAATAACTGCGCGGTTTTCGGCGTATTTTCGACGGCCTTCGTTCACACGCGACTGCGGCACAACGCGATCAAGGTACTGCTCAAATGTCAGCTTGAATTCCGGCTGACTGCGATCATATTCGATCACCTTGGGGATCGGTTGGGTGTCAGCAAAGGCAACATCAAGGGTTACCTCTGAAATGCCCTTGCTGGCGGCTTCCTTTTTGAACTCAACGAGCCATTCGTCGAACCCTTCGGTGGTGAATTCTGGAAGTTCCTCATCGGTCTGTGCAAAGGCCGGTGCATGTGCCGCCATAACGGCAACGACGGAGGCGGCGGTAAGCAGTTTCCAGAATTTCATCTAAGCCTCATCCAATCATGTATCAGTTTTCAGCCCCGGGTGCTTGCGGCCCAGGGAACCACGCATCTGTTCGACCGGTCCAGTAATAGGCGGTCAAACCAACCCATTCACGCAAACCACGGCCAAGGGATTTGATACCCCCTGAGACGTTAAGACTTGCTAAATGGAGCTCATCTGAGGTGAATCTGTCGACCGGATACGGGATGACATTCCAGCCGGCCTGACGGAACGCCCCGACAGCGCGCGGCATATGTTGTGCGGAAGTAATAAGAACCCAAGGCTTTCGAGCAAGTTCAGGCCAGTCGCGATACACCATTTCAAGGGATTTCGTGGCGTTCTCATGCGTGTTACGTGATTGCGCCTCAAAATACATGTTCGGTGTCTTAAGACCCGAATCGTCTAGCCAGTTTTCAAGCACAGCGGCTTCACTAAACCCACGCTCTGTCAGGTTGCCATCTCCGCCGGTAAACAGCATGGGTTTGTCTGGATACAGGCTTGCGACGCGCAGCATGGCAAACAGACGATCTGCCGACGCGCCAACATGCATTTCACCGCGTTTTAGATAACTTGAAGGATCAAGGCTGCCTGCCAGCGTTACTGCACCAGCAAATTCCATTTCCGCGAGGTCTGGTTTCTCAAACCGTGTTTCCAAAGTGCTCGACAAGATTGTGCCAACCGGAATCACCGTAATCAGCAACGACGCCCCTGTCACAAAAATCAATCCACCTATCGCGAACCTGCGGGTTCGTTTGAGGATCAAAAGGCCAAACAAAATTGCGAGCAAGAGACCATGCATGAAAGCGGTATTGATCAGAATGCTAAGTGTTTTTGACAGAAAGTAGAACACGTCTGGAAATTCCAAAAAGAATTGGTTTGCGCAATGTGCTTACCATACTGAAATCAAGATAAATCACCAGCATTCGCTGCAATATTGGATTGCCCTATTGACAGGTCATCCTCCCCAATTTATTGAAAGCGCCCAGAGCGTAATATGCTCCAACCGGTTTTGCGGAGAGGTGGCAGAGCGGTTGAATGCAGCGGTCTTGAAAACCGCCGTGCCTTTACGGGTACCGTGGGTTCGAATCCCACCCTCTCCGCCACTTTATCCAGGACAGAGCAGAACCAGTTCAGCAAACGCAAGGCGATGTTCCTTGCTAGCTGCCTAGCCGTATCTGCCGTGACGTCACAATCGTCGAAAGGTCATTGATATGAGCGAACTGCCACCCTGCCCCAAATGTGAATCCCCTTATACCTATGAAGATGGCGAACTGTTGATTTGCCCGGAATGTGCCCATGAATGGTCACTGACGGCGGCGCAAACAGATGCAAATGTCGTTCGTGATTCCAATGGTACGCCGCTTGCGGACGGCGATACCGTTTCGGTGATCAAGGACCTCAAGGTCAAGGGATCATCATCTGTTGTTAAAGTCGGCACCAAGGTCAAAGGCATCCGCCTTGTTGATGGCGACCACGATATCGACTGCAAGATCCCCGGCATCGGCCAGATGGGACTAAAATCGGAGTTCGTTAAGAAGGTTTCTGAATAAGCGATCTTTTAACAACCAACCCGAAAGAAAAAGCGCACCAAATTTGGTGCGCTTTTCTTGTTTTCAGGTCGCTCGTTTTAATCCGCCCCGCCACTTCGGAGGGTCGATCCCGGTTTTGGTTTTAGGACACGCTGAATGAACAGTGTGCCGATAGCCATTCCGACCCCGATGAGATCGGTAATCAGGCCACCCGAAATCATGAACAGGGCGGCAATGATCAACAGAATGCGCAGGAACCAGACAGCACTGCTTCCAAGGAACCAGCCTTGTACGCCTGATGACAGCAGGAAGACGCCAACGACAGCGGTTACCAGAGCCTGACCAATCTGAAGGTAAGTGCCATCCATCAGAATGGATGAGTTATAGAAGAACATGAAGGGCACGATGAAGGCGGCAATACCGATCTTGAACGACGCAACAGATGTTTCCATCGGGTTGGCGCCCGATATCCCCGCAGCCGCGTAGGATGCCAATGCCACCGGCGGGGTGATTGCCGACACCACGGCGAAGTAAAACACGAAGAAGTGTGCCGTAAGTGGTTCAATTCCAAGCTCAATCAAGCCCGGCGCAACCACAGATGCCGCCACGGCATAAGCTGCGGTTGTTGGCATGCCCATGCCGAGCAAGATGGCAATCAGCATGGCGAAGACCAGTGCCAGAAGTTGGGAGGCTTCGGCCAGACCAAGCAGCAGGTTCGAGAAACGTGCACCAACACCCGTAAGTGCAATCACCCCGACGATGATACCAGCGCACGCACAGACCGCGATGATCTGAATCGACATGCCACCGGCAAGCTCAAAGGCCTTGGCAACAGCCCGCACACCAACGCGGTTTGGTGTCAGCCAACTAACAACCACAGCTGCCACCGTGGCAAGCGTCCCTGCCCTGATCACGGAGTATCCGAGGAACAGCGCAATGATCAAAATGATGATCGGCAGGAACAGGAAGACCTTTTTGACCATGGCGTCAAAGCGCGGCAATTCGTCATCACGCATGCCGCGCATGCCAAGCTTGGCAGCCTCGAAATCAACCATGAAATAGATCGATACGAAATAGAGGATGGCAGGGATGATGGCCGCAATGGCGATGTCGGTATAAGGAATACCGGTGATCTCGGCCATGATGAAGGCACCTGCCCCCATGATCGGCGGCATAATCTGGCCGCCGGTCGAAGCCGCCGCCTCAATCGCGCCAGCGGTCTTCTTGTGATAGCCAACCTTTTTCATCAGCGGAATGGTCAGCGACCCGGTGGCAACCACGTTACCCGCCGAGGTGCCATTGATCATCCCCATCAGACCGGATGCAAAGATGGCAACCTTTGCCGGACCACCACGGGCCCGACCGGCAACCGAAAATGCAAAGTTCACGAAATAGTCGCCAACCTTGGAGGCCTGCAGGAAGGCCGCGAAAATGATGAAGAGAATGATGTAGGTCGACGATACTGCCGTCGTCGGGCCAAGAATTCCGGCGTCGGTATAGACTTGGCTAAAGAAGCGCTGCCAGGTGATCGATGGTGACTGCAGGAAGCCCGGGAGGAACTCACCAACGAAGACGTAAACCAAGAAGATCGTCGCAATAATGACGAGTGCCAGACCGGCAACGCGGCGTGTCAGTTCCATGATCAACAAGGTGCCGGCAACAGCTGCGATCGAGATCCCAATCGGTGCAAACGGTGTACCGGTCGAGTTGCGCATCAGGGTGCCGTAAATCGTAATCAGATAGACGGCAACAGCAACGCCACAGACACACAAAACAAAATCTGGTGCGGAATATCTGTCGCGCGATGTCTTATGGAACCAGGACAGAACGATCCCGCCAACCGTTGCGATCAGAAGCGGTGTTCCGAACATCCAGGTTTCATTGAACTTGATGGTGGCATCAATGCCGTTCCACATCACGCCGTTCTGGATGTCGAATGCGAAGCTGATGGCCATGCCCGTTGCCATGAAGGCCGGCACCAAAAGGACATAGGACAGATAGCCTAATAACGGCGTTGAGGTGCCCGGGGTGTCACTAAAGCTGTTGGCGGAATACCACAGGAAACCAAGTGCCAGTGCGCCGGCGACGTGGACAATGCGGAAATTCCAGGTTTCAAGCGGGAAATCCGGCAAGAATGGCAAATTGACAATGCCACCCGTCATGCCGGACAGAGAAACACCATTGAGCGCGAGCATATGAAACGCCGCATAAATCGCCGCAGAGATCGTAATGAAGGTCAGTGCCTTACCCTCAAACAATCGACGATTATGTTCGACCGGTTCTTCGTCCACACCATCGGCAATGAGGTGTTCGTCTTCCACCTGGCTTTTGTCTGACATCTATTCCCCCGCACTCACGCAAGATTGTTTTTGGCCACAGGCAAGCTGGTAATCGAAATATGGCGGACCGTCCATAAGGACAGTCCGCCTTTCAAATGTTTTGTAAACAGAGATCAGTTGATCATGTCTGCCGGAATGGATGCACCATTCTCGTTGAACCACTTCGCAGCACCCGGGTGCCACTTCATGACCTTGTTCTTGTCCCAGTTACCCGGAACAGTCGAACGGGCTGCACGGTGGATCGAAACCATCCGATCATTGTCAGACATCACAACGTCAGTGACGGCATAAACAAAGCTTTCCGGAAGATCGCAGTTGGCGATCGCAAAGTTCCACATCGAAACCGAGCGTGCTGCTTCGGTCAGCGTCGTGTAGGTGTCTGCAGAAATGTCGAACTCGGATACCGGGAAGGCATCCATGATCTGTTTCTGTTCATCTTCGGTGAACTCGATGATGTTCACATCGGTCTGAACTTCCAGCTGGCTAACAGCCGGAACCGGAACGCCTGCCGCGAACGCGATCACGTCAAGCAGACCATCCTGCAACTGACCACCAAGGTCAGACCAACCGCCATTGCGGCGTTCGAAATCAACACCGAGTTCTTCAAGCATACGCGGGAAGTAGGTGTCGGACGTCGAACCAGCCGGTCCGAAGCCGATCTTTGCCCCTGCCGGAATATCGGCAACCGAGCCGATGCCAGAAGACGACAGTGCAGTGATCGAGAACGGGGTCTGATACATCGGGAACATTGCACATGCATTGGTCATCTGCAGTCCCGGTGCAATTGGGTTGGTCCCCGCAAGCGATTCAGCCGCCGGGCCCATGGTCGTCATGCCAAAGGCAGCTTCGCCGGTATGCACAAGGGCCATGTTCTGCATCGGACCACCGGTGACTTCGCCGCCACCCGAGATGCCGAGTTCTTCAGCCACAAGGTTGGCCCAGCCAGAACCGTATGCAAAATAGGTCCCGCCCTGAGACGCGGTGCCGACGGTGAAGCTTTCAGGCCAGCCGTCACGATCCTGTGCCACGGCAGCCGTGCTCCCGAACGCGAACGCGACCGCCATCCCTGCAAATAATGCGCGTTTCATTAATTTCCTCCGTTTATCGGTATTTTGTGAGAGTTCGCCACAAGTCATTTCCTCATATGGGGAAACTCGAGGTTGATGGCAATGTGGTTCTTAATCAATACCGAAAACGGTGAAATTTCATAGTGATGTCGATCTCTCGTATTATTCTACTTTAGTCGCAAGGACGGCGTTTGCAGTGCCGGTATTCAACGCATGATCCGTTCGCGATTTACTATTCAAGTCACAAGGTATTACTCGGCGCCGATGGAATCCTTCGTCCTCGATATCAGGTGTTTTCATGGACTCCCGGCTTAGTGCGAAAAAAGGCTGTAGTTTTTTATTGCGTAAAATCCCTTACTGCTGCACGATTTGTGCAATGCGGTCGTTAATGGTGATGTCTAACCGTCTGAAACCGCAGTTTTCTTCATAAAACTGCAAAATATCAGTGGAAATGCTCTCGTTGGACAGGCAATTATTGACGGAATGAGAGGCGCTTTGGCGTGTCTTGTGGGGGAGCATCTGTTTTCAGGTGCTAAGACGAACGAAGAATATAAGACTCTCAACAGGGATTATTTAAACTCGATATGAGCACAGACATACCCGCCCTGCAGGTCGAAGGGATGTTCAAAAGCTTTGGGGAGCATGAAGTTCTCAAAGGAATTGACCTCACGGCCAACACCGGGGACGTGATTTCGATTATTGGTTCGTCCGGATCGGGCAAAAGTACGTTTCTGAGATGCATCAACCTGCTTGAAACGCCAAATGCTGGCGAAGTTCACGTCAAAGGTGAACTGATCCGCATGAAGACGCTCAAGGACGGTTCACAGGAAGCCGCCGACAAAAAGCAGCTTCAACGTATCCGCACCAAGCTTGCCATGGTCTTTCAGAGCTTTAATCTCTGGAGCCATCTGACCATTCTTGAGAACGTGATCGAAGCACCGGTCCATGTTCTGGGGGTGCCCCGTAAAGAAGCGATCGAGCGCGCCGATGCGTTGCTCCAAAAGGTCGGGATGTATGAACGTCGGGATTATTATCCCGGTCATGTGTCCGGCGGCCAGCAGCAACGTGCCGCCATTGCCCGTGCGCTTGCCATTTCACCGGACGTTTTGCTGTTTGACGAGCCGACCTCGGCGCTTGATCCGGAACTGGTCGGTGAAGTTCTTCGCGTTATGACCGATCTTGCCGAAGAAGGCCGCACGATGTTGGTGGTAACCCATGAGATGGGCTTTGCCCGCGGCGTTTCTAGCCATGTCATGTATTTGCATCAGGGACGTGTCGAGGAATTCGGCAATCCGACTGATGTTTTCGAGAATCCAAAATCGGAACGCATGAAGCAGTTTCTTCAGCGCGATTTCTGATCTGGGCAGACCAGGGCCTGGTGTGCCTTGGTCTTAAGAATGGGAGTGCCGTGGTGCACGCTCCGTTCCAATCAACAAGGGAGACTATGAATGAAAAACTGGATCAAGGTTGCATCTGCCGCAGCAGTTGGCGTTGCACTGAGCGCTTCGGCAGCAAGTGCTGATTGGGATAAAGTCGTTGTTGCGACCGAGGGTGCCTACCCTCCGTTCAACATGATGGACGACAATGGCAACCTCATCGGTTTCGACGTTGATTTCACCAACAAGCTTTGCGAAACCGCAAATGTTGAGTGCGAAATCGTTGCACAGGACTGGGACGGCATGATCCCGGGTCTTCTGGCCAAAAAATATGACGCGATCATCGCGCAGATGTCGATCACCGAAGAGCGCAAGCGTTCCATCGACTTCTCCGATTATTACAGCAACACCCCGGCGGTGTTCGTTGGTAAAGACGGCATGAGCATCACCGCCTACAAAGACGGCGAAGTCATTGAAGACGCTCTTGATGGCATGGTTGTTGGTGTTCAGCGTTCGACCACGCACGCCAACTTCCTTGAAGACAACTTCATGGATATCGAAATCCGCATGTACGGCACCCAGGACGAAGCCCTGCTTGACCTGACCGCTGGCCGTATCGATGCAACCCTTGCTGACTCCGGTACCCTCGAAGCTTGGGTTAACTCGGAAGAAGGCGAAGGCTATGGCTTCGTTTCCAACCAGTTCGCACCGAGCGAATGGTTCGGCGAAGGTGCCGGCATCGGTATCCGCAAGGAAGACCAGGACCTGAAGGAAATCTTCAACAAGGCCCTGGCTGAAATGCTTGAAAACGGTTCTTACGACGAACTGAACAAGAAATACTTCCCGGCGATCGATCTGCATCCGAATTGATCTGCCTGAGGCATCTGGGGCGGCGAACTGTTCGCCGCCCTTCCCTTATTGTTGTGCGTTGTTTGTAAGTCAGGGGTGACAGTCACGCGCAGCATCAAGGAAAGCTGGAGATACCATGCTCGATTTATACGGCCGCGGCTGGCAGATGCTTGAAGGGGGACTGGTGACAGTTCAGCTTTGCCTGACCGTCCTGCCATTCATGATTGTTATTGGTTTGTTGGGCGCGTCTGCAAAGCTGTCGCGTTATCGCACACTGCGTGTGATCGGGGAAAGCTATACCGTTCTTATTCGTGGCATTCCCGAGCTTCTTGTTATTTTGTTGATTTATTTCGGCGGCACAATGGCCGTCCAAGGCCTTGCCGAGCTTATTTCCGGCGAGGAAACCCGTGTTGATATTCCGGCCTTCTGGTCAGGGGTTGCGGCCCTGGCCCTGGTTCAGGGTGCATTTGCATCCGAAGTTTTCCGTGCGGCGATGCAGTCGATCCCGATTGGTCAGATCGAAGCGGCAACCGCCTGTGGCATGACGCCGATGCAGATTTTCATGCACATCAAGCTGCCACAGCTGTGGCGCTTTGCCCTGCCGGGCTTGAATAATCTGTTTCAGGTCCTGATCAAGGACACTGCGCTTATTTCGGTCGTCGGCGTCGAAGAGATCATGCGCAAAGCCGCCATCGGTGCCGGGACGGAAAAGGCGCCGTTCACTTTCTATCTGGTAGCGATGCTGATGTTTCTTTCATTTACAACGGTTTCGTTGCTGGTCTTCAACTATCTTGAAAAGCGGGCGGCCCGCGGTGTGGCGAGGGCGTAGCAGATGTTTGAAGATCTCATATATGTTCTCGGCAAATATGATACCTGGCTGTGGCGCGGGTTCCTGCTGACCATTGAATTGCTGGTGATTTCGGTCACGCTGGGGACCCTGCTTGCCATTCCGCTCGCCGTTGCGCGTGTCTCGAAAAAGGTCTGGATACAGGCCCTGCCCTTTGCGTTCATTTACGTGTTCCGTGGCACGCCTCTGATCGGGCAGCTGTTCATGATGTATTATGGCGTCGGGCAGCTGATCGCGAACATTGATGGCATTCAGGACCACTGGACCTGGACTTATTTGCGCGATCCATATTGGTATTGCCTGCTGACATTCGTTCTGAACACAGCGGCTTACGTCGCGGAAATCATGCGTGGTGGCATTCAGAACGTGCCGAATGGCGAGCTGGAAGCGGCACGCGCTTGTGGCATGTCGCCCTGGATCACTTATCGCCGCATCATTTTCCCGCGCATGTGGCAGATGATCTGGCCTGCCTACACCAACGATGTGATTTTTACGTTGAAGGCGACGTCGTTGGCGTCCACCGTCACCATGATGGAGCTGACCGGTGCTGCACGTAAAATTGTTGCCCGTACCGCCCTTCCCTACGAAGCGTTCATTTCGGCCGGTGTGATCTATCTGATTATCGTCTATACCCTGACCTTTGGCTTCAAAGGGATCGAACGTTATTTGCGTCGTAGCGAAGTGCGCAAGGAACCAAAATCAGGTAAAGCCAAAGCAGTATCTGCCTGATCGAATACCCATATCAAACCCGGCCTTTGGAGACGGAAATATCCAACCTTATTGGTTGGAGATCCTGATCCAGCCGGGTTGTTTTGCCCCACATCCCCATCTTTCAGGATTTCGAAATGCAAGAAGAACGCATTGAACTCGTCCGCCCGCAAATGGGCACATCACGCGCCCTGACCGTGCGTTGCTATGGCAAACCCGGCCAAGGCCCAAAGGCCTATTTTCAGGCGGCTTTGCATGCCGATGAATTGCCCGGCGTGATTACCCTGCATCACCTTGAATCCCTTTTGAAACAGGCCGATGCCAAGGGCGAGATTACCGGTGAAATCGTTATCGTGCCGTTTGCCAACCCGATCGGCTTTACCCAATATGTCGATATGAAGCCGCTTGGCCGGTTTGAGCTGCGCAGCGGCCAGAACTTTAACCGGCATTATCCGGACTTGAGTGCGGCACTGATTGATGCGGTTGCCGGAAAACTGGGTCAGGATGCAGATGCCAACGTTTCCCTGATCCGGGCCGAATTGCGCCGCCTGATCAAGGAACACCGCAAGGACGTCAGCCCGCTGACCGATCTGCAGGATTTGCGGCTGACACTCGCCGAACTTGCGATTGATGCAGACTATGTGATGGATTTGCATTGTGACTGGGAAGCGCCGATGCATCTTTACATCAGCGACCATAATTGGCCCGATGCGGCCGACCTTTCGGCACAGATCGGATCGGAATGCAGCTTGATCGCGGAAATCAGTGGTGATAACCCGTTTGACGAGGCGTTCAGCCGTCCGTGGGTCGAACTGCGCCGTGCCTATGGCGACAGCTTCCCGATCCCGATGGCGACCCTGGCCACCACGATTGAGCTGCGCGGTGATCGTGACGTCTATGACGAATATGCGATCAAAGACGCCGAAAACATGTTCAAGTTCCTGCAACGCCGTGGTCTGGTGGCGGGCGACCCAGGGCCCCTGCCCGAAGCCAAATGCGACGCAACGCCGCTTTCGGGCGTTGATCGTGTCATGGCGCCGCAGGGCGGCATGGTGGTATTTGGCGTGGAAGCCGGTGCAAAGGTCAAAGCGGGTCAGGAACTGGGCTACGTTCTTGACTGTGAAACGGGTGAAAAAACGCCGTTTTCGAGCCGGACGGATGGTGTTTTGTATTCGCGTATTGGCATCCGTCTGATCGTCCCGGGCGGCTATCTGTGCTCGGTCGCTGGGGATACGCCGCTTGAGGGGCGTGAAGGACAACTTTTGTTGTCCAAGTAACGCAGCTTTCCCGTGTTCTGATTGAAACTGTGTTTTGAGACGGATCGATTGATTGCCGGGTGAAGGTTGGATACCTTTCAGGGCAGCTGATTGATCCGTCTTTCGCGTTCGTGTCCCATGGCATCGAACGCTTTGATGGACTAACTGCACCATCCAGATTGCCGGTGCATTATAAGGAATGTTTGATGTTTGATCCAAATACCGTTTCAGAAGTGATTTCTGCTGCAAAGGACAAGGCTGTGGCAGATGCCGATACGGCCCGTCGCGCCATTTCTGTTCTGGATCTGACCAGCCTGAATGATGATGACGACGAACAGGTCATCGAAGCGCTTTGCAAGCGTGCACAAACCCCGGTCGGCAATACGGCGGCTGTTTGTGTCTATGCACCGTTTATCAAAACCTCATGGCGGGCATTGGGCCAGTCTGGTGTCAAAACCGCAACCGTGGTGAACTTCCCCGAAGGGGGCACCAATGCGCAGCGCGTTGGCGACGAGACCGCCAATTGCGTTTCCAAGGGTGCCGACGAGATTGACCTTGTCTTCCCCTACAAGGCGTTTCTGGAGGGCGACGTTGCGACTGCGACCGAGGTTGTGGATGCGACCCGCATGGCGTGCGGCACCATGACTACCATGAAAGTCATCCTTGAAAGCGGCGAGTTTAATGACCTTGCCAAGCTTTATGAAGCCGCCCGCCTTGCCATCAAGCATGGTGCGAATTTTGCCAAAACATCGACCGGCAAGGTTTCGGTTGGTGCAACGCCGGAAGCCGCGGTTGCCATGCTGACCGCGCTTCGTGATGCGCGTGACGAGGACGGCATTGATGCCGGTTTCAAGGCGTCAGGTGGGGTGAAAACGACTGCTGACGCGGCTCTTTATCTTGCGATTGCCGATTACATCATGGGCGATGGCTGGGCAACACCGGAAACCTTCCGTTTCGGGGCCAGTGGCGTTTTAACCGCATTGCTTGAAACCTGTGGCGTGAAACCGGGCGATGCGCCGGCCGCGACTGGCAACTACTAGAATTTATAACTATCTGCGGGTGATCACATTGCCCGCATCAGGTTTGAAGGAAGACATCAATGGCACGTGCCATCATTATCGTGGCGGACAGTTTCGGGATCGGTTCGGCACCGGACGCAGCAAAATTCGGCGATCAGGGCTCCGATACCCTTGGTCATATCGCAGAACAATGCGCCAAGGGCCTTGCGGATAGCGACAAGCGCAGCGGGCCACTCAATGTGCCGAACATGGTTGCACTTGGTCTTGGTGAAGCCGCCAAGGATGCCACGGGGCGCGTGCCTCCCGGGCTTGATCATGGCGGCGCGATGATTGGTGCTTTTGGTCATGCCAAGGAAATCTCACGCGGTAAGGATACGCCAAGCGGTCATTGGGAAATCGCCGGTGTGCCGGTCGATTTCGATTGGGGCTATTTCCCCCTTTCTGTTCCGACCTTCCCGGCCGAACTGACCGATGCCCTGATTGCACAGGCTAAACTGCCCGGTATTCTTGGCAACTGTCATGCATCGGGCACGACCATCATTGCCGAGCTTGGCGAAGAACACATCAAAACCGGCAAGCCGATTTGCTATACCTCGGCCGATAGCGTGTTTCAGATCGCTGCCCATGAGGAACATTTTGGTCTGGACCGTCTGTATGAGGTTTGTGAGACCGCCTTCAAACTGGTGGAGCCATACAATATCGGGCGTGTGATTGCCCGTCCGTTCGTCGGTGAAACGCCGGCCGATTTCAAGCGGACCTCAAACCGGCGCGATCTTGCCGTGCCGCCGCCCAAGCCGACGCTGCTCGATCATTTCAGCGATGCCGGTGGCAAGGTGATTTCTGTGGGTAAAATTGCCGATATTTATGCCCATCGCGGGATTGCCAAAAAGGTCAAGGCATCGGGGAATATGGCACTGTTTGATGCCATGATGAACGAGATTGCCGAAGCTCCGGATAACAGCATTGTGTTCACCAACCTGGTGGACTTCGACATGGAATTCGGTCACCGTCGCGATGTGGCCGGGTATGCCAACGCGCTTGAGGAATTTGATAAACGTATTCCTGAGCTGCGCGCAGCCCTTCAGCCCGGCGATCTGGTGATCATTACGGCCGATCATGGATGTGATCCGACCTGGCGTGGCAATGACCATACGCGCGAATTTGTACCGATCCTGGCATTTGGCCCCGCCATTGCGCCCGGTCCGTTCGGAATGCGCGAAACCTTTGCCGATATCGGGCAAACGGTTGCCGACCATCTCGGGATTGCGCCGCTGGCCGCCGGAACGTCCTTTTTGAATGGATAATGTGGAATGAACTGGCAGTTCGGACAAAGTGAACCTTCAAATTCGCCGATCAGGATCGAGGCGATTGTCGATACGATTTGTCCGTGGTGCTATATCGGCAAAAAGCGCCTTGAAAAGGCGTTGGCGCGTGAAAAACTTGATAACCTGATCATTCACTGGCGCCCCTTTCTGCTGAACCCCGATATGCCAAGCGGCGGTATTGATCGCAAACTCTATCTGTCAGCCAAATTCGGCGGCTCCGAAAGTGCCGAACGGGTTTACAAGGCGATCGAGGATGCGGGTGCAGCTGTTGGTATTCCGTTCAAATTTGATAAGATCAAAGTCACCCCGGATTCAACGGACTCTCATCGTCTGATCTACAAGGTCTGTGCCGAACGCCCCGCCGTGGGCAATGACTTGGTCGAAGACCTGTTTGTCGCCTATTTCCTGGAAGGTCAGGATATCGGTGATCAGGAACTTTTGGCCGATATCGCTGTCCGGCATGGCGAGGACCGAAATGAAATCCTTGAATATCTGGCCGGTGACATGGACCGGGAATTTGTCGGTCAGGAAAACCGGGTTGCCCATCAGATGGGCGTAACCGGTGTTCCATGCTTCCTGTTCAATAGTCGTCACGCCCTTTCGGGTGCGCAGGAACCAGACATCCTTCAACGCATGATCCGGTTGGCCCGACAGGAAGAAATTCCGGTATAAATGTCGCGAAAAAAGTAAAAAGAAAGGCGGGATAACAATATGTTACCCGCCTTTTCTTTATGTCGCGACTGCGATATCCGACAGCCGTTTCATCAGCCGTTTAAGCCCCTCAAGCCGGTCGGTTGGGCCGTCCCAGCCAGCGGAATAGACCATCTTGTGATCCGGGCGCAGGCGCGCGACACCTACCTGTTGCTGGATAAAGCCAATCAGTCCGGCCGGGTTCGGGAACTCGTTATTCCGCAGCGTGATCAAGGCACCTTTCGGACCGGCATCAAGCTTTTCGATATTGGCAACACGGCACCATTGTTTGATGGTGACAACGTCCAGAAGGTTTGCGACCTCCTTGGGCAGCTTGCCGAAACGGTCGATCATCTCGGCCGCGAACTGGTCAACTTCTTCCCGCGATCTCAGTTCCGAGATCCGGCGATAAAGACCAAGCCGCACACCGAGATCCGGCACATAACGGTCCGGGATCAGGACCGGCATGCCGATATTGATCTGCGGAACAAAGCTTGCTTCTTCGGATGCATCGATCTCGCCCTTGGCCTCGGCCACGGCTTCTTCGATCATCTGCTGATACAGCTCGATCCCGACTTCCTTGATGTGACCGGATTGTTCTTCGCCCAACAGGTTCCCTGCCCCGCGAATATCAAGATCGTGGCTCGCCAGATTGAAACCAGCCCCCAAGCTATCAAGCGTCTGCATGACTTCGAGGCGCTTGAGTGCCGTTGCCGTCAGCTTCTTGCCGTTTGGCAAGGTCAGATAGGCATAGGCACGCTGTTTGGATCGCCCGATACGCCCACGCAGCTGATAAAGCTGTGCCAAGCCAAACATATCGGCCCGGTGGATGATCATGGTGTTGGCGTTGGGGACATCAATACCGGATTCAATGATGTTGGTTGCCAACAGCAGATCAAACTTCCGGTCGGTAAAGTCTGTCATGACCTGTTCAAGGTCACGTGCGCTCATCTGACCATGGGCAACGTCAAACTTGATTTCAGGCACAAGGTTTTCAAGTTCCTTGGCCACCCGACCCAATTCATTGACCCTTGGGCAGACATAGAAAATCTGCCCGCCACGATGGCGTTCGCGCAAGATGGCCTCGCGCACGACCACCGGGTCATAAGGCGTGATATAGGTCCGAACCGCCAAACGGTCGACCGGTGGTGTCGCAATGATCGAAAGTTCCTTTACCCCGGTCAGCGCCAACTGCAAGGTTCGCGGAATTGGCGTCGCCGTCAGGGTCAGAACATGCACATCGGATTTCAGCTCCTTGAGCCGTTCCTTGTGCTTCACACCGAAATGCTGTTCTTCATCAACGATCAGAAGGCCGAGGTCCTTGAAATGCACGCCAGTGCCCAACAGCGCATGAGTGCCACAGACGATATCAACATGGCCGCTTTCGATGTTCTCCTTGACCAGTTTGGCATTCTTGCCCGTGACAAGGCGCGAAAGTTGTTCGACCCGAACCGGCAGACCTTCAAAGCGTTCCTTGAAGTTCAAGTAATGCTGACGACACAAAAGCGTCGTTGGCGCCACCACAGCAACCTGCTTGCCCGACATTACGGCGGCGAAGGCCGCGCGCATGGCGACTTCTGTCTTGCCAAAGCCGACATCACCACAAACAAGACGGTCCATTGGCTTGCCAGCCGACAGGTCATCAAGCGTATCGCGGATCGCGCGGGCCTGATCTTCGGTTTCGGCAAACGGGAACCCCGCGCAGAATTCGTCATAGGCCCCTTCGGGTGCCTGAAGCGTTGCGCCCTTGCGAAGGTGGCGTTCGGCGGCAACCTTGATCAGCTTGCCCGCCATGTCGCGGATGCGCTCGCGCAGCTTGGCCTTACGCGCCTGCCAGGCAACACCGCCCAGCTTATCAAGGATCGAGACGCCCTCGTCCGAGCCATAGCGTGACAACACCTCGATATTTTCGACCGGGACAAACAGCTTGTCGCCGCCGTCATATTCAAGTTCAAGACAGTCATGTGGCGCGCCACCGGCCGTAACGGTTTTGAGGCCTAGATAACGCCCGATACCGTGTTCAAGGTGAACCACAAGGTCACCTTCGGCAATTTCGGATGCTTCGCGCAGGAAGTTATCGGCCTTGCGACGACGTCCGCCCGGGCGGCTCATGCGATCGCCAAGGATATCCTGTTCGGTAACGAGCCACAGGCCCTTGCGCCGGAAACCGCGTTCGATATCAAGGATGACCACGCCGACATGCTCATGGGTCAGATCATCGGCGATGTCTTCCCAGCATTCGCAAGGCACGACTTTGCCCACACCATGTTCACGCAGCAGCGAAACCATACGATCACGCGATCCGTCGGAATAGGCCGCGATGACAACCTGATTTTCCTTGCCACGTTGCGTCGTTATGAATTCACGCAGTTCGTCATAGAGATTGACGTCCGCACGGGCGCGGATATCACCAAAATCGCGCCCTGCCCGCGCACCCAGGTCAAAGATGCCGCGCTCCGGGTTTTCATCATCGTAATACGGCGAAAATTCCAGAACCGGGCGGTCCGACACCATGCGGTCGAACTCTGCCTGATCAAGGTAAAGCCGTTCTGGCGGGACCGGTTTGTAAACGTTATCGCCCGAAAGCCCACCACCCTTGATGTTCAGACGCGCCTGATAATAATCATCAATCATCTCAAGGCGGTTTTCGATCACTTCGCCATACTGATAATCAAGGCTGACGATGGTGTCTGGCAAATAGGCAAAGATGGTGTCGAGCCCATCATGGAAAAGCGGCAACCAGTGTTCCATCCCGCCATATTTCAGGCCGTTGGAAATTGACTCATACAGTGGATCGGTCTGTGACACCGCGCCGAACAGCTCGCGATAGCCGCTGCGGAAACGCGAAATGCTGTCCGGATCAAGATAGACCTCACCCACGGGCAAAAGGGCGATTTCCTTGATCTTGCCGACTGTGCGCTGGGTTTCGACGTCAAAGCGTCGGATGCTTTCAATCTCGTCGCCAAAGAAATCAAGACGCACCGGCTCTTTCATGCCCGGCGCAAAGATATCGACAATGTCACCGCGAACCGCATAGTCGCCCGGTTCCATCACCTGTTCGGCGCGATTATAGCCCATCCGTTCGAAATAGGCGGTCAGTTCAGCACGGTCATATTCACTGCCGGCCTTGAAGGCCAGCTTGCCCTTGCGCATCACATCAACCGTCGGGACGCGCTGAATGGCCGATGCCGCGGTTGTCAGGACAATACGTCCGTTTCCGTTCGTAGATTCCACCCCATCGGCAAGGGTCGTCAGCGTTTCAACGCGACGTGCCGTTACTTCGGAAATCGGCGATACCCGGTCATATGGCAGGCAGTCCCAAGCAGGCAGGGTCAGGACTTCAATTTCACCGGCAAAGAATTGCAGTGCCTCGGCCAACTGGGCCATGCGCTTGTCATCGCGTGCGATGTGAAGAACGGTTTTGTTCTTGCCAGCACTCTCAAGTAACTCGCGCAGGATCAGGGCGTCGGCACCTTCAGGCACCCCGCCGACCCGTTTGCGACCATTGGTCGATATGATTTCTTTAAGCTTGTTCAATGTCTTGTCAGGCGTTGCTAAGCGCACGGATCATGCGCAGGACATCGGTGTCATACGGCGCGGGTGCTTCTTCCTTGCCGGTGGCCCATTTGAAGAAATCGGCATCCGGAACTTCGTTGATCAGGGTTTCAAATGTATCAAGCTGCTCTTCGGTCAAGGTCGCAAGATGCTTGTCCATGAAACGGCCCATCAGGATATCGTTCTCCTTGGTGCCACGGTGACTTCCCCGGAACAGCAGCTTTTTACGGCGCATTTCAAGGTCCGATACGGTGTCGCTCATTATACGATCTCCTGACTTCCTCGGCAGTGCCTGGCGGGCGGCGACTGCAGCCTGTTCTGTGGCATGGTTTGTACGGCAAATTTTCCTACGGGTCCATGCCGTGATCGGGTCATTTTGCATCAAATGATGACTTGAAGGTTGTGGCGGGATAGTTTTGTTGTATACCCGTGCCATAAACGCAATTGTTCTATTAACGTTCTCATCGAAAGTTTCAACGAAAACCGTCATGCGCCCGGAAATTCTGTTCCCGCTTTTTGCTGAAATCGACACGCTGGCCGGTATCGGACCGCGCCTTAAACCGTTGGTGGCGCGCCTGATCGGTGGGGAACATGTGGCAGATCTGCTGTGGCATTTGCCATCTGGCATCATTGATCGCCGGTTTTCGCCGGACCTTTCTGACACCATTGACGGTTCGGTCGTAACCATGGATGTCTGGGTGGAACGGCATGATCCCGCGCCCAATCGGCGCCGTCCGTATCGTGTGATTTGCAAAACCCAAAGCGGCACGCTGGTTCTGGCATTTTTCAATGCGCGGGCAAAGTACCTGAATGATATCTTGCCGGTGGGTGAAAAGCGCATTGTTTCAGGCAAGATTGATCATTATCGCGGGGAATATCAGATCACCCATCCCGATCGCATCGGGACAGAGGAAGAACGTTCTGAAATCCAGACGGTCGAGCCGGTCTATCCGATGTCTGCCGGAGTGACGGGCAAGACGCTGACCAAGGCGGTGCGCGCAGCGCTAGAAACGCTGCCCGATTTGCCGGAATGGCATGATCCGGCCTTGGTTGATCGCCACAAATGGCCGGATTTGAAGACGGCACTGTATACGGTTCACAATCCGCAGGACGAAACCGACCTGTCACCCGATCATCCGGCGCGCAAACGCCTTGCCTATGATGAATTACTGGCCAACCAGCTGGCCCTGACATTGATCCGTTCCAAGATGCGCAAACTGGGCGGTCGTGTGACCAAAGGCGATGGACACTTGCGCGATGCGCTTGGCAATCACCTGCCCTTTGCCATGACCGGTGCGCAGCAGCGCGCGCTTGGTGATATCTATGACGATATGGCAAGCGAGGGCCGCATGCTGCGCTTGCTGCAAGGGGACGTCGGGTCGGGAAAAACCGTGGTTGCCCTGATGGCGATGCTGAATGCGGTCGAATGTGGTCGTCAGGCAGCCCTGATGGCGCCAACTGAAATCCTTGCCCGGCAGCATTTTGAAACCATTTCACCACTGCTTGAGCAAATCGGTATTAAATGCGCCATTCTGACCGGCCGTGACAAGGGCAAAGCCCGCAAGACCGCCCTGGAAGGTTTTGTCAATGGAGAAGTCCAGATTGCCGTCGGAACACATGCCCTGTTTCAGGACGACGTGACCTTCCATGATCTGGCCTTTGCGGTCGTCGATGAACAGCATCGCTTTGGCGTGCATCAACGCTTGATGCTGGCGGGCAAAGGTCAGGCAGTGGATGTTCTGGTCATGACGGCAACGCCTATTCCACGCACCCTGACCTTGACGGCCTTTGGAGATATGGAAGTCTCGCGGCTTGATGAAAAGCCACCCGGTCGGAAACCAGTTGATACCCGTGTCTTGCCGATTGATAAGGTCGATGATGTCATTTCGGGCATCGGACGTGCCATGCACAGCGGCACCAAGATTTACTGGGTGTGCCCGCTGGTCGAAGATTCAGAGGTTTTGGACCTGCAAGCGGCAGAGGAACGCTACCGGGTATTGGCCGAGCTGTTTGGTCCGGAGCGTGTCGGCCTTGTTCATGGCAAGATGAAGGGCAAGGAAAAGGACGAAGTCATGGAAAAGTTCGCCCATGGCGATACCTCCATCCTTGTCGCGACGACCGTGATCGAAGTCGGGGTGAATGTGCCCGAAGCAACCATTATGGTGATCGAGCACTCCGAACGCTTTGGCCTGGCACAGCTTCACCAGCTGCGCGGTCGTATCGGACGTGGTGACGCGGCATCGACCTGCTTGCTGCTCTATGGCAGCCCGCTTGGACAAGTTTCCAAGGCTCGCCTCAAGATCATGCGTGAAACCGAGGACGGCTTCATTATCGCTGAAGAAGATCTGAAGCTTCGCGGCGCCGGGGAAGTTTTGGGGACACGTCAAAGTGGCCTGCAGGAATACCGGCTGGCCAATCTCGAACTGCATGGCGACCTGTTGGCGATTGCACGCGATGATGCGCGTTTGATTGTCGAACGTGACCCGGACCTACAAAAGACCCGTGGTGATGCGCTACGGCTGTTGCTCTATCTGTTCGAACGCGACGAAGCGGTTCGGTATTTCCGCTCAGGATAACAAACAAGGGCGCACCTTTTGATGCGCCCCTTTCTTCTAAAGCATGCAGGTTGTTCAGTGATCACGCGTCTTCAGGTGTCTTGCCGTCCTTTGGCTGCGTGTCACTGTTTTCTGTCCGTGCAGGTATGTCGCGCGAGACCAGGATTGGAACGTTTTCCTTTTCGCGCAGGGTATCGACATCCTCGTAGGTTTTGGCTGAGACCTGCGGCTGGTTGCGTTCTGCTTCCGGGCGACGGTCCGGCGGGGTGACGATGCCGCCCGACATGACCATCTTGATGGCTTCTTCGACCGTCATATCAAGGATCACCACATCACGCTTGGGCACGAACAACAAAAAGCCCGAGGTCGGGTTTGGTGTGGTGGGCAGGAAGATATTGATCACCTTGTCTTCGGTCAGGTTCTGAACCTCACCCGTCGTCTCACCGGTGATAAAGCCGATCGCCCACATGCCGCGACGCGGATATTCCAGCAGGACAGCCTGACGGAACGCATTGGACTGGTTGGCCAGAACCGTTTCAAGGATCTGTTTTACCGCGCCATAGATGCTGCGCACTGCAGGGATGCGGCCAAGAATGCGTTCGTAAAGCTTAATTAACGCTCGACCGGCAAAGTTGGTGGTGAACCAGCCAACAACGGTGATAAAAACGATAACGACCAGAAGGCCAAAGCCGGGAATCCCGTAATCTTCATAGCCGACCGGAAGATAGGATTCCGGATTGTAGTGCGCCGGGATCAGCGGGATGACCTTGCTGTCGACAAACTCGATGAACCACCAGGCAAGCCCGAAGGTAATTGCAAGAGGTGCACTGACAAGCACACCGGTCAGGAAATAGGCTCTTATCCGGGCAAACATACCCGGACTTGGGATAACATGATCCGAACTCTTGTTTTCCGGATCATTACTGTCGTCGCGCTTGGCGTTCATTGACCACCTGTGCAAAAGAGCCAAATATCAAGAGCCAAAACTGCAAGATTAGTCTTTGGCTTTTGATCATTGTACGTGAGAATATGGCGAAGCTGGGACTTAAAGCCGGGTTATTCCCGCTTCTTAAAGTGATAGCAGTATTCAAGTTTGCGGTGCAACCAACAAACCGTAATTTGCAGATCAGAATTGTTGTGGAGACGTTTTGCAGGTCTGGATTGTTGAATATATTTACGATGATGACGGTTCGGTCGGGATCAAAACCGCCAAGGTTCGCGCGCCTGATTATGAAACCGCACGGCAGTTTGCCATCGGTGATGCGCCGACCCAGGATTTTGTGATGTCGCTCCATCCGGAGTCCGAGGAACAGTTTCTTGGAACCCCCGGTATCCGGGCCCGGGAAATGACCGGCAAGGTCGTGCATGAAGTCCCTGACCCGGACGATGATTTGGAAGAAGATGATGACGATTACTGAACTTGATGATCAGCGAACCTTTTTGCCCCGACCTCTTATCGGTGTCGGCGCCGTTGTCTGGCACAAGGACCATGTTCTTTTGATCCAGCGCGGTAAGGAACCCCATGCTGGCACCTGGAGCCTTCCGGGTGGTGCGCAGGAACTTGGTGAAACCGTCCGCGACGCGGTTTGCCGCGAGGTTCTGGAAGAAACCGGGATCAAGATTTCAAGCCCGATCCTTGTCGATGCGGTGGACATGATTTCCACCAACGACGATGACAAGGTCGAATATCACTACACGCTGATCGATTTTGTCGCGGTGGCGCTTAATCCTGACATCACGTTGGGCGGTGATGCCGCCGATGCCAAGTGGGTCAATGTCAAGGAAGTCACCAAATACGCGCTTTGGAACAAGACCATCGAAATCATTGCCAAATCGCGCGACGTGCTTTCGAAAGGCTGAGCTCGTCTATTTTCGTTCAAGCGATATAGCATGAAAAAGGCGGCACCCCAAGGATGCCGCCTTATACATTGAGAGGCACGAACATTTGGTATGATGTTCGTGCCTCTTTTCATTTGGGAGCCTGCGTATACGCAGGCTCCCGGATCCGTG
>NZ_JBSWYV010000003.1:0-344195 GCF_056161285.1 Thalassospira sp. ABL2_045 | reverse complement strand
GGAGGGAATGGCGCGAGTGACGAGACTTGAACTCGCGGCCTCCGGCGTGACAGGCCGGCGCTCTAACCAACTGAGCTACACCCGCATGGTGTGGCGCGGTTTATATAAGGGGTGGTTCAGTCTGGCAAGGGGTTTTTTGCAAAAAAAAGACGGGCTGGAAATTCAGTCGAAAAACGTCGCTATTCAACCCGGATCAGAGGCCGTTTTCGCTGTCCGGAATGCGCAGACAAAGGTAGTCATCAAGGGGGCGGAGATGGCCAGAAACAAAAAAAGCGCCAGCGGATCAACCGTGGCGCTTTTTTTGTTCATCATTCCCATCAGGGAGGGAATGGCGCGAGTGACGAGACTTGAACTCGCGGCCTCCGGCGTGACAGGCCGGCGCTCTAACCAACTGAGCTACACCCGCATGGTGCGTGGCGCGGTTTTTAGCAGTCGCTCCCAGGTGGCGCAAGCGGTTTTTGACCTGCAAATTCAAATTTTGAACCGGTTCTTCTGCCAGTAGAAACCAAGCGGGCCTTGGGCGCGTCAAGATTCACCGTTTTTAGTGGGGGTCAGGTGGTGCGAAGGCATGGAACGCGGCGTGTGAGGGTAGGTGGCTTTGTCGGGCTAACCGGACATATCAGTTCGTTGAAAAGCGATGAAAATGTGTCTGGTCGCGCCAGTGCTGCAGGCGCAATTGCCCGTTGGCCGCGTAACAAGGACAGTATGCGAAAGATTAAGTCGCGCGGGATGTCTATTCGCGCGGGTCTTCGTAGCGTTCGGTCAGTTTGGTCAGGGCCGCGACAGTTGCCTGTTCGACGGTTGAGCCAAAACCGGTAACGCGCCCGGCCAGAATGACATAGAGAGAATCGATATGAAGCTGCATAACGAGCAGCTGTTTTTCGTTGGCGGTGGTACGGTCGGCAACGAAGGTTTCCAGCGATTTGGCGATCTGGGTCATTAATGGATACTGGAAAGTCCCGCCCAGCGCCTTGACCGAATAGGCAAGATCACTTGCCGCCGTGACGGCCTCAGGGCGTTTGGATTTATCGCCAAGCCCTGCGATCACCGTTTTACGGCATGCCATCAGGTCCTTGCCGATGTCGCGAACGAAGGTTTCCGAGCTGCGCTGAACGACCTGTTCGAGCTCTTCGAGCTGTTCGGGCGACAGGTTGATGTCGAAACCCTTTACGAAGTTGACAGCCCGGCGCTTGAGATCAGTTTGTGCAGGAATGATTTGCACATTCTTTTTCTTTTTTGGTTGTTCCGGCTTCACGATTGCTCCGCTTCCCCAGTCAAAATGACTCATTCGTCTGTGCTCCTGCGATCAGGGCCATCAAACTGGACCTGTCTGCGACGTCGGTCCGGGCCAAAATAGGTCCCGGTATTCACAAAGACACGCGGTCGGGTGATCACCGAAACCAGACGGCTGTAAAGTGCCTTGGCGTTGAAGGGTTTGGCAAGAAATTCCGTAATCCCAAGATCGCGCGCGGTCGTCACATAGCGAAGTTCGGAATGCGCGGTAAGCATGATCACCGGAATGAACCGGTTTGGCGAATTGGTCGAATTGCGCATGACATCAAGAAATTCGAGGCCATCCATGCCATGCAGGCGCCATTCGCAAATCACGATGTCGATCTTTTCCGTGCGCAGAACGTCAAAGGCAGCATTCGGCGTTTTCACGCGTTGGATATGACTAGCCCCCAAATAGGCGAGCGTGTCATAAACCACCTGAGCCGAAATCTTGTCCCCGTCAACAATCAGAAAACTGATTTTACTAAAGTCTATTTTCGCGTTCATCCGGCCTCGGTTCCTGAGCATCATCACGAAATGCGTCGCTGTTCAGGAGGATACAGCAGCAAATCATACCCCGTTGCTGATCTGTAAATCCTTATACCTTTGTCTGGTTTCCAGCAAGGCCAAACCGCAAGGATTCAGGCCGGGAAATCTGACAAATACTGACCCAGGGCCAGCTTTAAATATCGAACAGACGACGTTTGCGTCTTATTTTTTGGTGCTCGTGTCCGGTTTGAACACACCCAATATTGGATATTTTTTTTGAGAGTAAAGAGGAAGATCGTTTTTATTTCATGGGCTTGGTGGTGCCGTCGTCGTCGATGACCTTAACGGCGACACCAGACTCTTCGAACATTTCTGTCGATATTTTCATATCCTGTTCCCAGCGTTCGAGAAAATCAGGGGTCAGTTTCGACTTGTCGACATAGACCTCGGCGATGCCGGCCTGAATGATGGCGCGTGCGCAATCGCAGCACGGGAAGTGCGTGACATAAAGCGCGCAGCCATCCAGCGACGTGCCGGTATAACTGGCGTTATAAATGGCATTGCGTTCGGCATGTTCGGTATAGGCGTATTTTTCCGGACGCTGGTGACGGCTTTCGACGGCGTCATCAACCCCGCGCGGAAAACCGTTATAGCCGACAGCACGAATTTCCTTTTTCGGGCCGATGACAACGGCACCGACCTGGGTGCTGCGGTCTTTTGACCAGTCTGCAATATGGGCTGCGAGGCCAAGAAAGCGGTTGTGCCATTTGCTCATGAAAAGGATCCTGTCTGCGCCAACGGTATGGTCGGTCGGCTCGTCTGATGTGACCGGGATATTTCACCGGGATGGGTTCTTTAAAGAAGGTGCTTCTTGTAATTGTCCAGTGAAAAATCACATTTTTGTAAAGGCATTTAAAGAAAAGTCCCTGTTCAAATAGGGGCTGATTGATTATTAAGGGGGTACCCCCAGAAAAATATCAGGACGCCTTTTCGTCTCGCCGCAGATGCAGGCCGAAGCGGGAAGGCTCATGTGTAAACCGAATAACAAGAGGTAGTAGCCGATGCGCCGTCAACGTAAGGCGAAGATCATCGCGACCCTGGGGCCGGCAAGTTCAAAGCCAGAAATCCTCGAACAGATCGTGCAGTCAGGTGTGGACGTATTCCGCCTGAACTTCTCGCACGGGGAACACTCAGAACATCTGGCCCGCTTTGAAGCGATCCGCGCTGTAGAAGAAAAACTCGGCCGCCCGATCGGTATTTTGATGGATCTTCAGGGCCCGAAAATTCGTGTCGGGACCTTTGCTGATGAGCAGATCGAACTGACAGCCGGTGACAAGTTCAAATTCGATATGGACAAGAAGCCGGGCGACAAGACCCGTGTGGCGCTGCCCCATCCCGAAGTGTACGCCGCGCTCAAGCCGGGTGCGAACCTTCTGCTGGATGATGGCAAGCTGCGCATGCAGGTCGACAAGTGTGACGACAAGTCCGCAGAATGCACCGTCATTACCGGTGGTCCGCTGTCAAACCGCAAGGGTGTCAATCTTCCCGATGTGATGTTGCCGCTGTCACCGCTTACCGACAAGGACCGTGCCGATCTGGTTTACGGTCTTGAGATGGGTGTTGATTTTGTGGCCCTGTCATTTGTGCAGCGTCCCGAAGACGTTGCCGAGGCACGCAAGATCATTCAGGGCCGTGCGGCCATCGTTTCCAAACTGGAAAAACCGCAGGCGATTGATCACCTTGACGAGATTGTCGAGCTTTCTGACATGATCATGGTCGCTCGTGGTGACCTTGGCGTCGAATGCCCGCCGGAAGATGTTCCGATCCTGCAGAAGCGCATCATCAAGGCCTGCCGCGAAGCAGGCAAGCCGGTGATTGTTGCTACCCAGATGCTTGATTCGATGGTGTCCAACCCGGCACCGACCCGTGCCGAAGCATCCGACGTCGCAACGGCCGTTTATGACGGTGCTGATGCGGTGATGTTGTCGGCCGAAAGCGCGGTCGGTAAATACCCGATCGAGACCGTGTCGATCATGGACCGTATTCTGCGCCGTGTGGAGCAGGATGAGCTTTATTACCGCATGCGCGATGCCAACCGTCCGGATCCGGAGCATAACGCCCCGGATGCGATCAGTGCGGCTGCCCGTCAGGTGGCGGCAACCATCGGTGCCAAAGCGGTTGTGAACTATACCTCGTCCGGGTCGACCGCATTCCGTGCGGCCCGTGAACGTCCGGAAGTGCCAATTCTTGGCCTGACACCGCGTATTCAGACCGCACGTCGTCTGGCGCTTTGCTGGGGCGTGCATCCGGTCTTTACCCGTGATGCCACCAACTTTGCCGAAATGGTCGGAATTGCGACAGAAGTGGCGAAGCGCGAAGAATTTGCCGGACCGGGAGACTCGCTTGTGATTACCGCAGGTGTTCCGTTTGGGACCCCGGGGGCAACCAATATTCTGCGCATTGCGTGGGTCAGTAACAATTAAGCTGATCCTTAATGCACACCATTGCGTGTTGAGACTTTTTCAGAAAACGGGTGTCCTTCGGGGCGCCCGTTTTTGTTTGGGTGCGGTTGGAAAACAGCCCCTTTGCCGGGTTTTTTGAGAGCAAAGGGCAGGGGGCATCAAAGCCCCCGTTATCGTTAATGTTTTTTTGAGTCTTTGCGCCGATAGTCATTCTGTAATCAAGGCTCTATCCAAGGATTTGAGCCATTGAGGTTGGGCTATCAAAATTAGACGTCTTGTCTGGTTGTGTATCGCTGTCAGTTTCGGTTAAGCTATTCTGACAAAACACAAAAATAAGGCATCGCAACGCCGATGCCGATATGCCGCCAGGCACGGGACCAGGGGAATAACTGCGATAATGCTGAGTTGGATGTTCAATCGGCAAAAGAATGCGGGCAATGAGGGGCTTGATGACAAGGCCTCGGCAAAGTTGCGTGATCTCGCCGACACTGTTCGTACTATCGCACCTGAGTCGTTTGGGGCTGATAAAGGTCAGCCGCAGGGCCGCACGTTTCCCCGCAAGCATATTTCCGAAAATTCCGCCGACGCCGCAGGGCTTGAACATGCCGCGCGCCTTTCATCTGAACTGGACGCGCTTGATGATGTTGAAGATGTGCCTGATTTCGATAGCGATGTTCGTATGGATGTCGCCCGCCGTCTGCGTCGACATCTGACGGATCTAAGCCCGTCGGAACGTCTTGATATGGTCGATGAGTTCGTCGCAGCGATTGCCAACATGGGCGATTGTTATCGCCCGCAGGTGATCGCGCTGATCGAACAGGAACTGGGCCATACGCCATATATGACCCGTCAGGCCGCCACCCGTTTGCGTCAGGACATTCAGGCGATTGGCCGGGTATCGATTGCAGACTATGTCGAACTTCTGAGTGATGCCGATTTCCTTGATATCATGCGGGGGCGCAGTGAGTTTGTTCAGACTGCGGCCGAGCGTGAACGTGCAGAGCTTGAAGCCGCCGCCAAGGTCCGCCTGATCGCGCAGCAGGCCGAAAAGGAAAAGGGCGGGTTGCTGAACCGTTTGCTGTCATCTGACGATGCGCCGCGCAATGTCGTGCCGATGACACCGCACCTCACCGAGAAAGCGATGCCGAAGCCAAAGGCACCGGAAAACGACATTCTTGGGGGCCAGAACCGTATTTCGCGTCAGGCCCAGCGCCGCATTGCGCATTTCATTATGGCATCGCTGTTTGACACCTTGGTCGAACAAGGCCGCATGCGCACCGAAGTTGCCCGTGCCTTGCGCCAATCTGTGCGTCAGCGGATCGAAAAGGCCCGTTTTGAAAACCGCATGCCGGTCCAGTCCCGCGAAAGCGAGATGGAACTCGAGATTGCCGATAACGAAATGGTCGAGAACGATATCGTTGAGGCATCTGATGCCAAAATGACGATGGATCAGTATGTGCTTGATGCCCTGTCGCGCAATGACGATGCGCTGGTGGTACAGGCGCTGGCGCAATATGCCGAGATGCGGACCAATGCCGTTTCCAAAATTCTTGATTCGGGCAGTGCCCGGGCGATTACAGCGCTTGCATGGCGCGCGGGAATGACCGCGCCGGCAGCTGTTGTCTTGCAAATCAGCAACGGTATTCCGGAATCGGCGATTGAAAGCCCGGCGGCTGGTGGCCGCTATGCGATGGCCGCAGCGGATATGGACTGGTATATCGATTTCTTTAGCGACATCAAGCCGGTGGCAGCACGCACCAAGGTCGAAAAAGAAAGCGAACCGGCCCCGGCCGAGGCGCCCAAAGCACGTTCTTCTGTCCGTAACTCTGCACGCAGTCATGGCCTGCGTTCGCGCTCTAGCCGCAATAGCGGCGGGCTGGAAGGCTTGGTCTCTGACAAGCGGTCCAAAGGTCGCAAAGAGGACTGAGTGCCATGAGCAGCAATCACGGCATCTCATATGACGGGCTGAAACATGCCCTTACCATCAAGGAAAGTTATCTGTCTGGCGAACCGCTTACCGTAACCGGGGCGGCCAAGCAGCAGCGCCTTTTGATGCCGGAACATTTGCTGAGCAACGACCTTGCCCTGATGCAATATGATGATCCGTTGGCATTGGCCGTGATTGCGACCAAGGACCCGGAAAGCCCGATGGCATTGGCCGCCGCGATCCGCATGGGCCCGCATGCCAAGTGCAAGGAACTGATTACCGGCGTATTTGAAGTCGTGTCCGAAGCGACCAAACACGAACTGGTCGCCGATTGCGCCAAACTCCTGACCAAGAATGCCTTCAGCCCGGAAGCCTTCCACCTTGTGCGCACGCGCGCATCCAATCATGTGGTGGAAATCCGCGAAGCATATCGCCGTGCAATGGGTGATAACCTGCGGGCTTTGCTTGATGGCAAAATGGAAGCCCGGGCGTTCGTCGAAGAATTCATCGAGCTGGCCTCGAACGGCAATCTGCGCATTGATATCTATCGCCGTCTGGTGATGAAGCTGATGCGGTCGGATGCGGTACGGCCGAGCGTCAAATTCATGCTGTTGGAACGCCTCGATCGTTTCCCGCAGATGGTAAAGCTTCAGATCGTCAAAGAGGTCAATTCCGCACCGGATACTGCGGAATATCAGACGCTCAAACAGGAGCTACGCTGGATCTACGAGGCCAAACAAAAACAGCAATTGCCGCAAGCGCAACAAACACCGATCAATGCATCGGGCACTACCAATGCATCCGGGCCGCGCATCAAGGCGGCTGATCTTGTTGGGCGGTCACAGATCGATTTCGGAGCGGCGGCCGGCATTCATCAGCGCAACAGCATCATCAAACCGGCTGAGCCGACCCTGCGACGCAACAGCGCGCCAAACTTGATGACCAGCGGCGGGTTCAGCACGCGTGAACTGTCTTCCTGGCTGAACTAAGTAGGCCTCAGATAAATCCAAAGAACCTAGTTATGCAGTGCCGACGTCCCGTTTGATGCCGGTACATGCACATGCAGGCCCGCCTGTTTCTCGAGATAAACCGTGCAAATCACACGCACAAGCGATGCGAAGTTCGGAATGTCGCCGCGCGTCGCCACAACTTCATCATGGATTTTGCCGAGGAACTGCGGCGTTGTGAAACCTTCGCCAGAAGCGATTTCATCAAGGATCTGCCAGAAGCGCAGTTCAAGACGTAGGCTGGTCACCACACCATTGATCCGCACAGAGCGGCTGACGGATTGATAAAGCTCGGGGTCGGTTCCGGAATAGATCTGACACATTTGGACGGCCTTTCCTTTGGGTGCCGCTGTCACGATCCGTGCGGCGGTCTTCTTTTTGGTTGGCACAATGGTCAATCAAGTTGCGCCCAAACGCAATGCACGTTTGGGCGCAGGCAGATTACAAATTGATTTCGGTGCCAAGAACCTTAAGGAAAGCCGCCATCCATTTCGGGTGGGCTGGCCAGGCCGGGGCGGTCACCAGATTGCCATCAGTGCAGGCATCATCAATATCGATGTCGGCATAAACGCCGCCACCGAGTTTGACTTCTGGCGCGCAGGCCGGATAGGCCGAAATCTTGCGATCCTTGATGATATCGGCTGCGGCAAGCAGCTGCGCACCATGGCAGACAGCGGCAATCGGTTTGTCTGCGTCATGGAAATCGCGAACCAGGCGAATGACATCTTCGTTTAGGCGCAGATATTCCGGGGCGCGACCGCCGGGAATGACCAGCGCATCATAGTCTTCGGCGCGTGCGGTCGCAAAATCGGCGTTGAGTGCAAAGTTGTGACCGCGCTTTTCGCTATAAGTCTGATCGCCTTCGAAATCATGGATGGCGGTTGCGACCGTATCGCCAGCCTTTTTATCCGGGCAGACGGCATCGACCTGGTGGCCAACGGCCAGAAGGGTCTGGAACGGCACCATGGTTTCGTAGTCTTCGGCATAGTCGCCGGTGATCATGAGAATTTTTTTCGCAGACATACCTTATCCTCCCGCTTGTTTTGATTTGCCGTTGCTCGGCAAGGCGGGAACTATACGCCGCCTGACGGGTGGGCGGGTAACAGCGGGGTACTACATGCGGCGTCCAAACAAAAAAAGAGGCCCGATTTGGGCCTCTTTTAAAATGTGGGGTTTTGGAAAAGGCATCAGCTTTTGGAGGCTGGTGTCTTTTTCGCAGCGGTTGTTTTGCTTGTCGATTTTGCTGCCGTGGACCGGGAACGGGTTGCCGGTTTTTTGGCCGCAGTTTTCGTCGCCGGTTTGGCGGCAGCCTTGGCAGCCGGTTTTGCAGCTGGTTTTGTGGCACTGGCGGTTTCAGCACCTTCGATGATGTGAAGGTCGCGTTGCGGGAACGGGATTGAGAAGCCGGCAGCTTCGAGTTCCGTTTTCGACTTGCGGGTCAGATCAAAGAAGGTCGGCCAGAATTCGCTGGTGGCGACCCAGCCGCGCGCGGTCAGATCCACCGAGCTTTCACCGAGATTGGCGACAAAGCTCATCGGTTCCGGATCCTTGAGGACGCGTTCGTCGGATGCGACAAGGTTTGTCAGGAATTCGAGTGCTGCATCAACATCGTCGTCATAGGAAATGCCGACCTTGATATCGAGACGACGCGTCGGGTTGCGCGAGTAGTTTTTGATCGCGCTGTTCCAGATTTGCGAGTTCGGGGCGGAGATAAACACACCATCCGGAGTCTTGAGCAGCGTGGTGAACAGGGTGATCTCGACAACCGTGCCGGAAACCGAACCGGCTTCGACAAATTCATCGATCTTGAGCGGGCGCAGGATCAGGATCATGACGCCAGCCGCAATGTTTGACAGCGTGCCTTGCAGGGCCAGACCAATTGCCAGACCGGCAGCACCGAGAACAGCGATGATGCTGGTGGTTTCAACGCCGAAGTTCGCCAGGACAGCGATGATGACAAAGACCAGAATGGCATAGCGCACAACGCTTGATGCCAGCGGCTTGAGAGTCGCATCAACAAATTTGGCGTTCTTCAGGGAATGGCGCACCAGAGCCGCAGCCCGACCGGCGATCCACCAGCCCACGAGTAGTATGAGGACTGCGCCAAGAAGGTCGAGGCCAAAGCCCAACGCAAATCCCTTTAGCATTTCTGTGATGGTCGCTACATCGGTTTCAATCATCTGAACCTCGTTCGCTCCGTGTCATAATTGTGTTGATTGCCAACCATACTTCTGTATGAGAGACTTAGCATTACAGGTTTGAGTGCGCTTGAAAAGTACGATGCGATCACCAATTTCTTGCATGTGTATGGAACAAGCCACTCTTTCGTTCGTTAAAGACCATAATATCACCATCATTGGTGTTAAGTTATTATCTGAAGAACAACCTAAAGACAGGGGTAAGACATGCAGATCCGTCCGAAAATTCTTTTTGCTCTTGGTGGCGTAGCGCTTCTGAGTGCGTGTAGCACTGTAGATAACAGCGGCACCGCTGTTCCTTATGGTGGTAACCCGTTCACCTACAGCAGCTCGGTTTCTTCTGCACTTTCTTCGCAGGAACCGACCACCGACTTCGGCAAAGCGCTTAAAACCGAATATCTTGCTTATGCGCAGCGCGAAGCTGACGAGTGGTATGACTACTTTGATGCTGACTTCTTTGCCAAGAAAGCCGGCCGTGTAACCGGTGACACCATTGTGCTTCCGGAAGATCCGGCAAACTGGCGTTTCTCAGATGAAGAAATTGCACAGAAACGTGCCGTTCGTGACGAACTCCTTGCCCTTCTTGATGATGGCAAGCGTGAAGAAAAGCCGGCAATCGCCGCTGTTGCCCAGGCCCGCTATGACTGCTGGGTTGAGGAAAGCGAAGAAGGTTGGCAGACCGAGCTGATCAGCCAGTGCTGGAAAGACTTCGAAGCTGCAATGGCTGAACTGCGCGCTGTAGAGCCGGAGCCGATGGCTGCACCGGTGGCTGCTGCCGAGCCGCGTCTCTTCACCATCTTCTTCGATTTTGACAGCGTTGCGATCACCCCGGTTTCCGAGCGTGTTCTTGATGCCGCTGCTGAGCAGTGGGCGACCTCGATGGGTGACATCACCGTTGTTGGTCACACCGACTCCTCGGGTTCGGCTGCCTATAACCTTGGTCTGTCCGAGCGTCGTGCATCGGCTGCCCTTGGTGAGCTGACCGGCCGTGGTGTCAAAGGTGACATGATCGAAAGCGATGCCGTTGGTGAAGGCGATCTTCTGATCCCGACTCCGGATGGTGTTCGTGAGCCGCGTAACCGTCGTGTGACGATTTCGGTCGACTAATCACCGACATTTACCAAATCTTTGGCAACGAGGTGGCATAATGCCACCTCGTTGTTTTTATATGTGCTTTTGACCCTTCGGCGATTTTTCGCGGAAACAGGTGTTGAATTTGGGATCAATCTGAATAATCTCTGGATTGTAATCCTGAAGTTAAGTGAGAGGCGGGGACATATGCTAAAGGCCATCAAGACGGTCTTTTCGCAACGCTCGGGGGGCGTTGCTCTTGCAGTTGCGACACTGGCGGTTATGACCACCGCCTTCTTGCCGACAGCGCGTGCGGCAGACAAAACACCCATCGTTCCCTTCGAACGTTACTTTGCCGACCTGCGTGGTGATGGAAAAACCCTGCGCTTCAATGCGTTCTCGGGTGAAATTCCGGGCAAGCGGATCAAGGAACTTCTGCGGTCCGGTGCGGTCATCGGTGATCGCATCCTGCTGGCCGAAGATGTCGCAGTTTACTTTCCTGATGGCTACATCGTTCAGTCCCAGGCGAATTTCGCGAAATATGTGCCGAAAATCGGCGTGAAGCCGAGCACGGTGGAAACACGTGATGATCTGGTTGAAAACCCGCGCTATGCGCTGGTCGAACGGTTTGACACCATCCTTGGCCACGAATGCGCGCGTACCGAATATGCCAACGGCTTTGCCGCCCTTCGCATCAAGCCGGACGGCGTAATGTCGCTGGTGCTTGAAACGGCAGGGCATTTTGACGCGCTTGTTGATGAACACACCACGGCCTACACCGTGACCAGTGCTGTGCAGCCGGTCTTTATGGGCAATCAGGGCCTTGTTCCGGATCTGATGGCGCAGTGCCGTCGCAGCTAAGCGCGGTTCAGGATATCGAATTAAAAAGGCACCGGATCATCCGGTGCCTTTTTTGTTGGCTAATAAGGATGCGGGGCTCAGGACAAGCGCGGCAGTTCAATCGCCGGGCAGCGATCCATGACCGCGGTCATGCCATTGTCGATTGCCTTGGTACAGGCATCAGGATTGATCACACCAAGCTGCATCCACACCGATTTGGCGCCAATCGCAATCGCATCATCGACCACGCCGGCTGCATCGTCGCTGTTGCGGAAGATATCGACCATATCGACGGGGCCAGTGATATCGGATAATTGCGCAACAACCGGCTGCCCGTGGATGGTGCCGCCCGCCTGACCGGGATTGACCGGAATGACGGTGTAGCCATGATCGAGCAGAAACTTCATCACCCGGTTGGACGGGCGTTCCGGCTTGGGGCTGGCGCCGACAAGGGCGATGGTTTTGGTTGTCTCAAGCAGGGATTTGATTTCCGGGTCGGTGGGATTTTGAAATTCGGCCATTCGGTTTCATCCGCTTTCGGTGGTCAATACGTATGAATGTTATATTGTCTGGGCCTTCCTGCAACTTTGATATGCGTCATCGGCTTTTTTGCCGGGCAGGAGCGGGGGGCAGGCCACTCGCGGAAAGTTGATGGCAGTTTAGGTGACGCGGATGGCCAGATACGCTTTGACTAGGGTATGGCTAAACCTGACAGGTTCGAATTGAATGTATCCATGGCTTGATCCTTCCGGACGGTTTTCATTTTTCAAATTGGCTGTCTTTGTCGCCCTTGTGGTGCCGGGCATTGTTTTGCTGTGGCCGGTAGTGGCTGAGGGCGGGGCAACGATACCGGTCAAGGAAGCCATTCTTGAAAGCGGTGAATGGACGATCCGCATTTTGCTGATCACGCTTCTGGTGACACCGCTTCGCCGTATTACCCGGTTTTCCAAGCTTGTTCAGGTCCGGCGACAGATCGGGGTGGCGGCATTTTGTTATGTGATGATCCATTTCGGGCTTTATGCCATCAGCCAGAATCTTGATGTCATCCGTATTGCCAGCGAGATCGTGCTGCGGATCTACCTGACAATCGGATTTGTTGCCGTGGTCGGTCTGGCCGTTCTGACTGCGACCTCGACCAAGTCGGCCATGCGCCGGCTGGGGGCGAAATGGGTGCGCCTGCACAAGCTGGTCTATCCGATTGCCGTGCTGGGCGTGGTGCATTTCTTTTTGCAGTCAAAAATCGATGTCAGCGAAGCGACCCTGATGGCCGGGATGTTTGTTGGTTTGATGCTGTATCGCTTTGCCCATTGGCGGGGCTGGTCGCTGCGCTCTGTCGTGACTTTGTCGCTGATTGCGGTTGTGTCCGGGCTGGCAACAGCCGGGATTGAATATGCGTGGTACGCGCTTGCGACCGGTATTCCGGCGGAACGGGTGCTGGCAGCCAATCTGGAATGGATGTGGCCATTGCGCCCGGCCTGGAATGTGTTGCTGGCAGGCATGCTGGTGACAGCAACACTTCTATTTGGCAAGGACGGGATCGCGCGCGTGAAAATCGGCAATCTCTTCGGGATGGTTCCTAGACCGCAGCACTCGCGCGGCGGGTAAGGGCGGTCAGCAAGCCAGCCCCGATCATCACCCCGCCGCCAATGCGGGTCAGGCGACGCAGGGCCGATGGATGGCGGAACCGTTCGCGCAAGGCACTGGCCATCACGGCCCAGATCGCAACATTGACTGCGGCCAGCGTGACGAAGGTCGCGGTCATGATGATGAATTGCGGTAATACCGGATCGCCGGCGGTCACGAACTGCGGCACAAAGGCGATAAAAAACACAATGCCCTTGGGGTTGAGTGCTGTCACGACATAGGCCTGCAGGAACATGCGCGACGGGCGGTTGCGTTTGGCATCCGGGTTGTCATGAAGGGCTTCGGGCTTTTCGCGCCACATCTTGATCCCGAGATAGATCAGATACGCAGCCCCGCCGAGCTTGAGCACGGTAAAGGCTTCTGCGGAGGCGGCCAAAAGCGCACCAGCCCCGGCAAGCGAGATCGTCATGGCGGTCAGATCACCCAGCGCCACCCCGGGAACAGTCGCCCATGCGGTTTGTTTTCCCTTGCCCAGTGCATAGCTGACGACAAGCATGATGGTCGGGCCGGGAATGGCCAGAACAACAGCACATGCAAAAGCAAAGGCAAGCCAGATTTCAAACGACATGGGACGAACTCCATACTGAGGTATCTCCACCCAGAATGCGTCATTCCGAGTTGTTTGCAAATACCATCATGAATTAAATCACAGACAGAAAGCGGATTATTCGTGGCGCCAGCTTGGATGGCGCTTTTCGACAAAGGCACCGATCCCTTCGCGGGCATCGTGTTTTTGCATATTGGCGGTCATGACATCGGATGCATAGGAATAGGCCTGTGTTAAGGGCATCTCGACCTGTTTGTAGAAGGCCTGCTTGCCCAAACGCACGGTCATGCCCGACCGGGCGGCGATTCCGGCGGCCAATGCGTTGGTGTGATCTTCAAGTTCGTCATCCGCTGCCACATCGGATACCAGTCCCATGGAAAAGGCGGTTTCGGCATTGATCGGGTCACCGGTCAAAAGCATGCGCATGGCATGTTTGCGGGCGATATTGCGGCTCAGTGCGACCATTGGCGTTGAGCAAAATAGGCCGATATTCACACCGGGTGTCGCGAATTTGGCCGTGCTGGCGGCAACGGCCAGATCGCAACTTGCGACCAACTGGCAGCCCGCAGCCGTTGCCATGCCGCGCACACGGGCAATCACCGGCTGCGGCAGGCTGACAATGGTCATCATCAGTTCGCTGCATTGATTGAACAGGGCGGCGTGCTGATCACATTCGGTGATGCCGCTCATTTCCTTGAGATCGTGACCGGCACAAAAAACCGGGCCTTCTGCCGCGAGGATGACGCACCGAATATCATTTTCAGTGGCGATTTGTTCAAACGCGCTCTGCAAGGCGGTCATCATCGCACCGGAGAGTGCATTGCGACGCGTTGGATTGTTCATCTTCACGGTGACGAACCCGTCATGGTCTGTACGTGTGACAAGCGGGCTGTCGGTTGCGGCATCGGTCATCGTGTTCCTCCCGGCGAACTGTTTGAATGTGATGTATTTTTGATTTTTATATCACGGTAACTCGTAGTAGAATTGCACGTAACGGGTTAAAAATAAAACCCTAGGGTTCGAGCGCATTCACATGACTGACCGCGACGATCATGTGGATGCGCTTGGCCCTTGGAGATGTGCCGAATTTCTGGTGTTTGTGCCTGATTTATAAAATGCATTCGGCAAGTGGTTGTGGATGAGTGAAAACATACCCCGTCGGCGCGGAAAAGCACCGGGTCGTTTTTTACCGACCCGTAAAGTCCGTGAAGGCGTCAAGCTGACAAAACCTGTGCGAGAAACGCCCATCAAGCGGTTTGATCGCAAGGACATGATGGAACGCGACCTTGAACGGTATCGCGCCGAAGCGCGTGCGCGCCTTCTGGAAAGAGGCTTTGATATTCCGGCCTTTTTGATGCCCAAGCCGAAAGTTGATCCTGATGACGAAGATGGTGACCAGAATCCTGATCCCGTTATCGCGCAGGATGTAACCCCGCCTGCCATGGTGGGGCCAAAGCCGTCCCCGCTTATCAGCAGCGCGAAGCTTGCCAGCACCAAAAACGAACATGCCGCGACCGGCCCCAAGACCAAACCGCGGCGCCATGTCTATGTGCAGAACAAGACAAGTGGGCTGGTATCGATGTTCCTGCCCAAGGAAGACCAGCAGGCCTTTACGTCATCAGATAGATCGTACGCAGCCCATGTAGCCGCGCAGGCAAAGGACCCTGCGGCCCATGCGGCGGCCCAAAAGGCGGCCATTGCCGAAGAACGCAGCGCGTATGACGAATATGTTGAAAGCCTGAATGGCGGGAAGACATTGCTTGATGGCATGCGTGAGGGCGAGGACGGTACTGGCAGCAATGCCCAGAATGACATTTCCGGTCGGGTTGATGACCTTAAAGAGGCCGAGGTGCGCAAGTCGCGCATCAATCTGCCAGACAGTGAGTCGAACTGGGCCGTTGAAGATGACCTTGATGCCAAGCGACAGGCGATCTTGCAAAAGCAGGGAAAATCGTCGGGCGCATCAAAGGGAAAATCATCAAGAGGCCGCAAGCAGGCTGGTGAGCCGGTCAGTCTGAACAAGATGTTGGCGCGCCTTGCGGCCTATATGATTGCGGCTGTGGCGGTTGGGTATGTTCTTGTTCTGACGGTCAACGAATTTTCATCAATCATCGGCCGGTAACACAAATACCCAACTGTTGCCGAACGGTTGCCTTAATCCCCATATATTAGGAAGGCAATCAATGATGTGACGCCAAAGCCCTTGGGACCGGCGTTACATAAAAAGAGGGACCAGGTCCGGGGAAGACAGAGCAGATTTATCCGAGGCGGGGGCGCCGCGATCATGGCCTGTTGAACAGGTGTCAGGATCACGGCGGAAGATGAGAGTTCACCCTTGTTGCAGGAGCCAGCGAGTGACGCTGTGAAATCGCCATGATGTATGACGAAACCGGTCAGCAAGACCGACAGCCTGTATATCTGCCCGAAAACCGCCATCACTGGGCATCCAATGACGAAGTCGACAAGCCGGTGCGGGATCTTTCGCGCGGGCCGGTGCGCGCCCGGTTCAAGCGCCCGGCGGATGAAACGTCGCCCATATCGATCAGCACATGGATGAAAGAAAACCTGCCGGCTATCGGGGCAACCGCGATTGCGGGCATCGTGATCCTGTGCGTGGTGGTGGCGATTTATACGGATGTGGTTGGGATCGTGACCCGATAGGGGAGGCCTGGATACACATTTGATGGCATGCGGGTGCGCAAATTATTGACGTTAACGTAAACGTTATGTCAGGCTATCTTTCTGAAACAATAAATGCTGCATAAAGCAGCCTCAGAGGGAGGCCAACCAAGCCATGAACAGTTCCGCAACGCCAACCGGTGTGACGCCGGCTGACTTTGACGCCATCATGCGTGAAAAGGTGCCATTTGTTGGCGATATGGGGGTGGTGACCGAAAGCCTGTCGGAAGACACCGCTGTGCTGCGTTTGCCGTTCAAGGAACGCTATCTGCGCCCGGGCAATGTCGTGACCGGGCCTGCGATCTTTGCGCTGGCCGATATTGCGCTTTATGCCGTGGCCTGGCTTGTGGTCCCCAAGGCGGACCTGTCTGTTACGACAGAGGCGACCGTGCATTTCCTGTCCGGGGCAAAGCCGGGCGATCTGATTGCGGAGGCCAAGATCCTTAAGGCGGGCAGGCGGCTTTTGATTGCGGAATGCCATATTCGATCCGCAGTGGATGACAGCCTGTGTGCGCATGTGGTCGGGACATATGCCATGCCACCGGCTGAAAAATAATGCGATATTGTGTGGTAAAATAATACCGCTACTCATAAGTCGTTGATTTAATGTGAAATATTCCTGTTGTTTTCCTGTTGAATGCTGGCATAATGCGCCGACTTTCAACGAGGGAACAATCCCTCCGTGGAACCCAGTTTTCGAGTATAGAAATAATGAAAACCTTCACTGCGACACCGAGCGACATCGAGCGCAAATGGTTCGTGGTCGACGCAGAAGACGTCGTCCTTGGCCGCCTTGCAGCCGTTGTTGCCAACCGTCTTCGTGGTAAACACAAAGCGATGTTTACCCCGCACATGGACTGTGGCGATCACATCGTCATCGTCAATGCCGAAAAAGTCAAACTGACTGGCCGTAAACTTCAGAACAAGAAGTTCTACTGGCACACCGGTTACCCGGGCGGCATCAAAGAACGCACCATGGACAAGCTCCTGAACGGTGAGCACCCGGAGCGCGTGATCATCAAAGCTGTTGAGCGTATGATGACCCGTGGCCCGCTGCGCAGCCAGGTTCTTTCCAAACTGCACGTCTATGCTGGTACCGAGCATCCGCATGAAGCTCAGAAGCCGGAAGTCCTCGACGTAGCGGCTATGAACGAAAAGAACAAGCGGAGTGCTAAATAATGGCCGACACCAAAACTCTTGAAGATCTCAAGGATCTGGCACAGGGCGGCGAAGTTGCTGCAGCTGCAGAAGGCACCCTGCCGGAGCCGAAGATCGACGCACAGGGCCGTTCCTATGCAACCGGCCGTCGTAAGAACGCAATTGCACGTGTCTGGATCAAGCCGGGCTCGGGCAAAGTCACCGTCAATGGCCGTGAGTTCGAAGACTACTTCGCACGTCCGGTTCTGCGCATGGTGATCAACCAGCCGTTCGGCGCAACCGATCGTAAAGATCAGTTCGACGTTGTCTGCACCGTAACCGGTGGCGGTCTTTCCGGTCAGGCCGGTGCCGTTCGTCACGGTATCTCCCGTGCACTGACCATGTTCGAGCCGGCACTGCGTTCGTCACTTAAAGCTGGTGGGTTCCTCACCCGTGACTCGCGTGCAGTTGAACGTAAAAAATACGGTCGCGCCAAAGCTCGTCGTAGCTTCCAGTTCTCGAAACGTTAATTCGTTTTCGGGCAACAGGCTCGCGATACTGTTTGGAAAAGCGTCATCTTCGGGTGGCGCTTTTTCTTTTTGCGGGTTTGGTTCTCAAGCCAACAAAAAAGCGGCGTCTTCAAAACGAAGGACGCCGCTTTTGTTTGATGTAGAGCCGTGTGGTGGCGTTACTGCCAGCGGTCCGAGAAATCGCGCGGGATCATCAGGATATCGCGATCGACCTTGGTGATGTCCGTATGGCCGCAAAGTGCCATGGAGACTTCAAGTTCCTTGTGAATGATCTCCAGCGTCTTGGTGACGCCAGCCTCACCCATTGCGCCCAGGCCATAGACATAAGCACGGCCGATATAGGTGCCCTTGGCACCAAGGGCCAAGGCCTTCAGTACGTCTTGGCCAGAGCGGATGCCGCTATCAAGGTGGACTTCGATCTTGTCCCCGACGGCATCCATGATGGCCGGCAATGCGCGGATGGAGGACAGGGCGCCGTCAAGCTGGCGACCGCCATGGTTGGACACGATGATGGCATCGGCTCCGACATTAAGGGCTTCCAGGGCATCGCGCGGATCAATGATCCCCTTGATGATCAACGGGCCATCCCACATTTTGCGGAATTCGCGAATGCGGTCCCAGTCCAGGGAGACGTCGAACGCTTCGGCCGTCCAGGTCGTCAGTGATGATGCGTCGGCAACCCCCTTGGCGTGGCCAACAATGTTGCCAAAGAAGCGGCGTTTGGTGCCGAGCATGCCAAGGCCCCACTGCACCTTGGTCATCATGTCGGCGACCGATTTGACCGTCAGCTTGGGCGGGGCGGAGAGGCCGTTTTTCAAATCCTTGTGGCGCTGACCCAGCATCTGAAGGTCGACGGTGATCACCGCGGCCGAGCAGTTGGCCGCTTTGGCGCGGTCAAACAGACGCTTCATGAAGTCATCGTCTTTGAGTGTGTAGACCTGCAACCAGAAGGGTTTGGATGTGTTTTCTGCGACATCCTCGATCGAGCAGATCGACATGGTCGACAGCGTATAGGGTACGCCGAACTTTTCAGCTGCGCGGGCGGCCTTGATCTCGCCGTCAGCGCTTTGCATGCCGGTCAGGCCGACCGGAGCAAGGGCGACAGGCATGGAGACGTCCTGACCGATCATCTGGCTTTTGGTGGTGCGCCCGGCCATGTCGATTGCGACGCGTTGACGCAGGTGAATGTCCTGAAAGTCGGTGGTGTTTTCACGGAATGTCTGCTCGGTCCAGCTTCCGGATTCTGCGTAATCGTAAAACATGCGCGGTGTGCGCCGCTTATAGATACGTTTCAGGTCTTCGACGCAGGTAATCACTGGCATGAGGTCAACTCCGAATAAAGGGCGCTTGGTAATGGTAATACCAGTTTCCGAGGTTATCGCAAATCGAATTGAAAATCAGCTTCTGACTTGCGGTTTTTATATGCTGGAATGCGGGCGAGGGTGTTGGCGACAAAGAATTTTAAAAAGAGGGATCGAAATTTCCAGAGGGTGTGATAAGAACAAAACCACTGACGAGATAATTTCAAAATTCAAGGTGTGATCCGATGGTTGGAACGATGCGACGAGTTTTCAAAACATAACCGTTTGAACCTCTGTTGGATGACCTTGCGATATGTGAAGGGCCGCTGATGGAGCGGTCTTTTTTTTGTGCCAATTTCAAAGTTTGGCCATGAGCCCACCCCCAATGAAAGGGACCCCCGATATGCAGTACAGAAAGCTGCACGACGCCGATTTTGATGCCGCAACCGCATTCCTTGCCAACCATGCAGCGACTTGCATGGTGCTGCGCGGGAACCTGCGAACTGCCGGTATTGAGCGACGTCGTCATCCGCTTTCTGGAAACTGGTTCGGGGCAGTGGCCCAAGATGGCTCCATCAGCGCGATTGTCGCGCAATTTGCCAATGGCAATGTTTTTGTCGAGGCCGGGGATCAACCCGCGATCCCGACGGCGCTGACCGAGGCGTTCGTTGCCGATCCGCTCAAGCCGGTGGCGGGGGTGTTTGGTGATGCCGATCCCGCACAGGATATGCTGTGTCAGCTTGGATTAAAGGATGCGTGTTTTGCGATCAATGCATCGGATGTGCTTTACGAGCTTGATCTTGCCAAACTCATCGTGCCGCAAAATGCGCGTGCCGATGATTTCCAGATGGTCGATGCCGAAAAGATCGAACGCAACACGTTGCTGCGCTGGCTGCGCGCCTATGAGATTGAGGCACTGGGCGCGGAAGATACGCCAAGCCTTGATAGCAAGATTGCCTCACGTCTTGTCCATGCGCTGGACGGGCGAACAATGTGGGGCCTGATCGTTGATGGCAAGGCGGTGTCGCTTTCAGGCTTTAATGCGACCTTGTCCGATATGGTGCAAGTCGGCCCCGTCTGGACCCCGCCCGAGCAACGCTCAAACGGCTATGCCCGCATCCTGGTCGCCAAAACCCTGCTAACTGTGCGGGCAAGGGGCGTTAAACGCGCCATCCTGTCAACGGATAGTGAACCAGCAGCCAAGGCCTATGAGGCGCTGGGGTTTAAGAAGGTCGGGCGGTATCGGTTGGCACTTTTGAACCAGAATATGAAGGTGGCGAGTTAAGCGTGCGAATTGAAATTCGGGGCCGTCATCTTTTCAGGCTCCGAATTTCAGGATTCTCAGGATGGTTTTTCATTCTTTTTGAGCGCCATGACGAGCATGCCCATTGTTTGAACGGCAGTTTCCTTCGACAATCCCGGATAGGGCAGATGCTCTTGCTTGGGGCGTTCCGGGAAGAGGTTCTTTCTTCCTAAAAATGTCTCAGCCACCCATTTGTTGCCTTCCTTGTGGGTGCGCATCAGGTCGTCGGCCTGTTGCGGGCTGAGGACACTGTATTTATTTGGTTCTTGATTGTGTTGCGTTAGCGTCATCAGATCTTTGTGGAGCATGCGCTTTTCTTCGATCGATACGGGTAATCGATTGAGTATCTTTTGAACTTCGAGAAGGTCGCGTGAAAGGCTGATATTCTCTCTTTGATCTTTGTTGTGTGAGATCAAAGGTAATAATTCGGGGCGAATTTCTTCGACCAAATCACCAAGGATACCTGATTTGTGTGTTTTGGCCTCTTCGTACGTTTTGACGACCAGTTCGTCTGCGCTGAATGCGGTTAGCCAATTGCGAAGCTGTTTTTCGTAATCGCACTGATCTCGCATGGTGTCGATGGCCTCAGACATGTCTCCAGCATATCCTTGGGCTTTAACCATCTGGTTGTACCAGGACTCCATGAAATCGTCCTGGCGCCGCAGGTAGACAATCAGTTTCAGTTTTCGTTGGGTTAGCCAAGCGTGTCTATCCATCAGCTCTTTGAGCTTGGTGGGCTGCGGGAACAAGAAAAAGTTCTCACTGGAAATCAGAACATCTGAGTTGGACGAGGTTATCTCGTCGCCGATTTTACCAGCGAGCTCATCAAGCGATTTGGGTTGCCTCGTCGACCAGTCCGGATATGCGCCATTTAAGAGTAACGCAACGTCATGGTGCCCATACCCCCGTATTGTTGCATCTGGATACAGCAGGCCATTGTTTGCGAACTCTTTTTGATGGTCGCAAAAATACTTTTGAATATAAGTTGTACCTGTCTTTGGAGCACCGAGATGTATGTAAAGGCATTTGTTCTGCATTGGATTTGTGCTTTTAATTGCAAAGGACTGACGATACTCTAACGATAAATAAACGTCACCCTGCTATCTAAGGGCAAGGTCCTGAACAAGTATCGCAGATAGGTTCCGTTGCCTTTCGTGGAGCGACAATGCCGAAACCAGAAGAAATTTACGAGCTTCATGCAGCTTCTTGTAATGAAGATGACTTCTGGGGACAGGTGAAACGCACTGTTAACGGCAAACCGATATCCGAAGAAAATATAGCTTTGATTGTGGAGCAATCGCGCAATCTTTTGCAGCTGCAGAAAAGCGATCATGTGCTCGATTTGTGCTGCGGGAATGGTGCTTTGACGCATCGCGTATTTGAGGATGTGGAAGATGTCATTGGGATTGATGTTTCACCCAGTTTGATTGCAACCGCGCGGAAGTTCTTCGGTTCCGACAAGCGCATCGAATACGTTGTCGACGATGTTTTGCAGGGGGTGAAAGCTTTGGCCCCTGATCGTGCGCAATCAAAGGCGTATATGTATGGTTCTCTGCAATATCTACCGCAGGGAAAAGTGGTGGAACTCTTTAAGTTTCTGTTTGACCGTTTTCCAGAATTGACCCGGTTTATGGTGGGGAATGTCCCCGACCGTGAAAAAAAAGATGCCTTTTACAGCTCAAAATCACTGAGTCCGGATGCTGGAAATGACCCGGCATCGCCAATAGGGGTTTGGTATTCAAAGGCGGAATTATCTGAAATTGCGAGCCAGTGTGGCTGGGATGTTGAATTTCATCAGATGCCCGATGGGCATCATGCCCACCACTACCGTTATGATGCTGTGTTGGTGCGGGGAAGTGTTTGATGTCAAAGCGAGCAGTGATTTGGCTTAGCAGTATGCCGAGGTCTGGAAGTAACTGGGTTTCTCAGATTTTGGCGTCGCATTCAGATGTTCGGTTAAAGTTTTGCCCGCTGTTTTCATATGAATTCAAGAACGCCTGCGGGATAAACTCCACCGGCGATGATTGGCAAAACCTGTTTGAGGCTGTGTATGAACGCGAAGGCGCGTATCTTGATCAGCACTACCTCAGAGATGAAGGGCTGCTGCCAGCGTTTAAGAATAAAGCGGATGCGCCTTCGCATTTGTGTATCAAATCAACACGGTATCATGACCTTACGCGGTCGATTGTTGAGAAATGTGATAACGTAAAGTTTGTTGCCCTAGTTCGGAATCCTGTTGCAACCATCCATTCATGGATAAAGAACCCCAAGGAATTTCCCGCGACGGCAGACCCGATGCAAGAATGGCGGACTGGTGCTTGCAGGAAATTTGAGGATGGCAATCCGATCACTGGCGAATTCTGGGGGTTTGATGACTGGAAGCAAGTCACAACAGAGCAGCTTCAGTTGGCCGAAGAATATCCGGATCGGGTGAAAATTCTACGTTACGAGGAACTTGTCGAACAAGGCCTGCCTGTACTTGAGGACCTTTTTGACTGGTTAGGACTGCCCGTCACAGAGGCGACGCTCGAATTTTTCAAGAGCTCCCAATCCAAGACAATTGATAACGTGCGGGCCGTTTATAAAAAGCCTGAAGATGTCGCGCGTTGGAAAACCGAGGCCGTTGACGATATCAGATTTACGATCGGTTCTGAGTTGGTTGGGAGGCAATTGTCGGGTTTTGTCGACTATGAGACGCTTGCGCTTGGGGCTGCCTGGAAGCCGGGTCAGATAATTGGCGACGCGGAACGTTTACCGCTTGCTGAACGTGGAACCAAGAGCAGTCTGAATGAATTGGCTGTTTTTGGCGGGAAACCCTTGTTTCCCAAAAATCAACCACGTCCAAAAGGGCAGCTCGCTGTGCCGGATTGGGCACGTTTCGAAGCCTGTGTTGATGCGGCATTTGAAGCCAAAAGATTTACCAATGACGGCCCGAACACGCGTGCACTCGCGGAGGCGTTGGCTTCGTATCATCAAGTTAAGCACGTTGTGATGTATTCGAACGCCTGCGTAGCGCTGATCGCTGCGATGCAGGTCTTGTATGAGCAGCGTGTTGCGGATGACCCCGCGCTCAAATCACGTCGGCTGAAAGTGCTGTTTCCAGGTTTTACCTATGTCGGTTTACCGCATTTGATCCGATGGGCGGGGTTCGAGCCGGTTTATTGTGATGTCGATCCTGTGCGTCATACGATCGATCCTTCCGCTGCCAACGCACTCATTGATGAGGATACCTTGGCGATTATGGGGGTGCATCAAGTGAACGCCCCCTGTGACTGCGATGAGCTTGCAAAGCTGAGCGAGGCCACAGGTGTTCCCGTGTTCTATGATGCGGTTCATGCTCTTGGTTGCAAAATGCCAAATGGCATGCCGTCCGGTGGCCGGGGCGAGATGGAGATATTCAGCCTTCATGCGACCAAGATGCTAAATGGGACAGAGGGCGGCTACATTACGACAAATAATGACAGGCTGGTTGAGTATCTAAGCGAATTTCGAAATTTTGGTTATGTCCAAGCCAGCCGTATTTCTTGTATCGGTCTGAATGGCAAGCTTAACGAACTTCATTCTGCCATGGCCCTTGCGTCACTTGATACGCTTGATGACGTTTCAAAGGGAAACAAAGCGCGCTTTGAGGCCTATGAGGCGGCACTGGCAAATGTTCCGGGCATCAAACTGATCCCTTACGCTGATCATTACTCTCAGCACAATTATGAGTTTGCTGTGATTTTGCTTGATAGTGAAGTGTGGCCTCTGTCACGGGAGGAAACTGTATTTCTGTTAAGAGCAGAAAATGCACTCGCCGTGCCTTACTACAATGAAGTTTTGTACCGGCTGTCAGATTACCCACCATCCAGTCCTTCGGATCAGCCAAATACGCCCAGGGGGCTTCAGGTTCCGGAAAGTTTGACTGTTACTGATCGATTGGCCCGGAGTATGATCCAGTTGCCTGTTGGTGATCTGGTATCTGTCAATGATTGCCAGATAATAGGTGAGTGGTTTGAATCAGTATCCACACTCGGAAACGCAATACGACAAGGTCTTGGTCAGTTGGAGGGCTCAGCATAATGCTGAAGCGAACAATTGACGATTTGAAGATTCTTGGTGGTCAAAAACAGTTTGAGCAAGAAAAACCGGTTGGGCAAATCCATATCCCGGATCGAAGTGAATTCGATGTCTGGATGAGGTCGGTGATGCAACGACGCTACTTCACCAACCACGGCCCATTGGTTGGGAAGCTCGAAGAAGTGTTGCGAGAGCGCCTCGATGTTGAGCATGCCTACACGGTGACGAATGGCACGGTGGGATTGATGGTCGCGTTGGTGGCGTTGGACATCAAAGGCGAAGTTCTCGTTCCATCCTTCACTTTTCCTGCCACGGTCGAAGCTTTGAAATGGGCAAAGCTAACGCCCCGTTTTGTGGACGTTGATCCGCGAACACACATGATATCGCGCGAGACCGTTGAGGAGCATATCAACGCGGAAACCTCAGCAGTACTCGGTGTGCATGTGTGGGGCAGGGCATGTGATCCGGAAGGCTTGCAGTCCTTGTGTAAGGAAAAGGGGCTGAAGCTGATTTACGACGCCTGTCATGGGTTTGCATGCGACTACAAATCGACAAGTCTTGCGCGGTTTGGCGATGTTTCTGTCTATTCGATGCATGCAACGAAGGTCGTTAATGCCGCCGAGGGCGGGGCCGTTGTCACCTGTGACGATGCGTTGGCTGCCCGAATTAACACTGTTCGCAATTTTCATCGAACACCCGCGGATGTCGAGGTGGAGATGAGGATGAATGGCAAGATGAGCGAGCTGCAGGCTGCGATGGCGTTGATGGCGCTCGGAAAGCTAGAGCAAAATGTCGAGAGGAACAAAACACTATACTCCTCCTACATTGATGGCCTTGCGGATTTGCCTTTTTTGAAGGCTGCTTATCTGGATAAGGACGGAAAAAACAATTTCCAGTATTCTGTATTTGAGCTTGCCGAAGATTGCCCACTCTCACGTGATCAACTTGTAACGATCCTGCGTGCAGAGGGTGTTTACGCCCGACGCTATTTTTATCCCTGTGTGCATCGGCTGGACCCGTACCGCGATGCACATAATGCTTCGAGTACGTTTTTGCCAAACTCCGAAGCATTGGCGGAAAAGGTGTTCCAGTTGCCATCTGGCGCACAGGTCTCTCTTGAAGACACCAAGGCCATTATCGGGATTCTCAGGGTAACTCTTAACAATGCCGGGCAGGTTGCAGAGCAAATAAAAGACTTCCTTGTATGTGAGGCGGGGTCTCAATGAAGCTCGGAATTATGCAGCCCTATTTCTTCCCGTATATGGGGTATTTCGACCTGATCGTGAAAACCGACCAGTGGGTGGTGTTTGATGTTGTCAAATATCAGTCGAAATCATGGATGAACCGGAACCGTATTCAGGAACCTAACAAAGGCGAACAATTCATCAGTGCCCCGATCATTAAGAAGTCAGGGCACTTTATTTCTGAAATGCAGGTTCTTGATTTCAATCGAACAGCTGAAAAGTTGCTGAGACAGCTCAACGTTTATCGCAATAAGGCACCATATTTTGATGCGGTTCGGGAGATGGTCGCAAACGCATTTTCTGAGTGTGCAGATGATAAGCTGTGCAGTTTGAATATTTCTGGGTTGCGCAATGTGTGCCGGTTTCTGGACATACCGTTTTCGTATGATGTCTGTTCAGAGTTGGATTTGGACTTTTCCGCCGTCACGCATGCCGGACAATGGGCTCTTGAGATTTCCAAGCAACTGGGAGCATCGACTTATATAAATCCGTCAGGGGGTGTCGATTTATTCGATTATCAAGAGTGGCAGTCCGCCGATATTGGAATTGAATTTACCAGTTTACCCAGCCTGACGTTCGATGTTCCGCATCCCTTCCAGTTTAAGCCTAACCTTTCGATTATTGATACCTTGATGTGGAATAAGCCAGAAACGGTTGTCGAGTACTTAAAAAACCTACCCACGTCTCGTCACCCTGATGCACTGCAGTGAGTTGTCAAATTGGCAGTTACTGACGAACGGGCAGGGCATATTGTTCAGTGAACGAAGGAAAAAGATCCATTAATTATTCTAACTTGGTTGATCCGGCATTCTACGCTTCTTGCTATCAGTTTGCATTGGACCAAACAGCATTACCCCCAGACGAGCACTTTTCGAGGTTCGGTGCAGAGCTGGGGTGGATGCCAAGGGCCAACGTGGACCCCTGTGCGCTTGCGGTGCTAAAGGGGGCGGACGACGTCGCTGAAGGGCTTGATGGCCTTGATGAAGCTACGATTAACAGTGCCTATACAGTTAATCAGCTTGCCAGGATTTTGCCATCGCATTCTGAAACAGGTCCCGTGGACTTTGGTGGCGGTGGCGCCGTTGACATGTTCTCTGCCGAAGAAGTTCGTAAAAATCGCGCTGCTGCCAGTCAGTTTGGCCAAGCCCAGGAGCAAAGTGTTGAAATCGGAGACGCTGGTTACCAACTGGCCTGCCCCGATGTCAGTGTGATATTGCAGAAGCTCGAAAGTGGTGAACCATTCTCCAGTGTCAAATTGCCGCATGGCCTTTGGGACGCAGTTGCATTTTCAGAGCGTCTTGGAGGAGCACTGCGCAACAGTAAAACTTTCGAGTGTCTTACCGATACTCAAATTCGCTACCTTGGTCGGCGTTGGGCAAGAAAGCTGACACCGAACAACGGTTGCCTGGTAGAAGGGTTTATTGACGACCTGTTCTCTGTTCTTTCTGAAAAAAATCGACCCGAAAATGCTTATATCGGTTTGGCTCTAAAAGGGTTTCCAACCCATGATGGCCGTTTGTGGCACATTCCAGGAGACCATCACGATAAACTCGCGGCGAGATTTTCTTCAATCAGTCAGTACTTTGAGGACGGATACCGTTTTTGGGATGGGACGCTTTTCAAGCGTTACGCAATCAGCGGCAGTCTTCCGGCGATTATGGACGCGGTCAGAAAGCGGCCTTCAATCCTTATTGCGTCGCAAAAGCTTGATGTTTTGCCCCAACGCTTGAACATGCCGTTGATGGGGCACTACAAGATCCCTCCAAGCAATATCCACAGCCACAGATACGAGGTGTTCAACCACCTTTGTCGAGCAATCGAGGGCATGAAGCATCGTTTCGACAGTTCGCCTGTGGTTATTTCTCAGGCGGGTGGCTCTTTTGCATTTTGGTTGCTTATGCGTTTACAGCGTAAGTTTCCTGAAGTGACCTTCATGGATATGGGACAGGCATTGAATATCTGGGTTCTGGACCGTCAGGGGCCGATGCCGTGGCTGAAAATATATGCAGAATCAATTGTTAGAAACTGCAGGCTTGGCCCTTACTACAAAGCGCTCGGTCACGCCAATGTACTTCAAAAATTCGATCCAGCCGCTGTGCTTGAATAATACCTGAATCGAATAAAATTGCAGTTATACTGTTATTTGTTAAGGCAAGTTGGAGCACAGTTGATTTTAGGGAAAGTCGATTCAAGTCTGTTAATTGAGGATACGATGCATGCCGATCATTCGTTCGGGAAATAAGGTTGCCTATTTTTCACACATTCCCAAATGTGCTGGATCGGCAATTGAGGCCTATATCCATAAATCTGGCAAAGCACAGCTTTCTTTTTTGGATAACCGTTTTCTGTCTCATCAGCCTCAAACTCTATGGACGAAGTCTTCTCCGCAGCATGTGGATGGGGTGTCTTTAGCGCGGCTGTTTCCGTCAGCATCCTTCTTTGATTTGTTCTTTGCGGTAATACGCAATCCATATGATCGCCTGAAAAGTGCATACAAGTTTCAAAAATACGTCGAGCGGAAAATTGCGGCGGACGTTGACTTTAAGAAGTTCGTTTTGTCGCTTGATGAAACGGCGATCAACACCATCGGTCTAAATGACAATCATTTCTTGCCGCAATACAAGTTATTCTATCCCAAGGCGCCGTATATGGTGTTCAAATTGGAAGAGGGTTTGGACCCTGTGAAAAAGTGGTTGGATCTTCATCTTTTCAACGAAGAGCAGTCTCACGAAATCGGAATTGTTAATGACTTTTCCAAACGCGGGATCAAAGTTGATGAGGATCTGTCCTGGGATGATGAGATGCGTGGCGTTGTCTCGAAACTGTACAAGCTCGACTTCGAACTGTTTGGCTATGATACAGGTCTTTGATCAAGTGCCGCTGATTGACTGAATTTTTTAATTTAACAGGGCCGCAAATTTTATGAATTCGCCTTACAACATCTGCATCGTCCAGCCGACCGGTTACATCCATTCGATGGCGTTTGCCGAGCTGGCCGAGCTTTTGATGTATTCGATCCAGGAAGCAGGGCACCCGGCACAGATCCAGACCAATCAGTTTGTGCAAGGGGCCGTCAATATCATCGTCGGGGCGCATTTGCTTGATGTTTCCGCGTTGCGCGCGGTGCCGGAAGGGACGGTTATTCTTAATACCGAACAGCTGACCGGTGTTGGTGAGGCGTGGCGTGGGCAGTTGACAGGTTGGTTCCAGTCCGGTCTGGAAATCTGGGATTACAGCCCGGCGAATATCGAGGTTATCACGGCGCTTGGCGTGGAAAATGTGCGCTATCTGCCGATCGGGTATCAGAAAGAGCTGCAGCGCATCGACATCACCGTCGAGCAGGATGTTGACGTTCTGTTTTATGGCTCGGTCAATGAACGTCGACGCGCAATTTTCAACGAGATCGAGGCCCGTGGGCTCAATCTTAAGGTGCTGATGGGCGTTTATGGCAAGGAACGCGATCAGTGGATTGCACGATCAAAGGTAATCCTGAACCACCATTACTATGAGAGCCAGATTTTCGAGATCGTACGCGTGTCCTATCTTCTGACCAACGCCAAGGCCGTCGTGGCCGAGGTCAACCCGGAAACAGTCATTGAGGACCGGTTCCGCAAAGGGGTGGTCGATGTCCCGTATGACGGATTGGTCGATGCGGTAAGCGACCTGATTGCCGACCCAATCCGGCAAAAGGCGCAACAACGCCGGGCCCTGAACAGCATCATCAAATATCCCCAGGTCGACTTCACCAAACCGCTTCTGGAATTCATGCACTAAGGCAAATGAAATGACCCAGCCACGCACGCGCCTGAGACCTGTTGCGGGTTTTGTGTGTGTCTGGTTCGTGCTTGCCTGCGTCTCGGTGATTGCGCTGAGCCCAGCTGCGGTCGCACAAAGCCTGTCACAGGTTCTCTATCGCTTTGAAAACCGTGCATTGACGCTGGGTCGATATGGGGCGGTGGCAGTGTTTCAGGAGCGGCTGTTTGCGCGGGCGGGGAATTGTTCGGGGAAGTCTGCCAGCAGCTATGGCACGCCGGACGGGATTGTCGGGGCGAAGACGCGACAGGCGATCATTGATCTGCAGCCGTGTTTGAATGCATCGGTGCGCGCGGCGGTCGGGGCAGGGCATTACGGGGCGATAACAGTCGGGCTCTGGCGGGTGTTGATGCCTGCCCAGATACCGCCACCTGACGCGATCACACGGGCCAACCACCTGACCTTTGCGCTGGAAGGCACGGACTATGACGTTATTCAGTTTAATTTCTGTCAGTCGAAAAATCCCCGCAGCGGCAAGACCTTTCTGGAAGGTGATCCCTATTGCCATACCAATGATCCGCGCGCCTATTTGACATGGGGGCCACGCGGCGCCACGGCCGGGGCCGGTGCGGAAATTCAGCAGATCCTGTTTGCCGCCGAGCGGGCCAATCCCGGATTGCTGCAAAACGCATTCGGCCCGTTCACCGAAGACATGCATCGTCTGGCGCTTGGCAATAATGATGCGGCGTTTGATGTGCTCTGTGCGATCTGGGTCGATGACGCAAAACGAGCAGAGTTTGAGAAACGGTTTGCTGCCTATGGCGCGCGGCCGAAAGTGCAGGATGCTTACCACCGGGTTTATGACGCCGCTAATGCCGATGGCGGCAAAATAGCGCGATTTTTCAAATTGTATAGCGCCATTAAACCGGTGATAAAGCGCGATTCGACCGAGATTGATTTGGCTTTTTTCATCGACCGCGCCACCCATGGGTCCGTACCGCCGGGCGATATCGGTCCGCTTGTTGATCGCATGACGAAGTTCGCCACCCGAACGCGCAATGTGCCAAGCCCGGGCGAACTTCGCAAACAACTGGCCGCCTGGTTGCCAACGCACCACAAATATAATGACCGGCTGGCGCGCGATGCGATTTTTCTGGTCGATGATCCGAATGTGATTTTATCAGATGCCCATCGCCGCATGTGGTTGCAACGATCTGGGTTGAAAGCCAGTGACTTTGGCCTGTCAGACAGCCGATATGTGGTAAGCTATCCGGTGGCTGCCCCCACGGGATATGAGAAGATCGAGAAGTTCTATACCGTTTTGCCCGAAGATGCGCGAGCCTGTCCTGATAGCGTACGCCGGGCGCGCAAGAAATAGGCAAGGGTGATCTGTGCGCATGAGCAAAGCGCATGGGAATGTTGCAGATTATCAGGGATATTTGCCGCCTAATTGCTTGCATCTCGGGGGCTTGTTTGCCAACATCCGCGCGTTATCAATACCCGCCAATCTGCGGGTGCCTAACTCGGAGCAAGATTTGATATGAGTGACGTTAAGGTCAAAGTCGGAATTCTCGGTGCCAGTGGCTATACCGGGGCGGAATTGGTTCGCATTCTTGCGCATCATCCAGCTTCGGAAATCACCCTGTTGACCGCAGACCGACGCGCCGGACGTCCGTTCGGGGAAGTCTTCCCGCATCTTGCCCATATTGACCTCCCGACCATGATCAAGATCGAAGACGCCGACTGGTCGACCGTGGATCTGATTTTCTGCGCCTTGCCGCATGGCACGACCCAGGAAGTCATTGCCGGTCTACCAGAACATGTAAAGGTCGTGGATCTGTCGGCCGACTTCCGCCTGTTTGACCCGGCAACATACAAGGAATGGTACGGCGCGGAACACACCGCACAGGACCTGCAGAAAGAAGTGGCCTATGGCCTGACCGAATTGCATCGTGAAGCAATCAAAAAGGCGCGTGTTGTTGCTAATCCGGGCTGCTATCCGACCCCGGTGCAGCTTGCCCTGGTACCGCTTCTTGAAGGCAAGATGGTGCATTCGGACGACATCATCATTGATGCCAAATCCGGTGTCACCGGTGCTGGCCGTTCGCCCAAGGAAATGACCCTGTTTGCCGAAGTGACCGAGGGCATTCATGCCTATGGCACCGGCGGGCATCGCCACGCGCCGGAGATCGAGCAGGGCCTTGCCTGGGCGAGTGGCAATGATGTTGTGGTGAACTTTTCCCCGCACCTCATGCCGATGAGCCGCGGAATCCTTGAGAGCATCTATGTCAAAATGACCGATGGCACGACGCCCGAGGATATCCAAGCCGCGCTTGAAAAGCGTTTTGCCGATGAGCCGTTTGTCCGCATCCTGCCATTCGATGTGACGCCGCAAACCCGTCATGTGCGTGGGTCGAACTATGTCCTGATGGGTGTGGTCAAGGACCGCGTGCCGGGTCGTGTGATCATTGTTGCGGTCGAAGACAACCTGGTCAAAGGCGCATCCGGTCAGGCGGTTCAGAACATGAATGTCATGCTCGGCCTGCCCGAAACCATGGGTCTTGAGATCGAGCCGCTGTTCCCGTAAGCGAACCAGCGATAAAGCATTAAAGGCGGAGCCAAATGGCTTCGCCTTTTTTGTTTTCGGGTAAGGATGCTGTTGGGCATTGGTCGAATTTCGTCACAGCGGGCTTTCATGTCTGGGGGATCAACTTTAGACTGGTGGCAAATGTTTGAACGCCAGTTTGTGAAAGGTCCATCATCATGCGTTTGTCCTATCGCGGGGTTAAGCCCACCATTGATGAAACCGCGTTTATCGCGCCCAATGCGACCATCATTGGCGATGTCGAAATCGGGGGGGAGACCGGGATTTGGTTTGGCTGTGTCATTCGCGGCGATGTCCATGAAATTCGCATCGGATCGCGTACCAATATCCAGGACCTGACCATGGTCCATGTCGCCAAGGGAAAGTTTGGCACCTATATCGGTGATGACGTCACCATTGGGCATTCGGCGATCATTCATGCCTGCACGCTTGAAGATCGAAGCTTTGTTGGCATGGGGGCAACCGTCATGGATGGCTGCGTCATCGAGCAGGGCGGCATGCTTGGTGCCAATGCGCTTCTGGCTCCGGGCAAGCGCATTCCGGCGGGCGAGCTTTGGGCTGGTGTGCCGGCGCGCAAGGTCCGTGACCTGACACAGGAAGAAATCGAGTTTTTCAAGGTGTCGGCGGATCGTTATGCCGATCTTGCGCAGGAATATGTCAAATCGATCCCCGAAGATCTGGCGTAAGATCCAAGCAAAACCCATCAAAATAATTTGCCTGCCATGATGCCCGGGCCCCCTTTTACACAGGGGCATTTTCGGACATCATCATATGGATAAAGGGAAAAATGTCCTGTCGGACGTATAAGGCATATCAGACGCACCAAGGAAAATTGCGGGAAACGCAAACATTAACAGGGGCGCTGATCACGAACTGGATGTGGGGTTAATCAAATGACTGCATGGCGGGTACTGCCTTGCATGGTTGTGATGTTTGTTCTGTTGCTTGGGGGAATGCAGACAGGGCAGGCAAAGCCGATCAGTGACTGTTCACGTCCGCTGATCATTCGTGCATCGGAAAGTTACAGTCCGTTTAGCATGAAGGATGAAAACGGCGTTGCCGTTGGCATCGACAATGTCTTTATTGCCAAGGTGATGAAATCGGTCGGCTGCGACATCCACTTTGTGTTTTTGCCTTGGAAGCGGTCGCTTTATGCGGTCGAGAAAGGGGAAGTCGATATTCTGCCGTCTGCCTCCTATACGGAGGAGCGGGCAAAATATGGTCTGTTTTCCGTGCCTTATCGCAATGAAGTAATCGGTTTTGTGGTTCGCAATGGCGATGCCGGACGCATTGGCCTTGGCAGTCTTGAAGATGTCATTGCCCAGGATCTTGTAATCGGGCATGTCCGCAGCGCCTATCGCGGTCAGGCGTTTGAGGATTTCAAAAACAGCCCCGAAGGTGCCAAGCATGTCAGTGATGTCTCGGTCGGGCCGCATGGGCTGCAGTTGCTGTTGGCCAATCGGGTGGATTTGTTGCTTGGCATTCCGGCCGCCTATATCGCCCAGGTAGAAGAGCTTGGCTATGGCCGCACCGTGGAAGAACATCCCTTCATTCTGGGGCGGGAGCCGGTGCGTTTGATGTTTTCGGCCAAAACCATTGCCTCGGAACTGGCGCACAAGATTAGTGATGCGATCCGGAAAGAAATCCAAACCGATGAATATCGCGCGATGTATGGCAATCAGGGGATTGATCCGGATTAGATACAATGGGCGCAGGCCAGCTTGCCATTGACTTTTATCAAGGCGAAGCGCAACTGTGTGGGTGTAAATGCATAGCGTTCGCGATTAAAGTAACTTCGCGATCCTTGCCAAAACACGACCAGATTGAAGTATTTCCGATGTCATTCACAGCCCGTTCCTTCATGCGTTTTACAACTCTTGCCGCCCTTTTGGGATCGGGTGCAGGCAGTCCTGCCTTGGCCGAAGACGCATCGGAAATGTTGCAGCGCCTTGCGCATGCGAATGAGGCGGCGACAGCCGGGCTATCGGAAATCGCTGCCGCATCAGATGCCGAGTCTCCGTTTGCGAACAAGGCACAGCTTGGCGAGGCGCTTTATTTCGATACCAACCTGTCGGCCAATCGCACCATGTCATGCGCGACTTGCCATGATCCGTCACTGGCGTTTCGTGATCCGCGGGTGGATGTTGCAAGCGGGGCATTTTCATTGGGGGATGATGGCAAAAGCCTTGGCGATCGCAATGCGCCAACGGCCGCCTATGCCAAGTTTTCCCCGCCATTCCATGTGCGCGAAGATGGTGTTGCGGTTGGGGGACAGTTCTGGGATGGCCGGGCGATGGATCTGGCCGAGCAGGCCGGGGGGCCGCCACTGAACCCGATTGAAATGGGCATGCCCGACAAGGCCAGCGTGGTTGAACGCCTGCGTGAGGACGATGATTACGTTGCGGGCTTCAAGGCATTGTTTGGCGATGATGTCTGGTCTGATCCCGATCAGGCCTATGCGGCGATGACCAAGGCAATTGCCGCGTTCGAGGAAGACGAACAATTCGCACCGTTTGACAGCAAATATGACCGGTTCCTGCGCGGCGAATACAAGATGACGCCGCAGGAAGAACTGGGGCGTGTTCTGTTCTTCTCGCAGCAATTCACCAACTGCAATACCTGCCACATGCTGAAAACCAGTCCGACAGCAGAAGGCGAGACCTTTACCAATTACGAGTTCCACAATATCGGCGTGCCACGCAACGTTGCGACACGCGATGCCAATAAAAAAGACGTGGCATTTACCGATAACGGTTTACTCGATAACGCCGCCATCGAAGACCCGGCCTATCGCGGAAAATACAAAACCCCGTCACTGCGCAATGTCGCAGTGACAGGGCCCTATATGCATAACGGCGTCTTTGCCGATCTCGAAACCGTGGTCAGGTTCTATAACAAATATAACAGCAAGGCCGAGATCAATCAGACCAACCCGGAAACCGGCGCGCCGTGGGGTGAGCCGGAGGTGGCCGAAACCATATCTCTTGAAGAGCTTGAGCAGGGCGATGCCCTTGATACGCAGCGCATCAAGGCGATTGTTGCCTTCCTCAAAACGCTCACCGATGAACGTTATGAGCCGTTGCTGGCCGAGCAGGAAACTGCAAGCAAGGACGAGTAGCCTTTATTCGTCCTTTAGCGTTTCGATCACGGCACTTTGCGCCAAATCGCCCAAACCTTCTTTGGTGGCATTTTCAAATACAGCATGGGCGGCCTGTCCGACCGGAACAGAAAGGCCGTATTCATCGGCCAATTTCATGGCGTAGCTGGCATCCTTGCTGCGCAATCCGGTGGTGAAATGAATGCCTTCATTATGGTTGCCGCTGATCAGGCCGGGCATGACCATAAGGCCGGTCGGGCTTGCATTCGCAACAATTGCAAAGGTCTCCGCGACCGTGTTGCCATCCAGTCCGGCCTTTTTGGCAACAGCGACCAGTTCTGCGGCTGCGGCAATGTGAACCGCACCCAGAAGGTTGTGCATCAATTTGTAAACCGTGCCCGCACCAACCGGACCGAAATGCACGATCTTCTTGCCGGTAGCATTCATAAGCGGGCGGGCGCGTTCGAGATCATCATTACCAGCGCCGATCAGGAAAATGGTGTTGCCGGCTTCGACATCGGCGGGAACGCCGATGACCGGGGCATCGATATATCGGCAACCGGCAGCTTCGATCTTTTGGGAAAGTTCAAGCACAAAGGCATGCGAAAGCGTGGAGCATTCAATGGCAAGCGTGTCTTTATCCATTGCGGCCAGTGCTCCATCATCCGCCAGCCAGACAGCTTCGGCGGCTTGGTCATCGGCCATGAAGGAAACAACAATATCGCAATTTTTGGCCGCTTCCGCTGGTCTGGGGCAGGCGGTGGCACCCAGGGCGACAAGCGGCTCCGTCTTTGCCGGGCTTCTGTTCCAGACCTTGATCGCATAGCCCTGTGAGAGCAGGCGTTTGATCATGGCAGCTGCCATGCGGCCCGCACCCAAAAAACCGATTGTCTGTGTCATCTTGTTGTTTCCCTTGGCGGTCCCGTTGCTGTCAGGACCTGCATGTCTTGATAAAAGAAAATGGCCTGCCACAGAATGACAGGCCGCATTCAAATGACGTCTGCGTCAAAAATCAGCTGAGCGTGACTTTGACATATTCGCCCGGTGCGGGGCCAAGTACCTTGAGCTTGCCATCGCCCGGTTTGCGGGCATCGACCTTGCCACCTGCGCGGCGGCTGACCCAGTTTTGCCAATCGGTCCACCAGGAACCATCATGCTGGGCGGCCTTGGCCATCCAGTCATCCGGATTGGCCGGATTGCGGTTATAGGTCCAGTAGCAATATTTCTTGGCTGCAGGCGGGTTGACGACACCGGCGATATGACCCGATGCCGACAGGACGAATTTGACCTGGCCCGACATCAGCTGGGTACCGGCATAGGTTGCCTGCCACGGTGCGATATGGTCTTCGCGGGTGGACAGGAAATAGACCGGGATTTTGATATCGCGCAGATCAATCGGCTCGCCGAACATGGTGATGCCGCCCGGTTCGCGCAGCAGGTTCTTGTTATACATGTTGCGTAGATAGAAGCTGTGCATCGCCTTTGGCATGCGTGTGGAATCGGAATTCCAATACAGCAGATCAAACGGGAAGGGATCCTTGCCCAGCATGTAGTTGGAGACAACAAACGACCAGATCAGGTCATTGGCGCGCAGCATGTTAAACGACATCGCCATGTCACGGCCATCAAGATAGCCTTCCTTGGACATGTTGCGTTCCAGGCTTTCGATCTGTTCATCATCAACAAAGACAGAAAGCTCGCCCGGTTTTTCAAAGTCGGTCAGTGTCGTCAGGAAGGTAGCGGATTTGACCCGGTCATCGCCGACCTTTGCCATATAGGCCAGTGTGGAACTCAGCAGGGTGCCACCAAGGCAATAGCCGATCGCGTTGACATCCTTCTCGCCGGTTGCCTTTTCGATCATGTCGAGTGCGGCAAGGATGCCTTCCTTGGCATAATCTTCGAACGACTTTTCGGCGAGTTTGCTGTCCGGGTTGACCCAGGACAGAACAAACACGGTGTGGCCCTGATCGACCGCCCATTTGATAAAGGAGTTTTCCGGTCGCAGATCAAGAATGTAATATTTGTTGATCCACGGCGGGACGATCATCAGCGGGCGCTTGGCGACCTTGTCCGTGCTGGGCTTGTATTGCAGAAGCTCCATCAAGGGGGTTCTGCCGACGACCGATCCTTCGGTGGTGGCGACGTTTTCGCCAACCTTGAAGGCATCAAGATCGGTCATGCGGATTTGAAGCTTGCCCTTGCCGCGCTCGAGATCGCCAAGAAGGTTCTGCAAACCTTTAAGCAGGTTTTCACCGCCGGACTCAATCGTGGTCCGCAGCACTTCCGGATTGGTCATCAGGAAGTTGGTCGGCGAAATCGCATCAACGAACTGGCGGGTATAAAATTCGACCTTCTGGGCGGTTTTGTCATCGAGACCATCGACGTCATGGACAACATTTTGCATCCATTGCGAGGACAGCAAATATGACTGCTTGATGAAATCAAACAGTTCGTTGTTTTCCCATGCCTCGTCACGGAATCGACGATCGCCCTTTTGTGGGGAGACAACCGGTTCGGCTTCTTCGCCCAACATGCGCAGGGTCGTGTTGTGCCACAGCGTATAATATTGCTGCCACAGTTCCATCTGGGCTTCGACCAGCTTGACCGGGTTTTGCATCATGTGGGTGGTCAATTCGGCAAAGGCAGAGCCGATATTGAGTGGGTCCGGGTCCGAAATTTCCGGGTCTTCTGCCTGTTTTGCAAGGAAGTCAGAGACAAGTCGTTGACTTCTTTCGGCAATTTCTGCCATTGCTGCAGAGAGCTTTTCGGGATCCGGATGCTTGTTTTCAGTTTCGATGGCCTGTTGATCGCTCATGGGGCATTCCCTTATGATACCGCCGCAGGATACTTCGTAACTTCAGAACGTTTTGGCGTCTTTGCAATATCGCAAGACTTTTGACGTTCTATGTTCCGGGTATCCGATTGACGCTCCGGGTTGAAACTTTGCTTGATCCCAAGCTTATCATGGCCTTAGCCTAGCGCGTCGTTTAGGGGTAGTACAAGAATTATAAGGTGACGTTTTTGCGGAATATTTTTGCAGCAAACGTCGTCCAACTGAATTTGGAGCAGCGAAAACAAATGGGCGTTCTGAAATCGACGACCGGGCAGGGGTCGTGGCAGGAGACTGCAAGGGGGAAGCTGCGGGCATTGCTGCAGACCGGCTCTGCCTTGGCTGTGGTGCTAACACTTGGCGCCTGTTCTTCTGTTCCTGATGCGGTCAACCCGATCGAGTGGGGCAAGTCCGTCGGTGACATGTTTGATGGCGAAGACGAAGAGACCGCTGTCAAATCCGACGAAGCCATTCCCGGCGAAGACGGCGATTATCCCAGCCTTTCAGACACCCCGGCAAAACCGGTTGTCACCGGTGATGCAGAACGCGATGCACTGGTCGCCGGACTGGCGGCCGACCGCCAGAACGCCCAGTATGAGCAAAGCGGCCGCCGTCAGAGCAGCCCGCCGGTAAACGCCTTGCAGGAAGCGCCGGAAGTTCCGGTCTCCGAGCCTGCGATTAACCCGGCTCCGACCACGCCGGTAACCAGCAGTTCGATGGCCAGTGCTGAAAGTGCGGCATCCGCGACCGCGACCACCAGTGCGGTAACCTCGGCACCAAGTGGTTCTTCGATTGCCGACGAGTGGAATGCCAAATCAGCAGCAAGCGGCCCGGTTCCGACACCAGAAGCTCCGCCAGCCGCACCAATAGCCGCCGAGGGTGATGCACGTGCACAGCAGCTTGCCGCGTTTGAGGCTGCCCAAGGTGCATCGGGTGGCAATGTAACCCCGTCTGGTGATCCGGTGATGGATCAGTACCAGCGCCGTCTGGCCGAAGGGCAGGGTGTGTTCGCCAATGAACCGACATCGGCCCCGGCACAGGAATTTGATTATTCCATGTATTCCGACAATGGTGCTGTGATCGTCGATGAAAGCCAGTTCGGTGGTTCGGAGCCGATGTATGGCGACTCCGGCTCGGTTGACATGACTGCGACCAACGACGCACTGGCAGCACGCCTTGGTGTGCGGTCGATTGACCAGGTCGGCCCGGCGGTCAATGAAGTTCAGATTGCCCAGATCCAGTTCGGACATGGTTCGACCAAGCTTGGTGGTGCGGACTACAACGTGCTTGAGCAGGTGGCCGCGACCTGGCAGCAGACCAGCGGCTTTATCCGCGTGATTGGTCATGCCTCGATGCGGACCGGCAACATGTCGCTTGAACAGCATATGGCGGTCAACCGTCGCGTCTCCGAAGGCCGGGCATCGGCCGTGGTATCGCGCCTGCTGTCGCTGGGTGTCAGTCCGAATGCGATCTTTGTCGGTGCGGATGGTTCTGCCGATCCGCGCTACTATGAAGGCGTTCCGGCCGGTGAAGCCGGCAACCGCCGTGTCGAGATTTATCTGGATTACTGATCGCGCCGATCAGACAGTTTCAGAGAACAACAGCAAAACGTGGAAGGAGAAATCCTTCCGCGTTTTTGCGTTTTGGGCCGTGCATGCGCGGAAATGATCGTGTTTGTGCCTTCAATCCGACCTGACCCTGCCGCAAATCGCATTTGTGCGTATTTTCCACGCATTAATTCGTTGTGTCCGATTTCAAGAAACGGTAGATCATTCGAATTGTAAGCTATTAATGGCCTGAATAACGTACCTAAACGCAATTTTTTAGAAATCGAGGATATGCTTTTCGCATAAAATTCGAATTTCGGCATTTTGACGAGGAAACAGGATAATGTCGCAGGACTTCCATCGCATAAAACGTCTTCCGCCTTATGTATTCGCAGAAGTAAATGCGATGAAGGCGGCGGCACGTCGAGCGGGGGAAGACATTATCGACTTCGGCATGGGCAACCCTGACCCGGCGACCCCACAGCATATCGTCGACAAGCTGGTGGAAACGGTGCAGAACCCGCGCACTCACGGCTATTCGATGTCGCGCGGCATTCCCGGCCTGCGCAAGGCACTGGCGGCTTATTATGATCGTCGCTTTGGGGTGGATATTGATCCGGAAACAGAGACCGTGGTTACGCTCGGCTCCAAGGAAGGGCTTGCCAACCTTGCCGCCGCAATCACAAGCCCCGGCGATATCTTTTTGGTGCCCAACCCCTCCTATCCGATCCATGCATTCGGCTTCATCATTGCCGGGGCCGCATTGCGCCATATTCCGATTGGCCATGATGATCAGGGCACATTCAATACCGAAAGCTTTATGGAGCAGCTTCATCGTGCGGTGAAACACTCGGTCCCGAAACCAAGTGCCGTGGTGTTGAACTTCCCGGCCAACCCGACAGCGCTTGTGGTTGATCTGGCGTTTTATCAGGAAGTCGTCGATTTCTGCCGCAAGCATGAAATCTATGTGCTGTCTGATATCGCCTATTCCGAGATCTATTTTGATGGCAATCCGCCACCCTCGATCCTGCAGTGCAAGGGGGCAAAGGATATCGCCGTCGAGTTTTATTCGCTGTCGAAAACCTATTCGATGGCGGGCTGGCGTATCGGGTTTGCCACCGGCAATAAAAAACTGATTAACGCGCTGACCCGGATCAAGTCATACCTTGATTACGGTGCCTTCACCCCGGTTCAGGTGGCGGCAACCGCAGCCCTGAACGGACCGCAGGATTGTGTCGAGGAATTCCGCAATCTGTATCGTGAACGCCGCGATATCTTTATCGACGGGGCGCAAAGTGCAGGTTGGGAAATTCCGAGCCCGGCGGCCACCATGTTTGCCTGGGCGCCGATCCCTGATGCCTTTGCCGAGCTTGGGTCGCTTGATTTCTCCAAGCTGCTTTTGCAGGAAGCAGGTGTTGCCGTGGCACCGGGGCTTGGCTTTGGGGAGTATGGCGATCGCCATGTGCGGATTGCGCTGGTGGAAAACAAACACCGTATCCGGCAGGCCAACCGCAACATCAAACAGTTCTTTGCCAAGTGCCCGGATGCAGAATCTGCACGTGAACTGTTGAAGAAATCCGTCTGATATCTCATAAAGCATTCTTGTGTTTCGCCCGGGACATGTCCCGGGCGTTCTGCTATCAGGGCTCTGTGATCTTTTTTAGGATCACGGCTGAAACCAAGAGTGCAACCACGCGACAAGGAGTTATCGTGAAAGACGTCGTCAAAATCGGTGTGGCAGGCCTGGGTACGGTCGGTGCCGGAACCGTTAAACTGCTGAGTGAACATCGCGACATTCTGACTGACCGTTCGGGTCGCCAGATCGTCGTTACAGCGGTATCGGCGCGTGATCGAACTCGGGACCGTGGTTTTTCGACCGAAGGATTGACTTGGTACGACGATGCCCGTGATCTTGCCGCGGACAAGGATATCGACATCCTTGTCGAGCTGATTGGCGGATCGGATGGCATTGCCTATGACACCTGCAAGGCCGCCCTTGAAAACGGCAAGCATGTTGTGACTGCCAACAAGGCACTGATCGCGCTTAAGGGCGCGGAACTGGCCCAGATCGCCGATGCCAACAATGTCACCATCGCCTATGAGGCGGCGGTTGCCGGGGGTATCCCGGTCATCAAGGCGTTGCGCGAAGGATTGGCGGGTAATGAAATTTCACGTGTTACCGGCATTCTGAACGGGACCTGTAACTTTATCCTGACCACCATGCGTGAACAGGGGCGTGACTTTGCCGACGTTCTGGCAGAGGCGCAGAAACTTGGCTATGCCGAAGCTGACCCGACCTTTGATGTTGATGGCATTGATGCCGCGCACAAGCTTGCGATCCTGGCAAGTGTCGCATTTGGCGTTGAAGTCGACTTTGACGCGGTCGCAGTCGAGGGAATCCGCAGCGTTTCGGCGCTTGATATCCAGCTTGCCGAAGAGCTTGGCTATCGTATCAAGCTGCTGGGCATTGCCAAACAGACGTCCGAGGGCATCGAACAGCGCGTATCCCCGGTCATGGTCGACCGTGCGACCCAGATTTCCAAGGTCGAAGGCGTGTTTAACGCGGTCGCCCTTGAAGGCGATTATGTCGGGCCGGTGGTCCTGCAGGGCCGCGGAGCGGGCGAACGCCCGACCGCATCGGCGGTGGTTGCCGATATCGTTGATATCGCAGCCGGGCGTGCGGCGCCGGTCTTTGGCGTTCCGGCGGATCGTCTTAAGAAGAACGTGCGCGCCTCGCTCGAAAAACATAGTGGTGCCTATTACCTGCGCCTGATGGTTTGGGATCGTCCGGGTGTCATGGCCGAGGTCACCGCGACCCTTGCCAAGCACGGGGTTTCGATGGCGTCCATGATCCAGCATGGTCGGGCCGAGACCGAAGGCGGTGTGGTGCCGGTTGTGATCGTGGCCCACGAAACCACCGAGGCCGCCATGTCGGGTGCGGTAAATGATATTGCGGCGTTTGAAAGCAATTCACAGCCGCCGGTTCTGATGCGGATTGAAAGCTTCGCATCTTAAAAGTTTAAAGCTCAAAGCGCCTCGCACCTGTCAAGATGCGGGGCGCTGTTGTAAGGTCCGGTCCCAGAGCCGGAAAAAGACAACAACGAGACGGGGCCCCCAGACCCCGCATCACACGACGAGGAAGACAATATGGATCGAAATCTTGCGCTTGAAACGGTTCGCGTAACCGAGGCAGCGGCACTTGCGTGCTCTGGCCTGATGGGACGTGGCGACGAAAAGGCAGCCGACCAGGCTGCTGTTGACGCGATGCGCAATGCGCTGAACAGCATGGACATCAAAGGCACGGTCGTGATCGGCGAAGGCGAACGTGACGAAGCCCCGATGCTGTTTATCGGCGAAGAAGTCGGCTCTGGCGAAGGTCCGGAAATCGACATTGCGCTTGATCCGCTTGAAGGTACGACCATATGCGCGACCGGTGGCCCGAACTCTTTGGCCGTGGTTGCCATGGCGGAAAAGGGCGGTTTCCTGAATGCGCCGGACACCTATATGGACAAGATCGCCGTTGGCGGTGGTCTTCCCGATGATGTGGTTGACCTTGATGCCAGCCCGGCCGAGAACCTTAAAAGCCTGGCGAAAGCCAAGGGCTGTGATGTTGCCGATCTGGTTGTTTGCGTCCTGGATCGCCCGCGCCACCAGGACATTATTGCCAAGACCCGCGAAGCCGGTGCACGCATTATGCTGATCGGTGATGGTGATGTGGCTGGTGTGATTGCGACCTCGCAGAAGACCTCGGGCATTGATCTTTACATGGGGACTGGTGGCGCACCGGAGGGTGTTCTGGCCGCAGCAGCCCTTCGTTGCATTGGTGGTCAGTTCCAGGGCCGTCTTGTTTTCCGCAACGATGATGAAATCGCACGTGCGAAAAAATGGGGCATCGAAGACCTGACCCGCAAATACAAACTCACCGAACTTGCCAAGGGCAATGTTATGTTCGCGGCAACCGGTGTGACCGATGGTGCGATGCTGCGCGGTGTGCGCCGTTTTGCCAACGGTGCAGAGACCGAAAGCATCGTGATGCGCTCCCAGTCGGGTACCGTGCGCTATGTCCGCGCCGTACACGATTTCAGCCGCAAGATCTGGTACAAGTAAGTTCTGCTTATCGCAGCACAGCAAGAAGGGAGTGCACAGCACTCCCTTTTTTCGTTTAATCGCTTGCAGGGGATTAAGGACTGGGGTACATCCTCCGCCCCCTATGACGAACAGCAAATGCCGGAGCCTGCCTGATGTCGGAAATTATCGCCCTTGATTTTGGAACGACGAACTCTGTCCTCGCGGTGGCGGACAGTGCAGGCAATGTGCAATCGGCGAAGTTCGAAGTCGGTGCGAACAGCTTTGATACCTATCGTACCATCCTGTATTTCTGGGAAGATCAGGACCTGACCGCGCCGGGCGCGCCAATCCATACCAAAAGCTGTTCCGGTCCGTTCGCGATTGAGGAATACCTTAAGGAAAGTCATGACTGCCGCCTGATCCAGTCGATGAAATCCTATCTCGCGGCCAAGGATTTCGAAGGCACCGACATCTTCGGGACCAGCTATTCCATCGAAGACCTGATTGGGACGTTCCTGACACAGATCCATCACTTCGCGCAGCACAGCCTTGGTTGGCTGGGGCATCGGGTTATTTCCGGCCGTCCGGTCGCCTTTGCGGGCAACAACCCGGACAATGACTTTGCCGAGATGCGCCTGCGCGGGGCTTATGAGCAGGCCGGTTTCGATGTCGAAGCAATGGTGTTCGAACCGTTGGCCGCGTCCTATTACTACGGCCGCGAACTGGACAAACCGGAAACCGTTCTGGTTGCCGACTTTGGCGGCGGTACCAGTGACTTTTCCCTGATCCGCTTTACACCGGGGCTTGGTATTCGTGGTGTGCAGCCGCTCGCCCATACTGGTCTTGGCGTTGCCGGTGACCGGTTTGATTATCGCATCATCCAAAAGGCCGTCTGGCCGCGTTTGGGCTTTGGCTCGGAATATAAATCGATGGGTGCGACCCTGCCGGTACCACGGCAATATTACACGGCCTTTTCGCGCTGGCACGAACTGGCGATGATGAACCAGCCCAAAACCATCAATGAAATCAAAAGCCTGATCCGGTCCGCCTCCAAACCCGATGATATCGAGGACCTAGTCACCATCATCGAAGATGAAATGGGATTCCACCTTTATCAGACGGTGTCCAAGGCCAAGGCAGAGCTTTCTGAAAAAGACAGCACTATCCTGCAATTCTCCCACGGCGGGGTGGAGATCGAAGAAAAACTGACCCGTGCCGATTTCGAAGCCGCGATTGCACCAGACATGGCCGAGATCGAACTGGCCGCCAAGAATTGCCTTGATCAGGCCGGTATTGACGCAAGCGACGTCTCACGCGTCTTCATGACCGGCGGCACATCCTATGTCCCGGCCGTGCGCAAACTGTTCGAAGACCGCTTTGGCAAGGACCGCATCGAAATTGGCCAGCCGTTTCTGTCTGTAGCGCATGGTTTGGCATTGATTGCGGCGGATGAGGGAATTGTTTGATCGGATCAAGCGTAGGTATTAGGATTTAGTGCATTTAGTTTGGTTGCTTACTCTCAATTTGGTCCAGTATCGGTCGGATATTGTCTGGAACGAATGATTCGAGTCTTCTTGCTTCTGCAAGTGCAGTTCTAAAATGTGTCTGTTCGTCCTTAATATGTGTTGCTTCATTTGACTTTAGTGCGCCGTAGAATCCAAATGTGCTTATCTGATCAGATTCATCCACATTTTTAATGGATCGGTTTGCGTCTTCAATTGATTGGTTGCAGCCGATTATGTGATTTTCTCCGCAAGACTGAGCTACGGCATTCAGCTTGGCAATGCAATTAATCCACCGCAAAATTGTAATAGCTGGTGAATTGCGCCCTGTTGCGAAGTGTAGGTTTTTTTTCCACTTGCTTACGTTTGCAAGTGGTACAAAGCCAATCGTGTTCTCTCGAAGGTGATTTATTCCACCCATTACGTCGATGGGGCCGTGTCTGGTCCAAGCTATAGCGGCTACTGGTACCTGAGCATTGTGCCTGTGTGATGAGGTAGGGAGGTGTTTTGCGCTATGTATCGAGATTTGTATGCGTTTAGAAACCTCGATCTGTATTCCAAATTTGTGCCTCAGAGCTCTGCGGATGACATTTGAGTGTTGTTCTCTGATTGTTTCATCAATTTCTTTTATAGGCGTAAATATGATGAAGTCTAAGTCCCCTAAATATTTCAAGAATAGATCACCCAGGGTAGGTTTTTTAATCCTTGGTTTAAATAGTTCAAGCCACGTTAGTAGGTAGGATCCCGATCCGTATAGTAAATATTCTGACCCGGTCTCATCGGAGATGTATTGAAGAAAACATCTAGTCCGAGATTCATGGTCATTCGTTGGCTCTGCGAATGGACCGTTTGGGAAAAGCCAAAGCCAACTTGGTAGGCTTCCGTCGTCATCTTGGAGGGATATATTGTCGCAAAATGCCCCTATGAGCGAAAGCGCAGAAGGTACGCTGTTGGGAGGGGGGAGTTCTTGTTTCGCAATGATCGTTGCATACTTTCCAGTCAGCCAAGCACTAGCATAAGAAGACCATTGTTTGGTTGGTAGGAGGTTAGCTGAGGAACCATAGACGCCAATGCATGGTTTGAAACTCCAGGTGGCGGGTAAATCAAGGTTCTTGGAGACGTAGAAAGTGTTCCTGTCGTCCCCATTTATGTTTACGAAGGTTGTCGCAATGGTTTGCAGGCTACTCGCGGGATAACCAAGTCGCAAGCGTTGCGCTTGTCTTGGCTTCGCGTTACCTGCGGCAGCGAATGCAATGGGTTCAAATGATTGTTTGCTCTTGAAGTGCGCTGTTACGGTGTTCAATGTTTCTTCGAACACAGGTATTTTTGTGGCGATGTACTGCTCGGTGTCGATGTGCACATGGCCTTCTCGGGCAATCAGGGCTCCGGAAAAATCGAATGAGAAGTTTATTGATATAAGTTGAGTTTCGCCTTGTATTATCTCTATAGATTTGAGTAACCGTTTGCATGTATCAAACAAGTCGCCGAATTCGAGTTCGTTTCTTTGTCCTGTTATTGTGAGAACGTCAATGTGGCAGTTGGTTTTCTCTATTTCGGATTGAATAATTTTGTGTGTTTCTTCGCTGTGAGATTTACCAACATCAATTGATATGACTATTTTTTTTGAGTAAATATTATTATTTATTAAGTCAATAATGTTTTCTTCGTCGGTGTGATAAGTTTTTTTGTTACAGGTTCGGCTGTAGTGAGTGAATATTGTCTTGTATTTTGTGTCTTCGATTAATTTTTCGATGTTATCATTTGATATTTCGCTATCGAAGATGCTAAAAGTGTCTTGGGGAAGGCATATGTAGTTCCGATTCATACTGTGAATGGATTGGATCGCGGATAATCTCTCAATAACTAAATCTTCTTCTCCGATATTAGTCTTTATGAGATTCATGAAGATTGTTTTTTCTCGTCGGTCTCCCCTCGATCCTTCTGAACGAATATTTGACACTTGAAATGTGTCGGCAATCGCGACTGGGGCCAGCGTGTAGGCAGATATATTTTCGAGGGGGGTCTTTGACAGGGTTACTAGTTCTCCCGGTATTGCTACGAAAAGTGTCACTGTAATCTCCATTTCATTGTCGCAGTAATTTGTCCGCTCGCTTTTCCATCAAAGATCAACTTAATAAGAGAGCCACCACTAACTTCAATCGAGAAGCCAAGGGAAACTTCAACTTCTTCCAGTCGATATGCTTCATCTGCGGGACTGGAATCTGGAGGCTTAAAACCTTTAGCAATGCCTTGAATCGCCGATTGAAGTGCTTCGACTTGCTCCGGGTTAAGTTCAGGGCTTTGCTCGCTGGCTTCAGCTCCATAACTTTCTCTGGCGGCATAAAAGACCACCTCAACCTGCCCATTTTTGTTCTGCATATCTTCTTCCTCAGGGGTGTTGGTTCGGGGGAACTTAATTTTTGATATATTTATGAAAGCACATATCAACCTATGGTTAAACAAGAAAGTGTTTATGGTTGCAAAGGTGGTTGAAGCACGTTTGTAGTGCTTGAGCTTTTTCCACAATGCGTAATTGATCTTTCTTTTCTGAACAGAACATCACATCTATCCTGAATGGTAATAAGCTCGGCTGCAGTTGCGGTAACTGGGGGTTGAATTCAGGGAGGAATTCAGATGAATACTGAAAGTGATGCGCATGTGATTGCACGCTTGACCGGGCAGAGCCTGCCGGGAATGGCATTGTTGGCAACTGATGATAGTTCCATTGATCTTTCGACGCGTTCCGGGCGGGTGGTTGTCTATGCCTATCCGCGTACGGCCGAGCCCGGTGTGCCGTCGCCGGAAGGCTGGGATGAGATTCCCGGTGCCAAGGGCTGTACGCCGCAATCCTGCTCGTTTCGCGATCATGCCGCCGAATTGCGCGCGGTTGGTGTCGAAAACCTGTTCGGGCTTTCAAGCCAGACTACTGATTATCAGAAAGAAGCGGCCGAGCGCCTTCATCTGCCGTTCCCGCTGCTGTCAGATGCCGATCACCGTTTCAAGGAAGCCATGGCACTGCCTAATTTCGAAGCGGGCGGTATGCGGCTGTTCAAGCGTCTGACGATGGTCATTGATGATGGCAAGATCATCAAGGTTTTCTATCCTGTCGACGACCCGGCTGCTGATGCCGAGAACGTTTTGAAATGGTGTCGTGAGAACCGGAGCGGTTAGGGATTGCACGCTGCCGGGACGGTTTGAGTGTTTGACAAAATATCCGGTTTCAGACCGTTCGAGATTGCGCTATTTCATAGGGCATGACAGAGCAGCAACAAGAAACGACCTTTATGGGCATCGAGCGGTCCGTTACCGGCAAATGGTGGCGTGAACGCGCAAATGACGAGCGGCTGGCAACCACGATTGCCCAGCGTTTTGGTGTGCCGGAGATTGTCGGCCGGGTAATGGCCGCGCGCGGCATTGATCTTGACGACGCGGAAAGTTTTCTGTCCCCCACATTGCGCGATCTGATGCCCGATCCATCCACCTTGCAGGATATGGACAAGGCGGCTGCGCGCATTGCTGATTCCATCGAGGCCGGCGAGGGGATTGCTGTTTTCGGCGACTATGATGTTGATGGTGCGACCAGCACCGCACTTTTGAAACGCTTCTTCCGTGCGCTTGGTCTTGAGGTGCCGGTTCATATCCCTGATCGCATGTCTGAGGGCTATGGCCCCAATGCGCCAGCCCTTCTGGAGTTGCAGCGCAAGGGTGCGAAGCTGATCCTGACGGTTGATTGCGGGGTGACAGCCTATGCGCCGCTGCAGGAAGCCCGAGATGCGGGGATTGATGTCATTGTTGTCGACCATCACGCGGCAGAGCCGGAATTGCCGCCTGCCGTCGCGGTGGTGAACCCCAACCGGCTTGATGATGAAAGCGGGCTTGGGCATCTCTGTGCGGCGGGTGTTGCGTTTCTGGTCTGTGTGGCGTTGCTGCGCGAGTTGCGCAATCGCGGCTGGCTTGAAAAGGCCGGGGTGCGTGCGCCAGATTTGCGCGGCTGGCTTGATCTGGTGGCACTTGGCACGGTCTGTGACGTGGTGCCGCTGCGTGGGCTTAACCGTGCCTTTGTCACCCAGGGCCTTAAGGTCATGAAGCATCGCAGCAATATCGGTATGACATCACTTGCCGATATTGCCGGGGTTAACGAGGTGCCCAGTGCCTATCATCTTGGCTATGTCCTGGGGCCGCGTGTGAATGCCGGTGGGCGCGTTGGCGAGAGTTTTCTGGGCACGACCCTTCTATCGGGTGAGAACCCCGCAGAGGCGCAGGATATCGCGCGTAAGCTTGATGACTATAACCGGGAGCGCAAAGCGATCGAGGATATCGTCCTTGATCAGGCGATCAGCGCGGTCGAGGGCAAGTCCAAGGTCGGCTCCATGGTGCTGGTCGGCGGTGAGGACTGGCATCCCGGTGTGATCGGTATTGTCGCAAGCCGGCTTAAGGACCGCTATCACGTGCCGTCGCTTGTTATGGGGATGGTTGATGGCGTCTATAAGGGGTCTGCGCGTTCTGTGCGGGGCATTGATCTTGGCGATGCCATCATTGCTGCCCGTCAAGCCGGGCTTCTGATCAATGGCGGTGGCCATCATATGGCGGCGGGCTTTACCCTTGATCCCGAGAATCTTGAGGCGTTTGAAGCCTTCCTTGAAGAACGCTTTGCCAAGATCATTGCCGAAAACGACATTCGCCCGACGATCACGGTTGATGGTGCCTTGCATGCCAAGGGGGCAACGATCGAGCTGATTGATGCGCTTGAAAGGCTGGGCCCGTTTGGTGCGGGTAATGCGGAGCCCAGATTTGCCTTTGTCGATTGCCGGGCGGTGAAGGCCGATGTGGTTGGGCAGGATCATGTGCGCTGTATCCTGACCGGGGCCAACGGGCAGGGGCGGCTTAAGGCGATTGCGTTCCGATGCCTTGATAATGATATGGGCCAGACCCTGATCAAGCATGGCGGGCGCCCCTTGCACGTTCTGGGGCATTTGCGCCGTGATACCTGGCAGGGGCGGGATGGCGTACAGCTGATCATTGATGATGTCGCCTTGCCGGTTTAGGGACTAGGCTTCGAACTCGTCCCGGGCAGGGCAGCTATGATGCTGCAAATGCTTGCCGTTATGGTGCGATCAGATTAATCCTGAAGGCACCATGACACAAAATTCGCGCCCCACATCCCCCAACGCGACGCCCAAGCATGGCCTCGGATCGTTTTTGATCGTTCTGATGCCAATCATGCTGGCCTTTTCGCTTAGTCAGTTTTTCCGTTCTGCCCAGGCCTTGTTGGCCGGGCCGTTGCGTGAACAGCTTGCCGTTACCCCCGAACAGCTTGGCCTGATATCGGGCAGCTTCCATTTTGCCTTTGCCCTGATGCAGATCCCGGTTGGTGTTCTGCTGGACCGCTATGGGCCGCGCCTGACCAACGGGTTTCTGACCATGGTTACCGTCGCAGGCGTCATCATCTTTGCCAATGCGCAAAGCGTGCTGGGCCTGATGGCAGGCCAAGCGGTGATCGGGGTTGGCTGTTCGGCAGCCTTTATGTCGGCACTGGTTCTGGCCGCGCGTTGGACAGCACCGGAAAAGTTCGCCGCCGCATCGGGCCTGATCGTTTCGTTTAGCCTGATGGGGGTTTTGGCATCGGCAACGCCGCTTGCGACCCTGGTGGAGGCTTATGGCTGGCGCGCGGTCTATTATGGCCTCGCTGGCATTGCGCTGATTGCAGTCGTGCTTGATTTCATTCTGGTCCGCGACAATCCGCCGGGTCATGCGGCCCATGCCCAGCGCGGCGAAAGCGTCATGGATGTTTTGCGCGGCATGGTGTCGGTCTGGTCAAACCGGCAGGTCTGGTTGCTGTGCGGCGTTGCGTTTTTCAGTTACCCGACAATTCTGACCGTGCGCGGGCTTTGGGGCGGGCCGTATTTGCATGATGTGTTTGATCTTGGCGCAGTCGAGGTCGGGAATATCTTGCTGGTGATGACAATTGGCATGATCATTGGGCCGCCAACCTATGGGCAGCTTTCGCGTATGATGCCTGATAAAACGCGGGGGCTTATCGTCTTTGCCGTTTTGGTCGGCGCACTTGCCTGTTTGTTGCAGGCCTTTGTCGGGCCGCTGGGCACCGGTATTGCCATGGTGTTGATGCTGTTGCACGGCTTCCTTGGCAGCAGTGCGACACTGAACTATGCCGCATCGCGCAAGGCCGTGGCTGAACATCAGATTGGCCGGGCGCTCACCACGATCAATCTGGCGACCTTTGGCGGGCTTTTTGTTCTGCAAGGCATCGCCGGGCTGATTGTCGGCCACTATGAGGCCGACCCGGATACCGGTTACAAGGCGATGTTTGTCTTCCTGGCCTGCGGGCTTGCTTTGGCGGGGAGCTGTTTCTGGTTTGGAACGCGACGTCGGGCCAGATAAAGAAACAGGCGGAACCCTTGTCGGGCAGGGGAGAAGACCACATCTGTCCGTCCAGGGTCGGAAGCGCGCGGGATAAACCGTCTGGTTAAACAGTCCGCCATGGTTTTTCAGTATTTGGTCGGGAATGGCATCATTTCCGGCAGGGGATTAAAAAAAACGTCACAGGGGCGAAAAAGCCGCTTGACCTGACCCCACCCAATCGCTAAAAACCGGCCTCGTTAACGCGCTGCGTCCCCTTCGTCTAGAGGCCTAGGACACCGCCCTTTCACGGCGGCAACAGGGGTTCGAATCCCCTAGGGGACGCCACTCGTTAACATAGACTGACTTCGATTGGTGCGTATGTGTCCCCTTCGTCTAGAGGCCTAGGACACCGCCCTTTCACGGCGGCAACAGGGGTTCGAATCCCCTAGGGGACGCCACCAACCGAACGTCACGACATTCGCACATAAATGCTTGTGCCTGTGTCCCCTTCGTCTAGAGGCCTAGGACACCGCCCTTTCACGGCGGCAACAGGGGTTCGAATCCCCTAGGGGACGCCATCTTTTCCAAGAAGATCAATATGTTGCGTTGAAATGCTCGCCCGATGGTTCGGCGGGCGTTTTTGATTCCGGCTGTTTATGCCGTTGGTGGCACTGACAGGGTAAAGGTCGCAATCAGGCCGCCTTCGGGATTGTGTTCAAGCCAGATGTCTTCGCCATCTTCGCGGCACAGATCGCGACACAGCGACAGCCCGACGCCAGAGCCGATTTCCCCTTTGGTGCCGTCTTTGGAGTCATAGCTCGTCATGCTGGCGGCAAAGGCGGTAATCATGTCATCGGATGCACCGACACCACGGTCGATGACCCGCAGGCGGATTTTGTCAGCAGTCTTGTGCGTTGAAACCGTGATCGAGCCATGCGGGTTGGAAAACTTTATCGCATTGACCAGCAAGTTGCGCAGGATCATTTCCACGTGCGGTGCGATGCCATAGGCAACCGGCACGTCCACTTCGCTGATAACCCGGACTGATTTGGTCTCCAGCAGCGGGCGGGAAACCTTGATGGTATTGTCGACCAGTTCTTTCAGGGGGATTTCACTGCGCTCCGGTTTGCCCTCATCAAACAGGGTGCGCCCCCAAATCAGAAGATCATCCAGAAAACGCAGGGTTTCGGAGGTCGATGAATGCAGCTTGCGGATATTGCCAAGCGCCTGTGCCGGGTTGCCGGCGACCAGATCCTGCTGCGCCATCAGTGACAGCCCTGCAAGGCCGTGGAAAGGCGTTCTGAGGTCATGGGCAAGAACAGTGAAGAGGCGGTTCTTGGCACGCGCTTCGGCCCTTAGCGACAGGTTTAGCGAGATAATGATCATCGCGGTAAAGCCAACCGCGGTCAGCAGCAGGAAGACGATTACATCCAGGAAAGCCAGCATGTGAATGGTCGATGCCGACATCAGTTGGGTCATCGCCTTATCATCGATAAGCGCGACGATCCCGCGCGCCAGATGGAAAAGACAGTGTGCTGCAAAGGTGATCGCCATCAGGATTTCAGGTGCGGTCAGTTTCCGGCGTCTTGCTTGTGCCATAACAAGGCAGCTTGCCAGTGCCGTCGCCGAGATCGTCACAGAAATGACGACGACCCGCATCGCGAAATTCGGAACAATTTCAAGGTAATAGACAAAGAGCAGCGCATAGGCCGCAATTACCACGCTCGAAATCCGATAGCTTGGCTTTTTGCCTGTATAGACCTGAAGGCCAAGCAAATAGAACACATGACCGGCGGCAATCAGGGTGTTCCCGGCCACGACCGATGCCAAATCGGGGACAAAGCCCCGGAACCCCAAAAGAACAAATCCGATCGCGTTGGCAATGCCGCCGATGGCCCATAGCATGGTCGCATTGTCACGCCGCGACACCATCCACAGCGACGAGAACGTCAGCGCCTGAATAATGGCTGACAGGGTCGCGACAAATGCCAGTGTACGGATATCGAGTTCTACGCCAAACATTGGGGCTCCCATTCGACGATCTTTTGGGGCGCGGTGGCAATCTTTAGCGCCGTAACTATACTTTCGGGTGTTTTATCTTGTCCGTGAAGGAATGCAACGGAATATCGCGCTCTAATGACGCTCTTGCGGCAGGGAACGCCTAGAAGGGAAATCGTCGTTGTTTCGGTTTGCCTTTATGCTGCCGATAGCGCCGGGTCAGGCTTTCACGGAGCTGTTCGGCCGTTGGCCGGGGCAAGTCGATGATTTGGCGGGGATTTTCAGGATTGTCTGAAGTCGTGGAAATCGCACCATCGTCTTTGGGGGCACCGTCACCGGCAAAAAGATCAACCGGGTCCGCCAGATCGGCAGCGTAAAGATCGGCCACCCCGACACCCAGCAACCGATAGCGCGTGCCATCGACTTCCTTTTTAAGAAGGGTCAGTGCGGCGTCGAGAATCGCCTCCTCGCGCAAGGTCGGATAGGTCAGGCGCATGTTGCGGGTGCGGATTTTGAAATCCGATGATTTCAGCTTCAGGACCACAGTATGGCCGGCGATTTCCTTGCGCGCCAGATCGCTTGCGACCCGCGATGTCAGGCGGGTGGCGATTTCGGTGAGTTCGGACAGGCTTGCGATATCTTCGTTAAAGGTGGTTTCCGAAGACAGGCTTTTGCGTTCCGTACTTTGTTCGACCCGGCGATTGTCTTCGCCGCGCGAAAAGTAAAAGAACCGCTTGCCGATGCTGCCATATCGCCCTTGCAGGGCATGGATATCCATTTCCTGAAGCTGGCCGATGGTTGTGATGCCATCTGCGTGCAGTTTGCGTTCCATGGCAGGACCCACGCCCCACATCATGCGCACCGGCTTGTCGGCGAGGAAATCAACGGCCTCAGCGCGGCCGATCATGGAAAAGCCGAACGGCTTGTTAAGGTCCGAGGATATCTTGGCGAGGAACTTGTTATAGGAAAGCCCGATAGAGACCGTAATGCCGACTTCGCGTTTGATTGTCGCCTGCAGGTCGATCAGGCATTCAGCTGCTGATTTGCCATGGGTCTCAAACGCGTTGGACAAGTCCATGAAGGCCTCGTCAATCGATAGTGGTTCGATATCGGGTGTTAAGGCGCGCATCATGTCGCGAATACGATAACCTTCGCGCTGATATTTTTTCATGTCGGATTTCAAAAATACCGCATCCGGGCACAGTTCGCGTGCCTTGAAGGCCGGCATGGCAGATCGCACGCCGTATTTGCGCGCAATATAACAGCAGGTCGCGACGACACCGCGATGACCGCCGCCGATAATCACTGGCTGATCAATCAGGTCCGGTCGGTCGCGCTTCTCGATGGAGGCATAAAATGCATCGCAATCAAGATGGCCAATGGCAAGATCGGGGAGTTCCGGGTGGGCGATCGCGCGCTTGCAGGCGCAAACCGGGCAGGGCACATATGATCCGCTGCCGCTTTTGGGGAGCGGGCGATCAAGGTGCAGTCGCCATTTGTGATGGCAGTCCGGGCACAGCGCATACAACATGCTTATGTGTACTGCTTTTGTTCCGGTTTTGCCAAGGGGTGAAATGCAGCAAAGCTGCTGCACATTCTGGTTCCTGACAAATTTGTCAGGGGCGTGTCCCGGGCAGTCTAACGGGTCGGCTTGTCAGGCGTTGGTTTCTTTGGTGCCGGTTTGACAGGCTTTTTCGCGTCCCGCTTGGCGCGGCGCTGACGGGCGATCATGTTATCGATATAGCGCCCCTGGAACAGGGTAATGCCCAGCGACTGGCCGAACTTGATCGCGGTCGGTGAGTCGCAACGACACAGGATGACGCGCTCACGGCCTGAGTTTTTCACAAGATTGTCCATCTCGGAATATTTCTTGCGGATGACGTTATCGGTCATCTCTTCGCGCCAGGCGACCTTGATGAAGTCGGCTTTCAGGCGTTTGCGATCAACAAAGGACAGGGCTTCGACCGTCAGGTTGTCGACCAGAATGCGATAGCCGCGTTCATGGAAGTCGTCACGTACGCTGAGATAAGTCTCAAGGTTCGAGAAAAGGTCAACCTGATTAAGCTCGATGATCACGTTGCCCTTCCAGCTGCGGCGCACGGTTTCATCAAACTTGTCAAAATCCTTGGAGGTCAGGGTGCCAAGGTTGAGGTTGATCGAGAACGAACTTGCATGCGTCTTGAATGTCCGTTTGCACAGATAGTTCAGCATGCGTTTGTCGAGCGTCTCTGTCATGTGCTGGAACAGCCAGCGGTTTGACGCCAGATCGATATTTGGCATCAGCGCATTGCGCAGATCGGTAATCGAGACAAAGAACTCGTCAAAGACCGGGTGTAGCTCCTTGGACCCGCCATGGGCAAACACGCAAACCGGCTGCTGGCGGATATGTTCGGACAGATCCGCCGTATGAATGGTTTCTTCAAGTTCAGCCAGGTTTTCGGCGGTGATCGGACCAAGGGTATGATCGTCTTTTTCGCGCTGGATGGCGGTGCGCATATTGCTGCTTTTCTGCAGTTTTTTGGCGCGTTCATCCAGATGCTGACAGAGCAGCAGGAATTCCTGAAATTCGGTATTAAGGTTATACCAGGTGCAGAAGCCGGTTTCTTCGCTTTCATCCTGTGACAGCGGATCATCACGGAACAGATAGCGCAGCGTATCGACAGCCGGTTCGACATCGGCGATCGATTTGTCTTTCCAGACAAAGATCAGGTCATTGTTGGTCAGAACAAAGATACGGCCGACATAGAGTTTGACATAACTTTCAAAGGTATTGGTCGCAACGCGGATATGATAATCGCGGCGATGGAACGGCTTCATGCGTGACAGGTGAATATGTACCGCCCGGTGCCCGTATTTGCGGGTTTCCAGTCGTTGCACATAATCCAGCAACAGGTATTCCTGAAGGGCCTGTTGGCCATATTGCTGCGGTTCAATCACGCGAAGCCCCTGAAAGAGAAGATGTTTTTACTCGTTATAGGTTGGTTGAATACACCGAAGACCGAAGTTCAAGCAAATCATAATGTTCTGAAGGTCTGGTTAATGGCTTGGGCCATGACCCTAACACTATTCTATTTATAGAAACTATACATATGGCAGGACAAGTGTCGCGTGAAATTGCTTTAACGAATTGTTGGCAAGCAGGGTGCAAAATCAAGGCTGTATGGGGGAAGTCCATGTATGGTTTTGCTGGCATATCACAGGGCAATACAGCATGGTTTCCGATAACGGGTTTTAAGGAATAGGGGATTGGCGCCATGCAGGTATCCGCAAAGCGGACCGGGAACTGGCTGAAGATCGGCAAGGGCATTGCTGTGATCGGTATGGTTTCATGGGTGTCGGCCTGTGCGCCGCTGCTGGATCAGGATTTCTGGGACGAAGCAACGTCCTTTGCCGATGACAACTACACCGCGCTGGGGCTGCAGCAGTTGGCCAGCGGTGATTATGCATCGGCCGAAAAGCTGTTCGATGAGGCGCTTCGCAAAAATCCCCAGGATGGTCACGCAATGTTGTGGCGGTCCGTCCTTTATCAAAACACCAACCGACCCGATCGCGCGCATGATGGTTATGAAACGCTGATTGCCATGAACCCGCCCGGTACGGTTTTGATGTCTTCGGCGTCTGGTACCCAGCCGCGCCCGTTGCGTGATGCGGCGGAATTCAACCTGTCGCGTCTTGAACGCGGTCTTCCGGGATCGCTTAGCATCAATGATCAGATCATCAGCGGGCCGTCAGGCCTTGGAAATGGTGCCGCAGCAGTTGCCGCCGGACGGGTGTCGAATGCGCCGACGAGCAGCCCGACCTCGGGCATGACCAGCGGTCCTGTCAAAGCCATGGATATTCCGGCGGGGGCCGCATTGTCTGCAGGCGATGAAGCCATTGCCAAACGGTTTGCCATTTTGCGTAACCTTCAGGCGACCGGCCTTGTCACGCCCGAAGAATATTCTGCCCGGCGTTCAGCCAACCTTGGTGCGTTGTTGCCAATGAGTCAGCCGTCACCATCGGCATTCCTGAACAATCCGCCGCCCGAAGGCGCACAGGTCGAACAGCGTCTTAATCAGCTGAACCGGGCGCTTCAGATCGGTGCGATCACGGTGCAGGAACATGTTGCAGAACGCACATCCATTCTTGATGCATTGCTGCCGGCCCAGCCGCGCCAGCGTGCAACCCCGCCGCCAGCACCGCAGGGACTTATGGATGCAGCGCGCCAGATTGCGCGCATCGAAGATCTACAACAGATGAAACTGGTCACGCCAGACGAATTCAAGCGCGAGCGTGATGCAATCGAAGCGGCCATCGTCGAGCCGGCGCAAGGCACAGCCATGACCCTTAATTCCGGGGAACCGGTTCGCCGGGTTGCCACAGGTGAAAGCCGCCCCGTCCAACCGGCCGAGGAAATGGCTGAGGCCGCACCAGTCGCGACCGGATCGAAATCCGTGCATTTGGCGTCCTATCGCAACGAAGCGCAGGCAGAGCGCGGCTGGCAAATCCTCAAAGGGCGTTATAGTCAGCTTGCCTCCCTGCAGCATGGTGTGACGCGCGCCAATATCCCGGGCAAGGGGACGTATTATCGTTTGATGGCCACGGGGCTGAGCAATAGCGCGGCAAGTTCGCTGTGTGCGGACCTGAAACGACGGGGTCAGTTCTGCGAGGTGAAGTAGTAGTTCGCGGCCTTCGATCATATATTGAATGCGTAACGACAGCGCCGGTGGGATCAAAACGTTGCCACCGGCGTTGTTGTCTTCATAAGACACATTTTCAAACGACTTGCCGGCAGGTGCCATGATCTTTGTCTTTAGCGATTTTGGTGTGAACGGTCCCTATAGCGGGACGATGCGGTCCGTCGTGATGCGCCATGCGCCAGACGTGCCGATCTGTGATCTGATGCGTGATGCGCCTGACCGAAATCCAAAGGCGGCAAGTTATCTTTTGGCGGCCTTAAGTCGCGAATTTCAAAAAGGCGATGTGGTCCTGGCGGTCGTTGATCCGGGGGTGGGCAGCTCGCGTCACGGGCTTGTTGTCGAGGCTGACGGTGTTTCCTATGTCGGGCCTGATAATGGTCTGTTCGAAATTGTAATCCGCCGCGCACAAGAGGTAACGATCAGGGTGATTGACTGGATGCCATCTGATGCCTCGGCCAGTTTTCATGGTCGCGATGTGTTTGGCCCGGTGGCGGCACGGGTGGCAAATGATCAGGCCTATGCATCGCACGATATTGCGCCGGGTGACCGGTTTGGCGCAGCACAAGACTGGCCGGATGAATTGGCTGAGGTGATCTATATCGATCCCTATGGAAACCTGATGACGGGGCTTTTGGCGCGGTCCGAGGATGAAAAAGTCGCGATCAATGAACATGTTGTGTCAGGAGTACGCACATTTTCCGATGTGCCGACGGGTACGGGATTTCATTACCGCAATTCGATCGGACTTTGTGAGGTTGCGGTTAATTGCGGGCGGGCAGATGAAGTGACGGGTGCTGTGATCGGAAGCACTGTTGACGTGAAGTGAATATGTTAGGTGCAATCAACAATGGGTTCGTGATTGTATGATGGTATCGTGTGATAGTTGCACTCGGTGATAACCGGTCAATCCTTGGACAGGATTTGGTGAATGGCGATTGAGGTTAAATTCTGGGGCGTACGGGGCAGTATTGCCTGCCCGTCACCAGATCATGTGGTTTACGGCGGCAATACCAGCTGCATTGAAATGCGCGTCGGTGACGAGGTGCTGATTTTTGATGCCGGGACGGGGATCCGCAACTTGGGCAAGGATCTGATCCGCCGTCAGGTGACTCATGTCAACATCTTCCTGACCCATACGCATTGGGACCACATCAACGGCTTTCCGTTCTTTGTGCCGGCCTATAACCCGAAGGCCTCTTTTCGCGTCATGGCCGGGCATCTGACCCATCAGGGCGGTGTGGAACGTGTGTTTTCCGCCCAGATGGCCGACCCGACCTTCCCCGTGCCGCTTTCGGCCATGCAATCGACGCTGACATTCGAGGATTTCAATGTTGGTGATGAACTCCATCCGGCCGACGGTATCGTGATCAAGACAGCCCCGTTGCGCCACCCCAACGGGGCGACGGCATTTCGGGTCGAGTTCGAAGGAAATGCCGTGTGTTACGTGAGTGACACTGAACATGATCCGGAAAAACCCGATCAGACCATTCTCGATTTCATCGAGAATGCCGATCTGGTGATCTATGACAGCACCTACACCGACGAGGAATTCCCGCAAAAGGTTGGGTGGGGGCATTCAACCTGGCAGGAGGGCATTCGACTGTGCCGCGCTGCCAATGCCAAGCAACTGGCCCTGTTCCATCACGATCCGGACCATGATGACACGGCAATGACCGTCATTGAGCAAAAGGCACGCGCCACCTGGTCAGGCGCCTTTGCCGCCCGGGATGAGATGGTATTGCATATCGAGTGATCAGAGCGACATCTGCACATCAAAAAGGGGCCTTTGGGCCCCTTTGTCATTTTCAGATCATGTTAAACAGATTACGCGTTTACGGCCCCATTAAAAGACCCGGGAATATTTCGGGAAAACGCGGATTTCGATGCGACGGTTGGCTTCGCGGTTTTCAGGAATAGGGTCCCCGAAATCATCGCGGTTGGGCAATTTCGGCTTGGTTTCGCCATACGAAATGGCGCGCATGCGCTTGCTGTCAGGATCGACACCCAACGCGCCGAAGAACCGCACAACCGCAATCGCCCGTCCGGCCGCCAAATCCCAGTTCGTTGGGAAACGCGATGAATTGATCGGGCTGTCATCGGTATGGCCTGCGACTTCCACCTGAAAACCAAGATAGCGCGGTTCCTTAAGCAGATCGCCAACATCCTTGAGAAACAGGACGGCATCGTTGGTCAGATTTGCTGATCCGGGCTGGAAGAAGGCGCCGCTGCCCATTTCCATCAGGATGCCTTCATCATCGGTCGACACATTGACCGCACTGTCCATCGCCATGTTGAACACAACGTCGCGCAGATCGGTTTCCAGCACCTGTGTCGGGCGGACAACTTCACGCTTGCCGATTTGTTCGGCGATACCGGCCTGCACCTTTTCAAACATCGGGATTTCAACTTTGGAAAAGCTGACCAGCATGACGAAAAAGGCCATCAGAAGGGTGATGGCATCGGCATAGGTGGCGAGCCAGTCCTCGTTCAGCGGTTCATCTTCGGTGCGCTGCAAGCGTCTTTTGCGGCGGGCCATGGCGGTTTCCTTATTTCGACGACTTGTCGATATTGAAATGAATGGCCGGATCGAGGAACGAATTCATCCTGTCCTGAATGGCGCGCGGGCCTTTGCGGTCGGCCAGCATGATCAAACCTTCGGCAATCAGGTAGTTGCGAAACCGCATGATTTCTTCGCGCTGCTGAATTTTGCTGGCAGCTGGCAGGAAGAAGAAGCGCGCCGCAACAATCCCGTAAAGCGTGGTGATCAGGGCAATGGCAAGGCCAGCACCAAGCGATGTCGGGTCATCGGCCATTTTATCAAGCATGATGACAAGCCCGACCAGTGTGCCGATCATACCAAAGGCCGGGGCGGCGGCCGCCATGCTTTTGAGGATGGCAACCGGCACCAGATTGCGATTGAACGCATTGTCGATGGCGTTATGGAGCATTTCGGCGGTTTCTTCACCGTCATAGCCGGTAATGATGACTTCCATTGCCCAGCCGAGAAAGGGTTCGTCTTTTCCGACCCGCTCTGCTTCTTGTTCGAGGGCGTTGATGCCCTTTTTTTGCAGCAGATAACCCCATTTCACGACACGCCCGACTTCACCGGTCAGTTGCCCGCGGCCCATTTGCGGGGCGCGAAAAATCTTGAAGATCAGTTTGAGTGCAAGCAACACATAGCGCGCCTCATAGGCAATAAAGGTTGCCGCCAACGTGCCGCCAACCACCATCAGCGCACTCGAAAGGCTTAGGAATACCAGATAGTTATCGGTCGAAATAAAGATCGACCCGATAAACAGGCCAAGGCCGACCATAATGCCTAAAATCGTCGTAAACGACATTGTCCCCACAATCCCCCGGGCCGTCGCGATCGCGCTACGTGCAGCAAAATCACCAGATATTAGAAAAGCGCGTATTATTTTTTACGTAAGAATAGGCACGTAAAACGTTGCTTGGAAGTTAATTTTATCAATTAGGGGTGGATTTTACGTTTGGTTGTTCGGGGTGTCGCGAAGCGCCCAGGGCTTCTGTTTTCAGATGTTTTATCTTTGTCTGAGGGCGGGCAAATACAAGACCGGCGGCAAAACCACTGTCTTGCCGCCGGATGACCGATTGTCTTGGGTAATGTTCTTTTGGTTAGCTGCTGCGAATGTCGGCAAGGAACTGATCGACCTGCGCGCGCAAGTCGTTTGAAAGCGTTCCGAGCTCTTCGGCAACATCAAGCACAAGGTGGGCCGCCTGATCGGTATCACCGACCGTGTTGCTGACCCGTTCAATGTTGCTGCTGACTTCCTGTGTGCCGATGGCGGCCTGTTCAACGTTCTGTGCAATTTCGCCGGTGGCATCGGACTGTTCGCCGACGGCTGCCGAGATGGTGTTGACCATTTCGGTGATGCGGCTGATCACGTCCGAAATATCCCCAATCGAGGTTACGGTCTTGCCGGTTTCTTCCTGAATGGCGGTGATTTGTTCGGCGATTTCGTTGGTGGCACGCGCTGTCTGGTTGGCAAGGTTTTTGACCTCTGCCGCGACAACGGCAAAGCCTTTGCCAGCTTCGCCCGCACGGGCCGCCTCGATGGTGGCGTTAAGCGCTAGAAGGTTGGTCTGACCGGCAATATCGCTGATCAGTTCGACAATCTCGCCAATGCGGTTGGCAACCTCGGACAGGCCCTGAACCGTGTCAGAAGACTGGGCGGCTTCACGGGATGCTTCGGCGGCAATCTGGGTGGATTTCTGCGCCTGTGCGCCAATCTGGGAAATGGATTCAGACAAGTGATCTGCCGCGTCTGCCACAGTCCGGACATTGACGGTGGCTTCCTCGGACGCGGCGGCAACGGTGGTTGCGCTTTTGCTAGCACGGTCCGCAGAATCAACAAGGCCACGTGCCGTGGTCTGCATGCGGTCGGCAGATGTAGACACCGCACCGACGATCTGGGCGATCACACCTTCGAAGCTGCCAATGTGGCGCTCGAGACTTTGCATGCGTTCTTCTCGGCGTTTGGATTCAATTTCCTGTTCGGCTTCCATCTGTTTTTTGGCAATCGCATTGGTGCGGAAGACATCAACAGATTTGGCCATCTCGCCAATTTCATCCTGGCGCGACAGGGCGTTGATTTCAAAGTTGGTGTTACCATCCGCAAGCGCGTTCATGTCATTGCCAAGATCAGACAGCGGGCCGGTGACGATCCGTGACAGCAGCACACGCATGCCAATAATGGTGGCAATGGCAATCGCCAGGCCGCCCAGAACAATGCCGATCAGAATGCGGTTGGTTTTTGCCTGTTCCGGGGCGACCGAAAGGCTGGACGACAGAACCGCGATCACGTCACCGGTATCGGCTTCCATCGCGCCATGGCAGCTAAAGCAGACTTCGCGATCCGCCCCCTTGGTTTCCCCCAGAACAATCGGCATGGACAGACGATAGGTACCGTTATCGGTATAGCGCCCGATCATCTGACCGGTTTCGATCGCCTCAGCATCAATTTCGTCGCGTGGGGTTTTAAGCGGTTTGTCGCCAAATTCTTCCATATAGGCCATGGTTGTCGGCCCCCATGCGGACCACAGCTCGCCCGGATAGTCACCATTGCGGCTGTCAAACCAGTTGTTGAACACCTGGATGCCGATGTCATCGATATCATCAGGGCGGGCTGCCATGACATTGACGATCAGCGCGTGCAACGATGTCAGTTCGTTTTCGCTAAGCTGATGGAGCTTTTCATCCATGGCCTTTTCTTCGACGACCGTCATCATCAAAAGCGCAATGATCACAGTGGCCGAGACGCCAAATGCGGACGCCCACATAAAGCGTTTGCGGATGCTCATGGCGTTGAAAGCAGACAGGATGCGCATGGTTATTCCCCGGTGGCGACGACTTCAAGAAACCCGATGAAACAGACTTTTACGATCCAATTCATGGGCTTTTGCACCATGCATGTTCGCGCAAAAAGTGCTTTGATATGCCTCAAGTTGTGCAAATTGAATTTGTATAGTTCGCAACGCGCGTGGAGGGGGTTTCATCGTGCCGGGGCTTGCCAGTTGTGCGTCAAACAGGCATAAGCAGGCCAGAAAACCCAAGCGATTTACAGGATTGTCTGATGACGCTGTCCTATAGCGACACCCGCAAGAAACTCGATCAGATCACCGCAGAAATGCTGGGGCTGATCCGCAAATATGATCTTGATGCTGCAAGCCCGTTTGACGTGATCGAAGTGGCGCGCGCCAAAATCACGGACCAGAACGACTATATCCGCTTTCTTGAGCTGTCTCTCGAAGGGCGGATTTACGGCGAGTATGGCGATGCGCTGCAAAAGCAGATCGACGAAGAAGCCAAACAGGCCGAGGCCGCGAAGAAACTGAACTAAGGTTTTTCAACGCGCTGTTTGCATATCGATTTGATTTTATGGCGGCCTGTCTTCATCGCGAAGGCGGGTCGTTTTCATATCTGCATCTTGGGTCTGGATTATGGGGCAAACTGGCAAAAATCTTCTAGTGGCGTGGTATCCGGGTTTTGCGGTTTTGCAAGAATAGGGCGCTTTGTCACAAATTCTTCCCGATCTTGTCACCGTGCTGCAGTTGAGAGGCCATGAAGTTCGGACTATATGGCTGCTGTGAACGACGCATCATCAAAAACGATGCGCAGCATTTCGGCGGTAAGACCCGCTGAAACCCCAACGAGCAACAGGATGGCTGACATGAAAAAGAGTTACGTCCAGACTCTGATGGAAGTCGAAAAAGTATTCGGTCAGATCAATGATCATGACTACCGCCTTTACCGGGCAGTCTGGGGTAACCGTCAGGCGGCCCAGACCGGACTGCCGCGCGGGACCCGTGCAGAAATCAGCAAGAAGCTGGCCAATGACTTTGTCGCGGCAAGCAGCCCGTCGACCCACACTCCGCATCGCACCGTTTCATCACACGCTGCCTGATCGCAGTGTGTGAACCAAGTGGCAGGGGACATAGCATCATGTACCTTGCCAATCCGCTCTGATTCAGGCATCAAGTGTCGCCGTATGTGATCTGGCCATGATATTCATGGCTTTTGACCTGCGCCGTAACATTTCCTGATATCTGGCCGGAGTATTCCATGTCGATCAAGTCGTTGATCCGTACCATTCCCGATTACCCGAAAAAGGGTATCATGTTTCGGGATATCACGACGCTGTTTGAAGACCCCTATGGTCTGAGCGAAGTGATCGACAGTTTCGCCGCCGAATTCCAGGACAAGAAGATCGACATGATCGCGGGTATCGAAGCCCGTGGCTTTGTCATCGGCCCGGCGGTTGCCGTTGCCCTTGGCGTGGGTTTTGTCACCATCCGTAAGCAGGGCAAGCTTCCGGCTGAAACAGTCGGTGTGGAATATGAGTTGGAATACGGCTCGGACGTGATCGAAATCCACAAGGATGCCGTCAAACCCGGCAGCCGCGTTCTGATCATGGATGATCTGATTGCAACCGGCGGTACGGCATTGGCTGCGATTGATCTGGTGGAGAAAATCGGGGCAGAGGTCGCTGGCTGCGCCTTTATCATCGATCTGCCCGACCTTGGCGGCGCACAAAAAATCCGTGATCGCGGTGTCGAAGAATTCCATCTTGTTGAATTCGAAGGCGACTAAGCACCCACGTCGTTCGTTGCGCCGCGCGGCAGGAATTGCGATTTTGCTGCCATATGCCTATATATTCATGTAGAATGCATAGGTTGCATTAGCTTTGTTCAACCGCACTTGACTCACCAAGGCAGAGGAAGATGGTCGCACCGGTCCAAAACGCACAGACAGTTTCACAAGCAGGCCACTATGGCCGGCTTGCGTCGGCTGGTGCGCGCGGTGTGTCGACGGTCAACCGTGACAGTCAGGTTGAAGCACCTTCTCAGCACTATACCTATGACCCGGATGACGACGGCATTCTGTTTAATGCCTTTGTCGATGGCAAAGACAAACGCCAGTCCGGGCAGGGTAATTCCGGCGAACAGAAAGACCAGCGCACCGAACAGCGCAACCTGTCCGCCGCACGCCGTGCCAGCGACAAGGAAGGCGCGGTCGAGATGGAAAGTGACGTTGATTTCGCAAGCCTGCTTGATCCGTCGATCCCGTTTGACCTGTCGGCCAATAGCGGCACCTCGTTTTATCAGGTGGTGAATGCCGTGACCCATGGTGTCGGCGTGCGCGGTACGCATCTGGATGCAACTGTCTAGCTTTGCCAGACGGCAGACGATTGCTTCTCTTTCCTTCCCTAAATTCGAAAAACCTGATTGGTGATGCTTGTTGGCGTCTGCCATAGACTTTATGATCCTTGGGAACGCGTAATTGTTTCCCAAGACCAGCGGGCCCAGCATGAAGAACAAGCCGGTTCTCAATACGGTATTTGACGCCGCATTCAGGTTCATTGACCTGGCACTCAATGACAACGAATACCTGCAGCCGCAAAAACTGCATCGTTTGTTGTATCTCGCACAGGCCTATTACGGGGCGAATTATCACGGCAACATGTTGATGCCCGCCATCTTTGTTGCCGAGGAATTCGGGCCGGTGGAACCGAACCTTTATGCCGTCATGGAAGAATCCCGGCCCGATGTGCGACTGAAATCGGTGGATCCGAAAACGGTACATTTCCTTGAAAGCATCTGGTCGCAATTTGGCCATCACACGGTCGAACATCTCAGCATGACCGTGCGCAACCATCCGCCCTACACCAAGGCCTATAAGGAAGGGATCGGGACGATCATCCCGTATGATGAGCTGGTTGAATTCTATGCCTCGGTCCGCAAGACTGCGACCACGCCCGAAGCCAAGGAAGTCGTGCGCCCACGCGTCATGCGCTCGCACAAGGGCAAGCCGGTCGCAACCACCGACTGGTTGCCGCGCAAGATCAAGTAATCAAAATTCTGTTGGTAAAGGCCCGTGATCGGCGGGCTTAGGGCTGGTTTTGCTGATCTTCCTTGCCCATGCCGCCAAGGTTCTGACAGGGATCGCCGCGCGCGATATCGTTGGTAAACCACATGAAATCGATATCGTCGGGGGCGCCAAACCGCATGGCGTAATCTTCGACCAGTGACGCGTCAGGGCCGGGATCATCAGCCTCGATCAGGCTGACGACAGCCATATCACGCATTTCAAGACCCGGCTCAAAACGTTTGATGTGCCAAGGGGCTGCAATGCTGTGGCGGACATGCATGGCACCGGCGATCAGGAACGCACCATCGATGCCGTCAATCTGGGCTGCATCCGTCATCGCACGGGCAAGCGATGCATCACGGGCAAACTGAACAGCAGAAAAACTGCCCAGCATGCTTTCAGGCAACATGTTGCAGTGGCCCTCGGCGATTTCGACATTAAACCGATCCAGCATTTCGGTCGGAATGTCGGGCAGGTCAAGCTTGGCTGCCAGATCATCGGGCAGGGCATCATTGCCCTCGCTGATCATGGGTTTCAGCAGATCATCTGGCAGATTGCCGGCCACCATCATCAGACCGTTGTCGCGTGCGGCCTGCGCGATCGGGGCGTAGTCATGCCAGGACGGCCAGCCTCGATCTTCCCACGCCAAGGCCGGGCCAAGTTCGGAAATCGGGAGTTCCTGCCAATTGTCATCAAGGGCGACCTGCTGATCGCGGGTAAACATTTCCCAAACAATCGCGCGTTCCTGGTCATCGGCCTTGCTCAGCGCATCGACAAGCTGGGCCTGATGATGATGGTGGATCGGGTTGTCATGCTTTTCGCCAATCAGAACATATTTGCGATCCGACAGGCGTTCGACCAGCACATCAAACATGATGTATTCGCCGGCTTTCACATCGAAAATCAAACCCGGTGCGGGGGGCAGGGCATTGACATCCGTGAGATTGCCCTTCGAACCGTTACTATCCTGCGCTGCTGCCGGGGTACTTGGTGTCACAGGCAAAAGAACGGCCGATGCCAGCACAACCGCAGAAACACCACGGGTCAGAGCACGTGCCAATGATCTGTTTGAATTGTGCGATGGAATCGGTGGTTGCATGGGCGATGGCGTTCCGGATCAAAGAAAAATGCAGTATATGCTCACTTGCTTATGTGCAAAGCTGTTTCCAGATCGTTAACAAGATCATCACAATCTTCGATCCCGACAGACAGGCGCAAAAGGTCCCCCGGAACGGGGCTGGTCGGGCCTTCGACAGAGGATCGATGTTCGATCAGGCTTTCAACCCCGCCAAGTGACGTCGCGCGTTTGAAAAGCTTGCACTGGTTGTGGAATTCAACCGCGCGCTTTTCACTGCCCTTGACCCGAAGCGACAGCATGCCGCCAAAGCCACCCTGCATCTGCTTTTTGGCGATGTCATGACCGACATGGCTTTCAAGACCTGGATACTGGACCTGTTCGATTTCCGGGTGGTTTTCGAAATGTTTGGCGATTGCCATGGCGTTCGCACTGGCGCGTTCGACACGAACCGAAAGGGTACGCATGCCGCGCAGTAGAAGCCAGGTTTCAAACACACCCAGAACCGCACCACCGGATGCATGCTGTTTGCAGACACGCTGCCAGAACTCGCTATTTGCTGCGGTGGTCAGCGATCCCGCCAGAACGTCACTGTGACCATTCAGGTACTTGGTGGCCGAATGCATAACGATATCGGCACCAAATTCAATCGGGCAGGTCAGAAGCGGGGTGGCAACGGTATTATCAACGGCGACAACCGCGCCTGCCGCCTTGGCCAGCTTGGCAACGGCGGCGATATCGGTAATCTGCCAATCTGGGTTGGCCGGGGTTTCAAGCCAGACCAGCTTGGTCTTGCCGGCAACAATGTGCTTGTCCCAGTCTGCGATATCGGCGTTATCGACAAAATCAAAGCTGATACCTGCACGTACACCACTATCAAGCATGAAGCTGCGCAGTGCCCAATACATCACCTTGGGGGCGACAACATGATCCCCCGGGTTGAGCGCATGCAATACCGCAACGGCGGCTGCCATGCCAGATGCAAACAGGCGGGTTTCAGAACCACCTTCAAGCTCGTTCAGAACCGCGCACGCCTGATCATATGTCGGGTTGTCGGCACGGGTATAGCAGCGCCCGTCATGGTAGCTGAGATCGGTGTTGCGTTCGAACGTGGTTGACGGATAAAGCGGTGGTGTAACGGATTTGGTCGCTTCATCGACCCAGCCAAGCGCCTGTGCGCTCACGGTGGCGGGGGACTGTTTTTTTGCATTATCAGACATGGTGGCACCTGATTTGGTTGAGATTTGTTGGCGCGCAACATAACGTGGTTCCCGCCACACACCAAACTGAATTGCCACCACATCCAATCTTTAGGTCCCCACATGACAGAATATCCAAAAATCACCCTGCCCAAGGAATGCGACGTTGTTGTTATCGGCGGCGGCATTCACGGGTCATCTTGTGCCTATTACCTGACGAAAGCCGGCATGAAAGTCGTGCTTCTGGAAAAGGACACGATTGCATCACATCAGTCCGGCCGGGCTTGGGGTTTTGTACGCCAGCAGGGGCGCGACCCGATTGAATTGCCGCTGATGATGGAAGGCAACAAGATCTGGCAAGGCCTTGAAAAGGAACTCGATGCCGATCTGGAATGGCGCCAGGGTGGCAATCTGTTCGTTGCCCGTGATGACAAGGAAATGTCGGAGTTTGAAGCCTGGATTGACGACACCAAACATTTTGGCATCGAAACCCAGGTCCTTGACCCCAAGGGTGTCACAAAAATGGTCCCGGGCATCACGACGCCGGGCGTTGGCGGGATCTTTACACCGTCCGATGGGCAGGCCGAACCGAAAAAGGCAGCACCAGCGATTGCCAAACGCGCAAGTGAAATGGGGGCCGTGATTGCCGAGGGCTGCGGCGCATTGTCGATCGAAACCGAAGGCGGTGCGATCAGTTCAGTCGTGTCCGAGCAGGGCGAAATCAAATGCAAATACGTCATTTGTGCTGCCGGGGCGGCGACACATAAATTCGTGGCAAAGTTCGGACGACGCATGCCGCAGCAAACCACACGTGGCACGGTCATTCGCACAACGCCAGTGCCCGACATTTCGGCTGCGGGGACTTTGGCTGCTGGTTTGGCGTTTCGTCAGCGCGCTGATGGCTCGATGAACATTGCCGATGAATTCATGACCGACATTGATGTGACCATGGGGCGCCTTAAGTTCGCGCGTGATTTCATGCCGGGCCTGTTTGATAACTGGGCGACCTTTAAGTTCCACATGAACAAGCGGTTCTTTGACGATCTGGTGGATCGCATGCCGGGATCGGATGCCGCAAAACAGCCAATGATCGGGCGACGCACGAATCAGGCGGAACCCTATGACGTGCGCGTTAAAAACGCGATGCGTAACCTGCAAAAGATCCTGCCGCAAATCAAGAAGGTCGGTATCGCCGATACATGGGCGGGGGATATCGATGTCACCCCGGATGCGGTGCCGGTAATCGATCAGTTCGACAACCCGGAACACTTCTTTGTCGCATCGGGCTTCTCGGGCCACGGCTTTGCCATGGGGCCTGTGGTTGGCAAGGTGCTGGCCGACTGGATCACCACCGGACAGCCATCGATCTCGATCAAGGGCATGGAGCTTGGCCGGTTCGAAGACGGTACCCGCCGTGTGCCGCGCACGCGGGTTTGATCCGGCGGTTTGCGAGAACGTATTTGTTCGCCTTAGCAAGTCCGCAGGTTTCATACTTGCGGACTTGACTTTACCGTGCGCTCACGCGACAAATTGGAATGTTATAACGTAACTTTTGTGTTGTGACGGCTTCATGAGGGTTGCAGTTATGGCATCGGGCCGGCTGATCTGTCGCCCAAACAGATGAACCGGACGGACCGGCAATGCCATCTGGTGTTGCCGGTCTTCTAATATGCTGTGACGGGTGTGGATGTTTTGGTCGTGCAGGGGGTTACAGGCTGCGGGCCAGCCGCAGGATAATCGCCCCGCCCAGTGTCATCATGGTCGAGGACAGCTTCACAAGATTAAGCTTTTCCCCCATGAAGAACACGCCGATCAAAAGGGCAAAGACAATACCGGTTTCGCGAAGCGCAACCACAAGCGGGATTGGCGCCTGCGTAAAGGCCCACATCACGGTGGCATAGGCGGCAAAGGACGCGGTTCCGCCCATCACAAAGACCTTTTTGCCCGATCTTGCAATATCGGCCAACATGCGTGGGCGCATGACGGTCACGATTACGGCAAAGATCACAACGTTTCCAATCGTCTGATAGCTGTAATAGCCAAGTGCCGTTCCGGCCAGTCGTGCACCGGTGCCATCCACCAGTGAATAGCTGCTGATAAAGCACCCGGTGATAATGGCGGCAAGGGCAGCATTGCGGTTGCGCAGGCCATCAGCCTGACGGGTGATGCACATGCTGATGATGCCAACCCCGATCACGACAATCGCCAGCCACTCGCTGACATGCAGGGTAACCCCCATGATCATCACCGAAACCCCGGCGACGATCAGTGGCGAAGACCCACGTGCAATTGGATAAACCTGGCTCAGATCACCAAGCCGGTAAGCCAAAATCAGAAACAGCTGATAACCAATATGAAGCCCGATGGATCCGATCAGATAGGGCCAGCTTTCCGGGGCCGGAAGGTCGACAAACGGCAGCAGAAGCAAAACAATCGGTGTATGGCCCAGCACGATTGCCGTCATGTTCATCAGTTTGTCCGAGCCACCCTTGACCAATGCATTCCACACGGCATGCATCAGAGCAGCACCCATTACGGCAAGAAAGACAGTCAAACTCATGGCGGGGCAATCAATGTTACGGTTTTGTGACGCAATCATTGATGCTTAGCACGCAGTTTGAAAAACCACCAAACCGAACTTGAGTGGGCTGCTATGTCGCAGACGCCGTAGGCTCGACCTTTTCGCGGGTTGTCGATGCGGGTTTGGGTTTACCCGCAAAGAACCGGGTTGCACCAATCGGCGGGGCGATGAAATCATCCTCCGCAATTCCGGCATCCTTGCGTGCGGTGGCCAGTCGAGTGGGTGGTTCATCAACCGGTTCGGCGGTCAGGACAAAGGTCCCCCAATGAATGGCAAGCGCCTGTTTGACTCCCATTTTCTGCATGATCTGAATGGCTTCTTCGGGATTGCAGTGGGCATTGCGCATGAAGTCGCGCGGGTCATAGGCCCCGATAGGGATCAGGCCAAAATCAATCCCACCATGTATGGCACCCATTTCGGTAAACAGCGCCTCGTTCCAGCCGGTATCCCCGACAAAATAGAACCGGTAGCCGTCAGCGAACTCAAGGACATACCCACCCCACAGCATTTCCTTGCGGTCCTTCGTGGTGCGGCTTGACCAATGGTTGGACGGGACATGGGTGATTACGAGGTCCCCGTGATGATGGCTTTCATCCCAGTCGAGCTCGACATAACGATCAGTATTGATGCCCGCCTTTTCCAGAAGCGCACCGTTCTTAAGCGGCAGGGCATAAAGCGGCGTGTTGCCAAGCTGCGTCAGGCTATCAAGATCGAAATGGTCATAGTGATTATGCGACAGCAACACCAGATCAAGCTTGGGCAGCTGATCAATGGCAAGGCCCGGCTGGGTATAGCGTTTCGGACCAAGGCGCTTGAACGGCGATGCGCGCTCGGAAAACACCGGATCGGTCAGGATATTCAGCCCGCCATATTGCACCAGCACCGTGGCATGACCAACCCATGTGACCTGCAGGCGGGTCGGGTCGGGATTGTGTATGGCCGCATGATCGGGGGCTTCGGTCGGGATCTTGCCGATTTGATGTTTGGCCTTGGGCCAGTTGTCATCGCCAAAATAGCGCCGCCGCAAAAAGTGCCAGAAGGACCGTTTGACCGTATCGGGCAGGGGATGGCGGTTTTCAAAACCGGTATCGGTGTGATGGTCGGGTTTGGTTTGTTGCTGCACTTTTATGTCCTGCTCCGATGGTGGCGTAACCGCCCTGATGGGTTTTACGACCCATTATAAGGTAACGGTCAATCTCACCGGCGCAAGGGAAAGGCCGGAATGCGGGGCACACGTTCCGGCCTTTCGGGGTGCTTTCGCGGGTGCTGGGACGCAAACCGCGAAAGCAGGGGGGACTTGTTGGTTATGCGATCAATTGATCATTCGATGACGGCGACATAGCTTTCAAGCGCCGGGGTTTCTTCGATCAGGCCCTGTTTGACCATGTAATCGGCAAAGCGGGCATAGCGGGCCTTATCAAGGGCGGCCGGGCGCAGGGCAAAGCGCGGCAGGGTATCGGCCCAGGCCTCGATGTTGAGTTCGTCATCAAGGTTCGGATAGGCGGAAATAAAGGCCTGCCAGCTGTCATCTGGATGGTTGATCAGGTACTGCACACCTTCTTCAAGGGCGGCGAGCATGCGGGCATAGCGTGGATCATCGGTCTGATCATTACGGACTGTGAGGATCAGCTCGTCATAGGGCGGAACGCCTTCTTCCTCGACAAAGAATGCCTTGCCCGGCTTGCCTTCGATCTCCATCTGGTTGAGCTCGAAATTGCGATAGCCGCCAATGATCGCATCGACCTGACCGGAATAAAGCGAAGGTGAAAGCGAGAAGTTCACATTGATCAACTCGACATCGTCAATCGAGACGCCGTGATTGGCCAGCATGGTGCCAAGAAGTGCATCTTCAAACCCGGCCAGGGAATAACCGATTTTCTTGCCCTTAAGGTCGGCGATCTCCTTGATCGGGCCGTCTTCAAGCACAATCAGGCTGTTAAGCGGGGTGGCCACAAGTGTGCCGATCCGGGTTAGCGGCAGACCTTCGGCGGCCTGAACATGAAGCTGTGGCTGATAGTTCACCGCTACGTCACCCTGACCAGCGGCGACAAGGCGCGGCGGGGCGGACGGATCGGACGGTTCGATCAGCTCGACATCGAGATCATGGTTGGCAAAGAACCCCTTTTCCTTGGCAACGATCAGCGGCGCGTGATCGGGGTTTACAAACCAATCAAGAAGAATGGTCAGCTTGTCCGCAGCAAAAGCGGTGCTCGATGTTCCCAGAACAGCAGCTCCAAGACTGGCTGCGGTAAGTATGGATTTAAGGCGTGGCATGGAAGAACCTCCGTATTTATGCGCCTTTATGCGCTGGGCGTTAATTGTATGAGGATTGTTTTCACCGCCCATCAGGCAGCGATATTCGGTTTATTGTGCCGGTTTCAAACTGTCGGGCTGCCATGGCAGGGCGGCGCGCAGCACGCGATCGACAATGAAATATTGCGTGATTGAAAACGCACACAGGATCAGAAGACAGGCGAAAACCATATCGATCTGAACCCGGGCATTGGCATGCAACATCAGATAACCCAGACCGTGACTGGACCCGACCCATTCGCCAATCACCGCCCCAATCGGGGCGACGGCGGTGGCCACCCGAAAGCCCGATGCAAAGGCGGGCAGGGCGGCGGGCAGGCGAATATGGGTCAAGAGCCGCCAGCGGCTGGCCCCCATGGTGCGCGCCAGATCAAGCCAGCCGGTTTCAGTCCGTGACAAGCCATCAAAGAAGGCCACCGTAACCGGGAAGAAAATGATCAGGGCGGCCATGGCGATCTTGGATGCCAGACCAAAGCCAAGCCACAGCACCAGAAGCGGGGCCAGGGCAAAGAACGGAATGGCTTGCGAAACAAGCAGGATCGGCATCAACCAGAAACGCACCGGCGAAAACAGCGCCATCGGAATGGCGGCCAAGGTGCCAAGGGCGGCACCGGCAAACAGACCAATGACGGTTTCGGCAATGGTGTATTGCGCGTGATCGAACAAGACATCATGGCGTGCGATCAATGTCGCCCAGACGTCAGAGGGCGTTGGCAGCATGTATTTCGGCGCCCCCGTGACAATGACCAGCATCTGCCAGGTGGCAATCAAGGCGACAATGATGATCAGCGGCCTTGCAAGTTTGAGCCAGCGCCGTTCTGACAGCGGTTTTGATTTGGTGTGAGGATTGATTGGGTTGGTCATGCCGCGCCCTCCGACTGATCGGCGCCCAGTTGCTCCAGAAGTTCGGCCTGCTGGGCCAGAATTTCTGGGTCGGCGATGTTGCGCGGGCTTTGGCCCTTGGGCGTGATGGCATCCTGTAGCCGCGCCGGGCTGCCAGACAGCACATGAACCCGGTAGCCCAATCGCAGGGCCTCCAGCGGATCGTGGGTTACCAACAAAACCGTTTTGCCGCGCAGCACCCGTGCCGCCAGTTCCTGCAGACGCAAACGGTTGAGCGGATCAAGGGCGGAAAACGGTTCGTCCATCAGAACCACCGGGCGGTCTTCCATCAGCGTTCTGGCAAGGGCGGCACGCTGTTTCATGCCGCCAGAAAGTTCTGCGGGGCGCAGATGGGCGGCATCAGCCAACCCGACCTCATTTAACAAATGTGAGGCTTTGTCATGTTTTGGTTTTTCACCGCGCAGGACAGCACCCAGCACCACGTTTTCATGCACGGTACGCCAGGGCAAAAGCAGGTCCTGCTGCGCCATATAGGCGACACGCCCAGTAAGGGGGAGATTGTCGGAACAGGTGATGGTACCGCGAACATCGCCTTCGACGAGGCCCGCGAAATACCGCAAAAGCGTGCTTTTGCCGACACCACTTGGTCCCAGCAGGCAGGTAAAGCTGCCCGCCTGTAACGTCAGGTCAAGGTCATGGAAAATGTCCGCGCCATTAAAAGCAACGCTGGCGCCATCAAGGGCGATATCAAATTTCGTGGGATTTTGCGCCGTCTGGGGCGCGTGTTCTGTGCTGCGCATACGATCCTTCCTACGCCGGTCTTAACCGGTTCAGGTTCAAAGGGTCGTTCGGCAACACCGAACCTCTCAGCCGATTTACGATCGGCCCCCCCGGAGATCACGGGACTATGCGCAGACAATTTGCTGCCGTCAAGGTTTGTGACATCAAATCGCAACAGACTGGCAAAACGAAATATGAGGAAGCCTCAGGTTTCTTCATGGACCTGATCAAGCGTCTTGCGCACAGCATTGGCCAACTCACGGTTCGTGTAAGGCTTGCTGATCAGGGGATAGACCGGTTTATCCTCGGCGCGTTCATGCAAGACCCCGGCGGTAAAGCCCGAACAGGTCAGCACAGCCAGATGCGGGCGGAGTTCACGCGCCTTGTCGCCCAGTTCCAGTCCGTTCATGCCGCCTGGCATGACGATATCGGTAAAGACCATATCGATGTCATCGCGTTCTTCAATGATGGCGAGGCCTTCCTTGCCGCTGTGGGCGATGATGGTCTGGTAACCATACTCGCCAAGTGCTGAGGCGGCGATTTCGGCCAGCTGTTGTTCATCATCAACAATCAGGACCGTTTCGGTGCCACGTTCCGGATCGGCTTCGGTGTCGAAGTTGGTGTAGGGGATCTTCGGGCCAACGTCATCGGCAAGCGGCAGGTAAATCCGGAATGTGGTGCCAATGCCGACCTCGGAATAAAGCGAGATATAGCCCCCGGATCGTTTGACAAAGCCATACACCATGGCAAGGCCAAGGCCGGTGCCCTTGCCGCGTTCCTTGGTGGTGAAGAAGGGCTGGAAGATCTGTTCGGCGACCTCGGCTGACATGCCCTTGCCATCGTCACTGACGATCAGTTCGACGTAATCGCCTTCCGGGACTTTTTGCACGGCGGGGACCGTGACGGCATCAATATGCGAAACCCGGGTTTCGATGGTCACTTGCCCGCCATCGGGCATGGCGTCGCGGGCATTGACGGCAAGATTGATGATCGCGTCCTCGAAATCGCCGACATTGAGCCGCACCGGCGGAAGGTCATCGGACAGTTTCAGATCAAACGAGATTTTTGATGTAATGGATTTGCCAATCAGGTCGCGCAGTTCGACAAGAATATCGTTAATCACCAGCGCTTCGTTTTCCTCTGGCGCCTGGCGCGAGAAGTTCAGCAAGCGCCGTGTCAGAGTGGCTCCGCGTTCTGCCGCCGTCATGGCCTTGCCGACGAACTTCGTGATGGGGGAGTCTTCTTCAAGTTTGCGTCGGGCGAGGTCGAGGTTGCCGACAATGATACCCAGAAGATTGTTGAAGTCATGGGCGACCCCGCCGGTCAATTGCCCGATGGCTTCCATTTTCTGGGAGCGGCGCAGTTGATGCTCCAGCGCGTGTTCTTGGGTCAGGTCGGTGATCGAGGCAATGAAATGGCGCCGGCCCTGCACATTCATTTCAGCAATGCCAAGGTTCATCGGGAAGATCGTGCCATTCTTGTTCTTGCCTTTGACCTCGCGACCCTTGCCAATGATCTGGGCGTCCCCGGTATTGAGATAATTTTTGAAATAGGTGTGATGGCGCGAACTGTCGGGATTGGGCATCAGGATCGAGACGTTCTGACCAATGACTTCCTCAGCACTATAGCCAAAGATGTTTTCGGCTTCGGGATTGAAGCCCTCGATCACGCCGGTTTCATCGGCAAAGACAATCCCGACCGTGACACTTTCGAACGCCACCCGGAACCGCTCGCGCGTTTCAATCAGGGCGGTGATGTCACGCCCGGTCCCGCGATAGCCAAGGAAGGTGCCAACCTCGTCATAGACAGGAACGCCCGAGATCGAAATCGTCAGCACCGTATGATCATTGAGTTGGACCTGATACTGGAAATCGCGAAATTGCTGACGCGCTTCGAGCATCTCATAGTGTTTGCGCCATTTCGGGGTGTCGGTCGGCTCGGCGGCATATTCGTCACGCCGTTTGCCCTGCACATTATCGATGTCGAAGTTCGGAACATCCGCCGCACGGATGCTGGTGTCCTTGACGCGATGATCGGCATCGGTTTCCCAAACCCAGTCTGACGCGGTCTGGGTGAAGTCCCGGAACCTGCGCTCGCTGACGCGCAATTCGCGTTCTTTGCTCTTAAGCTCGGTAATGTCGGTTCTAACGCCAACGATGCCGCCATCTTCGGTGCGCTGTTCGGAGATCAGAAGCCAGCGATCGCCGACCTGCTGTTCAACCCGGCTTGTCGGTTGGCGATGTTGTTCAAGCCGATCCGCTAGCCAGATTTCCTCGACACCAACGGCATCGGGGAACGCACCGCGTGACAGGCCGACCCGCAGGATATGCTCAAACCTGGCGCCTGGTTTAATGGCATCGGCATGGGTTTTATAGATGTCACGATAGACATCATTACAGATGACCAAACGGTCTTCGGCATCAAACAGGGCAAAACCTTCGCTGGAAGATTTCAGGGCATGTTCAAGAACCCTTTGGGCGCGTTCGGCCTCTTTGCGGGCTTGAACGGCCTGATCTTGCGCGCGCAGGGTGCCGTTGATCACATGCATGATCTGGGAATAGGTATAGGTGGTGGCCACGGCAATGGCCGCGATCCCCAAGGTCATCAACATGATCGCGGTGTTTATGAACGGTGCGATCATCTCGTCACGGGGGGCTTCGACAATGACGGCTACACCCATTTTGGGAACAGGGGCATAGGCAATAAGCAACTCATTGCCATGTTCATCTATGACCCACGTCAAACCGGATTGCCCGGCCAAACCAGCAAGCATCGGTCTGGCATAATCTGCGTCCAGGGAAATCTTGCGACTGTGATCGCGCTCTTTGATCCTGGTTTCCTGATGAACAAGAATATCAATTCCATCGTCGACACGTCGAACGAACAGAAGTTCTTCTGTGCCTTGAAGTGCTGAAAGTGAGTTGAACGCGTCCCGCACCTGCGACAGGGTTGCTGCAAATGCAGCTTCATTGTGATTTTCCGGTGCTTTGCGGTTGTCATAGGCTGCAACGGCGTTGATCATCTCGGCATTGGTTTCCGCAAGGCTCAGCATCGACGCACTGCGCCCTTTGATCATGTCCTTGTAGAGAACCTGCAGGCTTCCGATGCCAATGACCAGCGCGACCAGGATCATCGGTGTCAGGATTTTGACAAGGAGCAGGGGCTTTTTCATCAGCGTGCCATCATTTGAATGAGTTAGGACCCTCGGACCCAGCGACCCTAGGAAAGGAAACGTTCTTCGATTTCGGCCGGGGAGATGGGCCGGGCCATGTGAAAGCCCTGACCGATTTCACAGCCCGTGCTTTTGAGCCAGTCATAGGTTTGCTGATCCTCGATCCCCTCGGCGACGACACGCATATTCAGACCATGGGCCAGGGATAGCGACATTTGCGCAACCGCCTGACATTCGCGGTCTGTCATGGCCTGACGGATAAAGGACTGATCGATTTTCAATTCGTTGAACGGTACGCGCACCAGTTGCTGCATGGATGAATAGCCGGTGCCGAAATCATCAATCGACAGGCCAAAGTTCTTCATGCGAAGCCGGGTCAGGATATCCATATAAGAGCCGACATTTTCCATGATCGCCGTTTCGGTCAGTTCAATGATGATCTTTTCCGGGGCGATATCACGGGCCTTGATCATGTCATCAAGCTTTTCGGGCATATCAAGATCGACGACCGTGGTCGGGGAGACGTTGATCGACATGGTGATGTCATGGTCGCGCCATCTCGCCATCTGCGACATGGCTTCTTCAAGCACATATTCGGTCAATTCGTTTATCAGGCCCGATTGCTCCGCTAGGGGAATGAACAAGCCCGGATGGATCAGGCCACGCGTCGGGTGTTGCCAGCGCAACAGCGCCTCGACCCCTGCGATGGCCCCGGTATCGAGATCAAATTGCGGCTGGTAGACCAAAAAGAACTCGTGCTTGGCAATGCCACGCCGCAATCCCTGTTCCGTTGGCAGGGCAGAGGGCGGATCTTGCGGGCGATGTGCATGCGGGATGAATTTGCCAAGAATGTCTTCAAGTTGATCAATGGTGAACGGCTTTTCAAGAACACCCAGCACTTCCATATTGCGCGCGGATGCCAGTTCGGATGCCGAATGCAGGATGGATTTGTCCTTACCACTCATCAGAACCAGCGATGCGTGTGAGCGATTTTCATGCAGGAAGCGAATGATCTCGATGCCATCAAGTTTGGGCATGAACAGATCAAGGATGATGATGTCAAACGCGGTGGAGTAGGCGCGGACAAAATCGTCGGCATCCGAGACGGCGACCGCATTGTGGCCAATGGCAGTGACCGCATCCGCGACGAACTCGCTCATATCTGTTTCGTCATCAATGACCAGAATATTGAACTGATCGGTTTTGGAGATGTGCAAGGCAAGTCTCTCTATACGTCAAAAAGACCATAAAAATTGGCTTATAAGAATCGATATAGGGAGCCTAGCTGTCTGTATAAGGGGTGCCATCCTCATTTGAGGGCATATTTTTGCAACTTCTGCGCGATGCGATTTGAAATTATCTGCGTTTGCCGCGTTCCTTGTGGGAAATCAGATCAAATCCGGCCTTGCACAGAGCCGCGAAACCCGGCACTTCTCGGGATATGCTTGCATCATTATCCGGTTTGAAATGATGACCCTGCCTGATCACAGAACCCGGACAATCGCGCCGCGCATGATTGCGGCCGAGATTTATCGCGGGTCAAGTTATGGCCCGAAACACCCGCTGGCGATCCCGCGTGTATCCTTGGTGGTCGATATGGTCCATGCGCTGGGCTGGGTGGATGAAACAACCTATCTGACCGGGCCGGTGGCGACGCCCGATCAATTGGCACGTTTCCATGACCAGGACTATATCGCCGCCGTCATGCAGGCCGAACGCGATCAATCCTTGCCCGATGACATGATGGAGCGGTTCGGGTTGGGCAAGAACGGCAATCCGATTTATCCGGAAATTTTCCGGCGTCCGGCAACTGCGGCCGGATCATCGATGATGGCGGCCAACCTGATCCGCGATGGCGGCATCATGCATCATCCGGCAGGCGGTACGCACCATGGTTTGCGCGACCGGGCATCGGGCTTTTGTTACTTCAACGACCCGGTTTTGGGGATTTATGCCTTGCTCGATTCCGGGCTGGATCGGGTTTTATATGTCGATATTGACGCCCATCACGGGGACGGCGTGCAATATGCCTTTGCCGAGGATGAGCGGGTTCTGACCGTGTCAGTGCATCAGGAAGACCTGTGGCCCAAGACTGGTGCAATCAATGATATTGCCGGGGGTATGGCGCGCAACTTGCCGATGCCGGGCGGCATGCATGATGACGAGATGCGCTACGTCCTGTTTGAATATTTGATTCCTCTTGGATTAAGTTTTGCGCCGCAAGCTATTGTTTTGCAATGTGGATGTGATACTCTTGCCGAAGATCCACTGTCCAGACAGCTTTTGGGCAACCAGTCGATCTGGGAAGTCGTGGGGACGATGACCCGATTGGCGCCCCGAAGTCTTGTTTTGGGAGGCGGAGGATATAGTCCATATGGCGTTGCACGCTGTTGGTCCGGGGTGTGGGCAACCATTAACGGGATCGAAATACCTGATGTGTTACCCATCACAGCGGAAAATATCCTGCGTGTCATAAAATGGTCGCATAGTCGTGGCAGACAGCCAGCAAGTGAATTGTTTACCACACTTGCGGATGCATGGCGGGGTGGCGCCATCCGGGACGAGGTTCGGGAGCGCGTCAGAAGACTAAGAGGATATGGGGTATGAAGTCGTTCTTTCAGATGACTTTGGTTGTGTGCTTTATCAGCGCGGCGGTTGTTGCCGGGCTGAATGCAAAGGCAACCGGATTTGAACGGTCGCGTCTTCTTGTTGATGGCGAAGTGTTCAATGTCGAAATGGCCGTGACACCCGAAGAAAGGTCACGCGGCCTGATGTTCCGCACCGAAATGGCCAAGGATGCCGGCATGCTGTTTGATTTCGGCAGCGCGCGCGACATTTCGATGTGGATGAAAAACACCTTCATCTCGCTTGATATGCTGTTCATTGACGCCAAGGGCACGATTGTCGGCATTGAAAAGCGCACGGTCCCGCAATCAGAAACCATCATTCCGTCGCCAAAGCCGGTGCGTTTTGTGCTTGAACTGAATGGCGGGTCTTCGGACCGGATGGGCTTTGAGGTCGGTGAAAAGGTCGAAGGCCTGCCGCGTTAAGCCGGGCAGGCGGCTTATCACCGATCGCCAAATGATCAATCAGCAATAGCAAGGCCGCAGGTGATATCTGCGGCCTTTGGTTTTTGCGAAACTTGTTGCGCCATTTTTTTCCATAAAAACGCGTAATGCAGTCTTGCCCGCCCAGCAAGATGGTGCTAAATCCACATCCGCGTCGGGGAGTAGCGCAGTCTGGTAGCGTACCTGCTTTGGGAGCAGGGGGTCGCGAGTTCGAATCTCGCCTTCCCGACCATTTTCCCCTTTTATCGTTTTCGGATGCCCAACGGGATTTCCAAGCCGCGATAAAAGGTGTAAAAGATGAAGAGATAGCAGGGGTTAGAGAGGCCCGCTTAACTGCCATCACCATCTTATCCCGAAGGTCAAGACGAGGGTCCCGATGAAGGTCCGTGTTTACAAACCTGCCAAGAACGCCATGCAGTCCGGTCAGGCTGCGACCAAGCACTGGGTCATGGAATTTGAACCGGGTGCGAAAAAGGTTGCCGATCAGCTGATGGGCTGGATCGGATCGACCGATACCCGTGGCCAGGTCCGCATGTATTTCGAAACCCTCGAAGAAGCGCAGGCCTTTGCTGCCAAGCACAAGCTGACCGCTGACATCGAAATGCCGAAACCGCGCAAACTTCAGCTCAAGGCATATGCCGATAACTTCGCGTTCAAACGCGTTGTCTGATCTGAAAGTTGCCACTGGCATCTGACCAAGTTCTCGGGGCGGATTTCCGCCCCGTTTCGTCTGACAGGGGACGTTAAACCCTGTGATCAATCGGGCAGGCGTCCAAGGCCATGCCCCGGGGGTAAGCAAACCACCCCACCCAGCGGTCCCTTAGCTCAACTGGATAGAGCAACAGACTTCTAATCTGTAGGTTGCAGGTTCGAGTCCTGCAGGGATCGCCATTTTCTTGCATAGCTATTTTCGTAGAGTGATGTGTGAACTTCGCTCAGTGAACTGGTCCGAACAGAGAAATGTAAATTTAAGCACTATGCCCGCATCAACTGTTCGCGATAGGCGTCAATTTCTGTCTTGAAGGCATCGATCAGTTTTTGTGACAGTTGATTGAAGAAGTAACAAATTCTTGTTGTTTCACGCCATACAGATTGCTCATCCGATATGAGTATTTGGCTCATGTTTATCAGGGCGTTGCGGGCATCGCTGCAGGCGCTTTTAAGTTTTGGAGGGGAGCTGGGGTCAGATTGTACTCGGTGATATAAGGTCTCGTGGTCGAGACATTTCCGAATATTATTCCATTGCGCGATCACATCGTTTAAATCGATTTCCGAGCCATTTTTGTGTTCGTCAGTTCGAGCTTCTATGAATGCTTGAATGTCGGCAATATTTTCCTGAATGCGTTCATAAATACCTAGTACGTCTTGCATTTTGACGTTGACCATGTCCTCGCGTTGAGCTTGTATCTGCCGTTGAGTGCCGTAAATGACGAATAGGCCCCCCATCAGGCCAAGTGCACCGGCAACTATACTTTCCCATTGGATAGATCGCCAGACGCGGCAAAAACCTGTTCCGCTGTTTAAGCATAGCGTATCTGCCCATATTGCAACCGTGATAACCAGAAGGGCTGCACCAAAAGACAAGCTCGCAAGTTTAGGTAAGTTTTTCATTGTATTGATCATGCATCTACGTGTGCGGCACGGTCAATACTCTGTATCCCTTACGGTTAGGAGTAAAAGGGGAACGAATAAAAGGAGACAGGTTTATTTTCCTCTCAACTTGCAGCCCGCTCTGGCGGATATGTTGTTTGAGGTTGCCAGAAAAAGGGGACAGATTTATTTTCCTCTAAAGAAAAAGGGGACAGATTTATTTTCCTCTCAACTTGCTGCTCGCTCTGGCGGATACACCGTTTGCGGCTGCCAGTTTGCTTCCGCTTGTTCGCCATCCCATGCGTCAACTGCTGCTTGCAGGTTGACCCAGAAGGCGGTCGTTGTTCCCAATACTTTGGCAATGCGGGCCGCCAGAGACGCATCAATCCGTACATGTCCGTTGATGATGCGGCTTAGATGTTTTTCGCTGATCTCGATATCGCGGGCGAAATCCTTTTGTAGGATTTTACGTGGCACAAGGTAGTGTTCACGCAAGATCACGCCGGGGGCGGTTGGCCTGCGATTGCGGCGAATAGGGCGGTTCGTATCCATCAGTGGTAATCCTCCAGGTCAAGGATCACGATATCCTTGCCATCCCAAGTGAAGGTAATGCGCCAGTTTCCAGATACACTCATGGCGTATTGTCCGGCCCGGTTGCCAATCAAGGGATGAAATTTCCGGACGCCGATGCAGTCCGCAATGTCGGAAATCGCTTCAAGATGATCAAGGATCAAAAGTGCATTCTTCTGAAAGCGCTTGTCGATATGCCGCGACTGGCCGTGTTCAAACAGTTCGCGCAATCCTTTGTGTTTAATATCCTTGATTGGCAAATCGGTTCCTTTGCAGGAAGCACTATAAGATTACCAAAATGGTAACCCAGAATGCCGGTCCTGTCCAGTTTGATTTACCGATATGGTAAAGAGACTTAATTACCGTGCCGAGAAATACCGACCCGGACGATGATTGAGCGCAATGATCAGGTTGAGGACGACGGCGCCGAGGATCGAGAGCAGGACCTTGTCAAAGGGCAGGGTCAGGAAGGCGCAGACGAGGATGACCATGTCGACCGCAAGCTGGAAGTAACCGGCACGGATGTTGAAGTTTTCCTGAAGATACAGGGCGAGGATATTGACCCCGCCAAGTCCTGCGCGATGGCGAAACAGCATGAGCAGGCCAATGCCCATAAGCGCACCACCGGCAATCGCGGCATAGATCGGGTTGAGGGTGTCGAACGCGACCAGCATCGGGGTCAGTTTCGAAAAGGCCGAGACCAGACCAACGGCGATGAAGGTCTTGATGGTAAACGCCTTGCCCATGCGTTTGAATGCCAACCAGTAAAAGGGCAGGTTGATCACAAAGAAGATCAAGCCAAAGGACAGCCCCGTGGCATGTTCGATCAGAAGGGCAGCGCCCGCGGTACTGCCGGTGACAAGGATGCTTTCGCTATAAAGCGTCACACCGAGGGACACCACCATGGTGCCAAGCAACAGGGCCAGAACATCCTCATACGGGCGATGGGCGATATCGTCCTTTTTCGGCGTGCTGGTGGTGGTTGCTGGTTCGGTTGTGTTTTCGGTGCTCATAAGCGAAATGCTGCCAGTTGGTTGATTAATCAGATCAAAAATACGCCCTTCGCAGGTGCGAAACAAGCTGTGCGCAAGAAGGGGGCGAAAATCGCGTGTTTTTAACGTGCCTGTATCCCCAAACGCAAAAGACCGACCCAAACGGGGCCGGTCTTGGTAATTTTATGCGTGTTTGCAAAGATATGCGGTGCCGGGGTCAAGCGGCCTGATCCCATTTCGGCGCAAAGGACGGATCAATCAGGCGACCATCCGGTTTGGCGAGGTCGTGGATCGCGGCCATATCGCTTTCAGACAATTCGAAATCAAAGATATCGAAATTGGCCGCCGCATTTTTCGGGGATCCCGATTTCGGGATCGCCATGACGCCGTCCTGCTGCAACAGCCAGCGCAGTGTGACCTGCACGGCCGACTTGCCGTATTTTTCACCGATGGCCTTAAGCGTCGCATCCTGCATGACATTGCCACGTGCAATCGGGCAATAGGCGGTGAGCAACATTTCATGGTTGCGCACGCTTTCGAGCACCTTGGTCTGATCGAGATAGGGGTGGTATTCGACCTGATTGACCGTGAGCGGAATGTTGGTCAGAGACACCGCCTGATCGATCAGGGCGGTCGGGAAGTTTGAAATCCCGATCAGGCGCGTCATGCCGAGGTTTTTGACCTCATTGAGCGCTGCCATGGTTTCTTCCAGCGGCACGTCATCGGTCGGCCAGTGCAAAAGCAACAGGTCGACATGTTCAAGATCCAGCTTTCGCAAGCTTTCCATGACGGATGTCTGGAGATCGCCGCTCTGGAATTTGTCGTACCAGATTTTGGTGGTGACGAAATAGTCGTCGCGCGCAAGGCCGGATGCCTTAAGGCCACGCCCAACACCTGCTTCGTTGTGATACATCTGGGCGGTGTCGAAATGGCGATAGCCGATTTTGGCGGCCTCGGCGATCATGGTTGCCGCGTCGTCATTGTTGAGCTCATAGGTCCCAAAGCCAAGGGCGGGAATTTCAACACCCTGCCAGTTCCGGTAAATCATGCTGGTTTACCCCCTGTGTAGTTTGATTGTTGTGATTGTGCGGCGTCCCGATGTCATGTGCAAATGACGATCCGGTGTCAGTTCGCCCGATTAGCGCCAGATTTAGTGCGCATGTCGCAAAGCGCAACCTGTACATCAGGATGGTAAAAGCCGAACAATCGGGGGATCGGGCGCGAAAACCCGGCCTGCCGGGCCGAAATCAGGCAAAGAAAAAGGGCGACCATGGGTAATGGGTCGCCCGAAGTTCAGGACTTAGAGTGAGGCTGTATCAAGCCAAGGACGACATTGCCCCAATCACCGGGTTCAATCCTTGATGTGGCTCAAACGCAGTAGATTATTATTTGGCGGGGCTGTCGTCGCTGGTTTCGCTGACCGCAGCATTGAGATGATAAAGCGACTCACGGATCACCTCGGGCCCAAGATCCTTGGTGATGAAAACGATTTTGGATCTATGATCATCACTCGGCCAGGCGGGCAGGGATGCCGGCGGGTGAAACACATGCTGCACGGCGTGAATGGCCACCGGCGCATCTTCGCCAACGAGATTAAGGATGCCCTTTACCCGCAAAAGGCTCTCGCCGCGCATCTGGGTAAAGATTTCGGCCCAGGTGACAAATGCATCCCAATGGATCGGCTCATCAAAGGTAATGCAAAAGGACCGGATGTGATCATCATGACGGTTTACGTCGTGGCTGTGGTCGTGATGGTGATGGTGATGCCCGTGATCATGGTCATGGCAATGATCGTGTTGATGGCTATGATCGTGTTCATGCCCGTCATGATGATGATCGTCGCCATGCTGTTCATAGGCTTCATCGCGCAGCCATTTCTGCACATCCATGCTTTTGGTCGTCGGATCATAGAGCCCGGCATTAAAAAGCTTGTCGACCGCAATGTCGCCATTGACCACCGGATAGATCGGGGCGGCCGGATTAAGCGCGCGCAAGCGGCTTTCAAGCGCGGTCCGCATGGCGTCATCGGCCAGATCGGCCTTGGTCATCAGGATGCGGTCGGCAACCGCGGCCTGTTTGACGCTTTCGGGGTGGTTATCAAGCTGCCCCGTGCCATGAACCGCATCGACCGTGGTGACCACACTATCCAGGCGGAACTTGGTGGTCAGAAGCGGGTCGGTCATCAGCGTGTGCAGGATGGGGGCCGGGTCGGCCAAGCCGGTGGTTTCGATGATCACCCGATCAAATGCCGGGATTTCGCCGCGCGTGCGTTTGACAAACAGATCGCGCAGACCCGAAATCAGATCACCACGCACCGAGCAGCAAATGCAGCCCGAGTTCAGCAACACCACATCTTCGGAAACTTCGCGCACCAGAATATGGTCAAGCCCGATTTCGCCGAACTCGTTGATCAAGACCGCGGTTTTGTCCATGCCATCCTGGGTCAGCAGGGCATTGAGCAGAGTGGTCTTGCCGCTGCCCAGAAAGCCGGTAATGACGGTGGTGGCGATGCGGTCAAACTGTTCGGTGGAAAGGGCCATAATCAATCAGGTCTTGTTTCTGGTGGGGCGGGGAAACTGGGGCTTATTTCTTGCCGTAAAGCTCTTCGGTCGAGACTTCCGGTTCGGAAATCACGACTTCTTCGCCGTCACGTGCGGCGAAATAGAAACAGTTGCGTCGTCCTGTGTGGCAGGCGACACCGATCTGATCGACTTCGACCAGAACTGTATCCTGATCGCAGTCATAGCGAAAATCGACGAGTTTCTGTACCTGACCGCTGCTTTCGCCCTTGCGCCAGAGTTTCCCGCGTGAGCGCGAGAAATAGCACACCTGCCCGGTTTCAAGTGTTTCGAGCACCGCATCGCGATTCATCCATGCCATCATCAGGATTTCACCCGTGTCATGTTGCTGGGCGATTGCCGGAATCAGGCCGTTTTCGTTGAATTTCAGTTTGTCGGCAATCAATGCATTTGAGCCCGTCATGGGAAAGCTCCGGTCGATGGTGGTTGACTTTTGACGCTCGGCGCGTCAGAAAATGATATATTATAACATTTCATCAGATGCCACGGCTTTTTGAAATCGATGCAGCCTAAACTGCCGAAATCAGATGGCCGTCATTACGAGATATACAGCCATGAGCGATCTTTTCCCGAAAAAGGGCCACGATCACGACAGATGTGTGCATAGCGCACTTGCGCAGGCAGAGAAAGTCTGTGACAGCGAAAATGCCCGCTTTACAGATATGCGCCGCAAGGTCTTTACCCTGATCTGGCAATCGCACAAGGCGGTTACGGCCTATGAGCTATTGGATGCGCTGACGGCTGAGGGGCAGCGGGTGCAGCCGCCGACCGTCTACCGCGCGCTGGAATTCCTGACCGAGCTTGGACTGGTGCACCGCATTGAGTCGCTCAATGCCTATTTCGGCTGTGACCGGCCCGATTGCGAACATCTGGGGCAGTATTTCATCTGTACCGATTGCGGCCGCGTGGCCGAGGCCGTGAACGAGGATATGAGCAACGCGGTACGCAAGGCAGCGCGCAGTGTCGGCTTTACCATTCAGGCGACCACGGTCGAGATCAAGGGGCTGTGCCATGACTGCGCCACTCATTGAAGGCCGTGATCTTGTCCTTTCCTTTGGCAATGAGCGCGTGCTTGATCAGGTATCGCTTGCCATCCGTCCGGGCGAGATCATTACCCTGATCGGGCCAAATGGTGCCGGGAAATCGACATTGGTCAAAACGCTTCTGGGCTTGCAGAAGGCCGATAGTGGTGAGGTCGTGCGCAAACGCGGGCTTACGATTGGCTATGTGCCGCAAAAGCTTGCCATCGATCAGGTTTTGCCGATGACCGTGAAGCGGTTTCTTACCCTGACGCGATCGGCCAGCCGCGCGGATTGCGAAGCTGTTCTGGATCAGGTCGGGGCAGGGCACGTTATTGATTCGCAGATGAGTGAGCTTTCCGGTGGCGAAAATCAGCGCGTGATGTTGGCGCGTGCGCTTTTGCTGCGCCCGGATTTGCTGGTGCTGGATGAACCGACACAGGGCGTGGATGTTTCGGGGCAGGCGGAGCTTTATCGCCTGATTGATGACATCCGGCATGATCTTGATTGTGCGGTATTGATGATTTCGCATGATCTGCATCTGGTCATGGCCAAGACAGACCAAGTGGTCTGTTTCAATCGCCATGTCTGTTGTTCCGGTCTTCCAGAGACCGTGCGCCAGCATCCGGAATACCGATCCCTGTTCGGTTCGCGCGAGGCCGATGCAATTGGCATCTATCATCACCAGCATGATCACGAACACGATTTGTCGGGGCATGTTGTTGGCGGATGCGGCCATGATCATGCGCATGAACACAGCCACGATCACGCCCATGCCCCCGACACAACCGCAAGACAAGCGGCAGGAACGAATTAATGTTGGATGATTTCCTTTTCCGTGCCGTTTTGGGCGGTGTTTTGCTTGCGATCGTGTGTGGACCGTTTGGCGCCTTTATTGTCTGGCGCCGCATGGCATTCTTTGGCGACATGCTGGCCCATACGGCCCTTTTGGGGGTGACGCTTGGTCTTCTGATCGGGTTGGACATCCGGATTGGTATGATTGTCACCTGTCTTGTTGCGGCGCTGCTTCTTGCCTTTGGGCAGCGCCAGTCAAAGATTGGTAATGACACAGTGCTTGGCATGCTGGCCCATTCAACACTTGCACTGGGTGTTGTCGCACTGACCTTCGTCGAAGGGGTCGCCATTGACCTGACGGCTTATCTGTTTGGCGATATTCTGGCGGTCAACACCACGGACATCTTGCTTCTGGCTGTTGGCGGCACGTTCTCACTTGGTGTCCTGACCTGGATGTGGCGCCCGTTGCTCGCACTGACGGTCAGTCCGGAAATTGCCGCGGCTGAAAGCATCCCGGTCGAGCGGCTGCGTTTGATCTTCATGCTTTTGATGGCGCTTGTGATCGGCATGGCCATCAAGATTGTCGGTGTGCTTCTGATTACCGCGCTTTTGATTATCCCGGCGGCCAGTGCGCGCTTTTTTGCCCGCACGCCGGAGCAAATGGCGATCGGGGCTGCTTTCTTTGGGGTGGCATCTGTGCTGGCAGGGATCAGCATGTCCTGGCACATCGATACGCCCGCCGGGCCAAGCATTGTCATTTCCACAGCAGCGATCTTTATCCTGTCGGCGGGTGTTGCGCCGTTGGTGCGAAAACTTGTCTCCCAAAGGTAATGGCTGAACACAGCCGCTTCGCTTTGTGATCAGGTCCCCTGACATTTCCGTAAAGCAGGAAACTGTTTTCGGAAAGGTTTGTGCTGTGGTTGGAAAAACAGATCCTCAGGTGAGTCCTGATGAGGTGGCTACCGGAAAGCGTGGGTTTTTCGCCGGTGTCCCGGTTGCGGCCCTGTGGCTTGGTTTGGGTGGCGCTATCCCGTTTGTGGGATTGTCGGGCGCGAGCCTGTTTGTTTCTGGCGCCCATCAGTCGCTTGCCCATTTCATTCTGTTGGCCTATGGGGCGGTGATCCTGTCTTTTCTAGGTGGAATACGCTGGGGTCGTGCACTTGCGCCGGACTTCGAGGCCGGGCGGGGGCTTGGCGATGGATACTGGCAGTCCCTTGGCATCAGCGTCACCCCGTCACTCGTCGGGTGGCTCTCACTCCTGGTCCCGATCACTGTCGGCTTGCCCGTCTTGGCAGCAAGCTTTGCGGTAATGCTGTTGCTTGACCTGCGCGCGGTCAAAAACGGCTATTTCCCCGCATGGTACGCCAACCTCCGCGTGGCTTTGACCGTGCTTGTGGTGGTGTCGCTGCTTTTGGCGTGGCTGTGAGAAGTATATAGACACCGCATGAAATAAGGGCGCCGCATATTCGGCGCCCTTATTATTCCAAGCTGATTTATCGAGGCCTCAGGCCGTTTTCAGGCGCTCAAACCCGGCTTCCAAATCGGAAATCAGGTCATCTGCGTCTTCAAGGCCGATATGCAGGCGGATCAATTGGCCGTCTTCGTCCCATTTGGTGGCGGTGCGGATTTTGGTCGGGTCGGATGGCAGGATCAGGCTTTCAAAGCCGCCCCAGCTAAAGCCCATGCCAAACAGCTCCATATGATCGACCATATTGGCGAGCTGGGCTTTGTCGACCGGTTCCATGACAAAGGAAAACAGACCGCACGCACCCGAGAAGTCGCGTTTCCAGATGGCATGGCCCGGATCGTCGGGCAAACCCGGATGCAGGACGCGTTTGACTTCCGGGCGGGTTTGCAGCCATTGCGCGACCTTAAGCCCGCTTTCGTGGTGCTGTTTAAGCCGCACGGCAAGGGTGCGCAGGCCACGCTGGGCGAGGTAGCAATCATCTGGCCCAACCGCATCGCCTGAAATCAGGACCTGCTTTTTGATGGTGAGAAGGTCTTCCTCATTCGCCGTCGTGATGGTGCCCAGCATCACATCGGAATGACCGACGATGTATTTGGTGCCGGCCTGAACCGAGACATCAACACCGAGTTCAAACGGGCGGCACAGGATTGGCGATGCCCAGGTGTTATCAAGCAGGACCTTGACGTCGTGCGCGTGGGCGGCCTTGGCAATGGCCGGGATGTCCTGCATTTCAAAGGTCAGCGAGCCCGGGCTTTCACACCAGACAAGGGCAGTGTTGTCACGAATAAGGCCGGCAATGTCGCCGCCAATCGCCGGATCATAGTATTCCGTCTCGACCCCGAATTTCTTGAGGAAGGTATTGCACAGGTTGCGAGTCGGGAAATAGGTGCTGTCGGTGATCAGAATATGATCGCCCGGCTTTACAAAAGCCAAGATCGCATTGGTGATGGCCGAGACGCCCGATGAAACGCAAAGTGTGCCAAAACCGCCTTCAAGTTCGGCAACGGCTTCTTCAAGCAGAAAGCGCGTCGGCGTGCCGTGGCGGCCATAGGTGACCTTGCCAGGTGCTGATGCACCGGCTTTTTCAAGCTCTGCCAGGCTGTCAAACAGGATGGTCGAGGCATGCAGAACCGGTGGGTTGACCACGCCGTGATACTGGCTGGAACGGCGGCCAGCATGGACCAGTTTGGTTTCGGTATGTTTGGGGCTTTGCGATGACATGTCTGGCGGTACTCCTTGGGCGCGACGTCTTGTGCTTCAAAGACAAACCACCTTGGCGGCAGGCATTCAAGGCTTTTTGCGACAAAGCCATTGTTAAACCCGGTTATCAGGTTATTTCTTACGGGCGATAACCGCGAACAAAGACCAAGAAAACATCAAGGGGGCCTTGTGATCGATCTTCAGGATTTTCGTAACGCACGTCGTGCTATTTCCGATCATGTCCGGCAGACGCCGGTTTTTACGGCCAGCAATTTTGGTGACAGATCGGCGTTTGTCGCCCGTGACCGCATCCCCGAAATGTTCCTTAAGCTTGAAAACATGCAGGTCAGTGGATCGTTCAAGGCACGTGGGGCAATGAACGCGGCACTGGCGCTTGAGCCTGAGCAACGAGCATCTGGGCTTTGTACCGCCTCAGGCGGTAATCATGGCATGGGTGTGATCCATGCGGCCCGCACCCTTGCTGTGCCGGTGAAAATCTTCCTGCCGACCAACACACCAAAGCCCAAGGTCAAAAAGCTGCGCGATCAGGGTGTTGATGTGGCGCTGATCGGGGCTGTCTGGGATGACGCCAATCGGGCGGCGATGGAGCACGCACGGGAAAGCGGCATGGCCTATATCCATCCGTTTGCCGACCCCAAGGTGATCGCGGGGCAGGGCACCATTGCGCTGGAGCTTTTCGAGCAGCAACCCGACCTTGATACGCTGGTTGTCGCGATCGGCGGCGGCGGGTTGGTGGCCGGTGTTGCGACAGCAGCTCGTCTGTTGCGCCCTTCAATCCGGGTCATCGGTGTGGAGCCGAACGGGGCGCCAACCCTGTTTGAAAGCCTTAAGGCCAGTGAAGTGGTCACCTTGCCCAGTGTGAATTCGGCGGCCACCAGTCTGGCACCGCGTCAGTCATCAGCACTCAATGTTGACCTGATTGCCAAGAATGTTGATCGCATTGCGCTTGTCAGTGACGAGGAAATGCAAAAGGCGGCCAAATGGCTTTGGAAAGAGTTCGGTCTGTCGGTCGAGCTGTCGGCAGCAGCCGGCATTGCTGCGGTCATGAATGACCGTTTGGGTGATGAGGCCCCGGGGCGGGTCGGTGTGATCGTGTGCGGGACCGGCACGGATGGATTTGAATAAGCCCAGCACCAGGCGGGGGTAAATAACAGGGATAAATAAAAAGGGATGAAACCAAACGGTTTCATCCCTTTTTAAACCAGACGCCAGTTCAATCGGACTGGCGCGGAAATATATAGCGTCGCAAACCGCCAAAGAGCAAAAAGCTCTCCGGTGCGGAATTACATCTTCGGCTCGACCACCTGACGACCACGGTACATACCGGTGTTCAGGTCAATGTGGTGCGGGCGATGCAGTTCGCCGGTCTCTTTGTCTTCGCGGTACGAGCCCTTGGCGAGCTTGTCATGCGAGCGACGCATGCCCTGACGGGACTTGGTCACTTTTTTCTTTGGCACTGCCATGGGTCATCATCCTCTGGCTTGGGTAAACTCAGGCGCGCTTGTTACCGTGCGCGGTCGGGAAAGTCAACGATCAAAGTGTCGGAATCTGCATTATTTGCATTTTCACTGTCACTTTTACGTTCGGGCGCATCGCTTGCAGGATGACCATCATGATCAACATGATGATCGATATGCGGGATCAGCCCGGTATCACGCGGATCGTCAACAATATCGGTTCGCTGGTCGTATATCGCAAAACCTGCCTTTTGATAAGCCCCAAGTGCACTTGGATGATCAAGTGTGCAGGTATTGACCGTCAGGCGGGCGGGCTTGAAGCTCCAGGCGGTATCAATCGCCCAATCCAGCAGATATTTGCCATAGCCCTTGCCGATGAATTCCGGCATCAGGCCCATGTAATGCAGATCAATGACGTTATCGGTTTCAAGATCCGACAGATCAAGCTCGGCAAAGCCGGCCGGGACACCGGCAACATAGAGCACATAGACATGTGTTTCAGGCTTGGCCAGGATCGGTGCCAGTTCATCGTCACTCATCAGGCGGCGTTGCCACCACAGCCACGGTTCGCCGACCGTATTATAAAGGTAGCGATAAAACGACAGGGTCGGTTCTTCGGCGCGGATGATCGCGACCTTGCCCGGCGGGACGATGGCCGGCGCACGATCAGGCGGACTTTGCATTTCAAGGAAGCTGACGACAACTTCCAGCTTGCGCGGATTGGATGGGGTCATTGGACTAAACTCTTGCGCATTATTTTGTTTTGGGGCGAATCAGGGTGATCCTGATCGGTGACGCTTCCAATAAAGTCATAGCCGAGTTTGGCGTAAAAATCACCCGCTGCGGCATTTTCAATGGTAACCCGGATCTCACTCAGCCCTGAAAGGCGCAGGATATCCTCGGCCAATGCCACCAGTTCACTGCCAATGCCGGACCCTTGGGCGTGTTCGGCAATCGCCAGATAATGAATCCAGCCAAAAACAGTGTCGTGGCCGGTCATCATGGTCGCAAAGATTTGCTGATCACCAGGCATGCGGGCGACGATCAGGCTGCCATTATCGGCCGAAATGCAGTTTTCGATATCCTGTCTGGCATCACGAATGGCGGGGATCAGGCCGGTTGCGATCCAAAGCCGGGTGATTGCGGCGATGTCTTCAGGCGAGGGTGCCTTAAGCTGCTCAAGGTTGATGCCGGCGCCATCGGCGGTTTGGCTGGCCAGTTCCTGACCAAAGGTAGATGGGGCGGGCATCGGGTTTTTCATATCAAGTAACTTGCGCGATCAGACCGGCCTTAGGCCGGGCCGGTTTCAACAGGGCTGTCTTCGGTGGTGGCCCATTCCGCCCAGGAGCCGTCATAGACCGCGACCTGCTTATAGCCCGAAATATAAGCCCCCATGGCAAGAACACACGCGGTTACGCCAGACCCGCAGCTTGCGACCACCGGTTTGTTAAGGTCCACACCGGCCTCATCAAATGCCGCCTTGATCTCGGCGGCGGACTTGAAGGTGCCATCAGCGTTCAGAAGTTCGGTAAAGGGCAGGTTATAGGAGCCCGGAACGTGGCCTGATTTGCCCCAGGGATCATCGACGTCACCGCGGAAACGTTCGCCTGCGCGGGCATCGACCAGCTGTTCACGCCTGGTTTTGACGTTCGAGAAAACCTGATCAAATTCACGGAGCAGGAAGCTGTTGGCGCGTGCGGTGAAGTGGCGTTCGCGCGGCGGGGTCGGGGCATCGGTAACCGGGCGTCCCTCGGCAAGCCATTTCGGCAGGCCACCATCAAGTACAACCACATCGTGATGACCAAAATGGCGCAGCATCCACCATGCGCGACACGCCGCAAGGGCGGAACCCTGTTGGCCGTAAACCACCACACGCACACCATCACCAAGGCCGAGCTTGCGGACCTTGGCGGAAAACTTGATTGCATCAGGCATCATGTGCGGCAGTGGCGCGCTATCGTCGGCGGCGATATCATCGATATCAAAGAAAACCGCGCCCGGAATATGTTCTGCGTCATAGAAGTCACGGGCATTCTTGTTTTCGGCTGGCATGTACCAGCTGGCATCAACGACGCGCACGTCCGGTGCATCAAGGTGATCCGCAAGCCACTCTGTGGAAACAAGGGCATCGGAAAGTGGGTTGGTCATGGACAAGCTCCGATTGGCAATGGTGGGTATTTCTAGGGTCACGACCCATTAATTTGATGTCAATGGCAGACGTTATATTTGTGAAATCCAAGGAAAATGCCGCAGGCCGGGGTGACCCCCGTTCAAGGGGTTTGACGCGGGAGTTTGCAAATATAACGTCTGTCCTTCGGATTCATCTGATTTGCACGGTCTACTTTGTCGTAAAACCTTGAAAGATGAATATCTGTCTACAGTTTTACTTCGCGTATCCGCACAAATCAGATGAACCATTGATACCAAATTAATGGGTCGGGACCCTAGTTGGTCCGGGATCATTTTAAATTGGTCCTGAGTTTCAGTCTAAATTTGTAACGGTCCTGCGCTTTACTGGCAACCGGCTGGCAATGCGCATGCTGGGCATCCGCATTGCACAGGCATCAGGCGCTAGTCAGCAAACACGACATTGATCCGGCGGTTCTGACGGCCTTTCTTTTCGATCTTGGATACCGCGACCTTGCCGATTTCGCCGGTTTTGCGGACATGCGTGCCGCCGCACGGTTGGAAATCAATGCCTTCGATGGTCACGGTCCGGATCGAATGGCCGTCCATCGGCGGCTGTACGGACATGGTGCGCACCAGTTCCGGATTGGCTTTAAGCTCTGCGACCGTGATTTCTCCGTCATAGACATCGGCATTGCGCGCGATCAGCTCGTTAAGCTTTTCAGTGATTTCATCCTTGTCCAGCGTCGCATCCGGCAGGTTGAAATCAAGGCGTGCCTTGTGCGCGGCAATGTTGCCGCCAGTGACATCGCCCTCGATCACGGCGCAAAGAAGGTGCAGACAGGTGTGAAACCGCATCAGCTTGTGACGGTTGTCCCAATCAAGCTCGGCCGTGACGGCGTCACCGACTGCTGGCAGGGGATGGTCATCGGCAATGATATGCAGGATGCGTCCGGTTTCGCGGTCCTTGACCGTGGTTGCGACCGGCAAGGTCGTGCCATCGGCAAGTGTCAGTGTGCCGATATCACCCGACTGTCCGCCGGCGGTGGCATAAAACACCGTCTGATCAAGCTCGATGCCGCGATCTGAAATGTTGGTGACGGTGGCGGTGCAATTCTGTGCATAGGCGTCTTCACGAAACAAAAGACGTGTCATGTTTCTTTCTTCCTTCCCGTGTGGTGGCGTTCTTGATTTCTCCGACCATTGCGCGAATGCCTTGATGGGGGCTGGCGTGCGTGCAGGGGCCGGTTTGTTCCGCTCATGGTGCGGCGGGTGCCAAGCCGTTGTCGAGGCCAAAGTTGCTGGTCTCCTTCAAACTGGAATGTATGAAATTATACATAAATATTAGATTTATGTTGAAATATATACGAAGTGTATGGTATTGGTGCCGTGAAATTCAGGAGTACAGCAGCCGTGCCAGCCGTCATTCATGTCAAACTTTCCGGTGAAGGGGACTTCGGGCCGGTGGATCTCGAATGTGCGATCCCGCCGGCGCGTTTACCTGTGGTGATGGCCGCCCTGTTCGGGCAGGCGCCCGCAGGGGCAAGTATGATCGCGGGCGCAAAACAGGGTGCTGCGCAGGGCCTTTCTGGTGGCGTGCGTGGTGCGGAGCATGCTGATGTCGCCGTGCGGGCACATGATGGAGGCGGTCGGTCGGGAAATGACGGTGTTACTGATAATGCAGGCGGTGAGCCTGTGATAGGAGCGGGGCAGTCTGTGCCGGGTAATGCCGGTGGCGCAGTACTTTCGGACGTCGTCGATCCTGGCATGTTTATTACCGGATTTGTTGGCAGCTTCGGCGATCTGGTGGCGCGTTTGCAGCCGCGGGGGTTCGCCGAGACGATTTTGCTGGCCGCGATCTGGCTGCAATATCGCGATGGCAGAAGTTTTGTCACGCGCGGCGATGTGCGCCGGTTGCTGCGTCGCCAGAATCATCTGCGGATGCCGCGTAATTTCAGTCGCGATTTCCATGCTGCGGTGGCGCGGGGCTATCTGGAAGAGGTCGAAAACGAAGACGGATATACCGTTGCAAGCGATGGCTTCCAGTGGTTTCGCGAAGAGTGTAGAAAATAATACAAATAGTCGAAAAAGATATTGACGAAATGTATGGTTGTTGTATCTTTTTTTGCAGGGACAAACAAAGCGGGTGGGACCAGTATCATGAGCGAGTGGGAAGTCAGAAGCAGCTGTCGGGTGTGGCGCGGACGGTATGTCATCCGGGGGGATGTGGACCGTATCGCCAATGACATCGTCGAACTTCAACAGAACCGTTTCCCGGGGCTTGAGACCGACAAGGTTTCGCTTCGGGTTGTGACCATGGCCGTGATGTCGGTTCTGGCCGATGAATGCTGCGAAGATGGTGTTACCGCAGCTGAGCTTTCCTTCCTTCTGACCACCTGCCTTGGCATGCCGATTTCACCGACCCGGATTGAGCGCGAAATGGAAGGTCTTTCGGGGCTTGTCTGGACCGGGCAATGGGGTGGTGAAACCCTTTATGTCATGGAAAAACGTGGTCTGCGCTTCTTTGAAAGTGCACGCGCCAGAGCGCTTTCGGAAGGTGGCAATGTGACGGCCAAGGACCGCGAAGGGGTGGCTGCCAGCGAGGCACAGGAAGCGATTGATGCCTTGATTGATCCGGCCATCATCAGCGAACCGGCAGCCCATGCACGCTATCGCGTGGTCAGCTAAGCCATTTCGCTGATCCGCTCAGACATTGATCTTTGATCGCACCCGCCAGTTTTCTGGCGGGTGTTTTGCTTTGGTAGGGCGGGTGTAACAAGCGGCTTGACCAAACCAAAAAAGCGCCATATGCATAAAAGCATGGAAAACATTGTTACACATCAGAACGCCTATTTTACGTCGTGCACATAGCGCGGCGCCTGTTGATGTTTGTAAAATAAACCAAGACCGGCTGCCCCAGGGCGGCCTTTGTTTTTTCCATGAACCGGTTTGCCCGAGGTGGCTTCACCAACAAGGAAACCGGAAAATGACCCATATCTCTATTGCCGATCGCATGCCGACACTTGATTTTACGCCCGATGCCCTGAAAGACGGGATTGGTGTGGTGCCGCTTATTCTGATGGCGGGATTTGCTGATACCAGTATGGCCGCAAGCGAACTTGTCGCAAGCGGTGCTGTCAGGATCGAAGGCAGGCCGATCACCGATCCAGATCACCATATCCTGAGCTACGCCTTTGATGATGGCGAAGTGCTGCGCCTTACGGTTGGTGGTCAGAGCACGATGCTGATCCGGCGTGCGGATTGATCACCATGACATATCAGTCGAGGGTATCGGGCGATGTCGCGGGTTTTATCAGAACAGCGACATTTGCCCGTTCGCGCTGGGGCGTTTGAAGCCGCTGGAATCAAGGTTGAGCGATCTGTTGATCAGGCCATGCTTTTTGCGCGCAATCTCAAAACGTTTGGCGATCAGATCGGCAATCGGACCGGTGCCGCGCATGCGGATGCCAAATTCCGATTGATAGGTTTGACCATCGCGCATCTGACGGATCAATGACATCACCTTGGATTTGCGATCCGGGTAATGAGCTTCAAGCCATTCTTCGAACAGATCGGCTATTTCCAGCGGCAGACGCAGGACGATATGGGCAATCGATTGCGCCCCAGCTTGCTTGCAGGCGGCGACGATCTTTTCGATTTCCATGTCATTGAGACCCGGAATGATCGGCGCACACAGGACGGTGACAGGGATGTCGGCATCCGCGAGCTTCCGGATCGCCTCAAGCCGTCGATGCGGGGCGGAGGCCCGTGGTTCAAGAAGGTTTGATAACCGATGATCAAGGCTTGTGACCGAAACGGCAACGGATGCCCGGTTTTTGGCCGCCATCGGCGCAATCAGGTCGATGTCGCGGGTGACCAGTGCGCTTTTGGTGATCAGCGAAAAGGGATGCTGACAGTCTGACAGGACTTCGATGATGGACCGCGTCAGTTTTTTGTCGCGGTCGACCGGCTGATAGGGATCGGTGCTGGTGCCAATCACGATCGGGGCGGGCTGATAGGCCTTTGACGACAGCTGTTTGCGCAAAAGCCGGGCCGCTTCTGGCTTCCAGAACAGCCGGGTTTCAAAATCAAGACCCGGCGACAGGCCGAGATAGGCGTGTGTCGGGCGCGCAAAGCAATAGACACAGCCATGCTCACACCCGCGATAGGGGTTGATGGATCGATCAAACGGGACATCGGGGCTTTGATTGCGGGTGATGACAGAACGCGCACCATCAATGCCGAGCGTCGTTTTGGTACGTGGTGCATCCAAATCGTCCATCAGGTTTGATATCCAGCCATCATCAACGGCTTGATGAATATGCCTTTCAAACCGACCATCAACATTGGACACGGCACCGCGCCCCTTTTGACCGCGGGCGGGCAAGATGTTCGGGTCGCACCCCGCGTTTGACCATCCATCATCAAAAATGGCGGCAGGGGTTGGATTATTGGGTGTCTGTGCAATGTTGTTCTTCATGCGGACACAATAAAGAACAAAAGAAGAACATTCAAGTCATAGGCGATGGCATAAATTTGCCAAGTATCAGCTCAGGGGCAATTGGTGCCGCTTGTCGTGATTGTTCCTGTAACGGTGCCAAGGCTGCCACCGATGTAACACGTGGTGATGTTGGACGTATTACCTGAACCAGACAGGTTGGATATATTTACGCTTCCAGCGAGCAAAATATAACGTTTGGTGGCGGCCGTCCCTGTTGTGGAAATCTTGTTGTCGTTGACGCTGATGTTTGAGTTGGTGCCACGGATCGCCAGGAAATGAGAAGTGCTGCCATTGGCAATTATGGATATGTCATTATTTTCAATTGTAATATTTTGACCGTCTTCGATATCGAAAGTGGATGCAGTTGAGCTGCTGACGGTCGTTGTCAGTTTGTTGTCGCGAATTGTGACATTCTTCTTGTTGGCGATTCTCACGATGGTTGAGCTTGATGACCGGGTAAGGTTTGCCGTCACGCCAATCAGGCTGCTGTTATCGGCCATGTCAAAGAAGCGGCCGGCGCCACTGCCACCGCCGCTGTTACCCGGGCCCGAGATTGATGAATCAGGAATGGTGACCGTAACCGAACGCCCTGTCGGTGTTTTGATGTCGAGTGCCCCGCCGCCGACAATTGTTTGCCCATTCTGAACAGTGGTGATGGAACTGACATTTGTGTAGTTCCCGCTCAGCACGACGGTGGAATTGGCGCCTGCATTGGCGATGGCGGTGGCAAAATCGCCCGCCGACGTTGAATTGCTGTTTAACAGCGTGATCGTTTCGCCGTCCGCTGTTTGGGTGATTGCGCTTGCTTCAGAGAACTGTCCGGCCTGACTGACCACGTCAATGTCGCGGATGATCGGATCGGTCATGCGTCGTTCCATCGCTGTCAGGCGTGGTTTCGGGGCATCGCCAAAACCTTGTAAGGGGATACGAAGGCGGAAGCTGGCAAACCCTTGTGTGCCACGTGGACTATCATGCTGGATTTCAGCCCCTAGCGAGAAGCGCGATCCTTCCCAAAAAAAAGGAACTTCATCAAAGGTCAGGTCCAGTCGCCCACGCGGACCCTGTACCGTATCAACACCGTCTTCCGTAAAGCGATAACCACCGGCATAGGCACGGAGTTGCTGTCCGGCATCAGCCTCAAATAACGGAATGCGCCAACCAATCTCCCCGTCAAAGCCGCGTAATGCGCGTTCTTCACCTTGATTGTACATCAAGGTGGTGCCGCTCACATCAACAGTACTCAGACTGTCTTCCATGTATTGTGTCGTGCCAATCGGGACATAGGCATTGGCGCGAAAATCCCAATCAAGTGACAGGGCTTCTGCGCCGAAGGTCAATTGGTTGAATTTGTTGCCATAGGGGCTGTGGCGTCGGTCAAAATACCCATAGCCGCCAATGTTCAATTCCGACTCAAGCATCTGACGGATGCCAAGACCGAAGTTCCCTTCGTGGCTGTTATTGTCATCCATCCGGGCGCGAAGGCTGGTGAAGGTCAATGTGTCCTCATCCTGCCAAAGCGGAATGAAAAGATCGGTTTCGCCAAGGTTGCGATCCGTTCCGCCTTTGCCTTCAAGTTCAATATGGGAACCCCATTTCGGTCCCGTATGCGCTGTTTCGGCGTTACCAAGCGTGGAGACAAGTAGGAAGGGGGCGCAAAGGGCGATAGAGCGGATGGATCGGGTAACGTGCATGTTTAACCTAGTCAGCAGTGCTCACATTGCGCCTGCGGGGGCAGGCACATTGCCAAGACATCAGAAGATTTTGCTCGTGGGGAGTTTCGTGCCCCGTCGTCGCATGGCTTTTGCCATATTGACTTTTATTGCAACGACCGTAGTGCCGCCTGATCTTGGCGGCCACTTCTATTCTTTATCATTTTCCAAGAATTTATCATTTTCCTGATCCCGGCGGACTAACCGGACCGGGCAGGGAAAATGTATGGCCACAATGATTTTCTTGTTGGTTGATCAAGGCGGGATATAGTCAAGGCAAGGTGCGAAACGTCATCAGGCAATGCGTACCGTTTGATCATTTGCAAAGGATCGCCCCATGGATTGGTCACAAGTTTTGAGTTTTGCATTGGTTGCGTCACTGCTTGTCATGTCGCCGGGACCCAATGGCGTGCTGGTTGCCAAGACCGTCCCGACATCCGGGCGCATGGCGGGGATCGCCAATGTTGCCGGATTTGTCAGTGCGTTTTACCTGCACGGGACGTTGTCGATCCTTGGTATTTCCGTGATCCTTGTGCAGTCCGCACAGGCCTTCATGATTGTGAAGTTCCTTGGTGCGGCCTATCTCTGCTGGGTCGGGTTCAAGGCGTTGCGCGATGCATGGCGTGGGGTGAAAACCGTTGGTGACGTTTCACCGGCAAAGCGCAAGCGCACATTGATCAAGGCTTATGGCGAAGGGTTTTTGACCAATGCCCTGAACCCGAAGGTTTCGATCTTTTATCTCGCAGCGTTTCCGCAATTCATTCCCGTGGGTGAGGGGGCGGTGACATCCGCCTTCATGCTGGTCTGTCTGCATGCGGCGATCAATGCGGCGTGGTTTGCGGCCATGATCATGTTGCTGGCGCGTCTCACGCGTTTTGCCGGCAGTGGCCGTTTTCAGCGTGCTCTCAAGGCAACCACGGGTGCGGTCTTCATTGCCTTTGGCGTCAAACTGGCAGCGCTCCGCCCGTAAGGTTTCTGGCCCGGTTTTTAAAAGTGCCCGTCGCCAGTTTGGTCGGCGGGTATTTTATTTGCGCACGACAATCAGCGCCATGATCGCGCAGAACAGGGCGAACAGGATATCGCTAGCCGCGATGTTGTCTGTCACCAGTGCCTCAAAGGCGGCGATTGGCAGGATGATCGAGGTCAGGACGAGAAAGACCGGATTGAACAGTTTCTGTTTCATGTTATGCGCCCCCGTTCATCGTCGTGATCAAAAGAATGCCCAGCGCCATGAAGCCACATAGTGCGGTCAATATGACACCGGTTTTAAGGACGACCGACAAGACCGGTCCTTCCTTGCCAGACAGACCCACCGTTGAACACCCCACCAGGATTTTTGACGGGGCCAGCATGCTGCCAAGCGAAGCCCCCGTTGCCTGTGCGGCCAGAACAAGGGCGGTGGACAGACCGGAAAGTTCGGCGGTGTGGCGTTGGAACATGCCAAAGACGACGTTGGAATTGTTCGTGCTGCCGGTCATGAAGGCACCCAGTGCGCCAATGGCCGGTGAAATCACCGGATAGGCGACGGCAAAGGCACCGGAAAAGATCGCAGCACCGCCTTCGGCCAGGGCATAAGTCATGCCTGCATGATCCATGATGATGGCAAGGCCGATCACCGGCACCATGCCAATGCTGGTCGGCAGGCCGCTTTTCAGCGTGCGTTGCCAGATGCGTTTGCCAATCCCGTCATCGTAGTGGCGGCGGAGCTTAAAGAAGGTGAAGCTGATGGCGGCGGTATAAAGCAACAGCGCGCCCGGATGGCCAAAGATGGCAATTGCCTTGGCACTTTCGGCCTCGATCACCCAACCGGTTGCGGTTGCTGTTTCCGGGAAATCAAGTGTGAAGCGGATCTTGCCCAGAAACATTTCAACAGCCGGGATAAAGGTCGCCAGCGTCACCAGAACGATAAAGACCAGATAAGGTGTCAGTGCCTCGACCAAGGGCATGTGGTGATGGTCATCAACAATCTGCTCGGCCACATCATCGGGATGGGGTTTCCAGAACCGCGTCACGATGATCGAGGTCACAAGTCCGGCAATCCCGGCAGTCAGGCCGCCAAGCGTCCAGACGCCGTAATTGGCCATGAAATACTGCACGACACCCATAACGCCGGAAATCAGGATCAGCGGCACGATCCGCCGGCGAATGGTACGGAACCCACCATCCAGCCAAAGCACCGCCGCGCCACACATAAAGCCCGACAGGCCAAGGAGAATTGCGGAATAGTGCGTCAGTTCCGTGCCTGGAATACCTGTGACACCAATCAGTGCCTCGAACGAGGTTGCCATATTGCCAAACAGAACCGACCAGCTATGCCCAATCATCGGGGCGGCAACGGCCAGCACGGGTGAAAAGCCCATGCCCAGCAGAAGCGGGGCGACAACGGCAATCGGAACGCCAAAGCCTGCAACGCCCTGAAGGAAGCTGGCAAAGACATAGCCCAATATCAGAAGTTGTAGCGGGCGATCATCGGTCAGCGATCGAATGGCACGCCCGATGGTCTTGATCGCGCCGGCTTCTTCGGCCGCGAAATAAAGGATCAGGGCCGCCCAAACGATATACAGAATATAAAGGGCCAGCATCACGCCCTTGGCCTGGGCGATGATCAGCATGTCGGTCGGTGCGCCAAAGAAAAAGACAGCAAGGATAACCGTGACAAACCAGGCAGCGGCACCGGCACGCGCAGCACCCCAGTTGGCCTTGATCATCAAAAACAGAATGGTCGCAATTGGCAGGGCTGCCAGCAGGAAGTCGGTCATGAAGGGCGCACCATAACCATTTGAAACACGGGGTTATCGTTGAAGGACTCAACGGGTGGCGCATATTGTCCGAGCAATGATGCAAGCGCAAGTGGTGTGATTTGATATTTCGTATGATGAAATGCAAATGCCGGATTCACGAAGAACCCGGCACTTGCGAAAAAATCGGCTGTCTGTGGGGATCAGGCGCAGTCTTTATTGTCAGACTTTTCGTTCAATTCCCCGAACAGATCGGCAGCAATTTCAAAGGATTTCAAACGTGCGGCCTGATCATAGATGTTGGCGGTCACCATGATTTCGTCGGCATTGGTCATATAGGAAAACTCACGCAGCTTCTTGCGAACCGTGTCACGCCCCCCGATGGCGGCATAGCGCATGGCATGCTCGACCCCGGCCTTTTCAACGCGGTTCCAGACCTCGTTCATATCCTTGACCGGTTTGGGCAGCTGGCCCGGCGTGCCGCGCCGCAGGTTCAGGAACTGCTGCTGCATCGAGGTCGCCAGATATTCGCCTTCCTCGTCGGTATCTGCTGCAAAGAAGCCCATGGCGGCAATCGCATAGGGTTTATCAAGCTGTTCGCTTGGCTCAAACCGGTTGCGATAAAGGGTGAGCGCATCCATCAGCATGTCAGGTGCAAAGTGCGAGGCAAAGGCAAAGGGCAGACCAAGGCGCGCTGCCAGATCAGCAGAAAACAGGCTGCTGCCAAGTAACCACATCGGGACCTGTGACCCATAACCCGGCACAGCACGGATCGGCGGGTTGCCTTCAAGCGGGGCCAGGAATGCCTGAACCTGCAAGACATCCTGAATAAAGCGTTCTTCGGAGCCATGCATATCACGGCGCAGGGCTGCGGCGGTGCGTTGATCCGTGCCCGGCGCACGACCAATGCCCAGATCAATACGGCCGGGATGAAGTGCCTCAAGAGTGCCGAACTGTTCGGCGATCACAAGCGGCGCATGGTTAGGTAGCATCACACCGCCCGAACCGACGCGGATGGTTTTTGTGCCAGCGGCCACATGCGCCATGACAACAGAGGTCGCGGCACTCGCGATGCCCGGCATATTATGATGTTCGGCCAACCAGTAGCGATGATAGCCAAGCTTTTCGGCATGTTGCGCAAGCGCCAGTGTATTGCGCAGCGCGTCAGAGGGATGTTCGCCCGCATTCACCGGGCAAAGATCAAGAAGGGAATATCGTAGCATAGCCAGACTTTCGGTTTGGCGCGGCCATCGCAGAAATGGGTTTTGCGGCGCGCCTGATTTCACAGTTGGCATTAATCTAGCGCGAAAATTTGACCATGCCAGCCCCGAAGGCAGATTGGTTGGCGGCGTCAGGTCTGATGGGCGCTCAGCGTGCGGCTGACGAAATTGCGCAAGGCGGTTGAGATATCGTTGCTGCGATAGGCAAGCGAGAGTTGTGCAATTGGGACCTCGCCCTCGATCTCGCGATAGGCAACACCCTTGGCTTGCAGCTGTGTCATCGGTTTGGGGACCAGTGAAAAGCCAAGTTCGGCGGCGACAAAATTGATCACCGATCCCAGCTGCGGGGCGATCTGGCCCATTTGTGGTTCGAACCCGGCATCGCGACAGGCGGTGACGACCTTGTCGTAATGGGTTGGGCCAACTGCGCGCGGGGTCATTATCAGGGCCTCGTCACGAAGTTCGGACAAGGCGACCTTTTCGCGTTGGGCAGCCGGATGGCCAGAGGGCAGAACAAGCACCATCGGTTCGCTTGAAATCACATGCAGGCGGATGCCTTCGCCAGCAATGGCATCCTGACGCAGAAAGACCGCATCAAGGCGTTCATCATTAAGCCCTGCGACCAGCTGGGCAGAATTGGCTTCTTCAAGCGTCATCTCAACGCCGGGATAACTGCGGCGGAAATCGCGAAATACGCGTGGGACAGATGGGCTAAAGGCGGCAGACGCCGTAAAACCGACCCGGATGGATCCAACTTCGCCGCGCCCGGCACGTTGGGCGGCGCGAATGGCGCGCTCTGCCAGATCGGGGAATTGGCCGACGACCTCAAGAAATGCCGTTCCGGCCTCGGTCAGTTCGGCGCCGTGCGGCACCCGGTGGAAAAGGGCGGTGCCAATTTCATGTTCCAGATCGCGGATTTGCTGACTAAGCGGGGGTTGCCCGATGCCGATACGCGCGGCCGCACGGGTAAAGTTCCCTTCGCGGGCGACGGCTAGGAAGTAGCGGATGTGGCGCAATTCCATATTTGTCATATCCAAAACATATCACAAAAGACACTTCCATATATTGGACGGATGGGAGCGAGAGTGCAATCATAAGCGTCACCCCACGAATTATTCAAAACGAGGTCGCAAATGCCTGTTTCTCGGGAAAATGGCCCGGAAGCACAGTCCGAAATATCTGAAGGTGCCGCTGATACGGTGATATCTGATGCGTCGCATGAAGCGCGGTCGCACAGCCCACTCGCGTCCACCAACGTTACCGAGACCGATGGTCCTGTCGGGATCATGCCGGGGTCGGGGGCGTTTCGCCGTATCAGCATTGCACTGTTTCTGGCAGGCTACGCGACCTTTTCACTGATTTACTGTGTACAGCCACTTTTGCCCGAACTGGCCGGACATTTCAGTGTCGGGCCAGCGGAAAGCTCGCTTGCGCTGTCGCTGACGACCGGGTTTCTCGCCTTTGCCATTTTGCTGGCCGGGGCGGTGTCCGAGGCCGTCGGGCGCAAGCAATTGATGCTGATTTCGATTTGTGTGGCATCGGTTCTGAACCTGATTGCGCCATTTTTGTCTGACTGGCATGCGTTTCTTGTGGTGCGCGCGCTCGAAGGTTTGATTTTGGGCGGGGTTCCTGCGGTTGCCATGGCCTATCTGGCCGAGGAAATTGACCCCAAGGGTCTTGGCATGGCGATGGGAATCTATATCAGCGGCACGGCGATCGGGGGTCTGAGCGGTCGTGTTGTGATTGGCTTCCTGACCGATCTGTTTGGTTGGCATGTTGCCCTTGGGGCGATGGGCGCCCTTGGTCTTGTTGCGGCCCTTGGATTTGCAATCCTGTTGCCAGCATCGAACAACTTCGTGCGCCGTCCGGGCTTTCAGGTGGGGTATCACGTGCGTGCCTGGGGCGGGCATCTGAAACATGCTGGCTTGCCATTCGTGTTCCTGATCGGCGCCTTTGCCATGGGCTGCTTTGTGACCGTGTTTAACTATGTCGGTTTCAGGCTTTCGGACGCGCCCTATGGGCTCAGTCAAAGTCAGATTGGCCTGATCTTTGTTGTTTATCTGTGTGGGTCGGTGACGTCATCCATTGCCGGTGCGTTGTCAGACAAGATAGGCCGTGGTCCGGTGCTGGTTGCGGGCTTGATGCTGGCCGCCCTTGGTGTTGGCTTGACGGTCGCAGATAGCCTTTCGGTGATTGTTGGCGGGATTGTTATCCTGACCAGCGGGTTCTTTGTCGCCCATTCGATTGCCAGCGGCTGGGTCGGGCGGCTTGCCGAAACGGCCAAGGGACACGCATCATCGCTTTACCTGCTGGCTTATTATCTGGGATCAAGCATCATGGGATCGGTTGGTGGCTGGTTCTGGGATCAAGGCGGCTGGAACGCGGTGGTGGGCTTTGCCGGATCGCTGTTGCTCTGTGCGCTTTGCTGCGGGCTTTACCTTTGGGGTCGGGCGGCGCAGGTTGCACGCCAATCAGAGTCCAAAGCCCGGTCCCGGATCGCCAGAACAGCCTGATCAAAACAAAACCCCCGCCACATTGGACGGGGGTTTTATCTTTTGGAATGGCTGTAGGCCGGGCTTAGAGCCAATCAGGCGTCGGAAGGCCTTTTTCCTTAAGGAATGCCGGGTTCCAGAGCTTGCTCTGATAGCGGGTGCCAAGGTCACAGAGAACAGTGACGATGGTTTTGCCCGGTCCCAGTTCACGGGCAAGACGCACGGCACCGGCGATGTTGATGCCGGTCGAACCGCCCATGCACAGGCCTTCTTCCTTGAGCAGATCAAAGACGATCGGCAGCATTTCCTCGTCCGAGATCTGGAAGGGGTGATCGATTTCAATGCCTTCTAGATTGGCGGTGATACGACCCTGACCGATCCCCTCGGAGATCGAGCTGCCTTCGGATTTCAGTTCACCGGTCTTGTAGTGGCTGTAAAGCGCTGCACCCATCGGATCGGCAAGGCCGATCTGGATGTTTTTGTTGCGCTCCTTAAGGCCCATGGCAACGCCGGCCAGCGTGCCGCCGGTGCCAACCGCACAGATAAAGCCATCAACCTTGCCATCCGTCTGTTCCCAGATTTCCGGGGCGGTGGTGTCAATATGGCCCTGACGGTTGGCGACGTTGTCAAACTGGTTGGCCCAGATCGCGCCATTGGGTTCGGACTGCGCAAGTTCTTCGGCCAGACGGCGCGAAACATGCACATAGTTATTTTCATCGCGATAGGGGACAGCAGGCACTTCGCGCAGATCGGCCCCCAGAAGACGCAGCAGGTCTTTCTTTTCCTGGCTCTGGGTTTCGGGGATGACGATCACGGTGCGATAGCCCAAAGCATTGCCAACAGTGGCAAGGCCAATGCCGGTATTGCCAGCCGTACCTTCGACGATAACGCCGCCCGGTTTCAGAAGACCGCGCGCCTCGGCATCGCGAATGATGGCAAGAGCAGCACGGTCCTTGACCGATCCGCCCGGGTTTGCGTATTCCGCCTTGCCAAGAATGGTGCAGCCCGTCAGCTCGGAAACCTTTTTAAGCTTCACGAGCGGGGTGCGGCCAATGGCTTCGATGGTGCCATTGCGAATGTCCATGACAGACTCCAAACATGGTGGTTTCAAATTAGATTGATTGTTGATTGGTCTTTTTGCACACAAAAGTCAAGGCAGTTTAAAATATACCACGTAAATATTGTGTGATTATGGTTCTTTTGTCCCAAGATCCCCACGCACTCAAACCCCGGAATTCTGCCGCAAACGGGCCCGGTTAAGCATCAACCACTGGACCGCGATCGTCGTCATTGCATTGCAGAGTTGCCCATTTTGCAACATGGCAAAACATTCCTCTGCCGGCACGGTAAAGACGCGAATGTCTTCGCCTTCCTCGGCCAGTCCGTGCAATCCGCCAACATTGCTGGCATCGACCTGGCCGCAATATAACGTAACGGTCTCGCTCGAACAGCCCGGTGTGACGTAGTAGTGCGAAATAAGGTCAAGGTCGCCCCGGATCTCGCATCCGGCTTCTTCGATGGTTTCGCGTCGGGCGACATCTTCTGCGCTTTCGCCGTCTTCGATGATCCCTGCCACGATCTCTGTCAGCCAGACCGGCATATCAGGATTGCTGGCATTTACCGATATGGTGCCGGGCCGGAACTGTTCAATCAGGACAACTTCATCACGGACCGGGTCATAGGGCAGGACCGCGACAGCATGGCCGCGTTCGAGGATTTCACGTTCGAGAATCGGACTTTGGGTACCGTCAAACTTGTCATGCTGCAGGCGATATACGTCAATCTTGCAATAGCCATCCCAGGTGCGTTTACGGTCGATTATTTTGAATTCCATAGGGCGCACAGCATTTCTCCCGGCCGATGTGCTTTTTGTGGATTTATTCTGTTGATTTGTCATTGTTCTTAATATGTTGGTATGCTTATGTATGTGCGACTGCATCTATTGTCGGTTGAGAGGATGAGAGTTTTGGGTGGCGGTCTCCTTCATTGGGGTAGGGGCGGCATCCCTTGGTTCCAATTATACCAGAAGTGGTGTAACCTTTTGGATATGGCATGCACGGAAACAAGTCGCAAATAACTGTGCTTTAATTCAGGGTTTAGGTGTCTTGGGGGATACAGGACGTTGATGCGGTTCGAGCCAACGGAAATCGCACGTCTGTATGGGCGGTCACGCGTAGGTGTTGTTGTACACAAGGATCTTGAAGCTGTGTATGTCAATGATGCCTATGCGAAAATGCTGGGCCGACGCGATGTCTCGGACTTCATGAGCAACCCGGACATGCACCAGTACATTCCGCCAAGCTTCCATCACGAGGCGGATACGCTTTCCGACAGTTTCCAGAAAAGCAGCGGCTTCCACGGCTGGAAGAAGGTTTATAACATCCGTACCGACGGCACCCCGGTCTGGATGGAAATCAGTGACGAGACCGTGGAATGGGAAGGCGGAAATGCCGTCCTGACCACCGCACAGATGATCGACAATGGCACGACCGCGATGCAGGTCGATCATATGTTGGGGCGGTCTTTTATCGGTGTGATGGTTCATCGCCACATGACCGCGCTTTATGTGAATGAAAGCTTTGCCCGCCTGATGGGGGCGGACAATGCCAGCACATTTATGGAAAACCCGCAAATTCTGCGCTTCATCCCCGAGGAAAATCGCCCGCGTGCCATCAAGCATGTGGCAGCGATCCTGAATGGTGAACGACGCGGTGACCGCCATCGCGTGCGTGACGTGCTTGATGATGGCAGCTTCGTGTGGCGCGATCTGACCGACGAGCGCATTTTGTGGCATGACGGCAAACCCGCCATTTTGACAACCGCGCATGATGTGCGCGACGAAGTCGAAATGCATCAGCAACTGGTGCGCGCCAAGGCAAGTCTTGAACAGGCGGTGACCGAAGTCATCCGGATGGTGCCATCGGCTGTTGCGATGCTTGATGACAAGCTTGATGTCATCCATTTCAATCATGAATTTTCCCGCCTGTTTGGCGATGAGAAATCAGATGGCAGCGAGCCGGAATTTGATATCGCGGCCCTGCGTGAATGCTGTGCTGAAATGATGCGCAACGGCCATGGCCATGCCAATATTGACGAGATGCAAACACCTTCCGGGCGCTTGGCCGATATTCGCATGAATATGATGGATGATGGCGGCATCATGGTGTCGGCCACAGACATTACCGATCACAAACGCAAGGAGCAGATGCTTGATACGCTGGCATCCACCGATGCGTTAACGCGTGCCCTTAACCGGCGGGGCTTTGAAAGTGCGGTCAGCAGGCTGCGCGAAATCCGCCATCTTAAGAACAAAAGCTGGGTCTTTGGCCTGATTGTTCTTGATCTTGATTACTTCAAGAAGGTCAACGACACCCATGGACATGCGGTGGGGGACCGGGTTCTTGAAAAGGTCGCAGACACCCTGCGTCAGGCCCTGCGTGATGATGACCTTGTTGTCCGTCTGGGCGGGGAAGAGTTCGCTGTCCTGTTGCCATCCGCGACCGCGGCCGTCACCAAGCGCATTGGTGAACGGCTGTCCAATATGATCCGCGATATCCAGGTGCCGATTGATAAGAACGGCAGTGACGGGGCCTGCGTGCATGTGACGGCAAGTTTCGGCGCGACGGTAGGTGGCGAGGGGCGCCAAAAATTCATCGAACTGTCAGAGGCCATGAAGATTGCCGATGACGCAATGTATGCCGCCAAAGATGCCGGGCGTGATCAACTGATCTTCCGTTTCCCCGGCCAGGAAGCCGATAGCTGATCGGCTGTTTCTAGGTTAATATCTCCATCACAGTTTCAAACCGCCGCCAATATGCTTTGGCGATGTGCTTAGCGAGGCGTTGATGAATATCCGTCCCATGACCCCGTCAGATGCTGATCGTGTTGTTGAGATTTATGGTCAGGCCATCAAATCCGGCCACGCCACCTTTCAGGAAGATCCCGGGACCTGGGAAAGCTGGGATCAGGGGCATTTGACGGAATGCCGCCTTGTTGCCTGTGATGACGAGGATACTGTTGTCGGCTGGGCCGGGTTATCGGGCGTTTCCAATCGGTGCGTCTATCGCGGTATTGCCGAAATATCGGTTTATGTCGATCCGGTGTGCCAAGGGCAGGGCGTTGGCAAGGCGCTTCTCGCTGCGCTGATCAAGGCCAGCGAAGAACACGGTATCTGGTCGCTTGAGGCCGGTATCTTTCCGGAAAATGAGGCCAGCCTAGCCCTTCATCACGCCTTGGGCTTTGAAACGGTTGGCCGAAAGCGTGGATTGGGGCGTATGAGCTATGGGCCGATGGCGGGCCTTTGGCGCGATGTGATGCTGTTGCAACGCCGCAGTCAGGTGGTTGGCGTAGATTAATGTAAAATCATGTTGCGCAGATCGCTGTATTGATCGCGTTAATTGCACCAGAACCGGTGTTTTTTCGAATTTGTATCTGGCTTGGGTAAAATCACCTTGGGCATGCTTTAAATTCGAGCGGCAATAGGGTAATCAACAGATCTGGGTAAGTGAGAACCCGTAGACGAAAATTTGCCAGGAGCGCCACCGTGAACGAGATCCGAAAAATTGCGCCCGTCGCAATCTGGGACAATTTCCAGAAGCTTTGCGATACCCCGCGTCCGTCCAACAAGGAAGAAGCTGTTCTGAAGCTTCTGGAAAAGATGGCCGATGACAAAGGAGCCGCGCATTTCCGTGACAGCGGTGGCAACCTTGTTATCTCCATCCCCGCAACGGCGGGCTTTGAAAACCGCAAGATGGTTATTTTGCAGGCCCATGTCGACATGGTGACCCAGGCCAATTCCGGATCGACCCACAATTTCGATACTGATGCGATCCGGATGCTGATGGATGGGGAATGGATTACGGCCGACAACACAACGCTTGGCGCCGATAACGGCATTGGCGCAGCCGCAATGATGGCTTTCATGACCGAAGAGGGTCTTGAGCACGGTCCACTGGAACTTCTGTTCACGGTTGACGAAGAACGTGGCCTGACCGGTGCCATGAATCTTGAGCCGGGCCGTCTGAAGGGCGAGATCCTGCTTAATCTTGATACCGAAGACGAGTACGAGCTGTGTGTCGGCTGTGCCGGTGGTGGCGATCTGGTCGCGACTTATGAATATAGCGAAGAAGCCGTTGGCGGCGATCTGATGGCGCGCGATATTGCGCTGACCGGTTTGAAAGGTGGCCATTCGGGCATCGACATTATTCTTGGTCTTGGCAATGCTAACAAGCTGATGGCGCGTTTCCTGCGCACCGCAGTCCGTGATTTTGATGCCCGCATCGTTACGATCAATGCCGGTACCGCACGCAACGCGATCCCGCGTGAGTCCTTTGCGACCATCGTTCTGCCGGAAGGCAAGATTTCCGATTTCGACGCTGCACTCAGCGCCTTTGCAAGTGACGTCAAAGACGAAATTGGGGCGATTGAGCCGAACTTCGCGATCCGCGCAACCGAGGCAGAGCTGCCTGCCAAGGCCATGAGTGCCAAAGATTCTGCTGCGTTCAACAATGCGTGCGTTGGTGCCCCGAACGGTGTTCAGGCGATGAGCACGTCGGTTGAAGGGGTTGTTGAAACCTCGATCAATCTTGCCATTGTCAAGCTTGCTGACGGCAAAGCCAACGTCACGCTGTCAGCCCGAAGCTCGATCAATTCCGCCCGCGATGCCATGCGCGAAGTCGCAACGGCCGTGTTTGAAAATATCGGTGCGAGTGTTGCCTGGGGTGATGCTTATCCGGGCTGGAAGCCCGATGCCAACAGCGAAGTCGTCAGCCTGATGAAGTCCGTTCACAAGGACATGTTTGGCAAGGAGCCGGAAATTCGCGTCATCCATGCTGGCCTTGAATGCGGTGTGCTGGGTTCGAAATACCCGCATTGGGACATGGTATCGTTCGGTCCGACCATCAAACGTGCCCATAGCCCGGATGAATGTGTGCATGTACCAAGCGTCGCGCGCTTCTGGGATTATCTTCTGGCTGCGCTTAAGGCGATCCCGGCCAAGGGCTAAGGTCGTTAAAAGACTTGATGAATTGGATGCGGCTGATCGGGAAACCGGTCAGTCGCATTTGTTTTCGGCACACCATGCATCGCGGGCATCCGCGCCATTGCCCGGTACCAAGGCATCCAGATTGACAAAGCCGGTTTCGCCAATGCTGGTTTCAATCTCGATCCAGAAACCCTGACTGTCACCCGCGACATAGACGGTTTCAAAACGGGTGAGGCGGCGAATGATGGTGTCATTAACACTTGGCCCATCGCGCAAGTTCAAAAGTTCGCGGTCGACATAATAAGGATCACGGTCTTCGGCCATCAGATCCTTGACCTGTCGCGTGATTTCGGTGCCCTGACGCGCGACCAGTTCCGGGATGTCACGGGTAACAAACCCTTGCCCCGGGCCAAAGGCGATCAGGGCGGCAAAGATCAGGACAAACAAAGGGCTTAGATGCAAAAGCGCATCCATCATGCTCGCCCGTTTCCATTCATCGCGTACCCGGCGTGCCGGTTGACCGTCATCAAGGCGGCGCTGGCTTGCGCGGACCTGTTCGGCAAGGGCTGATCGATTGGCACCGATAAAATCAAGCGCCTGCATCAAAACGGCGCGCGCAAGCGGCTTGTTGCCCGACCGTTCAAACGCGTTGGCCTGGGTGAACAACATCTTGGCATTACCTTCGGGCGGGAAGGTGCCACCCCGCATATTGCCCAGAATGGCCTTCCACGCGGGCAAGAAGCTTTTCCAACCCCAGAATCCGCGCAGCCAGGTTTTGAAACTGGCCTTAAGGGCCATACGTTTTGCACCCTTGGGGGCAAGGTTGGCGGTAATGGTTTCGATCGAACAGGAATTCAGAAAGCCACGAACAACGGTAAACTCGACCTGACGTGGCTGGGCCGACACCACGCCGGTAACAGCGCACTGGATGAAGCCCTGTGCGTTGGGTTCTGTTCGTTTGCTTTTATGCCGTCGGGCGCCGGGATAAATATTGCTTTTGCGTGCGTTTGTCTTGGCTTGTTGCTCGCGGTAGGCCTGATTGGCGCGCGCGACTTTTTCTTCTGTCGTTTCGCGTGCTTTTTCCTGTTTGCGGCCGGTGCCGGCAAATCCCTGTTTGTGCTGGTTGGCATTTTGCGCACCAGCCGCGTTCGGGCCATAGGTGCCGGAAGTGGATTGGCCGTTTTGCTGGGTGTTTGTATTGCCGCCGGGCTTTTTCGCCCCCGCGGCCCCCGCAGACGGCTTTGGTGGTTTGCGTTCGCCAATCAGGATTTCATAGGCTTCGGTGATGTCTTTGAACTTGTCTTCCGAGTCCGGATCGGTGTTGCGGTCGGGATGAAATTCAAAGGCCAGCTTGCGATAGGCCAGCTTGATTTCCTTCGCGCTCGCGCCGGGCGCAATATTCAGCATGCGATAATAGATGCCGAGGTGGTCAGTGTTCATGATGAATGAAAGTTCCTGTCAGACGTGCTTCCCGGCGCGGGAATTCAGCAAATTACAATTTTATCGATAGCATTTCGCGGTGCAATCATAGGGTTGAAATCTTAACACGTTGTCACTTTTGACTAATTGCCATATTTTCAAGAATCACTTGAGCCCCGAATGCGAACAAACAGGTAGTCGCCTTGAAACTGAAATTTTGGCAACGCAAGTCCAAAGCGGATGATGATATGTCCGACGCGGACGCAATGTCTGCAGGCGTGGCCGAAGGGGAGGCGCCAGAGTTCGAAATGCCACCGGGGCATCATCTTGGTCTCGGGACGCGATTGCGGGCCAAGTGGGAAGGCTATGACGACCCGGTTGAGTATTACTTGCTTCAGCTTGAAATCGATGCGTATGCCGATTGGTTGCGCAAGATGCGTGTCTGGCTTGCCCGCCCGGTTGAGCCGGAGCTTGGCGAGCTTGATCTTGATGAAGAAATCGGGCGCTGGCCACCTGATCGCATCCGGCTGTACGACAAGCTGTTTGACCATGGCATCATGATGCCTGGCGGGCATGAATATGCACTTGAACTGGCCAAGCCGCTTGCACTTGACGAGACGCTGAGCTGTCTTGAAATCGGTGCGAAGCTGGGCGGTGTGGCGCGTGTGCTTGCCGATCGGTTGGGGGTCTGGGTGACGGCGCTTGAGCTGGACGGGGAATTGGCCCTTCTGGGGATGGATCGGTCTGTTCACGCTGGCGTTCAAAAGAAAGTCCCGGTTCAGACATTCGATCCGTTACAGCCGGATCTTCGCAAGGGGTATTTCAACGTCGTTTATTCGTACGGCGAGCTATACAAAATCCCGGAAAAGGAAAGCTTCCTTGCCGCTTTGGCCGATACCTTGCGCGAACATGGGCAGCTTCTGATTACCGATTATGTCCTGACGCGCGATCTTGATGCCAAAGAGTTGGAAGACTGGGCAAAGCTTGAAGACGAAGAGCTGTTTCCTTGGACTGCACAGGAATACAAATCCCGTCTGGGGCAGCTGAAATTCGATATCCGTATTGCCAAGGATGAGTCGGAAACGCATCTCAAACACATCAAACTGGCCTGGATGACCATGCTTTCCGATATCCAGAGTTCCGGTGTAGACCCCGATATGATGGATTATCTCGAGCCAGAGATGGAAATGTGGATGAATCGCGTAAAAATGCTTGAAAATGGCAGCCTGGCCTTTTATCGGTTCTACGCAACGATCAACTGATCGCTCAGGTTTTAGACTGCTGCTGGCGACTTGGGGTGGATTTGTTCCACTTTCTGTCGCCGCAACCTGTTTTAGGTGTTGACAGGGGCATGTCGTACTTCTATTTTCCGGCTTCCTCGAAGGGGCCAAGTTTCTAAGGTTTAAGATTATGAAGATCCGGAACTCATTGAAATCCGCGAAGCTGCGGGAAAAAGGCTGCCGTATCGTGCGCCGCCGTGGCCGCGTATACGTGATCAATAAAAAGAACCCGCGTTTCAAGGCACGCCAGGGTTAATTCCCGGTACCTTGTTCTAAGGTTTTACAAAACGCCGCATCGGTTCATCCAATGCGGCGTTTTGTTTTTTGGGCTTTCTGACCTTTCAGGTCAGCGTGGTCTGTGTGTGCTTAGCTGCCGGTCTACGTTGTAAACAGTTCGGTCTTGCTGTGGCGGCCACGCAAAAGAACATCGCCGGCCTTGCTGACGCGTTCCGGATTGGCCAACAGATTTCGGGTGGTTTCCGAAATCAGGATCTGTGTTCCCAGAACCTTGTTTTCCTGTTCAAGCCTGGATGCGGTATTGACCGCGTCGCCATGGACGGTAAAGGACAGGCGGGCCTTTGCGCCGACATTCCCGGCCACCATCGAGCCGGTATTGACCCCACAGCGGACTTTTAGCTCCAACCCTTCGAAGGTGCGTTTTTCAACTTCCTTTTGCAGGGCGATGGCGCTGTCAACGGCGGCATCCGCATGGTGTTTCAGATCATCAAACACGTTATAGACCGCCAGGATCGCATCCCCCTGAAACTGGGTGATGATGCCCCCATTGCTTTCGATGATCTGGGTTGCGCAATCGAAATAGTCATTGAGCATCGCAATGATCTGTTTCGGATCAAGGCTTTCGCACATGGATGTAAAGCCGACAATGTCGATGAACAGCACCGTGGCTTCGGAAGTTTGCGGCGGTAGAACGCCGGAATCATTGCCCGATGCGAGGAGCTTCTTGGCTATGGATTGCGGGACAAACTTACCAAACAGGCTGGTGATGCGTTCGCGGTCGTGAACGGCCATCATCATGTGATTGAATGATCGCGCGGCATCATCATATTCGCGAATGCGGCTGCCCTTGAGCTGGGGGATATCGGAAGACGCGATGTCTTCATCTTCAAAGGCACGTGCTGCACTGGCAAACCTTCGGATCGGTTTGGTGAAGTGCCGCGACAGGATAATCGCAACAATGACCGACAGCACAAACACGCCACCACCAAGGATGGACGCCAGAACCAGTCGATCCCATTCATCGTCAAACAGTTCCTCGTCGAAATACATGCCGATAACGACCGGTGAAATCGGAGCGGTGAGGATCTGACGCGTGACGATCAGATGATACCGGTCATTGTGATCAAGCCCCGACAGGCTGATGCCGCTGTTGTGGCGTTCGTCATCGGGATCAAGCGGGATGTTCTCGGACTTGCCAAGATTGGCCAGAACCGGATCACCGATGTCATTGATGGTGGGCAGGGGGATCGGGCTGCGCGCAATTTCCGCTCCGTTATCCCCAACGCTTGCGGTTTTTTCTCCCCAGTTTCTGAGTTCCGGGTGGGCCATGACGCGGTTGCCACCAATCAGGATAAAGGGCGTACCGGGCAAATCTTCGCGGCCGCGGATCAGGCTGTCCGACAGGTTGGACAATGACAGGTACTGGATGAAGGTGCCCAGATAATGCCCGTCATAGAACAGCGGGATCCAGCTTGTCAGCACAGTGCGCTTAAAGAACGGGTCCCAACGCGGATAGCCCGTCCGGTTTGTAACGGGGCCGCGAATATGGGCAAGTTCGGAAAACAGCATGTCGTCTTCGGGCAGGGTGCGCCTGATTTCGCTCATATCTTCCGGGTTAAAGCCGATAAATTGGCGCTCGCCGGTCACCAGTCCATAGGCCATGACACCCATGTCGGCTGCTGCAAGGGCGCGCATGGCATTGGTCCAGCCATATTGGAAGCTTGGATCAAGGGCGCCACTAGCCACCTGTTCGGCAACCCAGTCGGAGCGTTGATCAACCTCGCTCATGCGTTCATGCATGGTGCGTTGTACCGATGTCAGATCAACATCGGCCAGCATCACCCATAAATTGCGGGTGTTCTCATAGGCCGTTCCTAGGCCGACATAAAGGGATAGTCCGACGCCAAAAACACTGGTGGCGATAAAACCGGCAAGCAGTACAGACAGGACAGAATATCTGCGTTTTGATTTCACTCGGTTTTCTTCCCGAAAAGAGGTTTTCCCCAACCCCGCGCTGATCTTAGCGGCGATCGAACTTGGTTGAAAGGATGATCGAACTTGACGTGCGTTTTATTCCTGCCATCCCGCCGATCCGGTCCAGTACCCCGTCAAGTTGTTCGGGTGTGTTGGCCGCGACTTCGGCAATCAGGTCATATTCGCCAGAAACCGCCAGGCATCGAATGCAATGCGGGATTTTCTGAAGCGCGCCGACAACACCGGCGGACTGTTTCTGTTCAAGCTGGATCATGACTTCGGCAAGCAATACGGGCTTTGCGTGGTCGCCAAGCTGAACCGTATAACCCTTTATGATCTCGGCCTTTTCAAGGCGCTCGATGCGTTCCTGAACTGCGCTGCGTGACAGGCCAACGTCACGCGCGAGGGCTGCGGTCGGAATGCGGGCATTTTCCTGCAGGCGGGCGATCAGGCGACGATCAATTTCATCCATCTGACGTTTCATCGGTTTTACCCTTTAAAATGACGGGTCTTTGTTTTGTTTCGACAGTATCGCCGGGTTGAAAGCGTTCGTCCAGCGGCGGAACATTATTAGGCAAAAACAAAACATGATCAGGGCAGGCGAAGCATCAGCGGTAATGATGTCTGTTCGTTCGGGAGTTAGAGAACATGAAAAAGATTTTGATCCTCGGGGCCGGGAAAATCGGTCGTATCGCTGCGGTGATGCTCAATGAAAGTGGCGATTATGCGGTGACCCTGGCGGATGCCAGTGGTGATATGCTTGAAATATGCGGTCAGGATGATGCGGCAACACTGGTAAAGGTCGACGTCACCGACGAGGCGGCATTGACCGAAGTCGCCAAGGGGCAAGACGCAATCCTGTCGACCTGTCCGTTCTTTTTGAATGTGGCGATTGCACGTGTCGCGCGCGCGGTCGGCGCATCTTATTTTGATGTCACCGAAGACGTCGAAACTACGCGCGCCATTCGTGAGATCTCAAAGGGGGCTACGGGCGCCTTTGTTCCGCAATGTGGCTTGGCGCCCGGGTTTATTTCGATTGCGGCCCACGATCTGTTCAAACGCTTTGATCGTGTGGACAAGCTTCGTTTGCGGGTTGGGGCGTTGCCGCAAAACCCGACCAACCGTTTGAAATATAACCTTACCTGGTCAACCGATGGCCTGATCAACGAGTATCTCAACCCTTGTGAAGCGATCCTGAATGGCAAGCGTGTCGAGGTGCTGCCGCTTGAAGGCTACGAGCGTTTCACCATCAATGGCACAGAGTACGAGGCCTTCAATACATCAGGCGGCGTCGGGGCGCTGTGTGACATGCTCGAAGGCAAGGTTGATAATCTGGATTACAAAACCGTGCGCTATCCGGGGCATCAGGAAATCCTGAAAATCCTGATCGAGGATCTTCGTCTGGGTGAACGTCCCGACATGATGAAGGAAATCTTTGAAAATGCCCTGCCTGTGACCAAGCAGGACGTCATCGTGATCTTTGCCGATGCGGTCGGAACGCAGCGCGGAGAGCTGCGTGAAGAAAGTTTTATTCGCAAGGTCCATGGCACCAGCGTTGGCGGCAAGGACTGGTCAGCGATCCAGATCACGACATCGGCCGGTCTGTGTGCCGTGATGGATATGGTTCTGACCGGAAAATTGGCGACATCCGGATATGTCCGCCAGGAAGAAGTCACACTCGAAGGTTTTCTGGCAAATCGGTTCGGGCGATATTTCGGACACGCCAATTAAACAGCGCAATCGGCGGGTTCATAAGCCCTTACCAAAAGAACCCTTCGGAAGTGATTTCGGAGGGTTCTTTTTATTTTCAGTGTCTTATGTGGCAAAATTTGACCTGATCGATTGGATGAAGTTCGGCGGCCAGCACGGCAAATCGGCACTATTTTCCATGTATGGAATGGTTGGAAAATTTATGGCAAAGACGTGGTTTGTTAACGCTTCGACCTTATGGTGAAACGAAATTCGGTTTCTCTTGGGTAATAGGTATTCCTTGTCTGATTTTGCCGACATCTACCGTTCTGCATTGAACCTGTATGAGGCAGGTCGCTACGCAGAGGCAGAAGAATCCTGTCAGCGAATGATCCGTTCATTCCCACAGGCCGCAGAAGCCATGCATTTGGCTGGCCTTGTTGCCATGCGCCACGGGAACCAGACGCTTGCGGCAGAGCGCATGGGCAGAGCCGCGATCGCCGATGCCAATAGTGCCGAAATCCAGCATGACCACGCTCAGGCCCTTAAGGCGATTGGCAAGCTCCGTGATGCTGTTGGGGCGTTCAAACGTGCCATTCGCCTGTGCCCGGATGCGCCAGCCCTTTATTGCAATATCGCCAACACCTATCGCCAGCTTGATGAACTTGACGCGGCGCGCGAGAATTATGAACGCGCCCTCGAACTGGCGCCCGATGTGGCGGAAATTCATGCCAATTATGCTGCCTGCCAATATGCGATGGGCGACGTGGACGGGGCAGAAAAATCCTGTTTGACCGCGCTTAAGACGCACGATGACATCGTCAATGCGTTGGTTCTGATTGGTCAAATCCGGCTGGATCAGGGACGTACTGTTTCAGCAAGTGAACCCTTGCGCCGTGCACTGTCACTGGAGCCGGGCAATCCGCGGGCCTTGACCGCCTATGGCGATGCGCTTTTCCGGCTTGGTCAGTTTGCCGGGGCGCAGCATTGCCTTCGGCAGGTTCTTGCCCTTGATCCCGATGATGCCAAGGCACGCAGAACTCTTGCGTTGCTTAACCTGCGTGTCGGGCAGGGGACAGAGGCAATCGGGGCGCTTGAACCACTTTTGGCCCATAATCCGGAAGATCCGCAATTGCTGCTGATGATGGGCGAAGCGCTTAGCCTTGTTGGCCGTCATAGTGAGGCAGTTGAACGGTTTGGCGCTGCCATCGGGGCCGGTGGTGGGGATGATGCCGTATTCCGTCTGGCTGTTGAACTGGCCGAAGAAGGCGATACAGGTTCCGCCCAGTCTGTCTTGCAAAACGGCATTGATCGCAAGATTGCCGCTGGTGAAAATACCGCCTTGTTCCGCACAGCACGCCGTTTGCTGTTTGCGCCCGTGCCGACCGATCTTGCCGCGCAGAATGACGAGGTGGTGCGTGATCTTCTTGACGATACGCTTGATGAAGATGCGCTTGAGCCGGATCTTGAATTTGTCGGTTCTGACCGGATCGATCCCATTGTCCTGACGCGGTTCCCGCCTGTCTGGCGCGCAGCATTGCGCCCGGAAGGCGACAAGCAATTGCGGGCGGTTGGCCACTATTGGGAACGATTGGTGTCAGGCTACGACGTGCCGGAAGTCAGTTCGTCTCCTGCGCGCACGGGTGCCAAAATCCGTATTGGCATTGTGTCTGCCAATATGTGGGACAATGGTATCGGTCGCTGGATTGCTGGTCTGGCCGAGGCAATTGACCGTGACCGGTTCGATGTCACCATCATTCGACCGCCAACCGGTGAAGATGATATTACCGCGCGTATTGATGAGCATGGCGATTTGGTTGTGCCATTGCCACTTGATCCCTTGCATTCGGCACGGGTGATATCGGGTCTTGGGCTTGATGTTTTGCATTATGTCGACCCGCAGGCGGACGCCTATACCATGTTGTTGGCAAGCTGGCGTTTGGCGCCGCTTCAGATTTCGGGTGGCGGTATTGCTGCGACGAGCGGTCTTTCAAACATTGACTATCATCTGATCGCCGAGGACTGGGAAACGGCCGGCGGGGAAAAGCGGTTCAGTGAAAAACTTGTGCGCCTTCCGGGCCTGTTTGTAAATGCCAGTCCGCCAGAACCGGTTGAGATGTCGACAACCGATTTGCAGCGGCGCTGGCGGCTAGCACAGGATCGCAATACCTATCTGTGCCCTCAACCACTTGATGTACTGACGGCCGAGTTTGATCCGCTGATTGCGGAAATCCTGCGTCTTGATGAAACGGCTGAACTTCTGTTGATTGCGCCCGAACGTGACAGTTGGGATGCCGCATGGGGCCGTCGCTTTGCCATCAATCATGCTGATGTTGCCGGGCGGATGCGGTTTGTCGATGTGCGCAACCGTGCCGATTTGCTGTCGCTTCTTTGTGCGGTTGATGTCGTGCTCGAAAGTCCGGCCTGGAATGATGCGATGCTGGCCTTCGATTGTCTGGGGCTTGGTGTGCCGCTGGTGACACTGCCGGGCAATGCGGCACGATCACGACGCAGCCATACCTGTTATCGTCAGATATCGGTCTTTGACTGTGTTGCGTATCATTCTGCCGATTTCGTGGATACGGCTTTGACTTTGGCGACGGATAAACGCCGTCGCTCTGTCGTGTCGCACGCCATCAAGAGCCGCTCGCACATTCTGTTTGGCCAGAAGTCATCCTTTGACGCCTATATGCAGTTTCTTGATAGCTGCGTTTCCGTGCCACAAGGTGCGGCCCTTCAAGAGCAAGTCTGATTTCACCGTGAATTAGCTGAGCACGTCTATGTCAGCTTCGGAAAGGGCTGCGGGCACTATGGTCAGCGGCAGTCGCAACTGACCGACCGTGTCGCTTTTGGTCAGAGCGGTAATCAGCGGGCCGGGGCCGTCGCTTGTGGTGCCAGCTGCCAGAACCAGAATGGAAATCTGTTCTTCTTCATCAAGAAGGTTTAGCAACTCGTCCTTAAGCCGGCCTTCGCGGATGAACAGAAGCGGCATGCTGCCGGTTTGTTCATGAACATAGGCGGCAAGTTCGTTGACGCGTGATTCCGCTTCGTCCCGGGCTTCTTCCTTCATCAGGTCGCCAACCGCCATCCAGTGCTGGAATTCGGCGGGTTCAATCACGCTAAGAAGGGCTACGCGGCCGCCGGTATGCTGCGCGCGACGGCAGGCATAACGCAATGCCTTGGTCATTTCATCGCTGTCATCCACGACAACAAGAAATGTCCTGTTTGAGGTCGCACGAAGTTCCTGATCGGCATCAAATGAAGGCATTTGGGTTCTCTGAACAGTTGCACTCAACCGCTGCGACACTGAACAGATGTGGGACTGTTGTTACGAGCGGACTGTCAAATTGTGCCGCAAGTCATCGCCGCTTTCCAAGTGATTTTTGGCTGATACGACAAAGATTTATGCGTTGCAGCTTTGTTGGACGTAATGCTGCATCTGCGAAATCACAAGGGTCGGGAAAGCGCAGACATACCGTGAGCGCGGCAGAGCACTGTTAGCTTTTGCGGAATGCGACGCTGGCGATCCAGCCGGAGACAACCGCAATAATGACGGCGATAATGCCATAGAGTGCCGAGTAACGATGGGCAAACTCATAGACCTCCGCACTGACGCCGGTTTTTGATACAACCAGCGGTGTTGTCTTGACGCTGGCAACGCGGCCATCACGCATCAGATAGACATTGATGGTGTAGGTACCGGTCGGCGTGTTGGCCGGAAAATGGATGTCGGTTCGAAACAGCTGATTGGACAGGAAGCTGATTTTTGCCGGGCGTTCGCCAAACAGACCTGAGTTCTGCATATTGCGAACCAGGGCTTCGCGATAGATCGGCTTGTTTTCATCGCTTATTTCGCTTTCGGGAACAAAGCGCAGGTTTTGCAGGCCGATACGGTAATCAAGCAAAACCTCTGGCGGTGCGATGATGTCCATCGGGCGGTTTGACGCGCTGGCATAGTAGGCAGGCACATTTTTATAACGCGCACTTTGACTGTTAACCCAGATGCCGACTTTGCGTTCTTTCTTACGCACCACCATGTCCTGATCCGGACCACGCACGGTGACGATCACATCACCTTCGTCCTCGACTGCACCAAACAGAAGCACGTTGGTTCCGGTAAAGCCGGTTGTGATGGCGACAAGGTGGTTGGAAAGATCAACAACAAGTGGATCGGCGGAGGCCTTTTTGACTGCAGTGCCCATTGTCAAAACGGGCAGCAGGCCAAGCGCCATAATCGCCACCAGCATGCGCGAAGAAACTGTCATCACAGATCCCCCGGCATGATGGAATAGAGATCACCCGGCGTGATCACCAGATCAAACAGCAGTTTCAAACAGACTGAGAGAACCAGAAGGCCAAGCAGAGCGCGAAGGTGTTCTGCCTTAAGGCGTGCGCCAAACTGGGCGCCGAATTGTGCACCGATGACGCCACCAATCAAAAGCAGGATGGCAAGTGCAACATCCACGGTCTGGGTTTGTACCGATTGCAGGAAGGTCACGTTGGCGGTAACAAAGATAATCTGAAACAGCGATGTTCCGATCACCACGCCGGTCGGCATGCCCAGCAGATAAATCATCGCGGGCACCATCACGAAACCGCCGCCGACGCCCATCAGGGCGGTCAGCATACCTACAAAGAATCCCACGGCGAGTGGCAAAAGTGCACTGATATAAAGCCCCGAGCGATAAAAGCGCATCTTGAAGGGCAGGCCATGGATAAAGCTGTGCTGATGTTTTTTGGAGCGGCGAACCTGGCCGCCGCGCCGCCGGGTGCGGAAAATCGCACGGGTCGCCTCAAACAGCATCATGCCGCCAATGATGCCAAGGAAGATCACATAGCAAAGCGAAATGACAAGGTCGATCTGGCCGAGTGACCGTAACCAGGCAAAGACCCAGACACCTGCGGTCGAGCCCAGAATACCACCCGCCAGCAGGACAAGCCCCATCTTGAGGTCAACATTGCCGCGCTTCCAGTGGGCAAACACGCCCGATACGGACGATGCCACAATCTGGTTGGCAGCTGTTGCCACAGAAACAGCTGGGGGAATGCCATAAAAGATCAAAAGCGGGGTAATCAGAAACCCGCCACCAACGCCAAAAAGGCCAGACAAAAAGCCGACCCCGCCGCCCAGTCCCAGGATGAGGAATATATTTACCGATATCTCGGCAATCGGGAGATAGATTTGCATCGCGGGCAGGCTAACAGCGTTTGATTGATTGTTGTTCTTCAGTCTAACATATTGTGCAAATGCAACAATCGCCAAATGGCGCTATATCGGACCGGTTTCGTATTTTTTATAAGGTTTCTCATGTCGTCATCTTCAAGTGGTCCCCATGATGCAACGCTCGACGCACGTGGTCTGATGTGTCCTATGCCGGTTCTTAAGGCCAAAAAGGCGCTGCGCGACGTTAAAAATGGCGGGATTCTAAGGGTAATGGCAACTGATCCCGGCTCTGTTGCGGATATGAAATCCTTTTGCGAGATGACGGGAAACCGGCTGATTTCGTCTGAGCAGGACGGGGATGTGTTTATCTATCACATCGAAAAATCCGGTGCCTGAGACCAAATCTCCTACCGCCCCACAATGAAAGTACCACCAATGGCACTCACCGCCTCTGATCTGACCTGGTTGGATTGTGACTTTGATGATCTATCCGCACGTCACGTACACAGCCTCTTAAAGCTGCGTCAGCAGATTTTCATTATCGAACAGACCTGTATATTTCCAGACATTGATGGACTAGATCCACTGTGCCGGCATGTCGTTGCGTATGATGGTGATGATGTATTGGCGGCGGCCCGCATTGTTGCGCCGGGCATTGACCCGGATCATGCAGAACAGGGTGATCGGCCGGCGATCGGGCGTGTGGTGACAAGCGAACGACTGCGCGGTCAGGGTATTGGCCGCAAAGTGATGCGGCGCGCAATTGATGTCTGTACGCGCGATTTCACCGGAAAACCGATTTATCTGAACGGCCAGTTATATCTTCGTGATTTCTACGAGAGCCTCGGATTCGTGCAGTTTGGTGACGAATACGAAGAAGACGGCATTCCCCACATCAGTATGGAACGTCCGGCTGGTTAGGGCTCCACAAGCAAGCATCAGCGGCACTTAGCGCACGCCGCTGGTCGCCATGCCGGTGAAGAACTCAAGCTGCCAATTCATGTCATCTTCGCTGAGCGGATATTGGTTGCCGCTCCGCGGGTTAAGGGTCTGACTTGGCGGCACATGGCCAAGCTTGACCTGAATTTTAACCGCAAGATCGGCGGGTAGGCCGGCTTTCCACGCCAGTGACACAACGCCTTTGGCCGAATGGGTGTTCAGCACTTTGGTCACGGCTTCGGGTGAAATTCCTGCCAGAACGGCAAGTGACGCACGGGCGAATTTGATATCATTGGCCGCCAATGCCTTTGCGACTTCCTTGGCGGTCAGCTTTTTCTTGGCATGCATGGCCAGCGCCTTTTCAAAGGCTGGTTCTTCTTCCTCTTCGTCGTCATCGGCTACGACACCTTTTTTGTCCGACTTTTTGTCGGACTTCGGTTCTGCCTTGTCTTTTGCTTTGGCCTCGTCCTTGTCAGCCTTGATTTTCTTCGCATCGGTGGCGACGTCATCGCGCTTTTCAAATTCACCGGACGCGATGCGTCGCTGAACGACTTCACGGACAGCTTCAAGCTGATCTTTCTTAAGATCCTTGCGACGTTCGAGAACGCTAATCAGGTTTTCGGCAACAAAGCGTGCGAGTTTACCTGCAGCGGTCGGTGTCAGGCTTGGGCGCTCCACAAGGGGTTCGTGCCATTCCGGATAATCCGGTGCGCGGTCAATCAGCTGATCAAGCGTTTCTTCGCGGATCTGGGCGGACTTGTTGCCCAACAGATGGGAAATTGCATCCTTGTCGCTGCTTGCGGCAATGGCATCAGCAAGCTTTTCGCCAACGTTTCGGCGGCGCGAGACAAAGCTGAGCGCGCCACGACCAGAACTGCCTTCAATGATTTCAAGAAGATCATCTTCGGTCAGGACCGGGGAATATTGCAGGACAGGACCACAGACAACGCTTTCGGCATCACGCGCCAGCTGCTGAATGATCGGCTGCGGGGCGTCTGCGATATCCTTGAGCGTTTCGGATATGACCTGACGGACATGGACGGCCTGGTCGCGCGCAAGCTTATCAAGCGCCTCATAGGTCATCCGGCGCAGTTTGTCGGTTTCGTTCGGGCTGAGGCCAGCTGACAGCTGGGCAATTTTCTCGGCCAGGCTGCCACGCACGCTGTCATCATTATCGTCGGTCAGAAGAACATCGGCCTGAACCGGCGTTGCTTCGTTCGCAGCAATATGTCGGCGGACGGACGAGTCTTGGTCAGATGCCAGGAAATACAGGATTTCCGGGCGCGTATCATGGCGCTGCGCCAGCTTTCCGCGCACATCAGCATCCGGGCTTGCCGCCATTTCCTTGGCTTCGTCATAGGTGATTGGCGTTTCGCTACGCTTGGTAAATACCCGCTGCAAAAATCCCTTCATCGGACATTCCTCCTAATCTTCGATTTTTGCCGAATCTTTTGATCCGGGTGCGGCAGCGATGCCAAAACGGCCTTTGCCGAGCTTCTTGACCTGATACATGGTCTGATCTGCGCGTTGCACAAGTTGTTCAAGCGTTTCTTGTGAATCTGCTTCGTGAACGGCGATGCCGACAGATATCCCCAATGGATGATCGGCGTCACCGGAATATTTACCAAGAACAGCGCTTTCTTTCATCAGGGTCTTGGCGCGCGCCGATGCGGCGTCAATGTCAGCACCTTCCAGCCACAGAACAAATTCGTCACCGCCAAGACGGGCGACCAGATCGGCCGGGCGCACATTATCGAGCAGCACTTTTGTCAGGGCGAGGATGGCATCATCACCAGCCTGATGGCCGTGGATATCATTGACCAGTTTGAAGTTGTCCATATCGACATACATCAAGGCGGCCGGGGCACTTTCACGCCGCAGGCGACTGTGACGACGTTTGAGTTCCTCAAAGAATGCGCGACGGTTCAGAAGCCCGGTCATGCCGTCTGTGCGCGAAAGTGTCAGGATGCGTTCATGCTGGATGGCCTGTTCGATGGCGATGCCGACCTGATCGGCGACCTCGGTCATGATGGCGCGTTCGCCATCGGTCGGTTCCGGGTGATCGGCATCAAACATGAAGATCACCGCCCCGTTGTTGCGTTGATGATAGTGGCAACTCAATGCAACGATCCGGAATTTACCGATCTGCGCGTCAAAGGTTTCGTTGGTGTTTTGCAGGTGTTCGAGCGCTTTTTTCGCGATGTCGTTGGCAGCCTTGTCTTCGTCACCGGCCGCCAGTTCCATTTCGCTGGTTTCGTCATTGCGCTTGAAAATGATCGAGTACGAACAGGCCAGGGCACGCGTGCTGGCCTCTGACGCGCCTTTCAGAACCAAAAGCGGATCAATTTCGTCTCGCATGGTGCGCACGATATAGGTCATCAGGCGGTCACGGTTTCGGGCCGTGGCGACTTCGCTTTCGCGGCGGCGCTGCTCGGTGATGTCATGGGCGAGGCCACGTGTGCCGACCCAGATCCCCTCGCGCGAATAAACCGGTGTCGAGGATACTGACAAACACGCGTCACGCCCGTTTGAACGACGGAACCAGATTGGTACATCGCGCACAGCCTTTTGGCTGCGAAACACATGTTCGCTGTCCTGATCGGCGGTATCGAGCAGGAAGTGCCCCGGGAACCGACCGACGATGTCATCGGCGCGATAGCCAAGCGCCCCGCGCGGCGAGACAAAGATGAACTTGCCGCTCTCGTCGGTTTCCCAGGCAAAGGCCGAGGATACTTCGACGATGTCGCGATAACGTTGGCGCGAATCAATCAGTGCTTCGCGCAGATTACGGTCCATGCTGACATCGCGTGGCAGGATCATGACCTGATTTTTCGTGGTCGGAAGTGCCGTCAGCTCAAGCGTTGCTGTACCACGCTGGACTTCAAAGGTCATCATTTCAACGACGCCGCCTGGTGTCGTCAGTGTGCGGCGGATCAGTTGATAGATTTCCGGGAACAGGCCGTCACGAATACCATTGGCAAAACCAACTGCGTTCTTGTTGGCAAACAGGGGCACGCCCTGTGCATCCATCACGATGACGGGGGCTTCGGCCTCGGCCATGACCTTGGGGTCAAGGGTAAAGACATCCGCGTCGTAGTCTGTCAGATCGTCGGTGGCGTTCTTGGTCTGGTTTCGGGGATCAACCGGATGACGGGAAGTCATGCGCGTCCTCCTGTTGTGGTCGACGCGTTCTGGTCGTCTGTTTGTGCACTGCTGGTCGGGCTTGTGATGTTGGTTTTGTGATAGTCATCGTCACTGCCGATCGTGATCGGCGGCCCCAGATGATAGCCTTGGCCATAATCGATACCAAGATCACGCACGAGTTCATAACTGGCCTGATCATGGATCATCTCGGCAATCGTGCAAATGCCAAGATCACGGCAGAGCAGGGCGGTTGCCTTAAGGAACGCGCGGCCCTTTGGATTGGCAAGGGCGGTGCGCATGGCCCCGCCGTCGAACTTGATAATGTCGACATCAAGCGCACTCAGATATTCAAAGTTGGCCGCACCCGCACCAAAGTCATCCAGGCAGATTTCATGACCACGGTCGCGCAGCATTTGCAGGCCGTTATTCACATCGGCCAGACCACGAATGCGCGAGGTTTCCGTGACTTCAAACAGGACATGCTTCGATGCGATGTCATAGCCATCCAGCAATTCAATCAGGGCAGGCATAAAGCCAGCCTGTTCAAGTGAATGGCCAGACAGGTTGACGGCAACCGGATAGGGGATGCTGTCGGGATTGTCGCGCAAATGATCCAGAACCTTGCTGCACATTGCGAGGTCGAACTCGGTAATCAGACCTGTTCCCTCCGCAAAATGAATGATCTGGTCAACGGCAAGCGGGCTGTCCCCGATGTTAAAGCGCGCCAACGCCTCGAAATGGTGCATTTTCCGACTGCCCAGATGGACAATCGGTTGCAGGGCAACGGCAAAGGATCCGTTTTCAACAATCTCGCGGAAGGCACGCACGGATTTCAGTGTTTCGTTAATCAGGTGTGGCAGGCTTGCTGATAGTCTGGCGGCTGAAACGTCGTTCTGCGCTTTGCGCTGCATGCGGTTAAGTGCGTAGGCAACCGCACGGGTCAGGTTGGTTTCGCGGTCATTCTCATCATTCTCGGTGTCGAAATGATGGATGTTGCGCGCACTTTCATAGTCATTGCCAAACAGATCATTGGCTTTGGATTTCTTGGCACTTTGACCTTTGTTTTTGCCATCGGGACCATTGGTGAGTGACATTAGCCCGTCGATATCCTCAAGATCGGCGCGCAGTGCACTGGCATAGGCCACGATCCGCCGTTCCAGTTCGATCATCGGTTCATCGACCGGATGGATTTTGGGTGGTTTTTCTTCGGTTTGTTGATCCTTGATGACGGAAGTACTGAACTGCTTGGCGCCAATGCCAATCAATCGGGCGAGCTCGTTGGTAGCTGCTGTTTCGGCCTGGGAGCGTGAAGCTGCCAGATTTTCAAGCACGACCAACGCCTCGCTATGATAGCTCATGGTTGAAATATCGCCAGCTGCACTGGTCTGGCTTGTTTCTGCGTTCATGTTCTGACGGATGACCGCATTTTGCAAAATGATGCGATCAATCCCTGACCTTGCGCGCGGGCGAATGGCGCGATGACGGGCGGCGATATAATAGCGGCTTGACGGGTCGGCGATCATATAGCCGCTCAGCGACAGGGGAACGGCTTCCTGAACCGGTTGTCCGTCAGATTCGCAAAGCTGAAAATCAAGATCGAGTTCTTCGAGACGTTTCAGACCGCTGCCACCATGAAGGTAGGCGCGTAATAAAGGGCGTTCAGATTTGACGACAATTTTTTCAAAGGCTTCGCCGATCAGGCGATCAGGCGTGCAGCCGAGAAGGCTTTCCGTGGCACCTGCGACAAACAGGATATAGCCATTCTCGTCGACCTCAAGAAGCATATCGGCCCAGCAGAAAGCCATCGCTGCCAGAAGGTCTTGGTCATTCGTTTCCGCCGAGGAGCCGGTATTGTCTGTCATTTCTGAACCGTCATGGTAAGCCGCCTGATTATTTTTTTACGCCGCAGCTATATCTTTCTCTACTAAATAGCGATCTTACAAAGGAAATGAAGGATTTGCACTTGATATGACAAAAAAAACGTTCCGGTTCCAGAAGATCGTTTTTTTCGAAAAGTGATGCGCAACATGCAGTCGAAGTTTCGCCATTGGTATGAGGCTTCCTAGCCCGCTTGGCTAGGTGACTAAGACATTAGTGCTTGATGTTTTTGGGTTTGTTCTATCAACTCTCAATGGGGGCGGTTCCTTGCGCTTTCCATCTTCTGTTCAGAACAACTGTATCAACAGCTATGTGAGGTCGATGTGTTAAGTCGCAACGTCAATCGCCGCCGGTTTATCAAATCCGTATTGATGGCAAGTGGCGCTGTCGCCTTTGCTTCGAAGTTTGGTGTCAAGAATGCGCGGGCACTGGAAAACCTGTCTGTGATTGTCGTCGGAGCCGGGATCGCGGGGCTTGGTGCTGCAAGCATGCTGCGTAAAAACGGCGCAAGCGTAACCGTGCTCGAGGCGAAGGACCATGCAGGCGGGCGTCTTTTGACGGATTGGTCGATGGGGGCACCGTTTGAAGTGGGTGCCGGCTGGATTCATGGGCCATCGTCGGATAACCCGAGCAAGCAGCTTGCCGATGCAGTCGACGCCCAGTACGTCGTGACAGACGATGAGAATGCCATCTTTTTTGATGCTGATGGTTACGAGTATGACGAGGACGAAGTCGAACGGATCGTCGACGCTTGGGAAGGTGTGCTTGATCATATCGACCGCACTTATGAAGTGAACGACCATCGAAGCTTGTGGCAGGCAATCAAGGACTATCGCCCGGCCTATGTTGAAGACCCGGGGATCATGTGGGCGTTTTCTGCGTTTACCGAGTTCTCAAAAGGCGGCGCCATAGAAAAGCTCTCAGCCCCCTTGTTTAACTGGGATGAAGCATTCGATGGCGCTGACGTTGTCGTAACATCCGGATATGATGCAATTCTCGAACCCCTTAAAGAAGGCCTCGATATCAAGCTGTCGCATGTGGTGACTTCAATTGACTACAGTGCTGATGAGGGGGTCGTTGTTTCCTCGGAGCAAGGAACGTTCGAAGCTGATTATTGTATCTGCACAGTTCCGCTTGGTGTGCTCAAGGCCAACAAGATCAACTTCAAGCCCGAGCTTCCCGACGATTATCGAGAGTCTATCGACAAGCTTGGCTTCGGTAGTGTTACCAAACTTGCCCTCAAGTTTGAGGAGCCGTTTTGGGATACCGAAACCCAGTATTTTGGCATCACAACAGAGCCAAAGGGGCGCTGGAATTACTGGCTGAGTTATCGGACGTTTTCTGATGAAAATATTCTGCTGGGATTAAGTGTCGGGGACTATGCCCTGACAGCTGATCGTATGTCAGATGATGAAATGGTCGAAGACGCGCTTGAGGTGTTGCGGACTGTCTGGGAAGACGATGTCACAGAGCCGGTTGAGGTTTTGGCAACACATTGGGCGACCGATCCATTCACGCTTGGCGCATATGCATTCCCGCAGCCTGGCAATCGTAAAGCCGATTTTGACGATCTCGGTGACCCGATTGCTGACCGCCTGTTCCTTGCCGGTGAACATACCATCTTTGATTATGCAGGCACGACCCATGGTGCGTACATGACCGGATTACGTGCAGCCGAATATATTATCGATGAGGAAAGTTAGGAAACTGAGTGCCGCGGTCTGCCTGAAAGGTCAGGCCGCGTTATGACCGGCTTTTTTTAGATCGCCCGCGTCGCGGCGGCTGTGCTTTTGGTCGTACATTGCTTCATCAGCTGCGCGGATCAAATCGGCAATATCGCATTTGGCGTCATAGGATGCGTGACCAAAGCTTGCCTTGATCGCAAGCGCCTTGCCTTGCCAGATCAACGGGAAGCGGGCCGTTGCTTTTTGAAGTTGTGCGATACGTTTTGTTGCCGCCGCAGGATTGCTGCCAGTCATCAGGATGGCAAACTCGTCACCGCCAAAGCGGGCAACAAAGTCATCGGAACGCGTATGGGTGCGTAAGTTCTGACCAAAGTGGCGCAGAACGGCATCGCCGGCGGCATGGCCATTTACGTCATTGATTTCCTTGAAACCATCAAGGTCGGCAATCACCAGAATACCGGTCTCGGAGGTGCGGGCTGCGCGCGCGATTGCCTCGCGCATGCGGCGCATGAAGCCGCGCCGGTTATACAGCCCGGTCAACTCATCGGTTTCGACCATGAGTTCAAGCTGCCTTATCCGGTTTTGTTGCTGATCAAGGCGGGTTTGCATGTCACGGGCAAGATCAACCAGGGTCGAAAGCGCGTTGCGTTGTTCGCTATCGTCGGATTCTTCGGTCGCACGTGTATTGATTGCTGTCTGATGCTCAACATCAGCAGCAAGTTCCATCAATAAATCGATTTGCGACTTTTCCATTGGCTGTCTTGTTATCAATGACATTGAAGAACGAACCCCTTAAAAGGGATGGAACCATTCTATCTTTCATGGCGTTACAAGAACCTTAACGCGCATGAGGCGTATTTTTGACGAAGTACTGTCGATCACGCAAAGGAGCACGACGGATGAAAAACCTTTTTGGGGCCGGATTAACGCGGAAAATCGCAATTGCGGGCGTAGCTCTGGCGTTGGCAGGTTGCTCGTTCCTGCAAAAGGAAAACTTTACCGTCGGTGGCGAAATCACTGACCATGGGCAGGAATGCGTGACATTCCGTGCCGAAGACGGAACGCTTTATGCGCTGGCCAACAAGGCAAGCCGTTTCCGTCCGGGGGACAAGGTGCGCGTTACCGGGCATCTGGCCCTGATGACAACCTGCACAGAGGCAACGACCCTGATCGTTGACAAGATCGTCCTGCTGGCGCCTGGCGGATAATCAACAACCTAGCGATGCGTGGCAAAACAATCGGTGCCGTCAGCTTTGAGCTGGCGGCATTGTTTTTGTGCGGACTCGGTGTCTGCAAAACCGATCAGTTGCAGCCGGTGATATATCCCCTGACTGCCAAGATCGGCGGGAACGATCTGTTTGTCGTGGGATTTGGTCAATTCGGGATATCGAATGCTGAAGCCGGCCCAATAGGTTTCCGCGGTAAACGTGTCGCGAAATGCCCCAAGCTGAATGAGGTGGCGGCCGCCATTGCTGATTGGTGCCGCAGTTTCGACCGGTGTCGAGCTGACAGGTTGCGAGACTGCATGACGCTTGGGCGTTGCCACAGGTTGAGGTGCTATTGAGGATGAAGCAGGCACAGGATCCTGTGTAACCGCCGTTTGTGGCACTACTTGTTTTCGAACCGGACGGATCGGGGGCTGACCATTGATTGTCCGCTGATACTGATCGGACAAAGACGGGATTTCGATATCTTGTTCAATGACCGCTTCGGCTGGGATTGTTCCGGGAAGAAGGCTTACAGGTCCATTATCCTCCGGGACGCTTGACGCATGCGCTGGCAAATCCGTCGGTATCATTTCAATACCTGTTTTCCCGGCTTCTTGCGTAGTGGTTTGCGCGATTGCAGACGGCACGAAGGCGTTGCTGATCAATACTGACATGCCAAGCGCCATGACAAGGTGCAGACCACCCCACGTTTCATCAATGCCAAATTGCTGTGACGCGCGGGTCACAACCTTCAGACATTTGTGGGGTGGCTTTTGCATTCCTACATCTCCGTGCGCGGGCCATAGGCGTGACGTTCGCGCAATATCTGATCGTTGCTGCGCAGACGTTCCATTGCTTTGCCAAAGACGGTGTCTGGCGCATATTGGCCATCTGATCTGTCGCCAGTCGCCATCCCGGTCAGAAGTTCAATCGCATCGTTGATGTGTTCCACGGTCCAGATGTTGAATTTGCCCTGACGAATTGCCTGAACAACTTCTTCGCGAAGCACGACGTTTTCCGCGTTGGCTGACGGGATGATCACACCCTGATCACCAGTAAAGCCCTGATCGGCACAGATACGATAAAAACCTTCGATCTTGTGCGAAATGCCGCCAACCGGCTGAGCCTGTCCGAACTGGTTCATGGAACCTGTCACGCCCACATTCTGGCGCATCGGGATGTTTGAAACCGCAGAAATGATGGCACAAAGTTCCGCCATAGAGGCCGAATCCCCTTCGATCCCGCCATAGTTCTGTTCGAACGTGACGTTACAGGCAAAGGAGAGGGGGAAGTCCTGCGCAAAGCGCGACTTCAGGAAGCCTTCAATGATCATCACCGATTTTTGCTGTAGCGGGCCGGACATATCGACCATGCGTTCGATATTCAGAACCCCAAGACTTCCGACATAGGATCGTGCTGATACACGGGCGGGAAGGCCAAAGGCATGGTCGCCGTAATCAAGAACCGTGAGCGCATTGACCTGGCCAACGATGCTGCCAAAGCTGTCGATCAGGATTTCACGTCGTTGGACGCGTTCATGCGACTTGTCTTCAAGGCGTGAATTGCGGTGACGGCGTTCTTCAATCGCGCGCCTGACGTCCGCGGCGCGGATGTTTTCACGGCCTTCGGCCTTGCTAAGGGCACCGGCCTCAATCGCGACATCTTCGACCCGTTCGATCTGGGCTGTCAGTTTGTCACGTTCACCAGCCCAACGGGCTGCCTGACCAAGTAACTGGCGGATTGCACCATTGTCGACCGGGATACCGGAACGCGACAGGGCGGAGGCACGCAAAAGCCCGGTATAGATCGAAATGTTGCGCCCGGCGGCCGGCATATCGGCATCGATATCGGCCTTTACCCGAAAGTGGTTGCGGAAATCCACATCCAACGAGAAGAAGGTGTAATAGAATTTCGGGGCGCCAACGATCACGACCTTAAGGTCCAGTGGGATCGGGCGTGGTTCCGGGGCGCCTGCGGTTGGCGCACCGCCCTTGTGGGTTTCCTCGATGCGAATTTCGCGGTCACGCAGCGCAGCTTTCAAAAAGCCCCAGCATTCTTCGTGTTCCAGCAGGCTTTCTGCACGCAATACCAGAACGCCGCCATTGGCACGATGCAGCGCGCCCGGTTTGATCAGGCTGAAATGCGGGTGCATGCCGCCGCCAATCGGACGGTATTGAATTTGCCCAAACAGGTTGTCGTAGCTAGGGCTTGGTTCAAGGACGACATCGGGATGATCATCGCGCGAATGGTCAATCAGCAGATTGACGGCATAGCGGTCATCGACGGTTTCGGGGATCTTGCCATCGCCGCTTTCAATGGCGGGTTGGTCGCTGGCTTCCTCGAACGCGTCGATATTATCGAGAATGTCCTTTTCAAGTGCCTCAAACCAGGCCTTGAGGCCGGGGCTTGTGAACTTGTCACGCAGCTTTTTGATGCGCGGTTTCAAAACAACCTTGGCCGCCCCGCGCCGCAGACTATCGAGGGTATCCGCGATCTGTTCTTCAAGATCGCGCGTCGACAGCAGCGTCTTGCGAGCTTCCTCGGCGACATCTTCAAAGGCGTCTTCGGCTTCGTGACGGCGATCCTTGGGGATTTCATCAAGCGAGACCGGTTCGCCGTCCTCGTTCAGGGCGACGATCATCACGCCTTTTTCGTTTTCCTGAACATCAAGCCCGCGTTCGCGCGCATATTCGCGCAATGCATCGAACTTTTCGCGCAGCTGGGCACGGGCTTCTTCGGTTTGTGTCTGGGTTTCGGTCAGGTGGGCCGGTGCGTTAAAGGCCGAGGAAAAAGCTTCACGCAGGTGCGAAATCAGTGTTTCCATGGTGGTCAGAAGTTTTTGTCCCTGACCGGCAGGAAGGGCATAAGGGCGCGGGCGATTGGTCCGCGAGAAATTGTTCAGATAGACCCAGTCATCCGGGGCTTCGCGTTCTTCCATGGCCTTGTTGAGGTAATCAAGCGTTGCCGTCATGCGACCGGCACGATCCAGACCAAGAACAAAGATGTTGAAACCGGGTTCGGACATCGAAAGTCCGAATTTTAAAGCCTCTGCCGCGCGATAATGCGATGAAAAATCAAAAATTTTCGGCTGTTGGTCTTTGTGTGGGCTGCGAATACGGAAATGCGGAAAACCGCAATCTTCTGCGTCAAGGCGGGAAACTGGCATCTGCTGACTTTCTGCTGCCCAAGATATGATATCAAGCCGGGGAAATGTGCCCCTGCAGCATATCTTGGAAGCAACCCATTCACGGGGTCAAGCGTTGCGTGCGGAAATAATTGAAATGCCTGCAAGAACCGTATCTTGGCCGGAATTTTCAAGTGGTCTCAGGATGGCAGGAAGGGGCGCATTAGATCACGGCAGCGTTGCCGAAATCACTGCTTTGAAGCAACCGGTCAACTGTTTGAACACCGCGACGCAACCGTTCGGGGGATCGTTCCGCGCCAAAGGCCAGCCGGAGGCCGCGTGGCACTGGCCCGACCGAGAATTGCTGGGCTGCTGTCAGAAGGACGCCGTGATTGGCAGCATTCATGACCAATTCACCAGTATCGATATGTTCGGGCAGTTCCAGCCAGATATGGTAGTTGGTCGCATGAAAGCGGATGTCATAGCCCTTAAGCGTACCAAGAATGATGGCCAGACGCTGGGCTGCGGCTTCGCGATGCCAGCTTTCGAACTGTGCAAGGCTGCCATCCATGATCATGCGGGTGACAAGTTCGAGATTGATGGTCGAGACCATCCAGCAGGTTGACCGGATCGCACTGGCCAGTTTGCCAATCATTTCACCCGGCGCGTGGATATAGCCAACGCGCAAACCGCCACCGATGCTTTTGGAAACACCGTCGAGATAGATGCTGCGCTCCGGCGCAAAGCAGGACAGGGGCGGTGGGGCATCGGGATCAAGGAAATGGTAAATGCCATCTTCGATCAGGGTCAGGTCATATTTGCGGAGAATTTCGGCGATTTCGATCCGGCGCTGTTGGCTCATGGTGCTGCACAGCGGGTTGTGCAGGGTCGGCATAAGGTAGATGGCGCGCGGGCTTTGGGTGCGGCACATGTTTTCCAGCGCATCGGGCATAATGCCCTCGTCATCCATTGCAACACCGCGCAGACGGAACTGCAGCAGATTGGCAAGACTGCGCAGGTTGGGGTAGGTGAGTTCTTCGCACAGAACAAGGTCGCCGGGGCGGACGGTCGCCAACAAGGAAACCGTCATGCCGTGCTGAACACCTGCCGTGGGTAATACGCGATCCGGATTGTCATCAAGACCAAGCCGCCCGGCGGCAAAGGCCAGCGCCGCGCGTTGATGGGCAACACCATATTCCGACTTATAAGACACCATGTCGTCGGTCGTCATGGTGGTTGCGACATCAAGCAGGTTCTCGCGAATGCGGCCTTCCTGCGGCGGCAACGGGCAATTCATTCTGAAATTGATCGGACCGGTTTCTTCGCTATCACGTGCTGTCGGTGTCTCGGGCGTTTCGGGACCGGCACTTTGCGCCAATTGGCTCAGATTGTTGGTAAACGCCATCGGAATCGGGGCGGTCGCCGCCATGTCGAGTTCCGACTGAATATTATGAAGGACATAGGTTCCGCGGCCGACTTCGCCCGCGACAAGCCCAAGACGCTCCGCCTCGCGGTAGGAGCGGGTGATTGTCCCGACCGTGACGCCAAGTTGATAGGCGAGATCACGATGGGTGGGCAGCCGATCTCCGGGTTTCAGAGAGCCGTCTTCGACTGCGGTGCGGATGGCTTGCGCGATCTGTCGATAAACAGGACCACCAGCCTCATCAAGTTTCGGGAACCATATTGTCATGGTGACAATGTTTAAATTGACACAATCACAACGTCAATGACAAAACAATATCGAGACAATTCACCGAAAGGAGATGGAAATGGTAAATTGTAATGATACAATTCAGGTTTCCGGCATTCATGTCAATGATCGCGCAAACACCAATGGCAAACCGGGTACCAAGCCGGCGACCTGGCGTGCAGCGGTCACTGGTGTGGTGATCTCTATGGTCGAATATCTTGCGCTCCTTCAGGCCCAATCACGTGATCGTCGTGCGATGCAACGCCTTGATGATCAGATGCTTAAGGACATTGGCGTGACACGCGCAGACATTGAACAGGAACTGGCGAAACCGTTCCTGTCCGACTTCCCCCGGCGCGGCTAGCCACCGCCGCGTATGACGGAGGCACTTTGCTCCCATTGTGCCTCCGTTCGGCGGGAAACCGTCATGCGTTCAAATTGTCACGATTTTGCTTAAGCAGGGATACAATACCATGTTCAATACAAGTGAATTGCGCGAGGCGGCGGATTTTGTGCATCAATATGTTGCCCCGACCCCGACAATTCAGTGGCCGTTGCTTGATCGCGCAACCGGATTGTCCCTGTATGTCAAACATGAAAACCATACCCGACTTGGGGCGTTCAAGATCCGCGGTGGCCTGACCTTTTGTCGTTATCTCGGAAGCTCTGTCGATGTGAATCGCGGGATTATCTCGGCAACGCGGGGCAATCATGGACAAAGCCTTGCCCATGCTGCCAGCCGGTTTGGCATGCCTGCGACGATTATTGTCCCCCATGGCAATTCGGTTGAAAAGAATGCCGCCATGCGGGCGTGGGGGGCTGAAGTTATCGAACATGGTCATGATTTTCAGGAGGCAGCCGAATACGCCAAGGCGCTCGCGAGCAAGGAAGACCTTGTCATGGTTCCGCCGTTCCACCCGGAACTTGTGCGTGGTGTCGCGTCATATGGGTTGGAGCTGTTTGATGCGATTTCCGGTCTGGATCGGGTTTATGTGCCGGTCGGCATGGGATCTGGGATCTGTTCGTTGATCACAGCGCGTGATGCGCTGGGGCTTGAGACCGAAATCATTGGAGTGGTCGCCACGGGTGCAGATGCCATTCGTCAGTCATTCCTTGCGGGCGAGATCATCCAGACACCGACGGCCAATACATTCGCCGATGGCGTCGCATGCCGAAGCCCGGATCCGGCAGCGTTTGAAATCATCAAAAACGGTGCGGCGGATATCGTGGCGGTCAGTGATGAACAGATTGCCGATGCCATGCGCCTTTATTTCAGTTCGTGCCACACCATTGCCGAGGGTGCGGGTGCCGTGCCACTGGCCGCAGCCATTGCGCAGCGTGAAAGTAACATTGGCAAGAAGGTCGCACTGGTTTTGACCGGGGCGAATATCGATCGCGCCGATTATGCCCGCATTCTCTCGGGAGAAAACAAATGAACCGCATTTCAAGCCGTTCAGATGACAGCCCCACTGTCGATGAACGTCATCTTATGTTTGATGACCTTGAAAAGCTTGGCCGTATCCTTGTCGAGACAGGCGATATCGCGCACAGCTTTATTCAGGGCGCGGATGACATGGATGTAACCTGCCGCGATTTCTCTGCCTTTGACCCCTCGCGCCCCATACCGGGGCAGGGACGCGGTGCACTTGATGCGTTGCGGGCAGCGAAGGAAGACATTCTGCCGCTGCTCGCCGCATCAATTGGTCCGAGATATCTTGGGTTTGTCACTGGCGGTACAACGCCAGCCGCACTGGTTGGCGATTGGCTGGCCAGCGCGATTGATCAGAACGCCACCGGCCCGGAAGGATCGGTCAATGCTGCCGTCGAAGAACAGGTCATCAACTGGCTGTGTGACTTGGGCGGTGTGCCATCAGATCGGTTTGATGGCGTGCTGACGACCGGTGCAACGGTATCAAACCTTTTGGGGCTGGTCACAGCCCGCCAATGGTGCGGTGAGCAGGTTGGTGTAAATGTCGATGCCGACGGTGCCGGTGTTTTACCTGATCTCGAAATTTTTGCCGCAAGCCCGCATGCAAGCATGGTCAAGGATCTGTCGATTACCGGCGTTGGGCGCAACAGCTTTACCAAGGTGGCGACAAAACCGGGATCGGAAGAAACTGATATCGTCGATTTGAAGGCCAAACTTTCCGCCAGTTCAGCCCGCGCCAAGATCGTGATTGCCTCGGCCGGGACGGTCAATGCGACGGATTTCGATAGTCTTGATGCGATTGCCGACTTGTGTGCTGCCTTTGGGGCGTGGCTGCATGTCGATGCCGCATTTGGTTTCTTTGCCGCCCTTGATGATCGTCGTGCGCATTACACCGTGGGGATTGCGCGGGCGGATTCCATTACCTCGGACGGGCACAAGTGGCTCAATGTCCCGTATGATTGCGGTATATTCCTGACCCGGCATGTTTCCGTACTGGAAACCTGCTGTCGGGCCTTTGCGCCGTATCTTGATACCAAGGCGGATGGCAATAGCTACATCAATCGCGGGGTGGAGAATTCCAGGCGTTTCCGCGCCTTGCCGCTTTGGGTGATGATGGTGGCCTATGGCCGTGACGGGATTGCATCGATCATTCGTGTCAATTGTGATCAGGCCGCGAACCTTGCCGCGTGGGTACGAACGCACGAGAAGCTCGAACTTTTGAGCGAGCCGAAACTCAATGTGACAATGTTTGCATCACGCGGCAGCGATGATGACAATCGGGCTTTGCTTGAACGGATCAATGCGACCGGGAAACTGTTCCTGACGCCGACCGTGTATGGCGGACGGTTCGGTTTCCGTGCTGCATTCAGTAATTGGCGCACGCGCGACGATGACCTTGCGATCATCAAACGGGCGATTGAAACGGTCTTGTAATCGTTTAAGGAAATCACCGATAAGCGAGCATATTTAAAGTCTTGCACATCAAGCATGTGCCGAATTCAGGATAATACGATGACGCCCAAAACCCTGCCGATCTATCAGATTGATGCTTTTACCGACGTTGCGTTTGCGGGCAACCCGGCCGCAGTTGTACCGCTTTCAGACTGGTTGTCTGATGATGTGATGCAAAAGATCGCAATGGAAAACAATCTGTCGGAAACGGCTTTTTTCGTAAAGTGTGACGGGGATGAGGCCGATTTTCATATTCGCTGGTTTACACCAACCGTTGAGGTGCCGCTTTGCGGTCACGCGACCCTTGCCAGTGCGTTTGTGATTTTCAATCAGCTTGGTTTTGACGGTGACCTGATTAAACTACAAAGGCAAGCGGGGTTTTGACCGCGCGCCGCGAAGGGGATGCGATTGCTCTGAATTTCCCCAAGCAGCCAATCAAGGTCGATACGGTCGCAAGCGAGGTGATCAATGCGCTGGGCGGGGCGACACCGATTGAGACATTTGGCGTGGTCAGCCGCGACACGGATATCGTCGCGGTCTTTGACGATGCATCGATTGTTCGCAACATGCGCCCGGACATGTCGGCGCTGAGCAAGCTGGCAGATCGCGGTGTGATCGTAACCGCACCGGGCGATAAAACCGGGCTTGATATGGTGTCGCGTTATTTCCTGCCGGCCTTTGGCATTGATGAGGACCCGGTGACGGGTTACATGCATTGCGTGGTTGCGTCTTATTGGTCCGAAAAACTCGGTCAGGCTGATGTTGTCGGCTATCAGGCATCAGCACGTGGCGGCGTTGTTGCCTGCAAAATCGACGGTGATCGTGTTCATCTGAAGGGGGAGGCGGTGCTTTACCTCAAGGGTGAAATCATACTCCCGGCATAACGCGTTCGATCACGAGAAGAATCATCTGAAAAATGGCGGGCAATAACGCGAAAGCCCGCCATTTTTTGTGCAAATTGCCCGGCATCCGTAAGGAAATATTTCTACCCAATAATCCGCATTGAGGCCGGATGGCTTTGTTTTTTTATTGACCGTGCCATGGGGCTTTCGTCTAAGTAAAAGGCAAAATAGGAGACCTGTGGACAGACCGCGCAACCGTAACGGCGCGCGATAACCACAAGAAAGCTCGCTTTACAGGGGAAAGTTTATCGTGCTCGAAAGTGTTGTTGCCAGTTCTGCAACGCCGATGCAGATGTGGGTGGTCCTTGCACTCGTTGCCGGATCGCTTGTTCTGTATGGGTTGGAGCGTATCTCGCTCGAACTGACCAGCATGGCGCTGATCGCAACCCTTCTGCTTTTCTTTGAATTTTTCCCGCTGCTGGATGGCGATGGTGACAATCTGTTGGGACCAGCAACCATCATGTCGGGCTTTGCCAACCCGGCCTTGCTGACGGTGCTTTCGTTGCTTGTTGTCGGGCAGGGGATGGTTCTGACAGGTGGTGTCAGTTACATCGCCGGACTGATTACCGAGCATGGCGGCAAGAATGCCTCGGTCGCGATTTTCATTGGCCTGTTTGTTGTGATGGTCATGTCGGCCTTCCTGAACAACACACCGGTCGTTGTTATCTTTATTCCGATTATTCAGGCACTTGCCGAGCGTATCGAACGTTCGCCATCAGCCTTGATGATCCCGCTTTCTTATGCCGCGATCCTTGGGGGTATGACGACGCTGATCGGGTCTTCGACCAACCTTCTGGTGTCCAGTTCGCTGATCGAATTGGGGATGCCGGGGCTTGAGTTCTTTGAATTTACGACCATTGGCAGCGTGTTGGCACTTGTCGGTTTTGTCTATGTACTGTTGATTGCGCCGCGTCTGCTACCCGCCCTGGCATCGATGCGCAGCAAGCTTGCCAATCCCGATAGCAGCGGCAAACAGTTCATCGCCCAGATCACGGTCGGCCCGTCCGCCAACATGATTGGCACCAAGCCGGTTGCCGGGTTCTTCAAGAACTTGCCCAATATCACCATTCAAATGATTGTCCGGCGCGAACATGCTGAATTGCCGCCATTCGAAGATGATATGGAAATTCAGGCTGGTGATGTTCTGGTCGTTGCTGCCACGCGCAAGGCCCTGACCGAGGCCCTGCAAAAAGACCCCGGTCTGCTTCATTCCGATGCGGTTGCTGTTGCTGCGGATGGCGACGAGGCACCGCAAAAATCGACACAGCTTCTCGCCGAGGTGATGTTGCCGCCGGGCTCGCGTCTGATTGGCTTTAATCTGGAGCAGATCGGTTTCCGCTATCAGTACAAGTGTCTGGTGCTGGGCATTCAGCGTCGCTCACGCATGATCCGTACCCAAATGACCGAAATCCGGCTTGAGGCGGGTGATGTTCTTTTGGTGCAGGGCCGGTCAGAAGACGTCGAAGCGCTGCGCACCATTCGTGATGTCGTGTTGTTGGAATGGTCGACGCGCACCTTGCCGCGCCCGTTTCATGCCCGACGTGCTGCTGCGATCTTCCTTGGTGTGATTGCATTGGCCGCGACCGGTATTGTGCCGATCATGGTTTCAAGCTTTATCGGTGCTGGACTGATGATCGCATCAGGCGCGCTTAATTTGCGACAGGCATCGCGTGCCATTGATCGCAAGATCGTGCTGCTGGTTGCCGCCGCCCTTGCGCTGGGCAATGCGTTGCAATTGACAGGCGGCGCCGAATTCGTGGCCGATCAGTTGTTGGCGGCGACCCGCGGCGCACCAGCGCCGGTTATCCTGTCGTTGTTCTTCCTGATTGTGGCGGGCTTTACGAACGTTCTGTCGAACAATGCGTGCGCGGTTTTGTTCACCCCGATCGGGATTGGCATGGCGCAACAGCTTGGCGTGCCGCCGCATGTGTTTGCCATTGCCGTTGTGATGGCAGCGAATTGTTCGTTTGCATCGCCTGTTGGCTATCAGACCAACCTTCTAGTCATGGGGCCGGGGCATTACCGGTTTGTCGACTTCCTGAAGGCCGGGACGCCGCTGATTATTGTTCTTTGGATCGCGTTCAGCCTGTTTGCGCCGTGGTATTACGATATCCCGTTCTAAGATCGATAAAACCGAGCCAACGCCTGTTTCCCGCGTTCCGTTTCAGCCATGCAAAAATGGCTGTCATGTCTGTGTGGAAGGCGTTTGACTTTTGCCTTCGGGGCAATAGGATCAGGCCCCTCGATTGATCTGACGTAACCCAAAGCGGTTATCCTTCTTTCTCAGGAACTTACAAATGGCCCAGACTGCCGCAATTGCAAAGCCGACAACGCGTCCAACCAGCCCGAATTTTTCGTCGGGCCCGTGTAAGAAACGCCCGGGTTGGTCTGCTGATGCATTGCATGTGGAGGTCCTTGGCCGCTCTCACCGATCAAAACTGGGCAAGCAGCGCCTTGAAGAGGTGATTGACCGTTCGCGCGCCATTTTGAACCTGCCCGATGATTATCTTCTGGGTGTCGTGCCGGCATCTGATACCGGTGCGGTGGAAATGGCGCTCTGGTCGATGCTGGGCGCGCGTGGCGTTGATATGCTGGCCTGGGAAAGCTTCGGATCGACCTGGGTTGCTGACGTGATCAAGCAGCTCAAACTTGATGATGTGCGCACCCTTGAGGGTGACTATGGCAAATTGCCGGATCTGAACGCGGTTGATTTCGACCGTGATGTTGTCTTCACTTGGAACGGCACGACGGCAGGTGTGCGTGTGCCCAATGGCGACTGGATCGCAGATGACCGCAAAGGCTTGACCATCTGTGATGCAACCTCGGCGATCTTTGCCATGGAACTGCCGTGGGACAAGCTCGATGTGGTGACCTATAGCTGGCAGAAAGTTCTGGGCGGCGAGGGTGGACACGGTGTCATTATCCTGAGCCCACGTGCCGTTGAACGCCTTGAAAATTATACGCCGTCCTGGCCGTTGCCAAAAATCTTCCGCATGACCAAGGGCGGCAAACTGATTGATGGTATTTTCCGTGGGGAAACCATCAATACCCCGTCGATGCTGGTCGTCGAGGATGCGATTGATACCCTGAAATGGGCCGAAGAAATCGGCGGGCTTGAAGGCCTTTTGAAGCGCACGCGCGCAAGCCGGGCACATCTTGATGCGTGGCTTGCGACCAGTGACTGGGCGGCGGACCTTGCCGAGGACCCGACAACGGCGTCGAATACCTCGATGTGTATCAAGATCGTCGATCCCTGGGCGCTTGGTTTGTCAGCTGATCAGCAGGCTGCATTGCCCAAAAAGATTTCGCAGCTTCTTGAAGCGGAAAATGTGGCACTTGATATCAATGGATATCGTGATGCGCCTGCTGGCCTGCGTATTTGGGGTGGGGCGACGGTTGAGCCCAACGATATCAAGGCGTTGCTGCCTTGGCTTGATTGGGCCTACGCGGTGGTTAAGGCCGAATTTCAGGCCAGCTAGGAAATAATTCGTACGTATTATTTGCGTTACAGGGGTTTTCCCCGTTGCCCTGTCCGGCACAACGCGGTAGTAACCGCTACCGGATAGTGAGCCCTGAGCGTTGCTCGGGATATTATCAATTTGAATTTGCGCGCCTCGTCCGGGAAAGCACACAACATGACTGAACTCGCCAGGAAAGCTCTTTTGCCCGCCGGCCTGCAGGATGTCCTGCCAGGAACAGCTGCACGGGAAGCTGAAATCCGTGAAAAGCTGATGGCCAGTCTGGCGCATGCGGGCTATGACCGCGTGAAAACCCCGCTTGTCGAATTCGAAGAAAGCCTGCTTGAAGGTGCGGCCCCCGAACTGGCGACCCAGACATTTCGTCTGATGGATCCGGAATCGCGCCGCATGATGGGACTGCGTTCGGACATGACCCCGCAGGTCGGCCGCATTGCTGCGACCCGACTGGTAGATGCGCCGCGTCCGCTGCGTCTTTCCTATTCCGGTGATGTTTTGCGGATCAAGGGATCGCATCTGCGCCCGGAACGCCAGTTCGCGCAGGTTGGTGCGGAGCTGATCGGTGTTTCAAGTGCCGCAGCCGATACCGAAATTGTTCTCCTCGCACTCGAGGCGCTCGACAGCATCGGTCTGGAAGATGTGTCCGTTGACCTGAACCTGCCGACCTTGCCGGTGCGTCTGTTTGATGCCTTTGGCGTGTCGAGCGATGAGCGCGAAGCGTTGACCGAGGCGCTTGAGCGCCGAGACGTCGCCGCGCTGCGTGCTGCGGAGGGCAAGGTTACCGGTGTTTTGGTGGCATTGCTTGAAGCTGCCGGGTCGGCTGAAACCGCATTGCCGAAACTCAAAAAACTTGAATTGCCGCTTGGTGCATCTGAGGAACTATACCGCCTGATCGATGTGGCGGAACGGGTTCTGGCATCTGGCCTTGATGCGGCCCTGACGATTGACCCGGTTGAGATGGCTGGTTTCCGCTATCAGACAGGTGTCAGCTTCACGCTGTTTGCCCGCAATGTGCGCGGCGAAATTGGCCGTGGTGGCCGATACCGCGCCGGTGGTGCGTCGGGTGAGGCGGCAACGGGCATGTCACTTTACATGGACAGTATTTTGCGCGGCCTTCCGGATGCGACGCCGGTTGATCGGGTTTATCTGCCGCTTGGGACGCCACAGCGTGAAGCACGCAAGCTGCGTTCAGAAGGCCATTACACGGTTGCTGCCCTTGAAGGGGCAGCCGAGGCCAAGACCGAAGCCGCTGCCCGCATTGAGGCAGAAGCCATGGGCTGTAATCATATTTATCTTGGCGGTCAGGTTGTGCCGCTGAACGCCTAATCAAACGAACTTTTTATCGCGCAAGGAGTTTTGCGATGACCAATGTTGCCGTGATCGGTTCCCAGTGGGGGGACGAAGGTAAAGGCAAGATCGTCGACTGGCTGTCCGAACGGGCAGACGTTGTTGTGCGTTTCCAGGGTGGTCATAACGCCGGTCATACTCTGGTGATCGACGGGACGACTTATAAACTCAGCTTGCTGCCATCAGGCATCGTGCGTGAGAAAAAGCTGTCTGTGATTGGTAACGGCGTTGTTGTTGATCCGTGGGCGCTTCTGGCTGAAATCGACCGCCTGAAAGAGCAGGGCGTTGATATCACTCCGGAAAACCTGCGTCTGGCGGAAAATGCCTGCCTGATCCTGCCGCTGCATGGCAATCTTGATCGTGCGCGCGAAGCCGCAGCATCGGGTGACAACAAGATCGGGACCACCGGTCGCGGTATCGGCCCGGCCTATGAAGACCGTGCTGGTCGCCGAGCGATCCGTGTCGGTGATCTGGCGGATGTTGATCTGCTCAAAGCAAAGATCGAAAACCTGCTGACGCATCACAATGCGCTTCTGCGTGGTCTTGGTCAGCCGGAAATTGATGGCGCTGAACTGCTTGAGCAGCTCAAGGAAATCGCACCGAAAATCCTGCCGTTCTCTGACACGGTCTGGAAGTCGCTGAACCAGTTCAAGGAAGCTGGCAAGCGCATCCTGTTTGAGGGTGCGCAGGGCACGATGCTTGACGTTGATCATGGCACGTATCCGTTTGTGACCTCGTCGAACACCGTTTCAGGTCAGGCAGCAGCCGGTTCCGGCATGGGCCCGTCTGGTGTTGGTTATGTTCTTGGGATTACCAAAGCCTACACCACCCGCGTTGGCGAAGGTCCGTTCCCGTCCGAACTGTTTGACGCAGACGGTGAACGTCTTGGCGAGCGTGGCCACGAATTTGGTGTTGTCACCGGTCGTAAGCGCCGTTGTGGTTGGTTTGACGCCGCCCTTGTTCGTCAGTCGGTCAAGGTCAATGGCATCACCGGTATCGCCCTGACTAAGCTTGACGTTCTTGATGGCTTTGACGAGATCAAGATCTGCACCGGCTATGACATCGATGGCAAAATTTATGACCATCTGCCGGCCAACCAGCGTCTGCAGGCCAAAGCCAAGCCAGTTTATGAAACCATCGAAGGCTGGTCGGAAACCACCATGGGTGCACGTAGCTGGGCCGATCTTCCGGCGGCAGCGATCAAATATGTCCGCCGCGTCGAAGAGCTGATCGAAGCACCGGTTGCGCTTCTGTCAACCAGCCCGGAACGGGATGACACCATTTTGGTGCATGATCCGTTCAGCGCCTGATTGCTGAAAAATACCTGATTTTTAAAAGCCACCAGCATCAAGCTGGTGGCTTTTTTGTTTGTGGTTTAAGGGCTTGATTGTCCCTTAATGATGAGCCTGCCGCATAACAGCTTGCCCGCATGGTGGATCACCAGTATCGTTTTATCAACCTTTTGAGGATAGCGTTCTGGTAGATAGGTCAGGAGGACTGTCGATCAGGAGATCGCGCGTCACTCAGGGAATGATAACCTTTAAAAGAATATCGGGATCATGGCAGAGCAAGCAGAAGATCAGGAACAGGACGTTTCGAACGGTGCTGCGACAGAGCCGGTGATTGATGCACCGGGCGGCGGCGCACCTGCGCCTGAAGAGCCAGAAGAAAATCCTGATGGTGATGATGTCGCGGTTACTGCCGGTGGCAAAAGTGTCGAGATCGGTAATTTCCGCGTCTTTCTCGATCTTCGGATGCCCGAATTCGACATGGGCCATTGCAAGGCCTTTTCCGCAGATAACTTGCGCCGGGACGAGGGCAGCGCCTTTGCACTGGTGACCGAACCGGTCTTACCAACCCGCCATGACCATCTTACGTTTCTTACCGGCATGCATATGGCCGGTCAAATCGACCTGATTGACTACGAAACCGCCTATTGGCCGCCTTTTGGGCGCAAGACGATGGTGCTGTTCTATGAAAAGCCCGCTGGCGGCAAAGTCGTTGCCCGGGAAAACAAGAAACTCGCCATTGATGAGCACGACATTGGAACGGTCGTTGTCGAGCCGTTGATGAATGTCATGCAGGCCTTTGGTGAAAAAGGCCTCGCACACCGCAATGTTCGTGCAGATAACCTGTTTTTCGGCGATTCCATGCGCGAAAAGGTCGTGCTTGGTGACTGTTCCAGTGGGCCGCCCGGCTATGATCAGCCGAGTGTGTATGAAACCACAGCCCGGATGAGTGCCGAACCTGCCGGTCGCGGATCGGGCAGTCTGGCCGATGATTTTTATGCCCTTGGCATGACCCTGGCAGAACTCGGAATTGGCCGTCAGCCGCTCAAGAAGCTCAATGATCAGGAAATCATAGAGGTCAAACTGGAAAAGGGATCGTTTCAGGCAATTGCCTCGCAGGAAAAGCTGCCGCTCGTTCTGATCGAGCCGGTGCGTGGTCTGTTATGTGATGATCCTGAAGAACGCTGGGGCTTTTCCGAACTCAATGCCTGGCTTGACGGGCGCAGAACCAGGCCGGTTCAGGCGAATACGGAAAAACGTGCGGCCCGCTCACAGAACCTTGCCGGGCGGGATTACTATACCTGTCGTGCACTGGCACAGGGCATTGCCAAAAATTGGGGAACCGCTCTTGGACCGTTGCGCGACAGTACGGTCGAAATCTGGCTGCGGCGCGGCTTGGGGGACAATGACCGTGCCAAGGCGCTGTCTGATGCCATGCGACAGTTGCAATGGGCCGGAACCGATAAACGATCAGCCGAAGATGTGCTCGTGGCGCGCTCGATCCTGATTCTCGATCCGTCTGGCCCTGTCAGGTTTAAGGGGTTCTCGGCCATGGTGGACGGGCTTGGCTTCATGCTGTCCTATGATGTGCAGCATGGCCGGGGCCCGCAGCGTTTTGCCGATGTCATTGTCCGCGATATCCCGTCTTTCTGGTTTGGCCGCCAGGAAGGTTACAGCCCGGAAATCCAGAAGCAGCAGCAGCTCTACAAAAACCTGCGCTACTACATTCAACAGCAAAGTGCTGGCTATGGTTATGAGCGGTGCCTTTATGCGACCGTGCGCAATCAGCACTGCCTTAGCCCACTGGTCGAAGAAGAATTCGTCGTGGACATCGCCGATCTGTTGCCGGCAATTGAAAAAGCCGCCGAGACCGCATCCGAAGACAGCTGGCCGGTGGACCGTCATATCGCGGCCTTCATCGCCACCCGTCTGGAAGACGACGTCGAAGGGCAGTTGATGGCGATGCAAAACCCGTCTGACGAGGTGGAATACAGCCGCGCAATCATCAGCATGCTGGCGATCGTGCAATGGCGCCATGGCCCGGATAACTTGCAGAATCTGTCACACTGGGTGGCGCGTTTGATGGAACCGGCGATCAAGGTGTTTCACAGCAAGGCCCGTCGCGAACGTGTGGAAACCGAAATTCCCAAACTTGCCAAGCGCGGCAATCTGGTCGAGCTTTATAACCTGATCAATGACGAGCAGGAACGCCGCAAGGATCAGTCCGAATTCGTCGAAGCTGTCGCGGAATATTCCGAGGCGGAAAGCGAAGTGTTCGATCTGGAATCCTCGGGCCCGGCCCGGATGGAACTGGCCGAAAAAGTCGGGCAGCAGGCCGCAGCCTTCGCATCAACCATGATTGCGTTGCTGACCGTTTCCGCACTGTTCTTGATGCATATCTTTTAAGGGGGCGACATGGCAAAGGGTAAACGTTCAGGCGCCAAGGGGAAGGGCGGGCGCAGTGCATTTTCCGGCCTGTCGGTTGTTGCATCGGCGGTGTTGCTGTTCATGGTCGCATTGCCAACTTTCATCACGCTGACGGTCGGCTTGTTGCCGTCACTTGTGGCCTTTATCTTTGATCGCAGCCCAGGGCGGACCATGGCGCGTTGCGTGTTTGGTCTGAACTTCTCAGGCGTTGCGCCCTATATCCTTGAAGTCTGGGTGCAACCGGCACAAACCGTCAACGGTGCGACCCAGGCCGTGTTTCAGCCATTGGCATTGTCGATCATGTATGGCGCCGCGGGGCTTGGCTGGTTATTGTATCTTGCCATGCCGCCGATTGTTGCCAATGTCCTAAACCTTTCGGCCCAGCGTCGGGTCAGTGAATTGCGCAAAAAACAGCGCGGGCTGATCAAGACTTGGGGCGATAGCCTGATCAAGGAAGTGGATCGCTCCGGCAACTGATCCGGGCACTTTCACACCTTTGATTCGAACTCCAAAAGAAAGCGGCGGACAAGTGTCCGCCGCAAGTAGTTTCCAGAGGGGAATAAAGATGGGGTATTCGGTGGTGTTAGTGGGGCAGGTCCGTATGGATTGATTTGCGAACCTTTTCCAAGGCACGTACTTCGATCTGACGGATACGCTCCCGCGAGATGCCATACGCGACGCTAAGGTTTTCAAGCGTTACCGGACTTTCCAGCAGGCGGCGCTGGGTCAGGATGTCGCGTTCGCGATCATTAAGGTGCGACATCGCACTTTTGAGCATGCTCATGCGTTGCAGGAATTCCTCGCGCTTGCCGTACAAGGTTTCTTGATCGTCATCATCGCTTTCGATCCAGTCGACCCATTCGCCATCGCCTTCAATGCGTACCGGCGCATTAAGCGAGTGGTCCGGTCCGGCCAGACGGCGGTTCATCATGACAACGTCGTCTTCTGACACATTCAGCTTGGTCGCGATCAGCTCAACCTGTTCAGGCTGAAGATCGCCTTCGTCAATTGCCTGCATCTGGCTTTTGAGTTTGCGCAGGTTAAAGAACAGCTTCTTTTGAGCGGCTGTGGTGCCCATTTTCACAAGCGACCAGGAGTGCAGGATGTATTCCTGGATGGCGGCACGGATCCACCACATGGCATAGGTTGCAAGGCGGAAGCCCTTGTCCGGGTCAAACCGTTTGACCGACTGGAGCAGGCCGACATTGCCTTCGGAAATGAGTTCATTGATTGGCAGGCCATAACCGCGGTAGCTCATCGCGATCTTGGCGACCAGGCGCAAGTGGCTGGTAATCAGTTTTTCGGCGGATTTATCACAATCCTTGTCCCGGAAGTTGCAGGCATAGGTGGTTTCCTGTTCCGGGGTAAGCATCGGGTAGCGGCGTATACGCTGTAAGTATATCGTCAGACCATCTTGAGAGATAGTTGGAAGAGCGTTTCCTGCTTTCATCAAAGCCTCCCGTATTGCTTTCAAAAAGTGCTGTTATCCCCTTGCACTTTCTAAAATGGTATACGGGAGTATTATATACCGTCAATGGAAATTTAGGCATTAAGGTTAGTATATGCTATTCAAAGGGATAGTTTTAGGGCATCCATAAGCGCCAAAAGGTCGTCCGGGATGGGGGCTTCGGTCGATATATAGGCCCCTGTGCGAGGGTGCAGAAACCCAAGAGTTCTGGCATGTAGCGCCTGTTTGTTGAATGCGTTCAGAATTTGCTGCGCCTCTAGGTTGAACTTTAGAACAGTTCTATTTCGACCGTAAACAGGATCACATACAAGTGAATGTCCAATATGGTTCATATGAACACGGATTTGATGCGTACGTCCGGTTGCAAGACGGCACTCAACAAGCGACGCCAACGAGTCGTTACGGAATTGTAGGGTTTTGTAATGGGTGAGGGCGTATTTCCCCCCATTTTTGACCACGGTCATCTTCTTGCGGTTGCGGGGACTGCGGCCGATATTTCCCTCGATATCGCCAGTCAGCGGCTTGGGTACGCCCCATGCAACCGCAAGGTAGGCGCGATCGATATTGTCCTTGTCCTCGGCAAACAAATTTGAAAGGGCGCGATGGGCGGTATCGTTCTTGGCCACCACCATGGCCCCGCTGGTATCCTTGTCCAGGCGGTGAACGATCCCCGGGCGCTTGACTCCGCCAATCCCCGACAGGCTATCGCCACAATGGGCCAGAAGTGCGTTTACAAGCGTCCCGCTTTCATTGCCTGCCGCAGGATGGACCACCATGCCCGCCGGCTTGTTGATCACCAGAAGGTCGTCATCCTCAAAAAGCACATCAAGCTTGATGTCCTCGGGCACCGGTTCGGCCATTTCCGGTTCGGGCACGATCAGATCAAACACATCACCTGTCCTGACCTTGGCAGACATCTTGGTCGCCGGTGTGCCATTCACGCGAAGCTGACCCTCCTCGATCAGGGCCTTGATGCGTGAGCGCGACTGATCGGGCCATGCGGTTGCCAGCACCTTGTCAAGGCGCGCACCTTCATCCTCGTCGGTCGCTGTATAGGTCAGGTTTTCAGACATCGCTTGCTATCGGGCTGTTTTGATCATGGTGGGCGGTCATGCGCCTATGCTGGCAGCTTGTAGCGCTTTATCCGGCGATTGCAACGAATTGCGACATGGCTGGGTGTTTGTTGTCTTGCAATTAAGCCTGCTTGTCGCTATGGCCTTGAATAAGGGTTGGTATGATCGCGCTTTTGGCGAGCATGCAGGTTTCATCAAGCTTTGTCAGTTGGAAATACGATGCGTATCGTTAAGGCTTTGGTTGCGTTCATGGGCATTCTGATCGTGGTGGGCATCGGACTTGTTGTCTATGGCCTGTCACTGGATAAGAACAACCTGGATACCGTCACCGAAACAAGCGAACCAACCGCAACGCCATCCGTTCCGGCTGCCGGAACCAATAGTGCTCCTCCGCAAGCAGACCTCGGCGTATTCGGTGATATCACCATCGACTTGGGTGACGATGAGCGCCTTGTCGGCTATTCCATCGATGGCACGCAGGCCACCCTTCATATCGAAGGCCGCCACGGCGAAGGCGCGCGGCTTGTGATCGTCTCGCTGAGCGAGAAAAAGGTGCTTGGCCGCATCATCCTTGATCAGAATGCGCAGTAATCTCATTAGACAGTATTGGTTGCGGTGATGGGGGCGGGCAGGGCATGACAGGCAAAAGACCAGCAGAGGTGGAAGACGAAACCCACATCGCGCTCGCCAACGTCTTGCATGAAGAAATCCGCGACTTCTGCGCACTGCAATGGCCCCACGAAGCCTGCGGGCTTCTGATCGCGTCGATCAATAGCCCCAACCGCATCGAACGCGTGGTCTTTGCCAAAAACATCGCCGACGACCCGCTTGTCTCTTTCGAGATTGATCCGCAAACCCTGATTGATTGCCATCGCAACGCGCGCCAAAAGGGCGAGCGGGTTGTGGGATGTTTTCATTCTCACCCCAATGGCAAGGCGCTGCCATCGCCAATCGATCGGGCGCGAGCCGATGAAAACGGGTTTCTGTGGCTGGTGATTGCGACCGAGCATAACCGTGCAGCCGAAAGCGGCATGTATCGCATCATTCATCCGGATGCGGGTGACAATGCAAATCATCCCGAGCTACGCTATTTCCGCCGCTGCAGCATACTTGGTAGCGCTTCCGATTGAGAAGATGTTAGTTCTGTTTGCTCTCGTAAAGATCGCTTCTCGGACGCTTCGCTGCTGTAATGGCGCAGTCAAATACCCTCGCCAGTGCTACGACAAGTGCACGCTCAACCTTACCCTGTGATGCCATGTCAAAAAGTACCCCGAGCGTTTCCTCAATGGTGAAAGCACTTTTATAGGGGCGCTTTTCTAACAAGGCCCCGGCAATGTCACAGATGGTGAGAATACGGGTTAAATCGCGGATCTCATGTGCATGTAATCCATCTGGGTATCCACTGCCATCAAGGTATTCGTGATGGTGCAACACAGCGTCAAGAATATCAGGGTGAAAATCTTTTTGGCTGGCAAGGCGCTGATAGCCATCTTTGGGATGTCTTTGAACAATCGCGAATTCTTCCGGACTTAGTTTACCTGACTTGTCCAGAATTGCTGGCGGGGTCCATATTTTACCAATGTCATGCAAAAGTCCTGCTTGCGTCAGTTTGGCGATATCCTGGCTGTTCATACCAACGCCTTGTGCAAATGCACAGGCAATTCCGGTCACCAGCAGAACATGTTGGAATGTCGAGTTGTGATAAATGCGAACGGTGTCAAGCCAATCAAGAACACCAAGATCTGCGACTGATTCAGCAAGTTGACGTCCTGTTTCTCCGATCAAAGCTGTATCAATAGGTTCTTTTTGAGCAGCTTGATCGAAAATTTCACGCATTGCACGTGCGGAGTCATCAATGATGGATTTTGTTGTTGTCGTTGCGAAGCGATGGGGCGTGCGAAGTTCTTCGATCACGATCGCGAGGCCGATTTCACTAAGCGGTTTCAATACCGTCTTTCTCGCACCCAGGGCGCTTGCTTGCCTCTGATGTTGCCTGTCGCCCTTTGAAACAGTGATGAAAATTTGCGTCTCAGGTTTCGCGATATTACGGAATGCCCTAACCTTATCGATCAATGCAGGATCTTTAAGATCTATATCGACAAGCAGCACTTCAACTTCGGCGGGAATTGGTGCTCCCGTTTTTAGAAATTGCACTTCAACGCCCATTACCGTCGTCGGTAGATACCCAAACAGATCGTCTTCTGTGAAAACATGCAAAGTGGTGCGCAATTTCTGCGACATCTGGCTGCCCCGACAATTATCGTGAAAGTCGATTCCATGTTTGCTATACACGTTTTCATGGAACATCAAGGACTTGTGCGCTGGCGATCTCCATTAATTCGATAATGCTTGTAAAATATGAGTCCTATGAATATACCCAACTATACATTCGTTTCGGTCGATTACGGCTATATATGATCTATCAAAGGTTGTTATGAGGTGGGGAAGAATCGCCTCGAGGCGGGCATCGGCGTCAACAGTAAAGCTGACGTTGTCTAAAGACTTCGCTTTCGATGTGGTTGGCTCCATAATCGATTTGGCGCGCAAGACCTTTGATCGGTTCACATCGCGGGTGAAGGCCCGGACATAGTCATCGGCGGGCTTGAGCACGATTTCCTCTGGCCGGCCGACCTGCACCAGCTTGCCATCCTTCAGGATCGCAATCCGATCCCCGATCTTAAGCGCCTCGTCGAGGTCATGGGTGATAAAGACGATGGTTTTGTGAAGCTCCGCCTGAAGCTTCATCAGCTCATCTTGCATGTCAGACCGGATCAGCGGATCAAGGGCTGAAAACGCCTCATCCATCAGCAAAACTTCCGGATCGGTCGCAAGCGCGCGGGCAAGGCCGACACGCTGCTGCATGCCACCCGAAAGCTGGTCGGGGAATTTTGTCTCATACCCCGCCAGACCGACCCGCTCGATCCATTTCGAAGCTGCGGCTTCGCGGTCCTTGCGCGCGGTCCCCTGGATTTCCAGCCCATAGGCGACGTTATCCATCACATTGCGATGGGGGAGTAATCCAAAGCGTTGAAACACCATGCCAAGCCTTTTTCGGCGAAACGCATTGAGTGCCGGGATATCCATGGCAAGGATATCCTCACCGCCAAAGGAAATACTGCCCGCCGTCGGATCAATCAGGCGATTAAGGTGACGTATCAGCGTCGATTTCCCCGACCCCGACAGGCCCATGACGACAAAGGTTTCACCCTGTTCAATGGACAGCGACACATCATGCAGGCCAACCGTATGACCGGTTTTTGCAAGGATTTCATCCTTGTCCGCACCAGCCTTTGCCAGTTCAAGTGCCGATTTCGGATCAGGCCCGAAGATTTTGAAAATATTGCGGATTTCGATATAGCTCATCACGCATCCTCCGCATTCGGGTTGCGCTGTGATCGCTTACCATAGGCCTGACCGATCCGATCAAACACCACGGCCAGAAGGACAATCGCAATACCGGCTTCCATCCCCGCACCAACGTCCAGACGTTGAATGCCCATCAGGACCTGCTCGCCAAGCCCACGTGCGCCAATCATGGACGCGATCACCACCATCGAAATCGACATCATCGTCGTCTGATTGATCCCGGCCATGATGTTGGGAAGCGCAAGCGGCAACTGCACCCCAAACAGGATCTGCTTGCGACTGGCCCCGAATGATCGGGATGCCTCAAGAACTTCCTGATCAACCAGGCGAATACCAAGATCGGTCAAACGCATGACGGGCGGGGCGGCATAAATCACCGTGGCGAGGATCGCGGGAACCTTGCCCAGCCCAAACAGCATCAGGGCCGGGATCAGATAGACAAAACTCGGCATGGTCTGCATGGTGTCAAGGATCGGCAACATGACGGCCCGCAGGCGATTGGACATCGCCATGGCAATCCCGACCGGAATGCCGATCAAAACCGAAAGCGATGTCGCGACAATCATCAGCGCCAAGGTCTGCATTGCCTTGTCCCACAGGCCCAGCATGCCAATGGCAAACATCGCCACCACAAGCCCGACAACCAGCTTCCAGTTCTTGCTGGCATGCCAGGTGATCGCGGCAATGGCGATCAAAACCACCCACCAGGGCGCGCCACGCAAGACCTGCTCGAGTGCGACCAGAACGGTCAGCAAGCTGTCAGCAAAGGCCTCAAACGCCGTGCCATAATTGATCACCAGCCAATCAACAAACTGATTGACCCACTTGCCCAACGGCACATTCAACTGTTCTGGAAACATGGCGCAACCGGCCCGATCTGCTCAAAAAATCAATGAGCGTAGGAGCCTAACAAGATCAACCCGCAGGCGCGACCGTTAATCGAACCGACCCTGACATCTCCTGACGTCTTTTGGTAGCGTATGCCTGTGATAGATAATCCAGCGGCCAGGCATCGCCGTAAATCACAGACAATATTGCTTTCCAGAGAGGTTGCGATGATCACCGTGTTCTATGACGGAAAATGCGGTCTCTGTTCGCGCGAAATCAAGTATTACCGCAAGATAGCGCCAAAGGGCGTGTTCGACTGGCGGGACGTCACGGAACATGCCGGTGATCTTGAAAAACACGGCATTTCCCTTGTCCAAGGCTTAAAGCAAATGCGCGCCCTAGATTCAGATGGGAAATGGCATGCAGGTGCCGATGCGTTCATTCTGATCTGGCGCCAGCTAGATAGATGGCGTGTCTTGGCAGCTATTGTCGCACTGCCGATTATCCGTCGGATCGCAAACTTCGTATATCGTCTATGGGCTGCATGGCGCTTCAAACGTCTTACGCACTGTCAGCTTGCTGCAGGAAATGAGTAAGGCTAGGTGCTGTTCTCGTTTAGCCCTATTTCAGTTTGAAGCGATTGCGGATACCCAGCAGCAATAGAAACAGCAAGATTGCTGACAACAATGTTTGAACACCTGCAACGACAGTCGCACTTCCTGGAATGATATCACCAAAAAGGCAGTCATATGCCTGCGTTACAATCGACCGGTCTGCCAGTCCCGGAACAAGTAGCCCTTTAGCAAAGGCCAATTGGAAAGCGGTGTTTACTTGTGAACCAGCACCCGCCAAGCATTTTTCTGTACGCGCAATATCCAATGGTGTCGCCATTGCGATATAATGCACGCCGGACAGCATGACCACGCCAAGCCAGTACATCAGCGGTCTTGCGATAGATCGTCCGTAATCAGACAATTCGTCAAAGAGAAAACTTAGCCACCAATTTGGATCGCGCGGCGTGTAAACCATCAACCGGCGCGATTTGAGCTCCTCTGCAAAGAACTCAACCTCGTGCTTATGATCATGTCCCTGAATGGCAAGACGTTTGAGTGCACGATATTTCGCGGTTACGGAGAAGTTCTCGCCAACGGAAATAGCTGGAATTTCGGCAATGCGTTGACCAATTTTGACGTTGTCAAGTAAAGGGGCCTCTTCACAATGGGTTTGCCGAAAATCAGGAATTTCTCTGAAATACGTTTGATTAAGATCGAGTTTTCTTCCGATCTCAGAGTACCTGAATGATGCGGGTCCATCAAAAATAGAGTTTTCAAAAGAGGTAGGGTTCAAGAAATTTACGTTCTCAAAAGATGCTTCTTCTTTAAAGCGCGCGTTACTGAACAGCGCTGTGCCGTCGAACGTTGCATCTTCAAAGTTGCAAGCCTTTTTGAATTGTGCGCCTTGAAACCAAACTTCATCTTTGAAAACAGAACGTCTAAAAGATGCGGGTTTCTCGAATTGGGTTAAGTTAAAGCGCACTTCTTTAGAGAATTGAGCCTCATCGAAGGTGATTCCTGCCCGAAACTTGGTGTTCGTAAACTCTGAGTACCAATTAAACTTCGTGCTCCGGAAGAACGATATGTCTTCGAAAACGGTATCTTTAAAGCGCGCGCCTTCCTCGAACTCTGCGCTTCCGAAGTCGCAAAAACCTCTAAAAGTGCTGTCATCGAAGATGGCTGCCTTTCCGAAATAGGCTGCTCGAAAATCAGCGCGCCCGTTGAAAGTTGCACCATTAAAAGAACAATTAAATGCGAACTGTGAATCAGAAAAGTGTACGGATTTGTGAAAAACACAATCTTTAAAGGACGTGAACCTTTTTGTTTTTACATCTGAGGCGAATAGTGTTCCCAAAAATTCGCATTGTTCAAGAAAAAGATCACTAGAGTAAGTGAGATTTGCCATGTGAACATCAGCCGGAAATATTATTCCGTTAATGACCAAAGGCCTCTCAAATATCTCATTGGCATGGAATCCCTTGAAGACGGCCTTCGCATCTTCAAACCATTTTCGGGTTTTCTGATTTTCAGCAACTTCTGCCCCCGTATTCTCATCGAAGGTTGACAACCAGTCCCCGGTATCTTCCAAGTCCTGGCGCTTACGGAGCATATTCTTAGCCCAATAGTTCCATACGTCTTTGCCTTCTTTCAGAAGAGCGAGTGTCTCTTGCCGATTCATGTCGCTCCCCAACGCAATAGGCGGTTTATACTGTTTATCTGATTAAACGTGCCTTGGTCTTGGTTTGCAATCGGGAATTGTGTTTTGTGCTCTCCAAACACAAAACACCCCGCAAGATTTCTCCCGCGGGGTGTTTGATAGCTCTAAGGTCTTTGTTGCTTACATCGCACTCTCAACCCGTGCTGCAACATCCTCCGGCACCCACGCTTTCCAGACGTCTGGCTTGGATTTCAGGAAGTGCATCGCGGCCCCATCGGGCTTTTCGTTGTTTTCCTGCATGTAGGCCAGCATTTCCGAGACCAGCGCGTTGCTGGTTTCGTAGTTGGTCAGGAAATTGATCAGGGTTGGTGCGGCGTCTTTGAAGTCGTTATTGACACCAATCGTGATCGTGCTTTGTGGGTAGGCGGTGGCCTTGGTCGGGTTTTCCTCAGATTTCAGCGCATCAAAGATCGCCTTGTCATAGGCGGGTTCTTCAAGGCGCGTGCTGTCATAAAGACCCATCACCCAGGTCGGCCCCCAATAGTAATAAAGGGCCGGTTTGCCGCGTTTGTGTGCCGATGCGATGGCCGCCGACAGCGCAGCCCCCGTGCCCGGGCGGAAGTTGGTGAAATCATCATCAAGGCCATAGGCGCCAAGTTTGGCCGAATTGACCTTTTCACAGACCCAGCCTGACGGGCAGTTATAAAAACGGCCCTTGCCGGGTTCTTCCGGGTCTTCGAACAGTTCGGTATATTTCGCCAGATCATCGACCGATTTGAGGTCAGGTGCCATCGGCTCGATGCCGCGATCGGCATCGCCTTCGATCACGTAGCTTGGCACGAACCAGCCTTCGACGGCGTCATCGAAATTAACCCCGATCTGGCTGACATTGCCGGCGTCTTCGGCCTTGGTCCAGGCTTCGGCAACGTTGTCGCGCCAGATTTCCATGACGACATCAACGTCCCCCTTGCCAGCCCCGGTCAGAAGCGGAATGACATCGCCAGGCAGGGCATCGGTCTGACAGCCATAGCCCTTTTCAATGATGAAGCGGGCGACGGCGTTATGGAAAAGCGCGCTGTCGTAATTGAGCCCGGCAAACATCACCGGACGATCAATCTCGCAGGTCGCGTCTTGCGCGTTTGCGCTTGAATGGGAAATAAATGCGAGGCCAGCGGCCATCAGCATTGCGGCTCCGGTAGGCAGGGTTTTCATCCTTCTGTCCCTTCGTTGTTGCGGTCCGGAATCGCATCAAATGCATGGTCGGTGCGGGAGGACCGCAATCATCGGGAGTCCCTATGGTCCCGACTTCAATGTGACCGTGCCCCTGATACAGGTGCGGCAATTCTAGACTTGGCTGTCAAATGCGCGCAACCCCCGGTATGAGATGTCACGTCGACGTGATGTCGTTTTAATATTGATATCATTGCACAATGCTCCTGACAGGGATGGCAGGAGATGTCAGGTGGTGTGATTTACGGTTGTCGCGGAGATTGGTTTAATTCCGCCCGTGAATTTGTCTGGCATTGTCGTTATGTTGGGCAAAACACATTACCGGGCATTTTGAATTGAGGGCCGCCATGATGCATTCCAGCCTGTTCGTCTTTGATATCGAAACCGTGCCCGATATTGATGTCTTGCCGCAATTGACCGGTGAAACCGCGCCCGATCCGGAAACCGGGCGCAAGATGCTTGAAGATTATCATCTTGAAATCACCAGTGGCCGCAATGGCTTCCCGCGTCAGCCGTTTCACAAGGTGGTGGCGATCAGCTTTCTGCGCGCGACCATTCAGCGCGACGGCGATCTTGAAATGTATGAGATCGAAGAACTGCGATCGGGTGGGGAGCTTGCATCCGAAGAAAAGGACCTTGTGAATGGCTTCTTTGCCTATTGCGGCAAGCTGTATCCACGATTGGTCAGTTTCAATGGTCGCGGGTTTGATTTGCCGGTTCTGAAATACCGTGCGATGAAGCATGGGGTGTCGGCCCGCTGGCTGCATCAGGCGTCAAACAAGTGGGAAAACTATACCGCACGCTATGCACCGCACTGGCATTGTGATCTGGCCGAGGTTCTCTCGGATTACGGTGCATCGGCCCGCACCAAGATGAATGAAGTCTGTGCCGCCCTTGATCTGCCCGGCAAGACCGGGGTCGATGGCAGCAAGGTGTCCGACATGTTTGACAATGGCGAGATTGATGGCATTCGCCGCTATTGCGAGACGGATGTTCTGAATACCTATTTGCTGTATCTGCGTCATGCGCTTCATACCGGGATGACCGATCATGATGGCTATAACCATGCGATCAATCTGACCGTGGGCTGGCTTGAAGAGCGGGCAGGGGACATTCCCGCCTATCAGGAATTCCTTGATGCCTGGAAGCAATCGAGTGGCGGGTCGTTTAACGTGCTTTGAAGGCCACATCATTCCGTTTTATGCGCACATTGGCATAAGTGAAGTGAGTCACACTGCCCGGTTGAAAAGGGTGAAACACTGTTGAATTGAATGCGAGTTGATCTTAATTGCATTGCAGATGCAAGTAAGTTGCAACGTCAGGGCATTTAACGCCCAAAGCAAATTCAACAGGGATCGTTCACATGGATATCAAAAAGCTCATCGGCGGGGCCGTGTTTGGCGCAACCGCGATCGCGGCGACAACCGCAACCGCACAGGAAGTTAATGTTTATTCCCTGCGTCAGGCGTTTCTGGTCGAGCCGCTGTTTGAGAAATTCACCGCCGAAACCGGCATCGACGTTAATGTGATCTTTGCTGAAAAAGGTCTGGTCGAACGCATCAAGCAGGAAGGCGCAAACAGCCCGGCCGATATCCTGATGACGGTTGATATCAGCCGCATTCAGCAGGCGGTTGATGCCGGCGTGACCGAGGCGGTTTCAAACGATACCCTGGCTTCCAACATCCCGGCCCATCTGCGCGATCCGGAAGGTCATTGGTTTGCCCTGACCCAGCGTGGTCGTGCGATTTATGCCTCCAAAGACCGCGTGGAAGAGGGTGAAATTACTTCTTACGAAGATCTTGCCGATCCGAAGTGGGAAGGGCGCATTTGCACCCGTTCGGGCAGCCATGTTTATAACGTTGCGCTGTTTGCATCCATGATCGCCGTCCATGGCGAGGAAAAGGCCAAGGAATGGCTGCAGGGTCTTAAGAACAACCTCGCACGCAAGCCGCAGGGCAATGACCGTGCACAGGTCAAGGCGATCAAGGAAGGCGTTTGTGATCTTTCGATCGGCAATACCTATTACTACGGCAAGATGCTCGATAATCCGGAACAGCGTGCGTGGGCGGATGCGGTCAACCTTGTTTTCCCCAATCAGGACGGTCGTGGCATGTCGATGAACATTTCGGGCATGAGCCTGATTGCCGATGCGCCGAACCGCGAAAACGCGATCGAGCTGATGGAATTCCTGTCTGATGATGTGGCGCAGGGAATCTATGCCGAGGTCAATTACGAATACCCGGTCAAGCCGGGCGTCGAATGGGCCGATAACGTAAAGTCCTGGGGCACGTTCAAGGCCGATGAATTGTCGCTGGCCGAAATTGCCCGCCTCAGCCCGGATGCGATCAAGATGGTCGATGAGATCGGTTATAACGAATAGTCAAACCGACTGAGCTTGAATGGCTTTTTGAAAGGGGTGGTGTGATGCCACCCCTTTTTCTGTTCCCGGGGGCAGGGCGGATGCGCGCCATCGTCGCGGTTTTGTGACCCGATCCATGGCAGCTATGTGGTTTTCGTGCTTGCAAAAAAGCGTGCTGGCCCTTTAATTTCGCGCTTAGCAAATACAAATCATTCCTAATTGCTGCGCCACCTGCAGCTGATCCAGATGAGGCATTTATGATTTCTCTGCGCAAAACCGTTCTTGGTCTTGTTGTTTCCGCGATGGGGCTTTCAGCCCTGTCCGCCGCCCATGCTGCAGAGGAAGTCAATGTCTACTCGCTCAGACAGCCGTTTCTGATCGAGCCGATGTTCAAGCGCTTTACCGAGGAAACCGGTATTCGCGTCAATACGTTGTTCTCGCAAAGCGGTCTGGTGGAACGCATCAAGCATGAAGGGCGCAATACGCCTGCCGATCTGCTTTTGACCGTGGATATCGGGCGTATTCAGGATGCGGTGGATGCCGATATCGCCCAGCCGATCGAAAGTGCTGTGCTGGATGCGAATATCCCTGATCAGTTTCGCGATGATGACAGGCTTTGGGTCGGGATGACGACCCGTGCGCGTGTGCTTTATACATCGCTTGATCGTGTCGCGCCTGATGCCATTACCACCTATGAGGAACTGGCCGATCCGAAATGGAAGGGCCGCATTTGTGTGCGTTCCGCCATGCATGTTTATAACATTGCCCTTATAGCCTCGATGATTGCCCACCACGGGGAAGAAGAAACCAAAACCTGGCTGAGTGCGGTTAAGGACAATCTGGCACGCAAACCACAAGGCGGGGACACTGACCAGATCGAGGCGGTGTCACAGGGCGTCTGTGATGTGGCGATCGGCAATTCATATTATTACGGCAAGATGCTGGATGATCCGAACAAGGCAGATGCCGCCAAGCAGGTGCGCATCGTCTTCCCCAATCAGGGGGATCGCGGCACGCATGTGAATATTTCCGGTGTGGCGCTGATGAAATACGCTCCGAACAAGGAAAACGCCATCAAACTGGTGGAATTCCTTTCAAGTGCCGAAGCCCAGCATATGTATGCCGACATCAATTTCGAATATCCGGTCAAACCAGGGGTCGCCTGGTCCGAACGGGTTCGGGCATGGGGCACGTTCGTTCATGATGATTTGCCGCTCAACACGGTTGCTGCCAACCGCGGGGCGGCGATCCGTCTGATTGATGAAGTCGGCTTTAACGAGTAGACCGAACGCTGATCCCAAGGTATCAAGACCGGCCACCCAGAAAAGGGTGGCATGATCGCGACGCAGGAAACGGAAACAGCCTTGAACAACGCTTGCCAGACGCCAGAGGAAGAGGATATCCGGCCCGCCGCCGTGACGGAAACCTTCGATCCGATGCGTGCGCCATCCGGGCGCACGGCAATGCGTTGGTTGCCGCGTGGTCAGTCGGCTGTCTGGCTGATCGGGGCGTTTATTGTTGCGGCGATGGTGGCAGCCCCGATTGTTGCGGTGGCGTGGATCGCGCTGTTCCCGACGGAGAATATCTGGCCGCATCTGGCATCGACCATGTTGCCAAGGTACCTAAAAAATACCGGGATTCTGATGCTGGGCGTTGGCATCGGGGTGACTCTGATCGGGGTGGCCTCGGCATGGGTCGTGACCATGTGCCGGCTTCCGGGCAAGCGGTTCTTTGAATGGGCGATGCTGCTGCCCATGGCGGTTCCGGCCTATATCGTGGCCTATGTCTATACCGATCTTCTGGAATATGCCGGGCCGGTGCAGGGGATGCTGCGCGATATGTTTGGCTGGCAATCGGCGGCCGATTATTGGTTCCCCGATATCCGCACCAAGGGCGGTGCGATCATTGTCCTTAGCCTGACGCTATATCCTTATGTTTACATGCTGGCACGTGCAGCCTTCCTGTCGCAATCGATCTGCGCGATTGAAGCGGCCCGTATTCTGGGACGGAGTGCCTGGAGTTCGTTTTTGACGGTGGCCCTGCCGCTGGCACGACCGGCCATCGTTGTCGGCGTTGTGATCGCCCTGATGGAAACGCTCAATGACTTCGGCACGATCGATTTCTTTGCGGTTCATACCCTGACGGCGGGCATTTTCAATGTCTGGTTGGGGATGGGCAATGCCGGTGGGGCGGCACAGATTGCACTGACCATGCTGGCTGTGGTGATTGCGCTGATGGTCATCGAACGCTATTCACGCCGCCGCCAGCGTTTCCATGACACCACCAGCCGATTTCAGGAACTGCCGGGCTATGAACTGACCCCGCTTGCCAAGGCCGGGGCGCTGGCGGTCTGTATCCTGCCGATTGTGTTGGGCTTTGTCGTGCCGTCACTGGTGCTGATCTATTATTCCATCGGCTATTTTGATCAAAGCTGGACGGCGGATTTCTTTGAGTTTGCCGGGAATAGCCTTCTGGTGTCGGGGCTTGCGACACTGGTGGCCGTTGGCTGTGCGATCTTTATGGCTTATGCGCTCCGCCTGTTCCCGCAACCGCTTTTGAAGTTCTTTGTGCGTTTGTCATCGGTTGGTTATGCCGTGCCGGGTGCTGTGCTTGCCATCGGGGTTCTGATCCCGTTTGCCCGGTTTGACAATGCGCTGGATGCGGTCATGCGCGATACCTTCGGCATCTCAACCGGGTTGCTTCTCAGCGGCACGGTGTTTGCGCTGGTGTTTGCCTATGCGGTGCGCTTCATGGCGGTGTCCTATGGCTCGATCGAGGCCGCCCTTGGCAAGGTGCGTCCAAGTATGGATGACGCAGCCCGCACCCTTGGTGAAAGCCCTTGGGGAACGCTTAAGCGTATTCATTTCCCGATGGTGCGCGGCGGTATTCTGGCCGCCTCGGTGCTGGTTTTTGTCGATGGCATGAAGGAACTGCCAGCAACGCTTATTTTGCGTCCGTTCAATTTTGATACGCTGGCCACTCATGTCTATCAGTTCGCCAAGGATGAAATGATCGAACATGCTGCCCTTGGGGCGCTGACCATTGTGCTGGTGGGTGTTGTGCCGGTGATCATGCTGAGCCGTGCTATTTCCAAATCCCGTCCGGGGCATGGTGGACAATCCTGATGCGCCGCGTCTGCGATCAGGCTATCCTGATTGTGGATCTGAAAATCAAAACAAGACCAAGGGCCGGCAGGAAACTATCCAGATGCAAACGATCAAACCGGGACTGACCAAACTTTCCGATGCACTCGAGATCGCTTATGGCGAAGTGCCGGTCATGGCGCCTGCCGAAGATCGCCCGATCAGCGATTGTTATGGTGCCGTTTTGCGTCAGGACGTGGTGGCGAAGGTTTCGATGCCGTCCGTCGATAACTCGGCCATGGATGGCTATGCCCTGCGCCACGCAGACCTTGCGGCGATTGATGGGCCGGTTCCGGTGGTCGGTGTTTCATTGGCCGGGCATCCCTATGACGGGATACTGCCCAAGGGTGCGGCTATTCGTATTGCGACTGGGGCCGCAATCCCGGATGGTGCGGATTGCGTGATCATTCAGGAAAATGTCACGGCCAACGCCGATGAAAGCATCATTGAAATTGATGCCGATGTGATTGCGCGCACCAGCCTGCATCAGAATATCCGTTGGCAGGGCGAAGACATCAAGGCGGGCGATACCGTCCTGTCGGCGGGCGCGATCCTGCGGCCACAGGATATTGCAATTGCCGCCGGGCAGGGCTGTGGCACCTTGTCGGTGGCCCGGGCATTAAAGGTTGCCGTATTTTCGACCGGTGATGAGCTAGCCATTCCCGGCGACCCTTTGCCACCCGGCGGCATTTATGATTCCAACCGCTTTGCCATGATCGGAATGCTGCGCTCCATTGGATGCGAGGTTACCGACCTTGGCTTGCTGGCCGATGATTTTGATGTGCTGCAAGGTGCACTGGCCGATGCGGCAAAGTCCCATGACGTGATTATGACTTCTGGCGGGGTTTCGGTCGGCAAGGCGGATCTATTAAAGCCGGTTGTCGAAAGCCTTGGCGAAATCATCGCCTGGAAACTGGCGATCAAGCCGGGCAAGCCACTGATGCGCGGCAAGATCGGCGATTGTCTTGTTATCGGGCTGCCGGGGAACCCGGTTTCGGTTCTGGTTTCCGGTTTGTTGTATGTGCTGCCCTTGTTGCGTCATGCCATGGGGTCGGATCGATCCCGACTGGCGCCCACCCGCATTCCGGTGCGGGCCGGATTTGATTTCAAACGCATGACCGGACGGCGCGAATGGTTGCGGGCGCGTTTGGTCCAGAATGATGACGGCGAGGTCGAAGCAATTGCCTTTGCCTCAACCAGTTCGGGGATGTTGTCATCCATGGTCTGGGCTGAAGGCCTGATTGAAGTGCCCGAAGATTGCGGTCAGATCATGAAGGGCGAAAGCGTCCTTTATCTGCCGCTGCAAGGCTTGCAGTGACTTCATCAAAAATGATCCAAATCATTGCAAACGATGATGGTTTGCCAGACTGTTGGGTCGGTTCCAATCCGCGAAAGTGAATAGAATGACGATATCGGTAACGTTTTGTGGTGCTGCTGGCGGCGTGACAGGGTCTTGCTATTTCCTGCAGACAGATCACGGCAATTTCCTTGTCGATTGCGGCATGTTCCAGGGCAGCAAGACGGTTCGGGAACTGAACTATGGCAAGTTCCCGTTTGAGGCGGACCGGATTTCGGCTGTTTTGCTCACACACGCACATATTGACCATACCGGTCTTGTGCCGAAACTGGTCAAGGCTGGGTTCGGCGGGCCGATTTACGCAACCGAACCGACCTGTGATCTGCTGACCTATATGCTGCCCGACTCTGGCTATATTCAGGAAAGCGAGGTGGAGCGTCTTAATCGTCGCAATGCCCGCCGTGGACGCCCGGAAGTAACCCCGATCTACACCCGCGAAGATGCCGAGAATACGCTTTCGCAGCTTAAAACGGTGGAATATCACGAATGGTTGCCGGTGATTGAAGGCGTGCGGGCGCGATTCTGGGATGCTGGCCATCTTCTGGGTTCGGCATCGATCGAGGTGGAAATTGAAAACGGCGACGAAGACGGCAAACCGACCCGTTTGCTGTTTTCCGGCGACGTTGGAACCGGGGAGGCCGTGTTTAACGAGGCCCCCGAAGCACCAAAGGATATCGACTATCTGTTTGTCGAAACCACCTATGGTGATCGCGCGCGTCCGGTGATCACGGATGAAGAACGCCGTTCGATGTTGCGTGAGGAAGTGCGCGACGCGCTTGAGAGTGGCGGCAATCTGGTGATTCCAAGCTTTGCGGTTGCCAGAACGCAGGAACTGCTTGTCGACCTGGCCCATCTTTTCAATCGCGGTGAGTTGCCACCAGCTAATGTCTTTGTCGATAGCCCGTTGGCACAGCGCGCAACCGATGTTTTTGCCAAGCACCTCAAACGCGGTGACGCGCAGGCCTTGTCGCACCCGAAATTCCACATGGTCCCGGATGTGCAGGCCAGTAAACAGCTGGCCCAGGTTACAAGCGGCGCGATCATTATTTCGGCGAGTGGCATGTGCGATGCGGGGCGTATTCGCTACCATTTGAAAAACAACCTTTGGCGCGCCAATAGCACCGTGCTTCTGGTTGGTTTTCAGGCGGCGGGGTCGTTCGGGCGCGTGTTGCAGGGCGGAGCCAAGCATGTGCGGATCCACGGGGATGAAATTGAAGTGCGCGCACGTATTCGCACGCTTGATGTCTATTCCGGTCACGCCGACCAGGACATGCTTTTACAGTGGACAAAGAACCGCTTGCCTGTCGCGCGTCAGATTTTCCTGACCCACGGCGAGGAGGGTGCACGCGCGGCCTTCCGCGAGGTTCTGGTGGCGCACGGGATTGAAGAAAAGCTGATTTCCATGCCAATGCTTGATGATACGGTCACGCTCAAGAAGGGCGATGCCAAACCTGCCATTCCGGAGGCGCGCCTTTCGGGTGAAGAACTTTCGCGCGACGACTGGCACAATCTTTATGCCGGGACGGTTACGGCACTTTCCGAGAAGCTTCGGTCGCTGGAAACCGCGGAAGAAAGAAAAGAGATGCTCGAAAAAGTCTTGCGCGATATCGGGTCAGTGTGAGAGCAATTATTCTGGAGCCGAAAGAAGGGCGTAAAACCCGCATTCACGGATTCAGTTACCAACAAGAGAGAGCCTGTCACCCTGAATACAGGTTGTGCAGGTCTATGAGACCACTACGCAGACGGGCGGGTAGATGTCAATCGTAGGGAATTCCGGTTATCGGGTTCTGATTTATAGCCATGATACTTTCGGGCTTGGGCATTTACGCCGTTGCCGCACCATTGCGCATGCGCTGGTGTCACGACGTGATGATGTCTCGGTTCTGATCCTGTCTGGGTCGCCGATCATTGGCAGCTTCGAATTCCGTTCGCGCGTGGACTTTGTCCGCATTCCGGGCGTGATCAAGCTGTCCAACGGTGAATACACCTCGCTTAATCTCAATATTGATGTTGACCAGATTTTGGCGATGCGGGAATCCATCATCAAGCACACAGCCGATGTGTTTAATCCCGACATCTTCATTGTCGACAAGGAGCCGCTTGGCCTGCGCGGCGAGGTGGAGTCCACATTGCAGATGCTGCGTCACCGCCGCACCCGTCTTGTCATGGGCTTGCGCGATGTGATGGATGATCCGGTCAATCTGCGCGAAGAATGGGATCGCAAGCAATGCGTCCCGGCGCTGGCCGATCTTTATGATGAAATCTGGGTTTATGGCCTAAAGGATATCTGTAATCCGCTGGAAGGTATTGATTTGCCGCCGGGCGTTGAAGAAAAGATGTCCTACACAGGTTATTTGCCGCGTACAGCAACCCGTAGACCCGCACCCGAGCACGGGGCGCTTGGGCTGGAGGAGCCGTTCTATCTGGTAACCACCGGCGGTGGCGGCGATGGGGTCAATCTGGTTGACTGGGTGATCAGCGCCTATGAAACCGACCCGGATATACCCGTGCCGTCCCTTGTGGTGTTGGGGCCGTTCATGAGCCCGGCACAGCAAAACGAGTTCATGAAGCGTGCCGAGAAAATCGACAAGCTTTCAGTCATCACCTTTGATGCCAATGTCGAAGTGCTGATGCATAAATCGGCCGGTGTGATTGGCATGGGCGGTTACAACACGTTCTGTGAAATCCTGTCCTTTGACAAGCCAGCGGTCATTGTGCCGCGGACGGTGCCGCGTCTTGAACAGTATGTGCGGGCATCAGCGGCTGAAAAGCTTGGCCTGATCAAGATGCTGACCGAAAATGGCGGGCGCGATCCGCGCGAAATGGCCGATGCGCTTCGGGGGTTGATCGACCAACCCAAACCGTCGCATGTAACGGTTCCGAACCTTATGGGAGGGCTGGACCGTGTAGGGGATCTCGTGGATCGCTGGCTTCCACCACAAATGGCCGCAGAATAAATCATCGGGAACAAAGTTGATGGCACGCGATAATCTGGCAATCGTGGTAAAGGGATATCCGCGATTGTCGGAGACTTTTATAGCGCAGGAAATTCTTGGCATTCAGCAGGCAGGCATTCCGTACCGGATCGTCTCGCTGCGTCATCCGACCGACAAGAAACGCCATCCGATCAATGAGCGCATCACGGGCGCGGTCGATTACTTGCCTGAATATGCCTATCAGGAACCGATGCGGGTTCTGCGGGGCTGGTTCAAGGCCCGCAAGATGCCGGGATATCGCCGCGCGGTGAATATCTGGTGGCAGGACTATCGCCGGGATCGCACGGCCAACCGGGCACGACGTTTTGCCCAGGCGATGGTGATGGCAGCTGAATTGCCGAGTGATATCACGCGTATTTACGCCCACTTCCTGCATACCCCGGCATCTGTGGCGCGCTATTGTGCGATCATGCGTGGTTTGCCGTGGTCCTGTTCTGCACATGCCAAGGATATCTACACCAGCCAGAACTGGGACATGCGCGAGAAGCTGCGTGATATGGATTGGCTTGTGACCTGCACCAAGGCCAATGTTGACTATCTGTGTAACCTTTCCGAAGACCCGGCCAAGGTCAATCTGCTCTATCACGGTCTTGATTTTTCACGCTTTCCGGAAGAATTGCCAAAGCGTCCTGTTCGGGATGGCAGTGATCCGGAAAAGCCGGTCATGATTCTGTCGGTCGGGCGACTGGTGGGCAAGAAGGGCTATGACGATCTTCTGCGCGCCTTGGCGAAGCTGCCAGGCTGTCTGCATTGGCGGTTTATCCATATCGGGGGTGGTGACGGTGAGAAATACCAGAAACTCGCGACCGAACTTGGGATTGCGGATCGTTGCGATTGGCAAGGCGCCCGTGATCAGAAGGAAGTAATCGCCGCCTGCCAGTCATCGGATCTGTTCGTACTGGCCAGCCGGATTGAAAAGGACGGCGATCGCGACGGTTTGCCAAACGTTCTGATGGAAGCACAGCTGTGCGGGCTTGCTGCGGTCTCAACCGCGATTTCGGCCATCCCTGAGCTGATCGAGGATGGCGTGAATGGCAAGCTTGTCCCGGAACGTGACCCGGATGCTCTTGCAACTGCCCTGAACGACATGATTGTTGATCCGAAACTTCGCGAGACGATGGGGCGCAAAGGCAATGAAATTGTGCGCCGTGATTTCTCGTTCTATCGCGGGATGAAGGATCTGGCAGAACGCTTTGGCGTTACAGAGCCAAGCAACGAACAAGCTGAAAGCCCTGCAAAACAACCCGCGGCAGAGTAGGAGGCACACATTTGCAGGTTGCCTTTTACGCCCCGTTAAAGCCGATTGATCATCCCGTACCATCAGGGGACAGGCTGATTGCCCGCATGTTGTGTGAGGCGCTTGAAACGGCCGGTATGAAAGTCGATGTTGCCGCGCGCCTGCGCAGCCGGGATGCCGGTGGCAACGTTCTTAAACAGGCACGCTTGGCTGAACTCGGCACCAAACTGGCGGCAAGGCTGCTTCGTCAGTATCAGTCGGGGGTTCGACCCAAGCCTGATGTCTGGTTCACCTATCATCTTTATTACAAGGCGCCGGACTGGATCGGACCGATTGTGGCCGATGCACTGGGTATTCCCTATGTTGTAGCCGAAGCATCCTTTGCGCCAAAGCGCGCGGATGGCCCCTGGGCACCAAGTCACGCGGCAGTCGAAACGGCGCTTAAGCAGGCGGATGCCGTTTTCTCGCTCAATCGTGTTGATATGGAATGCTTGGCGCAGGTCTGTCCCAAGGACCGCCTGCATTTCCTGCCACCCTTTACGCAAGTTGCCGATTGGCGCGTTGCACAGCGCCCGGATATCGATCCGGGGTGCGTCCGGTTGGTGACAACCGCGATGATGCGCGATGGCGACAAGCTTGAATCTTATGGGGTGTTGGCAAAGGCACTTGGGCAATTAAAGCGGGGTGGCGCCGATAACTGGCACCTGACCGTGATTGGCGATGGACCCGCCCGGCAAAAGGTTGAGGACCTGTTTGATGAACAGGAACTTGGTGAAAGCGCTGTTTCGCTCGTCGGGCTTAAAACACCCGAACAAACCAGAGATATTCTTGCCAAATCCGACCTGTTCGTCTGGCCGGCGATCAACGAAGCATTCGGCATGGCCTTGCTTGAGGCGCAATCGGCAGGGCTTCCGGTTCTGGCCGGGGATACTGGTGGGGTATCGGGCATTGTGTCATCTGGTGTCACCGGATGGTTGGTCCCGGTCGGTGACGTAGGGGCCTTTGCCAGCCGTTTGGGCGAGTGTGTTGAGACCGATGTCGCCCTGCTGCGTAGGATGGGGCAGGCCGGGGCGTCAAAAGCCGCACAACACCACACCGTGGAAGCGGCGGCTAACCTGTTGTCCGCGACTATCCATAAAGTCGTCGACGGGGATGAAATACCTCACGGCGGGCAGGGCCTGGTATGAAACAGATCCAGTTTGCATTGCTGCGCCACGGTGTTACGGCATGGAATACCGAAAAGCGTATTCAGGGCCGCACGGATATCTCGATCACCGCCGAAACAGCCACTTGGTATCGTCAGCGTCGGTTGCCGGCCGCGTGGCGGGATGTGCCATGGCTTGCCTCACCCTTGTCGCGTACGCGTGAGACGGTCGATGCCTTGGGGATAGCCCCCATCGGTTCAGAACCCGCGTTCATTGAGATGGACTGGGGCGCGTGGGAAGGCGCGAAATTGCCGGACCTTCGCGCAAACTTGGGTGACAGCCTTCAAGAAAACGAAGATCGTGGATGGTATTTCCGGCCAGAGGATGGCGAAAGCCCGCGCGACGTTCTTGGACGTGTTGAGGGTTTCCTGAAAGAGTGTGACTTGCCTCAGTTCGGCGCAGTCACGCACAAGGGTGTGATACGGGCTGTTTATGCGGCCGCACGCGGATGGGACATGATGGGGAAAATTCCAGATAAACTCGATTGGCATTGCTTGCAGGTGTTTACTTGGTCTGACGCGACAGGGTTATCTATCGAGGCGTTGAATGTTCCACTCGTGACCGCACAGGAGACAGCCTGATGAGTGACGTCATGGTTTATGTGCAGCACCTGCTTGGCATTGGTCACGTACGCCGGATGGCGCTGATTAATCAGGCGCTTCGCAACAAGGGTATTAGTGTCACAGTCGTAAGCGGTGGTGTTCCGGATGACAGCCTTGATTTCGCGGCCAGCGAGGTAATTCAGCTTGCCCCATGCAAAACATCTGATACCGGCTTTTCCGGGCTTGTCGATCCGGATGGAGATGCCCTTGGTGATGACTGGAAAGAGGTGCGCAGAAAGCAGCTGTTGGATGCGTTTGGGAAAACCGCGCCAAAGCTGCTGATGGTCGAAATGTTCCCCTTCGGGCGCCGGGCATTTCGATTTGAACTGATCCCGCTTTTTGATGCCGCGAAAGCAGCGGGCATTCCCGTCATTTGTTCTGTGAGAGACCTTTTGGTGCGCAAAAAAGACATCCGCAAGACAGAATGGATGCGCGATACAGCGCGTAAATACCTGGATGGGGTTCTGGTGCATGGTGACCCCCAGCTGTTCGGGTTTGATCGCAGCTTCGAGTTCACGGATGATATTTTGGACCTGATTACCTATACGGGGTATGTCGCGCCGACGATTGACGAAATGCTCGTGGGGCAGGGTGACGCACATCGCGATGGTGTTCTGGTGTCTGCGGGGGGCGGTGCTGTCGGCGCGGAACTGATCCGACTTGCGATCTCGGCGCGTGCGTATTCCCGAAACTACAATGACGCGACATGGGATATTGTTACAGGACCGCATTTCCCGTCAGATCAGTTCGATGCGCTGCAAAGCCGATTGCCGGATGGTGTGGTGTTGCATCGGTTCTTGTCTGATTTTCGCGAAAAGATGGCCGGGGCGGCTGTTTCCGTTTCGCAAGCCGGATACAACACCCTGATGGATGTGCTGGCAACCCAAACGCCAGCCGTCATGGTGCCCTTTGCCGAGGGTGGGGAAAGCGAGCAAACTGAACGTGCAGAAGTCCTTTCAAAAGAGGGGGTTATTTCCCTGCTTGATCTTGATGGCCTGTCTGCGCAATCATTAGCAAAACAAATAGATAACGCCAGACAGCCAAGCGGCATTAAAATCGCATTGGACGGGGCGGCAAAAACTGCGTCAATCATCGCAGACAAGATCAAAGGGAAGGCATGAGCAGCTGGGATCAATTACGCGCAGAGCTTGATCTGTGGCAGTCCGAGGAACGGACAGCCACGGCATGGTGGCGTGATGACGACGCTGTTTCCGTGACCCCGTCGCTTGAGACGCTTCTGACCTTTGAGCAGGACTACAAGGTGCCGCTTGCCCTTGCTGTCATTCCCGCTGACTTGCAGGATGATCTGGTCGAAAGGCTGGTTGAAACGCTTGACACCCGTGTCTTGCAACATGGCTGGTCGCATCAGAACCATATGCCCGAAGGCCGCAAGAAGCAGGAACTTGATGACGTACGTGATCTGGGCGACGTCGTTGCCGATCTGCGCAACGGCTTTTCTGTTTTGCAATCACGCTTTGGCAATCGCTTCCTGCCGGTTCTGGTGCCGCCATGGAACCGCGTGGCCGAGGATGTCGTGGCAGCCCTTCATTCGCTTGGTTTTTGCGGGATCAGTACATTCAACGCCCGCAAGGCGGCAGAACCTTATGATGGCATCACGCAGGTCAACACCCATGTGGACGTTATTGACTGGCGCGGTACGCGCGGTTTTGTTGGTGAAGACGTAGCCCTTGGCGCCATGATTGCGCATCTTGCCGCAAGACGAACAGGGCAGGCGGACGCGGACGAGCCCACCGGCATTCTGACCCACCATCTTGTTCATGACGAGGCCACCACGAAGTTCCTTGATAACCTGTTTTCTATGGACCATTCAGCTTTGCGCTGGTTGAGAATACCCGGAGTATTTCCATGGCAGTAAACCGCAGAAGACGTCGAGAACCCGAACAGGTGGTCCCCGAACAAGTCACGCCCGAAGATATCGCGCCTGAGCCGACCGCAAGCGTGCCAAGCACCGTTGATCCGGTAAAGCCGGCCGGTGTTGGTGACAGCGAAGTTAAGACAATGGGCTATCCGTCGAAACTGATGGCGCCGGACCTGGCGAAGTCTATTGTCGGATTGTTGATTTGTGGCGTGATTGCGTTCATCCCCGAGATGCTTGAAATCATCCAATGGACCGCGGCAGGGTTGGCGTTGCTGTTTGTGTTCTATTTTGCGCGCACGATTATCCGCTTCCAGTCGAAGATCTATGTCTCGGAATACGGCATCCGTCTTTCAAGTATACGCGGTGGGACGGCTTTCGCCTGGTCGGAACTTTCAAAGTTCCGGTTGCGTTACTTCAGTACCAAGCGTGATGGCAACAAGGGATGGTTCGAGCTGACCTTGCAGGCGGGTGAAGCGAAAATTGTCGCAGAATCAACACTGGACGGATTTGACGATCTCCTTGAAATTTCTCGCGATTGGGCGAAAGATAACCAATTGCTGGTTGATGACGTTACAAGAACAAATCTGATGCGGATGGATGAGGCCGAAACACTGGTCAAGGCCGCCGCATCTGAACGCCTCGAGGGTGGAACGCGCTAGAGATGACCGATATTCTGCGTATCAAGGATCTGAAAGTTGAATTCGTCCTGCCGCATATGCGGGTCAAGGCGGTTGAGAATGTAAGCTTTCGCATCGGTGCGCAGGAAACCGTCGCCCTGGTCGGTGAGTCCGGGTCGGGCAAAAGCACCATCTCGCAGGCGATCATGGGTCTGCTGCCCAAGGTAGCCCAAGTCACCAACGGTTCGATCATTTTTGCGGACCCTAAAAAGCCAGGAACCCGTGTTGATATTGCGATGCTGGATCGGTCCGGGTCGGAAATGCGTGCGATCCGCGGCGGCCGCATTTCAATGATTTTCCAGGAACCCATGAGTTCCCTGTCGCCCCTGCACACTATCGGCGATCAAATCTGCGAGGCTGTTAAACTGCATCGCAAGGTCGGTGCTGTTGAGGCGCGGGAACTTGCCGTTGAAATGCTGACACTTGTTGGCTTCCCGCAGCCCAAAAGATCACTGAAAACCTATCCATTCGAACTTTCTGGTGGTTTGCGCCAGCGTGCGATGATCGCGATGGCCTTGGTATGCCGCCCGGCACTGCTGATTGCTGATGAACCGACAACCGCGCTTGATGTGACGATCCAGGCGCAAATCCTTCGCCTGATCAAGGAAGTGCAGGCCGAATTGCAGATGTCGGTCCTGCTGATCACGCACGATCTTGGTGTTGTGGCCAACATGGCGGACCGGATGGTGGTGATTTACGACGGACGGGTGGTTGAATCCGGGAAAACCGATGATGTGTTCATCAATTCCGGTCATGCCTATACAAGGTCGCTGTTGGCAGCTGTTCCGCATTTCGATATGGGTCCGGATGAACGCCTGCGCCCGCTGCGCGAGATCAAACCAAAAACCGGCAGTCTGTTGGCCGATGCAGGGGACAAGGTAACTGAGCAAGAGCCGTCAGATGTTCCGGCGTCGTTGGCCCTGCATCCGACGATGGCAAGTGAGCCGGTTCTGGCTGTGCGCCATCTCAGCAAAAGTTTCACCACCCGCAAGGGCAACTGGATCAAATCCGAAGAACAACTCGTGCCGGCCGTCTCGGACGTTTCCCTGACGGTTAATCGCGGGGAGTGCGTCGGGCTTGTCGGGGAAAGTGGGTGTGGTAAAACAACGCTTTCAAAGCTGATCATGCGGGCGATGAGCCCGGACGAAGGGTCCATTCTGTTCCGCGGTGAAAGTGGGCAGATGACCGAATTGACCGGGCTTGATGAAGATCAGCTAAATCCGTACCGAAAACGGATACAATTTGTTTTCCAGGATCCGTTCGGGTCGCTTAATCCGAGGATGACGGTGCAGGACATCATCACGGAGCCGATGTTGATCCACGGTGTTGGTGACAGCGCCTATCGCCAGAAAATGGTTCTGGAATTGATGGATCTGGTTGGTCTGGATCCGCGCTTCCTGAATCGCTATCCGCATAGTTTTTCCGGCGGGCAGCGCCAGCGTATCGGTATTGCACGTGCCCTTGGCCTGAAGCCGGACCTGTTGATCTTTGATGAGCCGACATCAGCGCTTGATGTGTCAGTTCAGGCGCAAATACTTAATCTTTTGAAAGATTTGCAGCGTGATCTTAATTTGACGTATCTGTTTATATCGCACAATCTGGCGGTCGTGGATTACGTTGCCGACAAGATCGCCGTGATGTGTGCCGGGCGCATTGTTGAGTCTGCACCGCGTGAGTTGCTGTTTAAGAATCCGGTGCATCCCTATACGCAGGCGCTGCTGCATGCCGTGCCGTTTGCGGATCTGGATCACCTGCTTGATTTCGACAAGATCGTGGATGGCAAGGCATCTGATCCGGCCCGCTGGCCAGCACCATTTACGATCAACCAGACCAGCGATCCCAAAATGATGCAGGTCGCAGAAGATCACTTTGTTCGTGCCGAACGTGCCGACTTTACGGAGATCGCCATATGATCAGCCTTTCGAACCCGTCGACGACCAAACTTCATCGTGCGGTAACCGGTCTGATGATGACAGCCGGTATTGTGGGGGCAGGTAACTTCACGACTTCTGCGCACGCGGAAATTCCGTATTTTGAGGATCAGGTCGCAAGTGGTTCGCTGCCGGCAATGAATGACCGCCTGCCGGAACACCCGCACGTCATCGATTTTGGGGCCGAGGGCAAGGAAATCGGCAAATATGGGGGTGAGTTCACCACCATCATGGGACGATCCAAAGACATTCGCATGGCAGTGGTTTACGGCTATGCGCGATTGGTTGGCTATGATCAGGATCTTAACCTCAAGCCCGATATCCTCGAAGCCCTTGATGTGAATGAGGAAGGCAACGTGTTCACGTTGCATATCCGCAAAGGTCACAAATGGTCAGATGGTGCGCCGTTGACGGCCGAGGATTTCCGCTATTACTGGGAAGATATCGTCAATAACGATGAATTGTTCCCGGTCGGTCCGCCGCGTTTCCTGTTTGTCGGGGACGAACCGGCAACCTTTGAGATTCTTGACGAATATACGGTGCGTTATAGCTGGTCACAGCCAAACCCGTTCTTCCTGACCGAGCTGGCGGGCACACGTCCGCCCTTTATCTATCGCCCGGCGCATTATCTGAAACAGTTTCACGAGAACTACCGCGATGCCGGCGAGCTTGACGCCATCGTCAAAGAGCGCGGGCTTCGGAGCTGGGCGGTTTTGCATACGGATATGGACCGGCCCTACAAGCTGTCAAACATCCATCGTCCGTCGCTTGAACCTTGGCTGATCACGACGGAAGAACCGTCAGACCGGTTCGTATATGTTCGTAACCCGTATTATCACCGGGTCGATCCGGAAGGAAACCAGCTTCCCTATATCGACCGCATGATTTTCAATATCTCGAACGCCAAGCTTGTTCCGGCCAAGGTCGGCGCGGGCGAGGTCGAACTGCAAAGCCGTATTCTGTCGCTGAAGGACTATACGTTCCTGAAACAGTCCGAAGCGAAGCAGAACTATAACGTGCGTCTTTGGGATGTGGGTGCGGGCGCCTATGCCGCCCTTTATCCCAACCTGACATGCAGCGATCCGGTTTGGCGCGATGTTCTGCGTGATGTGCGTTTCCGCCGTGCGCTGTCGCTTGCGATCAACCGAACCGAGATCAATCGTGTGATGTTCTTTGGTCTGGCCAAGCCGACCAACAATACGGTTCTGACAAAAAGCCCGTTGTTCAAACCGGAATACCGCGAAAGCTATACCGATTTTGACATCAAGGCAGCAAACACCTTGCTTGATAAAATGGGTCTGGACGCGCGTAACGACGAAGGTATTCGCTTGCTGCCAGACGGTCGTCCGATGGAGATCATTGTCGAAACGTCCGGCGAGAACCCGGAACATGACGATATGTTGGAGCTGGTTGGTGACAGCTGGCGTCAGGTCGGCATCAAGATGTTCGTTAAAGGCTTGCAGCGTGAAGTGATGCGTAGCCGTGCCTATAGCGGCGAAACCATCATGTCGATCTTTAACGGTATTGATAACGGACTGGCCACGCCCAACACTGCACCGGATGAGTTTGTCCCCGTTCTGCAAGACAGCCTGCAATGGCCGAAATGGGGCCAGTACTATCAAACCGATGGTGAAGCAGGCGAAGCACCGGATATGCCAGCTGCCAAGGAACTGATGGAACAGTATCAGAAATGGCAAACCAGCAATGAAGCCGGCCAGAAAGAAGCATGGCAGGCCATTCTGGATATCAATTCGGAAAACATGTTTTCGATCGGTCTGATCGGCAATGTGCCGCAGCCGGTTATCGTCGACAAGGATATGCGCAACGTCCCGGAAAAAGGCATTCATAGCTGGGAGCCGGGGGCGTTCTTTGGGATTTATCGACCTGATACCTTCTGGTGGGACAGATAATCTTTTAAACCAAAAACGTGTCGTTTCTTCGCCGTTGAGGGAATGGCGTGAAACGACCTCGGGGGAGCGACAGCGCCGATGCTGACCTATCTGGCAAGACGGCTTTTTGTGATGATACCGACACTGATCCTGATCAGTGTGCTGGTGTTCGTGATCATTCAGCTTCCCCCTGGCGACTTTCTGACCACGTACCTTAACGAGCTGCAGGCGCAGGGCGAGGCCGTCGACCCGGCGAAGATCGAGTTTCTCAAACGGCAATATGGGCTCGATCAACCAATCTATGTTCAATACGCCGAATGGGCTTGGGGCCTGTTGCAGGGCGATCTTGGGTTCTCGTTTGAATATAACCTGCCGGTGACAGAGGTCGTGGGGGACCGGCTTTGGCTGTCGCTGGTGCTGAATTTCAGCACGGTTCTGTTCATCTATATCGTCAGCTTCCCGATCGGGATCTATTCCGCCACCCGGCAATATAGCTGGGGGGACTATGGTTTTACCTTGCTCGGTTTCCTTGGCCTTGCAATGCCAAACTTCCTGTTTGCCCTGATCCTGCTTTATTACGCGAACGTCGTGTTTGGCACGTCGATCGGCGGACTGATGGATCCGGAATACATCAATGAGGGCTGGTCGCTTGGCAAGATGATCTCGGTTGTTGAACATCTTTGGGCGCCTGTTGTTGTGATCGGGACATCCGGCACGGCATCCATGATCCGTCGTCTGCGCGCGAACCTTCTGGATGAATTGGGCAAGCAATATGTCGTGACCGCCCATGCCAAGGGGCTGTCACCCAAAAAGGTATTGTTCAAATATCCGTTGCGCATGGCGCTCAATCCGTTTATTGCCGATATCGGTAATATCCTGCCGCAGGTGGTGTCCGGCTCGGTTCTGGTGTCGGTTGTGATGTCTCTACCGACCACGGGGCCGATGCTCCTGACAGCGCTGCAAAGTCAGGACATGTATCTGGCCGGTTCGTTCCTGATGTTCCTCGCACTTCTGACAGTTGTCGGGATGTTTGTTTCCGATGTCTTGCTCGCCTGGCTTGATCCCCGTATCCGGTTGCAGGGAGGGGTCGGCAAATGAGCAAGGAAACCGAAAAGCGCAACGAGCATTTTGTTGATTCCGCACCCTTTAACCCGTGGGAGCGCGAGGAGCTGACACCCGAACAGGAAAAGTACTTCCTGGCCTCGCAGTGGCAATTGATGTGGTGGCGGCTAAAACGTCACCGTCTGGCGTATTTTTCGCTGATCATTCTGGCGATCATGTATGCGTCGGTGTTTATCGTCGAATTCATCGCGCCCTATGCACAGGAAACGCGCAGCTCCGAATATATTCACCATCCGCCACAGGGCGTGCATTTGTTCCACGACGGCGAATTTGTCGGGCCATTTACCTATGGGACCGATTTCTCCGTCGATATGGAAACGCTCAAGCCGACCTACACGGTTAACCCGGACCGGATCGAGCCGTTGCGGTTCTTTTGCTCGGGGGATGAATATGAATTCTGGGGCATGGTCGATATGGATTTCCATTTCGTCTGCCCCTCAGAAAACGGCACCTTGTTTATGATGGGTACGGACAGGCTTGGGCGTGACATGTTCTCGCGCATCATTTACGGCGCGCGTGTTTCACTGACAATTGGCCTTGTCGGTATTTCGGTGAGCTTCCTACTGGGGATCTTGATCGGGGGCGCGGCCGGCTATTATGGTGGCTGGGTCGATGCCACTGCGCAGCGCACGATTGAAGTTATTCGTTCCTTGCCTGAAATCCCGCTTTGGATGGCGCTTTCGGCGGCCTTGCCGGTCACCTGGAGCCCCATCCTGATCTATTTCGGGATTACGATCATTCTGGGCCTGATCGACTGGACAGGGCTTGCCCGTGCGGTGCGATCAAAGCTGCTTGCGCTACGCGAAGAGGATTACGCACTGGCGGCCCGATTGATGGGGGCCAAGCCAAAACGCATTATCGGCCGTCATCTTCTTCCAAACTTCGCAAGTCATCTGATTGCTTCGGTGACACTTTCCATCCCCAACATGATCTTGGGCGAAACAGCGCTGAGCTTCCTTGGGCTTGGCCTGCGCGCGCCTGTGACCAGTTGGGGCGTCCTGCTGAACGAGGCACAGAACATCAATGCGGTCGCGGTGTATCCATGGCTGATGTTGCCAGTGGTGCCGGTGGTGATTGTGGTTCTGGCCTTTAATTTCCTTGGCGATGGGCTGCGGGATGCAGCCGACCCCTACAAGAACTGAGCGGATTATGTCGTCTAAGGCCCCTAGGATTGAGACCGAACGCCTGATACTGCGCAGGATGTCGTTTGACGACTGGCCGGATTACGCGTCCATGCTTGCGTCAAAGCGCTCAGCACACATGGGCGGCCCATATGATGCTGAGGGTGCATGGGCTATGTTTTGTCGCGATGCTGCTCAATGGGATTTGTTCGGCGTTGGTGCGCTGATGATGGATGAGAAATCGACCGGTCATTGCGTTGGTCAAGTGGGCATCAATTTTGGGCCGCCGTTCCCTGAATATGAATTAGGTTGGCTTGTGTATCCGAATGCAGAAGGCAAGGGATATGCGTTTGAGGCAGCAACGGCCTTGAGTGATTGGGCGTTTAACGCGCGCGGCTTGCCAACGCTTGTCAGTTACATCGCCCCAGAAAATGATCGTTCTATTACTCTGGCGGAACGCCTTGGTGCCGTTTTGGACCAGACCGCGCAGCGGCCTGATCCGAATGACCTTGTTTTCAGGCATGCACGCCCAAAATAAGGATTACTTTTTGCGCAGCCACAGACTGGTCTCATGTGCCCGGTCGGGCAGATGAATGCCATTGGCGATCGATTGATGTACTTCATCGCTCATGCGGGTCGTGGCATAGGCGCTTGACCACATGATTTCAAAGCCGCCACCGGCCAGCAGGGCGGCAACCCCTTGTTGTTCGTTATATCTGCGCCATTGCCAGATTTCCGGATAGTCATCGGGCAGGGTGATGTCATGGATATGAATGATCGTACCGCTTGGCAGGGTCGGGATGACCGATGAAAACAGCAGATCGACATCGGTACCCGGCATCAGGATATGACTGGAATCGATTGACAGAAAGTCCGCCCCGGTCAGGGTTTCGAAAACCGCTGGATCGGCTTTTTGGACAATGGTCCGTTCAATGCTGATCGGCAGTTTTGCGATGTCAGCGCGCGGGGCGGGGTCAATCGCATGAAATACCGTTTCAAGTTCGCCATCCTTGATCGCGCGGTAATAAAACCGTGTTGAATGACCCGATCCGATTTCGATGATGCGATCTGGTCGAAATTCCCGGGTAAAAACATAGGCCATCATGCCATCAAGGCGCGGAAACCAGCTTTGTTGCCAGCGGGGCTCAGGCGGGGTCGCGTTGCCAAAACTGGCAAAGGCTTCCTGATATTGGGCGGCCTTGGTCAGCCACGCCTTCATGGTCGGGGCTGCCGTATCCATCATGGTTTCAATGGCTGGGTAGGTCGGGCGCCCAACCGCCTTTGCAGTTTCACTGGCGTAACGATAGGGAATGAAATAGCCGGCAGGTTCACTGCCAAACAGGGTTTTCAAACCAAGTTTCCAACGGCGCATTCTGCGAGAGAACGGCATGGAGGTCATATTAAAGGCCCCTTTGAGTTCAATATTGCGGTCGGTCGTTTCTTGCAGATGTGTTTGTTTAATCGCAAAAAGTCTGATCCTCTCCACGCCAGCTCCGGGTTAGCCAGATGGCAAAGCAAAAGGCAATCGCCGAGAATGCGGCCATCAGGTAGTAAACCTGTGATCCGAACAGATCGTAAAGCGGCCCGGATATCCAGATACTGGTGCCAAGGAACACCCCCATCGACAGCGTCGCCATCAGGCTTTGCGCCGATGTGGCCAGTTGTGATGGTATGGCGCGGGCGATGAAACTGACGGCGGCCAAATGCGTGATCCCGAATGTCATGGCATGAAGGGGCTGAACAAGGATAATCAACCATAGATTGTCTTTTGTGCCCAGCACAATCCAACGTAAAATCCCCGAAGCAGTACCCAGCGCAAACAGAATGCCGGGATGGCGGCCACGGACAAACCGCCCGGCAACGGCAAACAGAACGATTTCCGCAATCACACCGATCGACCAGAAAATACCGATCATTTCATGGGAAAAACCAACCGATTCCCAATGGACCGACGCAAAGGCGTAGTAGGTGCCATGTGCCCCTTGCGCAAAGCCGATGCAAGCCAGATAGATCAGAAAAACCGGTTTGCGCAGCAGATAGACCAGCGACGATCCAGATCGCAACGGACGATCGGTTTGTGGATCGGGCATGCGGGTTGTGATGGCGAAATTGACAATCCCGGCAACAAACAGCATCCAGACGATCCATTCCGTCGAGGTGCCGTCAAGAACCCAACCCGCCCCATAGGACGCCAGGATAAAGGCAAGCGACCCCCAAAGCCGGACCCGGCCGTAATCAAGTTCACGCGCCTTGCATTCATGGACCGTGATGGTGGTGCCAAGCGGCAAAAGTGGCGAGAATGTAAAGCCGATCACGACCGACAGACCCGCAAGCCACCAGAAGTCACTTGAAAGCGGAAAGGCTAGGATTGAAACCACATAAATCCCGGCAAGCCATAGCATCGGTGTCTTGCGGTTGCCGGTGCGATCCGCGCGTTGGGCAATCAATGGATCGGCAAAAACACGCACCCAGTTGGGCAGTGACAGCAGGATGCCGATTTCAGCCGCAGACAGACCTTGTGATTTCAGCCAGACCGGCCAGTAGGGTAGAAACACGCCTTGAATAAGGAACAACCCGGAAAAGAACAGCGCCAGAATGGTCGCTGTTTTCATGCGATCAGAGTCCTTGTCCGGCGTGGGTGTTGGGGATGCGGCGGCGCTTGGTGTTTTCATGCTGTGATTTGCCGCCGTTTAAGGCCACGAATAATGAAACGCGCCGGATGAATGGCATGCATCAGCGCTTTTTCCAGAGGCAGGGGCATATCGCAAATCTCACTTGCAAGAATCTCGGCGGCAAGCGGGGCACCGATCAAGCCGCGCGCCCCAAAGCCGGTACAGATATACACGTCTTTGTGGTAGGGCGCATCGACATATCGGGCACCTTTTTTACCCTTGTCGATATCGCCATAGGCCGTAAGGTAGGCATCGAAATCCGGTGCCGGACCAATCAGTGGCAAATGATCCGCCGTTGTTGTGCGCAAGGATGCACGCCCGTCAAGCATGTCTGGCGAGAGTTTGTCTGCAATGTCGGGCAGCACCTTGCCAAGCTGGGCGATGTTAAACGCGTGATCGGCATTGCGGAGGTCGGTCATGGCATCGTCACGCCCGAACGTGGCGCCAAAGACGTGCAGGCCATTGCGTGCCGGTGTGACATAGCCCTTGTGGCTCAGGACGCATTTGATCGCACCGCTTCCTGCTACATCGAACACGATGCCTTCTGGCATAAATGTGATCTGCCCGCGAACCGGGTTGAGGTGACATTCAAGCCATCGGGTCTGATCAAGCAGTCGGGTTTCCAATGCACCTGCAATTATGACCGCATCAAACGGGCCATATTCCGAGCCATTCTGATCGGTCAGGCATTTGCCCTGATCGGCGTTGTTGATGCTTGTGATTGTTGTCGATAGGTGCACATCAATGCCATCTGCAAGACTGCGCACGACCGAGGGCGGATTGACCCATCCGGCAGAGGGATAAAAAACACCACCATACGGCAAGGGCAGGCCAAATCGTTCAGACGCCTGAACCGCATCAAGCGCCTCGACAAGGTCGGGTTTATCACCAAGCCGCGCGATCAGACCATCGAGCCGTTCGCGTTTGCGCGGACTGGTCGCAAGATCAATCACGCCGCAAAAATCGGCTTCGACCATTCCCTGATCGGAAAGCCGTTTGATTATGCGATGGCTGAAGCGATAACCGGCCTCATAGAACCGGCCCATGATCGCCTCATCAACGGTCAGATAGGGTTCGAGCATCCCGATCGGGTTGCCCGATGCGGCATTGGCCAGTTGATCGGCCTTTTCAAACAGCGTGACCGTACAGCCGCGGGCCTTCAGGGCATTGGCACAGGCCGCTCCGGCAAGGCCGCCACCAATGATGGCGACAGATTTTGCGTTTTGGACTAGCGGCAAATTGAACCATGGATCTTCGGCACTCTCGAACGCATCCGGGGTGCCTTTGGCATTTGCAGGCGTGGGAAGGTTTGCTGTGATCATGTCACGTTTATAGCCAAACCCCTTGCGTTTGCTGATCTCAAAGCCCGCACTTTCCAGTCCGTCCCGGGCAATGCGGGCGGCAGTAAAGGTCGCAAGGCTTGCGCCATCCGGATTGGATGCGTTCGCAAGTGCCGCAAACAGATCGGGATGCCACATGTCGGGATTGCGGGACGGGGCAAAGCCATCAAGAAACCAGCAATCGATTTGGCCGTCATAGCCGGACCAGCATTCAATCGCATCCCCAATCAAAAGGGTGAGGCTGATCGCACCATCTGCCAGCGAAAACCGATGCACACCGGGCAACATGGTTTCATGCGGCCAGACATCGGCAAGCTGTGCGGAATAGTGCGAGAGTTCCGGCCAGCTTTGATGTGCACGGATCATGTCATCGCGAGATAGTGGGTATTTTTCGACCGAAACGAAATGCAGGCGCTCTGAGCGGTTTTCGTCACTTTCCCAACACTGCCAGGCTGCAAGGAAGTTCAGACCTGTGCCGAAACCGGTTTCCCCAATCGCGAAGTTTTCGCGGGTCTGCCAGGCTTTTGGCAAGTTATTGCCTTCGACAAACACATAATGTGTTTCGGCAAGCCCATCCTTGGGATTGAAATAGATGTCACCAAAGTGCGGGGAGTAGGGCACATCGCCATCGCGCCAGGCTATTTCACCAGCAGGCCTTGGTTTATCACCGTCTGGTGCCTTGGTGACATCCTTGGCGGTCATGCAGACAGGACCTCGTCATCCTGTTCGGGGACAAGTGCCAGGGCCTCGCGCACGACTTCGGTGCCAGCGCCTTTGCGATGGGCATTCTCGCTGAGGTAGCGGCGCCATTGTTTGGCACCGCGCATCTGTTGGAACAGGCCCAGCATATGGCGGGTCACGTGGCCAATGGTGCCATGTTCTTCTTTCAGGTGTTCTTCGATATAGGGCAGCATGGCCTCGACCACCTGATGGCGGGTTTTTGCCTTGGCATCATCGCCGTAAAACCGGCGGTCGACATCGGCCAGAACATAGGGGTTCTGATAGGCTTCACGCCCGATCATGACACCATCGACCTGTTTGAGGTGTTCTTCGGTTTCATCAAGCGTCTTGATGCCGCCATTGATCAGGATTTCCAGTTCGGGGAATTCCTGTTTCAGCTGATAGACGAGTTCATACTTGAGCGGCGGCACTTCACGGTTTTCCTTGGGTGACAGGCCCTTTAGCCACGCCTTGCGGGCATGAACGATAAAGGTTTTACAGCCAGCCTCGGCAACCGTTTCGGTAAAGCGTTTAAGCGACGGGTAATCTTCCTGATCATCAATACCAATACGGTTTTTGACCGTGACCGGTGCGTCACTGGCGGCAATCATCGATTTTACGCAAGTCGCAACAATATCGGGTGTCGCCATCAGGCAGGCGCCAAATGCCCCGTTCTGAACGCGATCAGACGGGCAGCCGCAATTCAGATTGATTTCGTCATAGGCATATTGATTGGCGATCTCACACGCACGCGCCAGATCATCCGGATCGCTGCCGCCAAGCTGAAGCGCAATCGGATGTTCGGCATCGTTATAGCGCAAATGCCGGTCAACCCCGCCATGCAGGATGGCGCCGGTTGTGACCATTTCGGTATAAAGCAACGTATGACGACTGATCTGCCGAAGAAAATAGCGATCATGCCGATCCGTCCAATCCATCATCGGGGCGACGGAAATACGCCGATTAACAGTCATTTTCCTACCGTTTTCATCAAAGCGGGGTGAAGAGGGTTGCTGTATTCCAAGCGCGGTCTTTATATAGGTTCCGGGATTTAGGGTCAAAACCGATTGCGCGATGCATTGCTGCATCCCGAAGATTTTAAAGCACAGGATTTGATATGGTTACGATTTACGGCATCAAGAACTGCGACACTGTCCGCAAAACCCTGAAATGGTTCGACGCCAAGGGCATCGAAAATAAGCTCCATGATTTCCGGGTCGACGGGATTGATGCCAAAACCATCGAAGGTTGGCTTGATGAGGTCGGCGGCAAGGTTCTGATCAACAAGCGCGGGCCGAGCTATCGCAACCTGAGCGACGATGACAAGGCGACACTGGAAAAGGGCGGCGCCGCTGCGGCCTCAGTGCTTGCCGCCAACCCAACCGTGATCAAACGCCCGGTGGTCGATTTCGGATCGACCCGCACGGTCGCATATGATGAAGGACGCTGGACCGAATTGGCCGGCTGATAAGGGATTTATCCATGGAAAAGCCTGTCGTTCGGGGCGTGATTTTTGATTGTGACGGCGTTTTGGTTGATACCGAAACGCTGGCCTGTCGTGTGCTGACAGAGCAGCTTTGTGATTATGGCTGCGACATGAACATGGACAAGACTCATGATCTTTTCATTGGCGGCACACTGGCAATGGTACCGCCCAAAATGGAAAAGATGTTCGGGATCACCTTGCCCGACGACTGGCTATCTGAGTGTTATGAGCGCACATTTGTCGCGTTTCGCAATGACCTTGCACCTTTCCCGCACCTTGAGCCGGTGCTGGATCTGCTTGAGGCGAATGACATTCCCATGGCGATCGGCAGCAACGGACCGCATGCCAAAATGGAAGTATCACTTGGCAAGGTCGGGCTGAAGGACCGTTTTGAAGGTCGGATATGCTCCGCCCATGATGTGGCCAACGCCAAACCCCATCCGGATGTGTTCCTGTTGGCTGCGGAAAGGCTGGGTTTGGATATCAGCGACTGTATCGTTGTTGATGACAGCCAGAATGGCGTGCGGGCAGGTGTTGCAGCGGGGGCGACGACCGTTGGTCTTGTTGATATTACGCCGGCTGAATATTTGCGCGATGCTGGCGCTCATCATATTGCATCCGATCACAAGGATCTTTATCGCCTGTTGGCAGACTGGGTATAGGCCGACTGATAGCGGTTCAGTAAACGAACGGGCAGCACCGAGATGGAGCTGCCCGTTTTTCTTTTGGCGATCTCTGATCCTTACTGACCAACAACGATGCCTTCGCGGCGTGAATCTGCTCCGCCAATCAGGCCGTCCTCCGTGACCATGATGGCGTGAATGCCGGAGTTAAGGTCACGAATGCTGGTTTTGAAACCCATGTCTTCAAGGGCTGGCGCAAGGTTTTCGGCCTCTGTTCCGGCCTCAAGGTCAAAGGTGCCGAACCGGTTGACCAGATGGGGCATGTCAATGGCGTTTTGCGGGGACATGTTCCAATCAATCATACCGATCAGTGATTGCGCCACATACCCGATGATGCGTGATCCACCCGGTGATCCGGTGATGATCACGGGTTTGCCGTTTTTTATGACGATGGTCGGCGCCATGGATGAACGTGGTCGTTTGCCGGGTGCCAGGGCATTGGCGATCGGTACGCCGTCTGAATGGGTGCGAAATGAGAAATCGGTCAGCTCGTTGTTGAGCATAAAACCATTGACCATAAGACGGGAGCCAAACCCGTTTTCAATGGTGGTGGTCATCGAAACCGCATTGCCATAGATATCAACAATCGAGAAATGGCTGGTGCTGGGGAGTTCAATGGCTTCGTCATCTGCCTGTCGCATGGTGTGACTAAAGCTTGGCGTGCCCGGTTCGACCGTTTCGAGGGCTGTTTCACGATCAATCAGCCTTGATCGCTCCGCCAGATAGGACTTGTCGAGCAACCCGTTGAGTGGCATCGGAACGAAGTCGATATCGGCCATGTAACGCCCGCGATCGGCAAAAGCCAGCCGGGATGCATCGCCAATCAACCGCCAGCTTTTCGCGGAATCCGGTCCCATGGTCGCAATGTCGTAGGGGGCCAATAGACCAAGTATTTGCCCCACGGTCAGCGCCCCGGACGAGGGGGGACCCATGCCGCATACATCAAGACCACGATATTCGACGCAGACAGGTTGGCGTTCCTTGACCTGGTAGTTGGCGAAATCGGCAAGTGACAGTACGCCGGGGTTCCAGTCGGCTCCCTTGACCTTCTCGACAATATCCTGGGCAATTTGTCCCTGATAGAAATTCACCGTCCCGTTGGTCGCAATATCTTGCAGCGTCTTGGCGTATTTCGGGTTTTGAAGCAGTGTGCCCGCCGTCAGGGGTGCGCCATCGGTATCAAAGAAATATCCCCTCGCTTCAGGATCGCGGGACAGCTTTTCCTGATCATTGGCGATGAGTGTGGCAAGACGTGGCGAGACCTCAAAGCCGTTGGTGGCGGTATTGATTGCCGGATCAAACAAGGTCTTCCAGGGCATTTGACCCCATTTTTCGTGTGCGGCTTTCATCAGGGCAGGGGTGCCCGGCGTACCCACCGATCTGCCGCCAACAACAGCGTCATAGAATTTAAGCGGTTCACCATTTTCGTCCTGGAACAGTGTTGGTGTCGCGTTCAGTGGCGCGGTTTCACGCCCATCAAGGGTAGTCAGCGTTCCGCTTCTCGCATCGAAGTAAACCAGAAAGGCACCACCGCCAAGTCCGGAAGATTGCGGCTCCACAAGGCCGAGCATGGTCTGAATGGCGACCATGGCATCGATGGCGTTGCCACCGGACCGCAAGATACTGGCGCCTGCTTCGACCGCAAGCGGGTTGGCTGCACTGATCATCCAGTCATTGGCCGTAATTGAGACGCGGGTCTGATTGGATACGTCGCTTGTGCTTGCCTCGGGCGCAATGGCGTCCGTTGTTTGCTGGGCAACAGCGCCCTCAATCAGGCAGGCCGATAAAAGACCCGCCGCGACCACAGACTTGATCAATGTGACAGAGACGGAAGCGTTGTGGGGCATGTTCCTGACCTCTTGGTTTACCTGAGGGGGTATAAAAATAACACCCGCATCGTGGCAGATGCGGGTGCAAATGTGCAGTAAAAATCAGGTGTTGTTTGCCTCAGGCAGCTGTCTTGTTGCCCTTGCTGCGCTGCTGACTGACGAGCTTGACCTGCAGCCATTCCAGCATGGTTTCAGCGACTTTTTCCCAGTTTTTATCGAGCATCATGGCGTGGTGGATATCCTCGATCAGGGCATAGTCCGCGCCATAACGCTTGGCTGTGTGATGGATCAGCTCACTTTGTATGATTTCGTCATATCGCGCACCCATCACCAGCATGGAAGGCACGTCTTCCTTCGACAGGAAAATCGGGTTGGCCCCCATCATGTCGGCGATTGCGCGCTGGCTTTCGGTTTCAAGGCGCCCGAAATAGATCATGCCTTCGTCTTCTGCGATGTCAGGTGACAGCATTGCGCGTCCAAGCCGTTCACGCAGCATGGTGTGCGGCCCAATGGCCTGCAGCCAGAACATCTGGAAATAAAGGTCAGGCTGGGCCATTGCCATCATGGCGTTACTGGCAATCAGGCCTTCTGGTGGGACAGACGCCATAAGGACAGCGGCCTCGGCACTATGGCGTTCAAGATACTTCTGAACGATATAGCCGCCCATCGAATGGCCAATCAGCACGGGCTTCTTGCCAAGGGTCTCGACGACCTCTTCAAGGTCTTCGACGTAATCATCAATGGAAGCAAGGCTGCGCAACTCGCGCCCACCACTTCCGCCATGGCCGCGTAACGAGAAGGCGACGGTTTCAAATCCGCGATCGGCAAACCAGGTCAGGAAATGTTCGTTCCAGCACCACGCCCCGGTATAAGCCCCATGGACGAACACCAATGGATGTTTGCTTTTGGGTTTGCCGGTTGGGCTGCGGCGGAAAATCTCCAATTCGGGACTCATGGCCTGTCTCCTCGCGCTACGGGATGAATGCAAATAGACGCCTTGACTGATCAGATATCCATTATGTTCGCACATGCAGCATATTTCTGTCTAATCACAAGTGGGGATACAACTTTGGTTTGGCAATGATTGTCAGTCTGAAGTTGATTGCTTATGATTGCGCTCGGGACAGCAAAAGACGTGAGGGGGCGCCATAAATCTGGCGTCCAGATAAGAACAACACCGTAGTGAAAAGCTTGGGGGATATGGTTAAATTATCTGTGGTCGGCATTTTCGCGGATCTCGATGAGAGCGCGATATCAGATGTCGAACGTCACGTTAACCGAAAGACATTTTCGGCCGGGGCGCAAATTATCGAGCCGGAGTCAGACAGTTCTGATGTGTATCTGATCCTTTCGGGGCGCGTTCGGATCGTCAATTATTCGCTTTCCGGGCGTGAGATCACGCTTGAAGAAATTGGCGCTGGCGGCTGTGTCGGGCAGCTTTCTGCCATTGATGGGGAGCCGCGTTCGGCCTGTGTGATCGCCGTGGACGATACCAATGTCGGTATTCTGAGCCCGGCCAATTTCGAAAAAGTTGTCAAAAGCCATCCATCCGTCGCCTGGAACGTGATCGGGGAGTTGGCGAGGATCGTGCGCAACTCGACACGACGGATTGTCGATGTCAGTACGCTCGGCGCCAACGAACGCGTGGTGGCAGAGATTTTGCGCCGTGCCGGCAATGTTTGTGACGACAAGGGCAGTGCTCTTCTCTCGCCGGTGCCGGTACATTCCGAAGTCGCCGGTCGGGTCAGTACATCGCGCGAGACAGTGGCACGCGTCATGGGAACGTTGGCCCGTCGTAATCTGGTGGAGAAAGTTGATAGCGGGTTGTTTGTGCCTGATGTGCGCAGACTGGAAGAATTCCTCAGCGAGTCTATCCACTAGCTTATATTTGTATGATTTTTTTGCCTTTATGTGATGACTGTCACAGAGAATAGGGCACTTGGCAGGTATCTATATCGGTGTGGCGGACATTTCGATGTTCCGGCACATCTCCCCCAAGAGAGTTACTGGCCGTACATTTATTTGTACGGCCATTTTTTTTGCGTTTTCGCATGGCGCGGCTTCACGGGCCTGTCTAAGGTAAGCGAAATAATTGCTTAGTTTAAGACAGGGAGCCTGTAATGCGTGTATCTGTGGTTATGGCCGGACTGAATGGGGCAATGGCCGTCGCGTTGGGTGCGTTTGCCGCCCACGGTATGGCGGGCAGTGATATGGACTATGCGCGCGGCCTTGTCGAAAAGGGCGCGCATTATCAGTTGATCCATGCTGTTGCCTTGGCTGCCATTGCAGGCCTTGTGCATCATGTGCCTGATGAGAAGTTCCTGCGCATCGCGGCCTATGCGATGCTTGTCGGCATCTTGTTCTTCTGCGGATCTTTGTATGCCATCGCCTTTACTGGCATGACGGGGCTTGGCGCGGTTGCACCGATTGGCGGGTTTTCGTTTATCGGGGGCTGGCTGTTGCTGGCAGCTGCCGGGTATAGGCGTTTTGGCTGATATCCTTGGTGCCTCGGTTTTGCCTAGAGCTGAGTAGAAACAAAAAAGACGTGTCCCGAAGGACACGTCTTTTTTGATCTTTGCAATCTGTTCCGAAAAACAGAATTACTTCATTTTCGCTTCTTTGAACACGACGTGCTTACGCACGACCGGGTCGTACTTGCGAAACTGGAATTTCTCGGTGGTATTCCGCGGGTTCTTCTTAACAACATAGAAGTAACCGGTGTCTGCGGTGCTTACCAACTTTACGAGGATCGAAGCGGGCTTCGCCATGTCTCTGCATCCTGTGTTCAGGTGTATCTCAGGCGGCGGAACATAAAGGTTATCGCCTGAGTGTCAAGCCATTTTGGCAAAAAAGAATGCAATTTTATTGGCTGGCAAATGTATCGGCGATTTCCTCTTGTCCGGCATAGGCCAGATTCTTGTATTCACGATGATTTTTCAGCAGTTCCAGGGCGACGTCGATGTCAAATGTGGCACCATTTGAATTGGCCGGACAGACATCACGCAGTTCGCGGCGGGATTTTTCATCCTGATAATCAAGATTGCGCCATTTCATCATGACAGAAGCGATTTTGTCACGCTGTGACAGGGCATCAGTCACCTGATGTGTTGCGGTGCTGCCACCATCAGCTTGCGTGCAGATGGCCGGAAAAAGACCGATTCTGTCAAAGGTGTAGCCCGATGGCGCTGTCATGCGTGACCAGGTGAAGGTTAGCGTACCATGGTTTGGCAGGTCATTGATCGCCTGAACAGATCCCTTGCCAAAGCTTGTAGAGCCGATCAGGACGGCACGGTGACGGTCCTGCAGAGCTGCGGCCACCAGTTCGGCAGAGGACGCTGTACGCCCGTCAATCAGGACGACAAGCGGCACCCCGTCCGTCAGGTCGTTGGTTTCGGCATTGAAAGTATGGCGCGCGGCGGTCACACGCGAAAACGTCTTGCCAATCGGGCCGTCCGCCAGAAACAGGTCGGCAACAGCCACACCTTGCTGCAACAGGCCACCACGGTTGCCGCGCAAATCAAGAACAACGCCTTGAAGGCCGCCGTCATAAAGTTTGGCCTTCATGATGTTGTCGGCAAGGGTAGAGGCGGTCGCGGAATTAAAGCTGCTGAGTCGCGCAATCAGGACATTGGCGCGAATTTCGGCAAAAACGGTGCGGTCAATCACGCGTTCGCGCAGGATTTCCATCGGGGTAATGGCGGCGCTATTGGCGGCATTCACCTCGATCAGAACAGAACTTCCTTCTTCGCCATGCAAAAGGTCGGCGGTGTAACGGCTGGCCTTGCCATACATATCCCGCCCGTCGACGGTCAGGATCTGATCCCCGGGATTAAGTCCCGCACGGGACGCTGGACTTTCAGGATGGACAAGTTTGACGATGGGATAGCCCGTGCCGCCAACAACCCGGACCCCGATCCCGATATAGCCATCACGACGATTGCGCGCGTTTTCGGCGCGCTCCGGGCCTTCATACCGGCTATAGCGATCAAGATTGCGGATCGCACCACTGATCAGCGCAGACTCGACGTCTTTGGTCGGTGTATTGCGCAGTTTGGCAGAATGCGCGCGGTAGCTGGCCAGACCATGAAGTGTGATTTCGGACCAAACTTGCAGGTTATCGTGATCATTGGCATCGCCCGACATCGCGGGCAGGGCAATACGGTCCACCGTACGGGCATCATATTGCAGCACCAGGTCAGACGGCGTGATGTCGACACGAATGGCGTCGTCAATCGTGGATAGCCCATCAAGTGAGTTGACCAAAATCTGTTCGCGGCTGATCGGGTCGATATAGCGCGTGGCAACCAGCTCAATGGTTTGGGAAATCAATTCACGGGTTTGCGGATCGTCCGGGGAACTTACACCAACACGGTCCGAGCTTGCGCAGGCGGTTAGAAAAAGCGAAACCCCGACTGCCGCGCAGATGCGTTTCAACGCCTGCGACCTGATGTCGGTGATGTCATGTGTGTTCTGCGAAATACCCAGTGCGGCCAACTAAACAATCCGTTTAATTCAGGTTAGATAACCTACGCATTCTAATGGAAAAATTGGCGTTTGGGCAATGGCTATCCTTTGATGCGCATGGCCCATTGTGTGCCAAGCACAGCACCTTTGATAAAGGGCAGGAAACCAAGACATAATGCAACCGTCGCCGGAAGCCAGATTGAAAGCTGCAAGGCAAGCGACGGGCTGAAATTCTGTTCGACGGCCAGTGCGCCGGGGACCACGATATGCCCGACCAGAAAGATCGTGAAATAGGGCGGGGCATCGTCACAGCGATATTCCCCGATCGGGTGGCTGCAGACATCGCATTCCGGGCGCAGCTTCAAATATCCACCGAAGGCAAAGCCATGGCCGCAATTTGGACATTTGCGGCGAAACCCGCGGCGAAGCCCGGTCATAAGACGGCTGCCACTTTGATTTTGGGTCGTATCGTTTGTGTCGGGGGAAAGATCGTGTGGGGCACTCATGGTCAAAATTTACTCCTGTCACATCTCAGCGCGCACTTGATCCGGGTGACGAAAACGGGCATTGAGACGGTGAGCCATCATCATGATGTTCGGTCGCGCAAGCAAGTAAAATCGCCCCGTGTTATTCGCCTTATGGGCGCATTTGAAGTCACGTTTGCTTGATCGGGCAGTTGCCAAAGGAGTGCCCAATGGGAAATGCGGACGCAGTCGTTGCCGGTCTGAAACAGGATTTCATTGAGGACACACTTGAACGCATTGATCGCATTGAAACAACGATTGATCGCGTTGCCGGGGGGATGGACGCGGCCGAACCCGGTATCGCAGAACTTCGCCGCGAAGCCCACACCGTAAAAGGTCTTGCGGGCTCCTTCGGGTTCCCGCTGGTCGGGGCAATTGCCCACCGGCTTGAGGATTATATCGCCGATCTGACCGAGATTGACGACCTTGAAGCAGCCTCACTGGTTGATTTCACCAGCTGGATTCGGGAAATCATCGAAAGTGGCACCAATCCGCAGGCCGAGGAAGAAACCCGCATCCTGCGCTCCTTGCCGGCCCGGAGTGCCAAGGCTGATGAAAAAGACGAGGCATCCGACGTTGCCGTCGCCCAGGACAAGGAAGTCCTTCTGGTGACAGCAACGGCCGTGCAGGGCCATTTCCTGCAGCGTGAGCTGCGTGAGAAAGGTTTTCGGACCATCACCGCCAGATCAGCTGTCGAGGCGTTTCAGACCGTCGTACAGTCGCGTCCAGATGCGGTGATTACGGCCGCAGTCCTTGACGGGTTAAGCGGCATTGAGTTGATCCGGGCTTTGGCGGCCATGAAGACACTGGAAGACAAGAAACTGGGCCTGCTGACAAGTTTCGAGGCGTCGCATCCTGATCTGGAAGGCTTGCCAGATAATGTCGCCATTATCAGCAACCGGGGCAAACAGACGTCAGAGCAACTTTCAAAGTTTGTTGAAACCATGCTTTGAGGACTGCTCAGTTCACTCGGACGTAAAAGCAAAAGGCGGCCCGAACGGACCGCCTTTTTTTGATGTTTGATTGCGAACCGGACGAACTATTCCGGTTTGGAACCGGGCTTGGCTGCATTGCGCGACGCCCGGTTTGATGCCACCAGCTTGCGCTGCTTTTTCGGCGTGGTCTTTTTCTTGCCACCAGCCTTCGCACCTTTGCCTTTTGATTTGGTTGCGGAATTGCCGCTAGCACCCTTGCCATCGCGTGGACCGGATCGAAAACCCGGTTTGTTGCCATGACGGTGGCTGCGATCGCCCGGGCTACCACGCCGTTTTCCTGATCCGCGACGCCCGCGTGGACGTTCGATCAGGTCGCGTTCGGTAATCTCGGCATGTTCAGCCAGGCGAAGGGCCAAAGAGCCGGTCGCTGCATCGGCATCAGCGATGCGCACCACAACGGAATCACCCAACTGGAACTTCTTGCCGCGGTTCTGCCCGACCAATGCATGACTTGCGGCATCATGCACATAGTAATCATCGGGCAGGGTGGAAATCGGCACCAGACCATCCGCACCGGTTTCGTTCAGCGATATGAAAAGGCCGAAATGCGTCACGCCAGAAATCTTGCCGGGGAATTCCGCACCCACCTTATCGGACATATAGGCCGCGACATACCGGTCAACCGCGTCGCGTTCGGCCATGGCCGCGCGGCGTTCGGTGCCAGAGATATCTTCACCAATCTGTTCGAACCGTTCGCCTTCTTCGGGCGTGAGGCCACCATCGCCAAGTTTGAGCCCCGCGATCAGGGCGCGATGGACCAAAAGGTCGGCATAGCGCCGGATCGGGGAGGTGAAGTGGGCATATTTCTTAAGCGCAAGCCCAAAGTGCCCGATATTGTCGGGGCTATACATCGCCTGAGACTGACTGCGCAACACGACCGTGTTGATCAGTTCGGCCTCTGGCGTGTCCTTGGCCAGTTCAAGGATTCGGTTGAAGTCACGCGGACGCAGAACCGATGCCTTGTTGAGCTTGTAACCCGCGCCTTCAAGGAATTCATGTAGGGCTTCAAGCTTTTCCTCGCTCGGTGCATCGTGGATACGATACATGCAGGGCTGCTTGATGCGTTCCAGTTCCTCGGCTGCACAAACGTTGGCGGCGATCATGAATTCTTCGATCAGCTTGTGACTGTCAAAGCGCGCGCGGGGCGCAATGGCGATGATTTGCCCCTGATCATTGAGCTCGATCTTGCGTTCTGGCACGTCAAGCTCAAGAACTCCGCGCTTCTTTCGCGCTTCGAGGAAGGCGTTAAACGCGCCGTAAAGCGGCTTGATAATGGTATCGACCAGTGGCCCGGTGGTGTCATCGGGTTGGCCGTCCATGGCGCGCTGGACCTGATCATAGGTCAGGCGTGCGGCAGAGCGCATCATCCCGCGGCAGAATTTGTGGCGCAGTTTGTGGCCATGCTTATCAAGCCACATTTCAACGGCCATACAGCCGCGATCCTCGTGCGGAACCAGCGAACACCAGCCGTTTGACAGTTCAAACGGCAACATCGGTACCACGCGATCCGGGAAATAGCAGCTGTTGCCGCGTTTGACCGCCTCACGATCGAGCGCATCGCCCGGGCGCACATACCAGGACACATCGGCAATAGCGACCATGATGTGCCAGCCGCCTTCATTCTCCCGATCCGGATCGACTTCGGCCCAGACGGCATCGTCAAAGTCGCGCGCATCCGCGCCATCAATGGTGACCAGCGGGATATCACGCAGATCGGTGCGCTTGCCGAGCGGCGTTGCCTTCGATTCACGCGCCTGAAGTTCGACTTCCGGCGGGAATTCAAACGGAATGCCGCGTGCGTGGATCGACACCAGGCTGATCGATTTCGGCTCGTTGATATTCCCAAGGACCTCGGTAATGCGGCCCTTGCGCAGACCGAAATGCTTGCCCGGCAGGATTTCGGTCAGAACCAGCGCGCCGCTTTCAAGATCAGGGTGATCATCCAGCGGGACGGCGATCTCGCCGCTTTCCTTGCGATCTGTGGGCACAACGCGACCTTCGCGCTCATTGGGGCGATAAAGTCCCAAGACGCGCTGTGGTCCGCTTCCAAGGACCCGCATGATGCTGGCTTCATAGGTATGCTTGCCGGTATAGCGCAGCTTGGCCAGAATCTTGTCACCAATGCCCGGCGCACTCGGGCCACCTCGGCGGATCGACTTTACCACGATCAGCGGCGGGTCATAGTCGTGCTTCCAGACATTTGGCTTGGCCAGAACTTCGCCGTCATCATCAATCCCGGTGATTTCAAGAACTTCAACCGGGGGCAGGCGGTCTGGTTTGTCAAAACGCCGGCGTCCCTTGACGACATCGCCGCCGATTTTCAGTTCTTTCAGGATCTTTTTAAGTTCGATCTTGGCTGCGCCCTTGATGTTAAAGGCGCGCGCAATCTCCCGCTTGCCGACTGGTGTCGGGCTCATATCGATGAATTCGATAATCTCTTCCTTGGTCGGGAAGTGTTTTTTGTCTTCAGTATCGTTCGCCAACGGTGCGGCGTCCTTTCATAGGTATTCCAGAGAAAAGGAAGGCGGCGATTAATTCGCCGCCGCCTTTTTCGTGGTTGTCTTTTTCGCTGCGGTTTTCTTGGCAGCAGGTTTCTTTTTGGCTGGCGCTTTTTTCGCCGTTGTCTTCTTGGTCGCCGTTTTCTTTGTCGTGGCTTTGGATGTTTTGCCCGACTTGGCTTCCTTGTCCTTGATGGCCTTGATCGCCATTTCAAGCGTGATGTCGTCACGCTCTACATCGCGGATATTGGCGATGGTTTTCTTGTGCTTGACGAACGGTCCCCAGCGGCCGATGGCGACAAAGATCGGTTCGCCGTCATCCGGATGCTTGCCGATTTCTTTGCCAGCCTTTTCGCGCTTGTCCGCGATCAGGGTAATGGCCCGGTTTTCACCAATGGTCAGAACATCGTCATCGGCCTTAAGGGATGCAAAGATGCTGCCGGCCTGAACATAGGGACCGAAACGGCCGATATTGGCTTTCATTTCCTCGCCGGTTTCCGGGAAAATCCCGACAGTGCGCGGCAGGGTCAGAAGTTCTTCGGCCTTGGTCAGGTCGACAACGGAGGGCTCCAGACCCTTGGGCAGGGAGGTCCGCTTTGGCTTGACCTTTTTGGGTTTGCCGTTCTTGCCTTCGACTTCCTCTTCTTCGCCAAGCTGGACATACACCCCGTACGGCCCTTTGCGCAGGGTAATTTCCTTGCCGGTTTCCTTATCGACACCCAAAACCTTCGGTCCGGCATCAAGTTCGGAATCTGCACCGTTTTCATTGGCGACCAGCGGACGGGTATAGTTACAGTCCGGATAGTTCGAACAGCCAAGGAAGGCGCCAAACTTGCCGAGCTTGAGGCTGAGTTGACCATCATCGCATTTCGGGCATTTATGCGGATCAGTCCCGTCTTCGCGCGGCGGGAAAAGATAGTTTTCCAGCATCACCTGAAGCGCATCAAGAACGTCGGTGATCTTAAGTTCCTTGGCTTCGTCGACATTGCCTTTGAACGACTTCCAGAAATCCTTGAGAACGTCTTTCCATTCCAGCTTGCCCATAGAGATTTCATCAAGCTGGTTTTCAAGGTCGGCTGTGAAGTTGTACTGCACATAGCGTTCAAAGAACTTCGACAGGAAGGCGGTCACCAGACGGCCACGGTCCTGTGCAACGAAACGACGCCGTTCCAAAAGCACATAGTTTCGATCCTGCAGGACAGAGATGATCGATGCGTAGGTCGACGGGCGACCAATGCCGAGCTCTTCCATCTTCTTGACCAGGCTCGCCTCGGTATAGCGGGGCGGGGGCTGGGTGAAGTGCTGATCAATGCTGACCTTGCCAAGGTCGGGTTTCTGACCTTCTTTCAGCGGCGGCAGACGACGGTCTTTTTCATCGTCAGACTCGTCATCCTTGCCTTCCTGATAAAGCTTCAGGAAGCCATCAAATTTAACCACAGAACCGTTGGCACGCAGGACAACATGGTTGTCATTCGATGACAGGTCGACAGCCACCTGATCAAAGCGGGCATCTTCCATCTGACAGGCCACGGTGCGTTTCCAGATCAGCGTGTAAAGGGCTAGCTGATCCTTATCGAGATGCCGCGAAACCTGTTCCGGGCGGCGGAACAGATCGGTCGGGCGGACCGCTTCGTGGGCTTCCTGTGCGTTCTTGGCTTTATTGGCAAAGTTGCGCGCATTGGCCGGAAGGTACTCGTCACCATAATCCTTGCCAATCAGGCGGCGGGCAGCCGCAAGCGCTTCTTGTGACAGAATAACCGCGTCAGTACGCATATACGTGATCAGACCGACAGTCTCGCCACCGATATCGACACCTTCATACAGGCGCTGAGCAAGCTGCATGGTGCGTTTTGCGCCAAAGCCAAGCTTACGCGATGCTTCCTGCTGCAAGGTTGAGGTGGTGAAAGGCGGCTGCGGACGGCGTTTGACGTCTTTGCGCTCGACCTTGGAAACGGCGTAGCTGCGGCTTTCGACCTTTTCCTTGGCAATTTTGGCGGCGTTTTCATCGCCAAGCGCAAGTTTATCGAGCTTCTCACCATTAAGATGGGTCAGGCGCGCTGAAAACTTGCCTTCCGGCACGGCAAAGCCAGCTTCAAGCGACCAGTATTCGTCGGGCTTAAAGGCCTCGATCTCGATCTCGCGTTCGCAGATCAGGCGTAGCGCAACGGACTGAACACGACCGGCTGACCGCGAACCGGGCAGCTTGCGCCACAGAACCGGCGACAGGTTAAAGCCAACCAGATAATCAAGGGCGCGACGCGCCAGATAAGCATCAACCAGTTCCTGATTGAGTTCTCGCGGATTGGCGATGGCGTCGGTGACGGCTTTCTTGGTGATCTCGTGGAACACGACGCGATGGACATCGCGCCCGCGGAGCAGTTTTTTCTGCTCGAGAACTTCAAGAATATGCCAGGAAATGGCTTCTCCTTCGCGATCCGGGTCAGTCGCGAGGTAGATGGTGTCAGAATCCCGCGCTGCCGATGCGATTTCGCGAATCTGCTTTTCCGAGCGGCCATCTGTTTCCCAGACCATCGAAAAGTCGTTGTCGGTATCGACCGAGCCATCCTTGGACGGCAGATCGCGGATATGACCAAACGAGGCCAGCACCTTATAATCGTCACCGAGGTATTTGTTGATCGTCTTGGCTTTGGCCGGGGATTCGACGATGACAAGATTCATTACGTTTTTCGTGTCCGGTTCTTGCGCCCGAAGGCGGTCATTATGCTGTGTCGTCAGTAACCTGAGGTCTGCACACATATATTATAGTGTGTGGCTGTTTTTCAGATCAAATTGCGCAAATTGCGGCAAATCACAACAATATTTGTCACATCCGACTTCGACGCGACTCTCATTTGGCGATACGCGATACCCTATTTCCGGGGTGACGTTCAACCCTTCCTGCAAGTTCGAGTTCAATCAAAATTGTCGAAACCTGTTCGGCAGGCAAGTCCGACGTACGGATGAGTTCATCCACAAGAAGGGGAGATGACGAGAGCAAATCAAATAGTTTCTCGGCATCTTCGACAGGGGTGATGTCGGCGACAGAATCGCTTTCAAATGTAGTTATTTCAATTGGTTGCGTGGTTTTGTTCATATCACGCGTCATGGCGTCCTGTTCAACAGAAGCATAGATCTCAGCATATGTGCCCGAGGACGGGTTTGCGCTGTTTGTTCGGGCGTCTGTGTTGAAGGTGTGAAATTCTTCAAACAGATTGCTGTTCTTCTCTGCCTGGCGGACTGCATCCAAAATTACGTCGGCAGAGTCGCACAGGATCGCCCCATCGCGGATCAGACTGTTTGGGCCAGCCGCGCGCGGATCTGTTGGCGAGCCCGGAACGGCAAAGACATCGCGTCCCTGTTCGGCGGCAAATCGTGCCGTAATCAAGGAACCGGAATTACGGCCGGCCTCTACGACAACAACCCCAGAAGACAGACCGGATATGATGCGGTTGCGACGGGGGAAGTGGCGTGCCTGTGGTTTCAGGCCGGGCGGCATTTCCGATATCACACAGCCTTGATCACAGAGCTTGTCATAAAGGTCCTGATGTTCACGCGGGTACACAACATCCACGCCACCCCCCAGAACGGCAACGGTGCCACCAACAAGATCGCCTGGGCCTTGCAGAGCTGCGGCATGTACCGCGCCATCAATGCCACGTGCCATGCCTGATACGACCACATAGCCAGCAGTTACCAGTTCATGGCTGATTTTTCGGGCGAAACCGCACCCGGTTGCCGAGGCATTGCGCGCACCAACAATACCGATGGCTGTTTTTGTCAGGAGCTCGATCCGACCGATGGCATAGAAATAGGGGGGCGCATCATCGATGCTGGTCAGTAGGGTGGGGTATTCCGGATCGCCAAATATAATTGGTTTTGCCCCGCATGCCTTGGCGGTTTCAATCTCTGAAACCGTCTCATCGCGGGTAGCCAGTTTGATTTGTCGCGGTGTTTTGGCATGCGCGATGATATCGGGCAGGGCGTCAATCGCGTTGCGGCCAGAACCAAACCGTTCAAGCATTTTGCGAAATGTAACCGGACCAACATTGATACTGCGCGCCAGTCGCATGCGTGCGAGGCGTTCTGATTGAGATAATCGCGTGGGTTGTTGGTCGGGAAAATGCATAACGCCCGGATTGTGATCATCCGGGCGTTCGTTCGTCAAGCTATTCGAAGGGGCGGTTTGCGTCGGTTACGCCGTGGTTTCTTCGTCAGCCTGCTTTTTCTTCTGGCCGATCTTGGGTTCTTCACCGCGCAGCAATCGACCGATATTCGCGTGATGGGCAAGCCAGACGATCACGGCAAGAAACACCCCAAGCCACCCGGCACCCGGGTCATTGGCAATAAAGAACGCCGCCAGCGGAGCTGCGATCATCGCAATCAATGCTGAAAGGGATGAAATGCGGAAAAGCATCGCCATGATCAGCCATGTCAGGGCCGCACAAAGCCCCATGATCCAGTTAACAGCTGCCAGCGTGCCAAGGGTTGTCGCGACCCCTTTGCCACCTTTAAACCGAAGCCAGATCGGGAACATGTGACCAAACACCGCGGCACCACCGGCAAAGATGCCTTGTTCGGCACCATAAAGGTGGGTGAACAGCAAGGCGGCAAAGGCCCCTTTGCCCGCATCCCCGATCAGGGTCAGAAAGGCCAGCCCCTTGCGCCCGGTGCGCAGAACGTTTGTCGCACCGATGTTACCGGAGCCGATCTGTCGGATATCACCGAGGCCGGCCATGCGGGTCAAAACCAGTCCGAACGGGATCGAGCCCAACAGATAACCACACACGGTGGCGACCTGCAGCGACATCAACATTGCCTTGTAGGTGGCATCAAGTTCCATTTCAGGCACCTTCCGAGAAGACTTCACGACCATCAATCAGGGTGCGCAATACACGTCCCTGCGTCAAACGGCCATCAAATGGGGAGTTTTTGGATTTCGACTGGAACTGATAGGGATCGATTTTCCACGGGCGATCCGGATCAAAGATCACAAGATCGGCAGCCGTTCCTTCGCCAAGCGTTCCAGCGCCCTTGATGCGCACCAGCTCTGCAGGCGTCCGGGTCAGTTTGGTGATCACATCAAGAAGCGACATGTGATCGTTGTGATAAAGCTCCAGCGCCATCGGAAGCAGCGTTTCAAACCCGACAGCACCCGCTGCGGCCTGCGCAAAGGGCAGGCGCTTGGAATCTGCATCCTGCGGGTTATGATCCGATGCAATCGCATCAATCGTTCCGTCGGCCAAGCCCGCAACAATTGCCTGACGATCATCTTCGGATCGAAGCGGCGGGGAAAGCTTGGCAAAGGTGCGGTAGTCCGAAACCGCATTTTCATTGAGTGCAAAATAGGGCGGTGCCGTATCGCAGGTGACTTTCAGGCCGCGTTTCTTTGCCTTGCGGATGACATCAACCGATTCCCCGGTTGAGATATGGGCAAAATGCAGACGCCCACCAGTCATTTCAACAAGGCGCATGTCACGTTCGATCTGAATGACTTCGGCGAGTGGTGAAACGCCTGAAAGGCCAAGTCGGGTCGCCAGTTCGCCACTATTCATGGCGGCACCCTTGGAAAGCTCGGGCTCTTCGGGGTGCTGGACGATCATGCCGTCAAAGAAGGCGGAATAGGAAAGTGCCTGACGCAGCAGGCGCGCACTGGCAATGGTGTTGATGCCGTCACAGAACGCCACAGCACCTGCCTGATGCAAAAGGCCCATCTCGGTGATTTCCTGACCAGAAATCCCCTTTGACACCGCGCCATAGACAAACACCTTGGCCAAACCGACCTTGCGCGCACGCCGGGCGATGAACTCAACGCCCGCGACGTCATCAATCACCGGATCGGTGTTGGGCAGGGCGATGATGGTTGTGACACCACCAATTGCGGCCGACTTGCCTGCGGTCTCAATGGTTTCCTGATGCTCAAAACCCGGTTCACGCAGCTGCGCACGCATATCGACCAGGCCAGGCGCCAGGCAGGCACCACCAAGGTCAATAATCTCAAAGCCGTCGGGAACCGAGGCCTCGGTAATGTCCGGACCGCTTTTAAGGATGGTGTCATCTTCGATCAGAAGGCCGCCGGTTTCATCGGTCTGTTTGACCGGATCAAGCAGGCGGGCATTGATGAAGGCCTTTTTGCCAGCACCCTTGGCGCGAATTGCGGGGCTCATGCCTGACCTCCCATCTTTCTGTGGTTCTGCACGAGCAATTCAAGCGCTGCCATGCGCACCGCAACCCCCATTTCGACCTGTTCACGAATGACAGAACGTTCCACGTCATCTGCGACTTCACTGTCGATTTCGACCCCGCGGTTCATCGGACCGGGATGCATGATGAGCGCGTCGGGCTTGGCATTGGCCAGTTTGGCGCGATCAAGGCCATGGAAATGGAAATATTCGCGCACAGACGGAATGAAGCTTCCTTCCATGCGTTCCAGCTGCAGGCGCAGCATCATGACGATGTCGCAGTCCTTCAGGCCTTCTTCCATGTCGTGGAAGATTTCGACACCCATCCGATCGATCTTTGACGGGATCAGGGTCGGTGGCGCGACCAGGCGCACGCGTGATCCCATGGTGTTCAAAAGCAGGATGTTGGATCGTGCCACCCGCGAATGGGCAATATCACCACAAATCGCAACATTAAGGCGGTGCAGACGTCCCTTGTGGCGGCGGATGGTCAGCGCATCGAGAAGCGCCTGGGTCGGGTGCTCGTGGCGACCGTCACCGGCGTTCAGGACTGCGCAGTTGACCTTCTCACTCAGCAGTTTGACCGCGCCGCTGTCACCATGGCGGACAACAAGGGCATCCGGGTTCATGGCGTTTAGCGTCATGGCCGTATCAATCAGGGTTTCACCCTTTTTGACCGAACTTGTGCCGACTGTCATGTTGATGACATCTGCACCAAGGCGTTTGGCGGCAAGTTCGAACGATGTCAGCGTCCGGGTCGAGTTTTCATAAAACAGATTAACAACTGTCGCGCCGGCCAGAATATTGCTGGTCTTGTCAGCGGAGCGGTTTTTTTCCGCATAGTGCTGGGCGCGGTCCAGAATAAGGGTGATTTCCCCGGGGGTCAGGCCCTCGATCCCGAGGAGGTGTGGGTGCGGATAATGATCCGCCGCTGGTCCCATGACGCTCATGGCGTTGCACATTTCCCTTGGATGGTCTTGCAAGAATTTCGCGCGGAGCATAACGAATTGCCCCAGTCACGAAAAGGTAAATATTCCCGCCAATTGGTTGTGTTTTCCTGACCAATTGGTCAGATCACCGTGGCGATCAAACAACCTGAACCAGAATGGCGATCACCGGCATGGTGGCGATGGCGGAAAGGGTATGCACGGTAATGATGCTGGCCATCATTTGCGCGTCGCCGCCCATCAGGCGGGCTAGAACATACGCGCTGGCCGAACAGGGAAGGGCGGCATAAAGCACGACAGCCGCAAGCTCGGTCGCGGGCAGCCCAAGCGCCTGGCAGAGGCACGCGGCAATTGCCGGGCTTAGCGCCAGCTTGCCGATGGTCGAAATACCAACCGGAAAACCCGCACGGCGCGCTGCACCAAGATCAAGACCCGCACCAACCGCCAGCAAGCCGACGGGCAGGGCCGCGCGACCAAGAACTTCGAGGAACGGACCCACAATGGGCGGTAATCCGATATCGAGCACATTAAATACGCTGCCCAATACGCAGGCCATCAAAAGCGGATTTTTAGCAACATCACGGAGCAAGGATAAAACGCCCGGCTTGCGGTCATTGTCGCCCAAATGTGCGCAGGCCAGAACCGATATGACATTCACCGTCGGGACAACCAGCGCCACGCAAAGTGCCGTGACGGTCAGGCCATGGGTTCCAAGCAAGGCGGCCGCAACGGCAAGCCCGATATAGGTGTTGGGTCGAATGGCGCCTTGAACCAGGGACGAGAAAGTCGGCGCAGATACGTTAAGCAGGGGGCGGACTGCCCGGATCAGGACCGTGCAAATGGCAATCGTGCCGAGCATCGCCGTCGCAATTCCGATCAGCGGCAGGCTGCCGAGGTCGGCCTTTGCCGTGTTGGAAAATAAAAGGGCGGGAAAGGTGATGAAATAGGTCAGCTTTTCCGCACCTGGCCAGAAGCTGTCTGGCAGGAATTTCCGTTCACGCAACACATAGCCCAGAACGATCAGGGCAAAGGTTGGCAGCAAGGCGGACAGGATGGTGATCATCAACGGACTTTCAGCACCATGTGCGGAGAAAAGGTCAATACCACCCCAGTGTTACCACCAATGTGGCCCCGGTGAAATACACTCGCGACCCGTCATCAGTTCAGGTGACTAAAATTCATTTGAGCGCCAGTTGTTCTTTGCCCGTGCTTTTTTGATGTGATAGTCAGCACAGCCAACAGGTTTTGGCGTCTATACACTGCTTGCACTCAAAAGTCGTCCAGGTCGCTGAATATTCAAGGAAAGGGACGCCATGACACGCGCGATTGATCACATTGTCTTATGTGTGAATGATCTTGATGCCGCTATCGCCGCTTATTCAAAGCTTGGCTTCACAGTGACTCCGCGTGCAGTTCATCCCTTCGGGACCGGTAATGCGCTGGTGCAGCTGGACGGGATATATATCGAACTTCTTTCCGTCGTTGATCCAGCCAAGATTGCCGAGACCGACCTTGCCCAGCCGTTCTCCTTTCCGATCTATAACCGCGATTATCTGCGCCAACGTGAAGGTATGTCGATGCTTGCCCTGCAGTCCGACGATGCCGAGCAGGACCGCGAAAGGTTCATAGCCGCAGGGGCGGCTGTCCCGCCGGTGTTTCATTTCGAAAGGGATGCAAAGACACCGGACGGGGACACGGTTGGCGTGGCGTTCTCGCTTGCCTATGCGAACCACCCGTTGCTGCGCCATGCCGTAACGTTTGTCTGCCAGCATCGTCATCCGGTCCAGAATTTCTATTTCCCGGCCTATCAGACCCACGAAAACGGGGCGCTCAGAATCGGTAAGGTCGTGATTGATCATTGGGCAGCGGACGCCGTGCGCGATTTTTATGCCGAGATCGGAGTAGACGGGATCGTCGATGCCTTGCACGGGGATGAGTTGGTCGAGCGCTATGGTATTGAAGATCCGGCTTTCCCGACCGATGGATTTGCCGGGTTTGAGTTGATTGTGGATGATCTTGCCAAGATCTCTGACGCGGCCATTGCCATGGGCGCGATCGAGCAGGGGGACACCCTTATTCTTCCGCCATCACGATTCTTTGGCGTGATGATGGTGATACGGACCGAATAAAAAAGCTGCCTGAATAAACAGGCAGCTTTGAACTGTTTTGCCAAGACATCTGGCCGGATTAGTCTTCGTCAGCCTCGATATCGTCTTCATCGGGTTCGGCGTTTTCGCCGGGATCCGTATGGCGGTTCAGATGGTCCAGCGCCCCTTGCAGAATATAGGCAGCAGCCGTCTTGTCGACGACCTCAGCGCGACGTTTGCGGGTCATGTCGACTTCGTCGATCAGGATGCGCTCGACGGCGTTGGTCGACAGGCGCTCGTCCCACATCAGAACCGGCAGGTCGATATACTTTTCCATTTCATCGACAAACGCATAGACGCGATGGCAGGCCTTGCCGATCGTACCGTCAAGCTCGCGCGGGAAGCCGATAATGATGCCGCCGACATTCTGCTTGTCGATGATCGAAGAAAGCTGCGCGATGTCTCGCGTGAACTTCTTGCGCGAGATCAGTTCATAAGGTGAAGCAATCTGAAGCCCGACATCCGACAGGGCAACGCCAATTGTCTTGGTACCAAGGTCAAGGCCCAAAACACGTGCTGCCGGTGGCAAGAACCGCAGCATTTCCTGAGTATCATTACAAATCATGGCGACCTTATAGGTGTGTTTGGCGGGAATTTCCAGTGCAAAGCAAGTCTATCGTTTTCCGATTTATGGAAGAAAACATGCTCATTTGCGCACATAAGCGAATTTTATACTAAACACCGCAAAGAATAGCGGATTTCCTAGCGGAAAAATCTTTATGAATTATGGGGGGTTGAAGTGCCATAGCAGGTTTGTTTTAATGTCGCACTGCAGAAATTAATCGAAATCGAAATAAGCAGGGCGAAGCACACTGACCGCATACATGCAGGTCATCTTGAGAGAGACAAAACAGGCAGACGCAGCGCACCTGTTACATGGTAGTGTCGCAATGCTTCTATCCATGGGGTTCAGGAACCGTCATTCTGGATTGGTTCCAGTGGATTTCCGCATAGAATAATCACCAAGAGCGAAAACGCTGAACAAACAATGACATATCAGGGGGTATAGGGTTTGGCCGACGGTGCATCGAATGAAGCGTTCGTTGAGTTTGAACGTGTACAGAAAAGCTATGACGGCGAGTCACTCGTCGTTAAAGATCTCAACCTAACCATGCCGAAGGGCGAGTTCCTGACGATGCTTGGTCCGTCAGGGTCGGGCAAGACAACTTGCCTTATGATGCTTGCCGGTTTTGAAACTGCGACTCACGGCGATATTCGTCTGGGTGGCGTTTCGATCAACGATATCCCGCCGCATAAACGTGGTATCGGCATGGTCTTCCAGAACTACGCACTCTTCCCGCACATGACGATCGCCGAAAACCTGGCTTTCCCGCTTGAAGTCCGCAAAATGGGCAAGGCGGAACAGGAAGAAAAGGTCAAGCGCGCACTCGACATGGTCGAAATGGGCAGCTTTGGTGGCCGTCGTCCGGCACAGCTTTCCGGTGGTCAGCAGCAGCGTGTCGCTTTGGCGCGTGCGCTGGTGTTTGAGCCGGAACTGGTTCTGATGGATGAACCGCTTGGCGCACTCGACAAGCAGCTTCGCGAGAAGATGCAGTTTGAAATTACGCACCTTGCCCATGAGCTTGGCATTACCACTGTTTACGTGACCCATGACCAGACCGAGGCACTGACCATGTCAGACCGCGTCGCTGTGTTTGATGATGGTCGTATTCAGCAGCTTGCACCGCCAGATAAACTGTACGAAGCACCCGAGAACAGCTTTGTTGCGCAGTTTATCGGTGAGAACAATACGCTCGAAGGCATCGTCAAGGAAATCAAGGGCAACACCTGTGTTGTTCAGCTTGATGGTGGCGAAGTCATCGATGCCGTTCCGGTCAATGTGAGCGAAGTTGGCGAACGCACGCGTGTTTCGATCCGTCCTGAACGTGTCGAATATAACCGTGATCGTCTGCATGAAGATGCTCATACGCTCAAGGCCGAGGTGCTCGAATTCATCTATATGGGTGATATATTCCGTACACGTTTGCGTGTGGCTGGAAATGATGAGTTCATCATCAAAACCAGGAACGCGCCCGATCAGGTTCGCCTGACGCCGGGGACAGAGATTGAAATCGGCTGGCTTGCAGAGGATTGCCGCGCGCTCGACGCGTCGTAATTAATCTTTGAGTCAGGCAGATACAGGACCTGCACGCCCGGGTGCTGGTCCTCAACGAATAGTCCGGGAAACAATCAGGGAGTCTATTAATGCAACTCATTAAAACCCTCACTGCTTCAACAGCTCTGCTCGTTGTCGCAACTGGTGCGGCATATGCCGATGACCACATGGCATCGGACATGACCCTCGTCAGCTGGGGCGGTGCATACCAGAACAGCCAGATCAAGGCTTATGCTGAGCCTTACATGGAGAACAACCCGGGTGTTTCGATCACTTGGGATGAAAGCTCCGCTGAAGCTGTTGCAAAACTGCGTGCGATGAACGAAGCAAACAACGTAACCTGGGATCTGGTTGACGTTGTTGCTGCTGACGCAATGCGCCTTTGCGATGAAGGCCTTGCAATGGAGATCGATCCGGACGAAGTTCTTGCAGCAGCGCCGGACGGCACCTCTGCAGAAGATGACTTCGGTGATCTCCTCGTAAGCGATTGCTTCATTCCGCAGATCGTTTACTCGACCACTTTCGGTTATCGTAACGATATGGTTCCGGACGGAACCCCGGCACCGACCGACATCTGTGCCCTGTTCGACACCGAAACCTATCCGGGCATGCGTTCGCTTGAGAAACGCCCGATCAACAACATGGAATGGGCTCTGCTCTGTGACGGTGTTGCCAAGGACGAAGTGTACAGCGTTCTTGAAACCGAAGAAGGCCAGCAGCAGGCTCTCGACAAACTGGCAACCATCAAAGACAGCGTCATCTGGTGGAGTGCTGGTGCAGATACCCCGCAGCTTCTGGCTGACGGCGAAGTCTTTATGGGCTCGACCTATAACGGTCGTCTGTTCTCCGCAATCGTTGAACAGGATCAGCCGATCTCCATGCTTTGGGACGCACAGGTCTTCGACCTTGACGGATGGATCATTCCGGCAGGTCTTCCGGAAGATCGCCTGAATCGCGTTCTGGACTTCGTGAAGTTCGCAACCGACACCCAGCGTCTTGCTGACCAGGCTAAATACATCTCGTATGGCCCGGCTCGTTTCTCCTCGGCACCGCTTGTTGGTAAGCATGCAGACCTCGGTATCGACATGGCTCCGCACATGCCGACCGATCCGGACAACGCCAAGAACACGTTCCTCTACAACTACGAGTTCTGGGCTGACTACCGTGACGACATCGATGCCAAGTTCCAGGCTTGGCTCGCTCAATAAGAGCTAAGGGAAGGGGGCCGTGCGCGGCCCCCTTTACCGACTAAGATCGCTATAAATAAATTGCCAGTCGATAAAACAGACCGAAAACACCGGGGCAGGCTTACGGGGGCGTAATGGGTGATACATCACAAGAAGTAGTGTTAGCTGCTGATGGCAGACCACTAAAACAAAGTCTACGAAGAGCATTGATGCGCCAAAAGATGCGCGCGCTCATGCTGGTTGCACCGCTTTTGATTTTTGTGGTGGTGACCTTTATCGTACCGATCCTCTCGATGCTTTTCCGGTCGGTTGAGAACGATATCGTGCCCAATACGATTCCGGGCACCGTTGTTGCACTGTCCGAATGGGACGGTTCCACCGGTCAACCGCCGCACGAAGACGTTTATCGCAATCTTTACATCGATTTGTTCAAAGCCGGGGAAGCAAAGCAGCATACGCGCCTTGGTACGCGCCTGAACTACGAACAAACCGGCGTATCATCGCTGTTCCGGACCACCGGTCGTTCGCTTGATGATATGGGCGAACTCTGGCAGGACCCGCTTGAAGACATTGATCCCGCCTTTGAAGAAGGTTCCTTCTGGTTCGAGATGATGTCTGGAACCGGTGGCCAAGGATTCCTTGATCAGCGCCGCGAAATGCTGGCGCTTATGTCTGACGAAGACATGAGCGGTGATGTTGGCTTCGTGCCGTCCGCAGACATTGTCGAAATGCTGCCATGGACCGCAAAAGCCTATACTGATTTCGCGATTTGGGCCGCCATTATGGACGAGGACACGGTTTCTGAAGAAGATCCGTGGGAGTCCGTTTATGGCGCTCTTGGCATGGATTTGACTAGTCCGGAGACCGTGTCGGCAATCAATAGCTATGGCGGGCCGGGTGCAAGCGCCCTGCAGGCCGCGGCTGCCAATATTGATCAGCTGCCGCAATTTGGTTTCCGTCAAGCCTTTGTCGAAGAAGACGAAGATTGGGGTTCTGCCGAAGTCTGGTCCATGATCAAGCTCTATTCTCCGAGCCTGACACCGGGTTACTTCCTGAACTCGGTGGATATGACCCTGACGCCGGACGGAATTGAGTCAAAGCCTGACAACCAGCAGATCTACACGACGCTGTTTACGCGTACGCTGATCATGGCGCTGATCATTACCGCCAGCTGCATTGTGCTTGGTTATCCGGTGGCATGGCTTCTGGCCAACCTGCCGATGCGTACAGCAAGCATCCTGATGATCCTGGTTCTCCTGCCGTTCTGGACGTCGCTTCTGGTGCGTACATCGGCCTGGAAGGTGCTATTGCAGCAGCAAGGGGTGATCAACGAAATCCTTGTCTGGCTTGGATTTGTCAATGATGCGGATCGTCTGATCCTGATGAACAATGCAACAGGTACGGTCATTGCGATGACCCACATCCTGCTGCCCTTCATGATATTGCCGCTCTATTCTGTGATGAAAACCATTCCGCCAAGCTATCAGCGCGCGGCCAAGTCACTTGGTGCGACGAACTGGACTGCCTTCTGGCGCGTCTATTTCCCTCAGTCGGTGCCGGGCATTGGTGCCGGTTCGATCCTCGTGTTCATTCTTGCGATCGGTTACTACATCACGCCGGAAATTGTTGGTGGTACGGATGGTGTCTTCATCTCCAACCGAATTGCCTATCACATTTCCAGCTCGCTCAACTGGGGCCTTGCGGCCGCACTCGGGTCCATTCTTCTCGTCGTCGTTCTTGGCCTGTACTGGTGCTACGACAAGATTGTGGGCATCGATAACGTGAAGTTGGGGGGCTAAGGCCATGAATGAAGTAATCTCTTATACGAAACGGCCTGAATTGATGTCCTTCACCATGCCGCTTGTGGCTGTGTTGGGCGCGATGTTCGGCTTCGTGACCGGCAACATCTTTGGCAGCCCATGGACCGGGTTTATCATTGGTGCTGCAGTCGGGGCGGTACTGGCCTTTGTCTTCTCGAAAATCATCAAGGTCAAAAGCAAACAGAAAACGCTCGCAACTGGCGTGGTTTTCGGTGCTGCTGGCTTGATTTTCGGTGGTCTTGGTGGCCTGTTTGGCGGCTTCATCGTCGGGATTTCGATGGGCTGGTTTGCAAACTGGGTCGGCAGCGGTAAATACCGTGCCGGTGTTCCGATCTACTACACGCCGGGTCAGGTTCTTTGGCACAACACGTTCATGTTCATCTGTGCGTTTGTGTTCTTCTTCCTGATCGCACCGCTTCTGCCGGTGATCTGGCTCAGCTTCAATGCCGAGAACTTCTTTACCTTCACGCCGGAAATGCTGAGCTTCAAGGCAGAGGGTTATAGCCTAAAGCATTATCGCGATTTCCTCGGTACCGACGAATGGATGGTGCCGCTCAAGAACTCGTTGATTATTGCACCGATTGCGACGCTGATTTCGGTTTCGCTGGGTACGCTTGCGGCGATCGGTCTTAGCCAGTCGCACGTGCCGGGCCGTCAGGCGATGATGGCGGTTTTGATTTCACCGATGATCGTGCCGCTGATCATTTCAGCAACGGGTATGTTCTTCTTCTACGCGCCGCTGGGTAACTGGCTTGAACTCCAGCTGGGGCTCAACCAGGCCTTTGTCGGCTATGTGAAGGTGATCCTGGCTCACGCTGTTCTGGGTATTCCGTTCGTGATTATCACGGTGACGGCAACGCTTGTCGGATTTGACAAGTCGCTGACCCGTGCGGCAGCAAACATGGGTGCAAACCCGGTTACCACCTTCTTCAAGGTTCAGATGCCTCTGATCCTGCCGGGTGTGATTTCAGGCGGTCTGTTCGCCTTCATCACCTCGTTTGACGAAGTGGTTGTTGTGCTGTTCGTCGGTTCTGCCCGCCAGCAGACCCTGCCGTGGCAGATGTATACCGGCCTGCGTGAGCAGATTTCCCCGACCATTCTGGCAGCCGCGACCATCCTTGTGTCGGTCTCGATCCTGCTGCTGCTGACCGTGGAACTTCTGCGCCGTCGTTCCGAACGTCTGCGTGGTATGAGCCCGGGCTAAGCTGATAAGTCTCTCCGTCCCCTCATGCGGGGCAGGTCAAAACATGAAACAGGCCGGCAACGATTTCGTTGCCGGCCTGTTTGTTTCCATATGCCCCGTTCCGATCAGGGCAGCGATATTTTTGCGTATGGGCGTTTAATCGGCCAGACAGCCCGACAACAGCCGTTCCTGATCATTTCCAACCCTTGCGGCAGGGGCGGCGGGGTGCTAGTTTCCGCGCTGTAATTCACGTTCCGGCAGAGTTCTGTCTGCCGGGTTTTTGTCATTCCTTAAGAGAGACTTTCATCCATGTCGTCTTTGGATAAGGAAACAGTTCGCCGTATCGCCTATCTGTCACGTATCAACGTGTCTGAAGAAGGCCTTTCCGAACTGGCGGGAGATCTGACCCGTATCCTCGATTTCGTCGAGGAACTGCAAGAAGTCGATGTTGAAGGCTGCGAGCCGCTGACATCTGTTGCTGATCTGACCCTGCCGTTGCGCAAGGACGAAGTCACCGATGGCAATATCCAGCAAAAAGTGCTGTCAAACGCACCGATGACCGATGCTGGCTGTTTTGTTGTGCCCAAGGTGGTTGAATAATGACTGATCTGACAAAGCTGACACTTGCAGAAGCCCGCGACGGGCTTGCAAAGGGTGATTATACCTCGGTCGAGCTGACCGAAGCACACCTGAAATCGATGGACGCACTTCGCAATCTGAACGCGTACATCACCGAAACCCCGGAAAAGGCCATGGAAATGGCCAAGGCATCCGATGCCAAGCGCGCCAAGGGCAGTGCTGGCAAGATGGAAGGCCTGCCGATTGCGGTCAAAGACCTGTTCTGCACCGAAGGTGTCCAGACCACGGCCGCATCGCACATCCTTGAGGGTTTCAAACCGGAATATGAATCCACCGTCACCACCAACCTGTTTGGCAATGGCGCTGTGATGCTGGGCAAGGCGAACCTTGATGAGTTCGCCATGGGCTCGTCCAACACGTCGTCCTATTACGGCAATGTGGTCAACCCTTGGAAAGACAAATCCGGCAAGGATCTGGTTCCGGGTGGGTCGTCTGGTGGTTCGGCAGCAGCGGTTGCGGCTGACATGGCGCTTGCGGCGACTGGTACCGATACCGGTGGTTCGATCCGTCAGCCGGCATCCTATTGCGGTATTGTTGGTCTGAAGCCGACCTATGGTCGTTGCTCGCGCTGGGGTATTGTTGCCTTTGCAAGCTCGCTCGATCAGGCGGGCCCGATGACCAAGTCCGTTCGCGACGCGGCGATCATGCTGGGTTCGATGGCCGGTCACGATGCCAAGGACAGCACGTCTGCACCGGTTGCAGTGCCTGATTTCGAAGCCGCCATCACGGGTGACATTCGCGGCATGAAAATCGGTATTCCGAAGGAATACCGTGTTGATGGCATGCCCGAAGAAATCAGCAAGCTTTGGGACGATGGCGTTGCAATGCTGCGCGATGCCGGTGCCGAAGTGATCGATGTGACCTTGCCGCACACCAAATATGCGCTGGGTACCTATTACATCGTCGCCCCGGCTGAGGCGTCCTCGAACCTCGCACGTTATGACGGTCTGCGTTATGGCCAGCGTGTCATGGATGAAGGCGACAGCCTTGACGACATGTACATGAAGTCGCGTGCGGCTGGTTTCGGCAAGGAAGTCCAGCGCCGTATCATGATCGGTACGTACGTGCTCTCGGCTGGTTACTATGACGCCTATTACAACAAGGCGCTCAAAGTCCGTCGTCGCATCTATCAGGACTTCGAAGGTGCGTTTGGTCAGGTCGATGCGATCCTGACACCGACCGCACCGTCTGCGGCCTTTGCCATTGGCGAAAACGAAGGTGATCCGGTCAAGATGTATCTCAATGACGTCTTTACGGTTCCGGCAAGCCTTGCGGGTCTTCCGGGCCTTTCGGTGCCGACCGGTCTTTCGGCCGAGGGGCTGCCGCTTGGCCTGCAGCTGATTGGCAAGCCGTTTGATGAAGAAACCGTTCTGCGTGTTGGTGGCGTGCTTGAAGGTGCGGCCAACTTTACCGCAAAACCTGCCGGGCAGGAGGGCTGATCCATGAGCTATATTCTTGAAGGTTCAACCGGCCCATGGGAAATCGTTGTCGGTCTGGAAGTCCATTGTCAGGTGATTTCCGAATCAAAGCTGTTTTCTGGTGCGTCAACCAAGTTCGGTAACGAGCCCAACAGCAATGTCAGCCTCGTTGATGCGGCGATGCCCGGTATGCTTCCAGTCGTGAACGCAGAATGCGTGCGTCAGGCGGTTAAAACCGGTCTCGGCCTTAAGGCAAAGATCAACCAGGAAAGCGTTTTTGCCCGCAAAAACTATTTCTATGCCGATCTGCCACAGGGCTATCAGATTTCGCAGTTCGATAAACCGATTGTCGGCGAAGGCACGATCATTCTGGATATGCCTGATGGTTCCACCAAGTCGGTCGGTATTGAACGCCTGCATCTTGAACAGGATGCCGGTAAATCGATGCACGATCAGGACCCGAAATATTCGCATATCGACCTGAACCGCTCGGGTGTTGCGCTGATGGAAATCGTTTCCATGCCTGACATCCGCTCCCCGGAAGAAGCCGGTGCCTATCTGACCAAGCTGCGCGCGATTGTGCGTTATCTTGGTACGTGTGATGGCAACATGAACGAAGGCTCCATGCGTTGCGATGCCAACGTTTCGGTGCGTCGTCCGGGCGAAGGTTTCGGTACGCGTTGCGAAATCAAGAACGTCAACTCCATCCGTTTTGTGATGCAGGCGATCGAGATCGAAGCAAAACGCCAGATCGAAGTGATCGAAGGTGGCAGTGAAATCCAGCAGGAAACCCGTCTCTATGATCAGCGTCTGGGCGAAACCCGCTCGATGCGTTCCAAGGAAATGGCACATGACTATCGCTATTTCCCGGATCCGGATCTGCTGGCGCTGGTCTTTGACGACGCATTCGTTTCGGAAATCGAAAAAGAACTGCCGGAACTGCCCGATGAGAAAAAGGCCCGCTTCATGCGTGAAAACGGTCTGTCGGCCTATGATGCCGGTGTTCTTGTCGCTGAAAAGGAAAAGGCGGATTACTACGAAGTCGTTGCCAAGGGCCGTGATGGCAAGCTGGCGGCGAACTGGGTGATCACTAACCTGTTTGGGGCGCTGAACAAGGCAGAAGTCGGTATTGCCGACAGCCCGGTCACGGCCGATAACCTTGGTAAGCTGATCGATCTGATCTCGAACGACACCATTTCTGGCCGTATCGCCAAGGATGTCTTTGAAATCATGATCGAAACCGGCGACGATCCGGAAAAGATCGTTGAGGAAAAAGGTCTCAAGCAGATCACCGATACCGGTGCGATTGAAACCGCGATTGATGAAGTCATTGCTGCCAACCCCGGCAAGGTCGAGGAAATCAAAGGCGGCAAGGAGAAAATGCTTGGCTGGTTCGTCGGTCAGGTCATGAAGGCCACGGGCGGCAAGGCCAACCCGGGAATGGTCAACAAGCTTCTGCGCGATAAAATCCTCGGCTGATGCTAATCATCAGACCAAAGAAAAGGCCGCCCAACCGGGCGGCTTTTTTTGTGTGAGGATTTGAAGCTTAACCTTCAATCACCTGTGCCGGGTAACCAGCCTTGTCGATGGCGGAAATCAGGGTTGCTTGGTCGGGCGCACCCGATACAGCCAGTTCTCCAGCTTCAAGATCCACCTTGGCATCTTCTACGCCAGGGACATTTTGGGATGCCTTGGTCACCGCGTTTGCGCAGTGACTGCAGCTCATATTTTCGACTTTCAGGCGCATGTTTCATCTCCATAGGATTCGTTTTTATGGCATGAACATACGCCTTCCAGTCGCTGGAAGGTCAAGCGATTTACGCAGAAAGCAATTTCAGAACAGCATCAGCCGTTTCTTCACTTGATGCCGGGTTCTGACCGGTGACAAGTTTGCCATCCACAACTGCATAGGACGCCCAGTCTTCCCCGCGTTCAAACAGGCCACCATGTTTCTTGAATTCGTCTTCGATCGAGATCGGAACAACGTTTTCAAGCCCGACGACCTTTTCTTCGTCATTGGTGAAGCAGGTGACTTTCTTACCCGACACCAACGGTTTGCCATCTGTGCCCTTGGCGTCAACCAGTGCCGCCGGGCCGTGGCAGACTGCCGCAACCGGTTTGTCCTGTGCGGTGAAGGCTTCGATCAAGGCAATTGATTTGGTATCCGTCGTAAGGTCCCAAAGCGGGCCATGACCACCCGGATAGAACAGGGCGTCAAAGTCATCTGCCTTGAGGCCTTCTAGCGTGACGGTGTTGGCAAATGCAGCCTGCGCATCGGGGTCATTTTCAAAACGCTTGGTCGCATCGGTCAGGGCATCAGGCACCTGACTGTTGGGGTCAAGCGGCGGCTGCCCGCCCTTGGGGGATGCAAGGGTGATCTCGGCACCAGCATCCAAGAAGCGGTAATAGGGGGCGGCAAACTCTTCAAGCCAGATACCCGTCTTGTGGCCGGTATCGCCCATTTTGTCGTGCGAGGTAACAATCATCAGAATACGCATCAGTTCCTCCGTGCGTGGATTTCATTTGCCGTGATGGTATCTGGCTGACTAAATTTGCGTTAGAGTGAATAATTAAACAGATTGTCAAAATATTTGAGCGATAAGAATGTCAGCACTTGATGAAGTCCGGGCCATGATGGTCTTTGCCCGCGTGGTTGATGAAGGCGGGTTTTCTGCCGCGGCCCGCAAGATGGGGCTAAGCCGTGCTGCCATATCGCATCAAATCCGGCAGCTTGAAGCCAAGCTGGGTGTGCCGTTGCTACGCCGAAGCACACGCACCTTCAGCCTGACTGATGCAGGTGCGCGGTATTACGACAGTTGCCGGACCATCACGCTTGAAGCCGAAGCAGCCCGTAAACGGGTCGAGGAGTTGCGTGATGAGCCTGTTGGCAAAATCTCAATCACGTCTTCGGTCCATCTGGGGAATCTGCGTATCGTGCCCATTCTGGATCGCTTCCGGCAGACATATCCGGACGTGGCAATTGATGTGCATTTAAGTGACGAGGTGGTCGATCTGATCGGCATGGGCATTGATATCGGTATCCGGTCCGGCCCGCTTAAAAACTCCGACCTTAAGAGTTTCAAGCTTTATCAAACCCGTCGGATTATATGCACAAGCCCGACATACCTTGAACGGGTAGGTGCCCCCGAAACGGTGGATGAATTGGCGTCCCATGACTGGGTCATGTATAGCCGCGTGCCGGAAACCCTGACCTTGATGTGTGACGGCGCGGAAAAGAAAGTACGGGTCAAAGGCAATGTGCGGGTCGATAACGCGACCGCACGATTGCAGTTCATGCGGGGCGGGCATGGGCTTTCGGTCGTGCCACTTTGTGATGTCCAGGATGAAATCAGGGATGGCAGGTTGGTGTGGGTTTTGCCAGACTGCCATCTTCCGGATTTGGAGATCTATGCTGTTTTCGCCGCAGGTGTCACGCGCAGTGCAAAGATCCAGTCGCTGCTGGAATTCATGCGCAACGAGATGCGCGATATTGATATTTCGCGAAATGGCGGCTGAGGGCGGCTGCGCTGTATTGATCAATCGTGAATGATCGGGTATTTCCGTTCTGACTTGATCGGGGGACCCATGGCCAATCTGTTTTTCTATTACTCGTCAATGAATGCGGGCAAATCGACCACGCTGCTGCAGGCGAGCTTCAATTACCGTGAACGCGGCATGGAAACGTTGCTGATGACAGTGGCGTTTGATGACCGCTTTGGCGAAGGCAAGATTGCCTCGCGCATTGGCCTTGAAGCCCCGGCACTGCTGTTTGATGCCAAAACCGATATGTGCGCCTTGATCCTTGAGCAGGTCGAAAAAGGCAAAGTCGACTGTGTCCTGATTGACGAGGCACAGTTTCTGTCAAAAGAGCAGGTCTGGCAGCTTTCCGATATTGCCGATATCCACGGCATTCCGGTGCTGTGCTATGGCATTCGGACCGATTTCCAGGGGCAGCTTTTTGAAGGCTCCAAATGGTTGTTGGCCTGGGCAGACAAGCTTAATGAGCTTAAAACCATCTGCCATTGTGGACGCAAGGCCGGCATGGTCTTGCGCGTTGATGAAAACGGAAATCCGGTCCGCGAAGGCGCACAGGTGGAGATTGGTGGTAATGACCGCTATGTCCCGGTTTGCCGTCGCCATTTCAAGGAAGCCATGGGCGAGTAGGCGGTTGTTGCTGGTTGCAATCGTTAACCTGCCATAAGGGTGCGGATTTCTGGCGCCAGCAGGCTGTAGGCCACCAGCCACATCACGGCGCATGTCAAGCCATCAATGATCTTCCAGGTGATCGGGCGGGCGACATAGGGGGCAAGCCATGCGGCCCCCAGTGCAATCGCAAAGAACCAGACAAAACTGGCACTCATGGCGCCCAGCGCAAAGCCAAGCCGTTCATCGTTCGGATATTGCCCGCCAATACCGCCCAGCATGACAACCGTATCAAGATACACATGCGGGTTTAAAAGCGTGACGGCAAGCGTGGTGCCAAGAACCGCCTTCCAGCCGGTCTTTGAGATAGATTCTTCTGACAGTGTCTCGGTTTCAAATAAACGCTTGAGTGCGCCAAACCCGTACCAGATCAGAAAAGCCCCGCCACCCCAGGCCGCAATCGTTGTCAGCAGCGGGTAGGCGGCAATCAGCGTTCCAAGCCCGGCAACGCCCGCTGCAATCAGTACCGCATCACATAATGCACAGACGAAGGCCACCATCACCGGATGGTTGCGCCGCAACCCTTGACCAAGAACAAAGGCATTCTGGGCGCCAATCGCGATGATCAATCCGCCGCCAAGGCCAAACCCGGTGAGATAAGTTAAAAGCATTCTTCGACGGTCCTTTGTGTGTTGATGCGTCGTAGATAGCAGCTTTCAGATTTAAGAAAATCGAATTATACTTATCAATCATTAGAAAAAATGATGATGAGTCATGCTTGATTACAAACTGGTTCAGGCCTGTGCCGAGGTTATCCATTTCGGCAGTTTCGAAAAGGCAGCGCGTGCGCTGGGGCTAACGCAGTCGGCAATCTCTCAGCGTGTCAAACTGCTTGAGGAACGGTTGGGGCAACCGCTTATTGTCCGCGCTAAACCGATTGCGGCGACCGCGGCAGGCCAGCGATTGCTTGCTCATTATCAAAGCGTTCGCCTGCTTGAGCAGGATCTGGGTAGTGAATTGCCCGAAGTGCAGCCCGAAAGCGGTTTCGGTCAGGTCACCTTGGCGGTCAATGCCGATAGTCTTGCGACCTGGTTTGTCGATGTGCCAAAGCACCTGTTTGAAAAGCTTGGTCTTCTGGTGCATCTGGTGGTCGATGATGAATCGCTTAATCATCAATCCTTGCAGGAAGGCAACGTGGTTGGTGCGGTAAGCCTGCGCGATACCCCCATTCAGGGGTGTCGGGTGCGCCCGCTTGGTTTCATGCGCTATGTAATGGTGGTTTCGCCAGACTTTCAGGAACGCTATTTCAAGGACGGGGTCACGGCGGATGCCTTGCGGGCCTGTCCGGCAGTGAATTTTTCCGAACATGATGAACTGCAAAACCAGTTCCTTTATCAGTATTTCGGGCTCAATCCCGGCGAATTCCCGGCCCATACGGTGCCAAGCTCACAAGGGTTCGTGACCCTAGCAGAGCAAGGTGTGGCCTATGCCGTGGTTGAGCAGCATCAGGCGGAGGCCGGCTTGCGCGCAGGAAAGCTGGTCCGCCCATGTCCCTTCGAGATTGATCGACCTCTTTACTGGCATCACAAAACCATCAACAGCCGGTTGCTTGATCAGGTCAATGAAATCGTCTTGGCCGAGGCACGCCGCCATCTGCCTGAAATCCGCATGTAAAATCAGACTTTTCTGAACATTGTTTCGTCTTATTTGACACCGACATTCATGCGCCCGAAGCGGCGCAATTTGACTTCTCGGCAAAAGTGTCGCTTACTTTGATGTGCGAACCAGTCCGGGTAACGGATTGTAAAAACAGGAAAACAATGTCTCATCGACTGATCGCCTGTGAACATTGCGACTATCTCCATGTCGAGGAGGACATCCCGGCGGGCAGTGTCGCATATTGCGTGCGATGTGGTTCGCCGCTTTACAGTGCCGTGCAGGCACGCTTTGACAAGCCCTTGGCGCTGGCCATTACGGCGTTTCTTTTGTTCCTGATTGCCAATAGCTATCCGGTTTTGACCTTTGCCATGGAAGGGCGGGTTGAAAGCAACACACTGGGCAGTGGTGTTGTGACCTTCTGGCGTGAAGGGTTTCCGTTCCTGGCCGTCATGGTTGCGGTGACATCGATGCTGGCCCCGTTGGGACTGATCCTTGCGCATATCTATGTCTTGCTTCCGATTACGCTGAATAAGCAGGTTCCCGGCATGCAACGGGTCTGGCGCATTCTTGCGATGATCCGGCCATGGTCGATGCTTGATGTTTTCCTGATCGGATTGCTGGTGGCGTTGACCAAACTCACCGATTTTGCCGAGGTCATTGCTGGACCGGCATTTTTTGCCATTTGCTGCCTGATCCCGACTGTGCTTCTGATGAATGTTACGCTCGATCCGCGCTATGTCTGGCGAAGGTTGGCGCCAGCCGCCCTGCGATATCCGACATCAGATGACGTTGATGGCGACCAAGGCGCGGTTCATCAGAGTGAACCACTTCTGACCTGCCATACCTGCGCGATGGTTGTTCTGGGCAACGGGCGCGATGATGTTCGCTGTCCGCGTTGCGGTGATCTGGTGCATTTACGTAAACCAAGAAGCCTGTCGCGGGCTTGGGCGTTGTTGTTGGCTGCGGTCATTTTGTATGTGCCAGCCAATGTGTTTCCGATCATGACCGTGACCTATCTTGGCCGGGGCGAAGCCGATACAATCCTATCAGGCATCAGTGCCCTGATCAATGCCGGGGAATGGCCGATCGCCATCGTGGTGTTTACGGCCAGCATTCTGGTGCCGATTGTAAAAATCGTGTTGCTGGGGTGGGTTTATCTGGCAACCGCACTGGGCCTGTCCGGGCCGCTCCGGGAACGGACATTGATCTACCGCGTTACCGAACTTGTCGGCCGATGGTCGATGGTTGATGTGTTTATGGTCTCGATCCTTGCCGCACTGGTCAAGCTTGGCAATATCGCAACGGTTCAGCCGGGCTTCGGGGCCGTGGCATTTTGCGGGGTGGTCATCCTGACCATGCTATCGGCCATGGCTTTTGATCCGCGCCTGATTTGGGATCGGGCGGGAATGCAATCGGGCAGGGTAGCTGTGTCGGGTGGCAGAAAATCAAAACAAGACCGCGTTGAAAAACAGGGGGTCCCGTCATGAGTGACGTGAACAATTCCAGGCCGGAACAACATCCGGAAAAACCCGACGTCAAAAAAGGCTGGGGCCGTTTTTCGATCATCTGGCTTGTGCCACTTGTTGCGTTGATTGCCGGCGGATGGCTTTTGTGGCGCGATATCGTCTCAAAAGGTCCGGAAATCACCGTCAGCTTCGAAGAGGCTGAAGGACTTTCTGCCGGTAAAACCGCCGTGCGCTATCGCGATGTCGATGTCGGGCAGGTGACGGCCATTACCCTTGCCGATGATCTTGAACATGTTGTTCTGACCATCCGCATGAACGCCGACCTTAAAGAATACCTCACAGACAAAACCCGGTTCTGGATTGTGCGCCCGCGCGTCAGTGCCCGGGGCATTACCGGTTTGGAAACCATCGTTTCGGGCGCCTATATCGAGGTGGTCCCCGACAAAACCGGCGAGAAGGCCCGGAATTTTGTCGGTGAGGAAGAACCACAATTCATTCCCAATGAAGAAGACGGCACGCGCTTTGTCCTGAATGCCGAGGAACTTGGTTCATTGGGCGAAGGCACACCGGTTCTGCTGCGCGGGATAGAAGTCGGTGAGGTACTTGATACCGAACTGGATGCGAGTGCGGAGGAGGTATCGATACCGGTCTTTGTGCGCAAACCGTTCGATGCGCTTGTCAAACGGCAAACACGGTTCTGGGATTCAAGCGGTATTGCCCTTGATCTGAATGCGGAAGGCTTTTCCGTGCGTGCGCAATCGGTGCGCTCGGTTCTGGCGGGCGGGATCAATTTCTATACGCCGCCCGGCCATGAAGGTGATGAAATGGCGGCTGCCGATACGGTGTTCCGCCTGCATGAAAGCCTTGAGAAGGCCGAGTTGCTTGCCGAGGGCTATAGCCAGCGCTATATGCTTTATTTTGATTCTTCCGTACGCGGTCTTTCTCGTGGTGCGCCAGTGGAATTCAACGGCATCCGCGTTGGTACGGTGGAAAGTGTCGATCTTGAATATGTCGTGACACAGCATGCCTTCCGTGTGCCGGTCGAGGTCACACTTGAGCCGGAACGCGTCAGTATTGTCGGCGGGCGTCTGGGGGATGTTGATCCGCAGGAAACCATTGAAACCCTGATTGATAATGGTCTGCGTGCGCGCCTGAAGACCGGAAGCTTTATCACCGGTCAATTGTTTGTTGATCTGTCGATGCACCCGGTGACTCCGGCGCGCTATCTTGGCAATGTGCAGGGCGATGTGCCCGAGTTGCCAACATTGCCGCAAAAATTGGACGAGATCGCCAATTCGCTGACCAGCCTGCTTGAGAAAGTCGAAACCTTCCCGATTGAAGAGATCGGTATTCGTCTGCTGGGAACGGTCGAGGGCATGGAAAATATCGTCACGTCACCGGCGCTTAATGACGGCATGGTCAGCCTGCAACAGGCCGCAGCAGGGATCAGCACACTTGTCACCAATCTTGATGCCAGCGTCCTGCCTGCGACCCAGACCGCCCTTGATGCCGCGCGTCAGGCACTGGGCGGGGTGCGCGATGTGACCGCACCGACGTCCCCGGTGCGCTATAATCTGGAGCAAGCGCTCAAAGAGCTTGGTGCGACAGCGCGTTCCTTGCGTGAATTGACCGATTTTCTTGAACAGAACCCCAGTGCCCTGATCCTTGGCAGAAGCGGCCCGGAGGAGGATGAATGATGCGACAGACCGTTCAAAAAATGATCTCGAGATACATGTGGCTTCTGATAGCGCCAGTCTTGGTCGCCTGCGCATCATCGCCGTCTGTCCCGGATCAATACTACTTGCTGTCGCCGATGGCGCAGCCCGCATCGTCGTCTGGTGCAACGCGCGTGATCGGAGTCGGGCCTGTCAGCATTCCAAGCTATCTGGATCGATCGACCATTGTCACGCGAAGTGCTGCCAACCGGCCAGAAGTCAATTCCGGTTATCGCTGGGCCGAACCGCTGGGGGAGAACATCAATCGTGTTCTTATGGATAACCTTGATCGAACCGGTGTCGCATCGCGACTTGAGGTCTTTCCATGGAATTCCCGCGATATGGTCGAATGGCAGATCGTTGTCGATATCGACCGGTTCGAGCGCCAGGCAGATGGCGATGTCAATCTGACAGCACGCTGGAAACTCGTTCAGTTCCAAAGTGGCAAGATCGTCGCTGCTGCCAAATACAACAAGGTAAGTGCGCCCAATGCGCCGACCATTGAGGGCACAGTGATCGCCATGAGCAGTCTGCTTGCCGATTTGACTAGCGAAATTGCGACGCGGATTCCCTGAAAATGGCCGCAGCGGGATTGCGCGCATTATGTTCAGTTGAATTGTGTTTGCAATTCAATCGAAAAAGTGACGGAGATTGAGAAAAAGCTAAAGAAATAACCGAAAGTATATGGCCGAAGTGCATCCAACTATTGTTTTAATATGCAGATTGGCTTAATAAAGAAGAATAAATATAAAATTTGGGACACGCGCCTGACTAGTTATACGGCAGACACATGCCGCCCAAACAGGAAGTTAGGGAGCCAGAGCGCGTTATGTCGGATACGACATTTGAAGTTATGGTCCAGCGTGGGGATCGCTGGATAATCCACTCGACATTCGATGTCGAGAAGGAAGCGGTTACAGAAGCTGAAAAGCTTGTGAAAACCAAGATCTCTGCCGTGCGCGTTATTCGTAACTGGGAACGCGGCGACGGTCGTCATATCGAAAAGGTACTTCTCGAAAAAGAAGGTGCAGGCGAGGATCAGGATGATGACGTGCGCGTGTCGTCCATTGATGAAGCCCCTTTGTGCGAGACTGACAACGATCTTTTGCAGAAAGAAAGCCGCGCGACCATCAACCGGTTGCTGCGCAAGTATTTCGAACAGGAAATTCTGACACCTTGCGAGGTAATGTATAATTACCAGAACCTCCGCAAGCTGATGTTCCATGACACCCTGATGCCGACTGCGGTCGACAAGGTTGCCGGGCTGCATGCCAAGGCGACCGAGGGTGATCATATCGAGGCGATGAACAACCTTCATGGCGCGATCGAGCAGCTTTCTGCGCGCGCCCGAGAAGTGGAAAAAGTCGACCTGCCGGCCTTCGAGGATGCCACCATCACCGAAGTTCGCGACGAAATCCGTCGCCTGAACCTTGCCGAAGATACTGACTTCCTGACCATGGTTGCGCTGACGCGCGTGCTGTCATCGACCCGCAACTGGGTTGGCAAGCTTGATCTGGCGCTTAAGGTTAAGGGCGACGAGAAAGACGAAGCCGCGCGCAAGATGATCGATGATGTGATTGCCGATATTCTCGGATCACCCGTCGCGCTAAAAGAGCTGCTTGGCAGTTCGCGCAGCTTTGGCGAAGCGGTTACATTGCATATTGATCTGGCGCTTGGCCGGGCCAAGGGTAATCGCGGTGCCGCTGATGATATTCTTGAACTTTTAAACCCACTGTTTGGCTCAGGCCTTCTGGCGAATAGCCAGGAAGCGATGTTTGATTACATCGTGCGCGAGCTCAAAAGCGCAAACAACCTGCAGCGTCATGAAAGCGACCCGGATCCGCTTGAAGGGATTCTTGATCGCCTGATCACCGAGCAGGGCGTTGTTTACGGCACTCCGATGGTCGAAGCGATTGCCGAACGTGGGGCACGCCTGCGCAATGTCGGTGGCCCGCGCGCCCTGATTGAGGGTGTCAGCGAAATCAATGGTCGCCTGATCCCGAATTTCCGCAAACTGACCTGGCTTATCGCGGTTGCCAACAGTGGCATTGTCGAAGACTTCGCCGATGAGCTTTACGACATGATGCGCGATGCGGTTAAGGACATGCGGGCATTGCGGGCATTCTGCGATCCGGACTCCAAGCCGCGCGACAAGATGGCCACGGTCAAACACATGAATGACCTGCTGGCCTCTTCCAATGTTCCGGAAGAACAGAAGGTGGAGATTGGGGCGAAGCTTGACGATGGCCTTGCCGAGTATCTTGTGCGTGAAAAGGTGATTGAACGGATCGATAACCCGTCGCTCCATCTGCGCAAGCGCGCCTATATGCTTGTGCAGTTCTGTTCCAGCGGCGTGTTGATTGAAGGCAAATCCGCGGCCATGGCCCGAAAAAGGGTGGTTGGGTACCTCAAACAGCCCAACTTTACTGACAAGCTGGTCGATGACATCAAGGATATGACAACCAAGGAAGGCACAATACGTGACTTTTATGCCTTGCTGCAGCGAAGCGGGTTCTGACCCGAAAGCCTTCTTTGATACTTGATTGATTTGAACACCCCACGAATGCCGGTTGGCAAAATTCGTGGGGTGTTTGTCATTGTTGCCACTTTCAATATCCGGCATCCTGTATCTGTGACAAGGAGATGCCGTGATGTCGAACCAACCTCAGAACCAGACCCCGAGAAAAATCGCCTGCTATGCCTTCGAGGACGTCATGAGCCTAGACGTCATTGGCCCACTGCAGGTGTTTGGCTCGGCAAATGATGAGCTGGCCGCGTTGGGGCGACCAAAGGGCTACGAAGGGCTCGTTGTCGCGGAAGAAAGTGGACCGGTGGGCACGTCATGTGGTGTGCGGATCTGTGCCGATATCGGATGGCGTGACCTTGATCTAAGCAGGATCGACACATTGTTCATCCCGGGCGGAACTGGTGTTTGGTCGATCCGCGACAATGCTGAAATTGTCGAATGGGTGCGTATGGCAAGCACCATCGTGCCGCGACTGGGGTCCATTTGTTCTGGTGCCCTAATTCTCGCGGAATCCGGGGTACTTGATGGCAAGATGGCAACCACGCATTGGTCGCGGTGTGATCAGATGGCGCGGGAATACCCGGCTATTCAGATGATGGGTGATCGGTTGCACAGCTATGACCCGGCGGGCCTGGATGGCGATCCGCATGTTTTTACATCTGCCGGTGTGACGGCGGGGATTGATCTGGCGCTGGCGATCATTGAGGCCGACTTTGGCCGGAGCCTGGCTTTGTCCGTGGCGCGCAGGCTGGTGATGTTTCTCAAGCGTCCTGGTGGGCAGGCGCAGTTCAGTGCCTATCTGATCCCGGAAACCGGCACCACGGCGCGTCTGACCAGCTTGCTTGAATGGTTGCCGGGCAATATTGCCAATGACTTGTCGCTTGAAAAGCTTGCCGAGCGCGCCGGTATGACGCCCCGGACCTTTTCACGCGTGTTTACCCGCGATCTTGGCGTGAGCCCGGCGCGCTATGTCGAACGCGTGCGCGTCGAAGCCGCCCGTGCGCTGTTGCAGGACGAGGCGCTTTCAATCGGGCAGGTCGCGGAACTTTGCGGGTTTCGTCATCCGGAAACGCTGCGTCGGGCGTTTCAACGTCATCTGTCTGTCAGTCCACAGGAATATTCGGAACGCTTTGCCCGCAAGTCATTGATGGCGACAACCTGACAGAACTCTAAAAACCATCATTTTTCATCACAGTTTACGAATTGGGAGTTGGGAACATGTTGTTGCTGACCAATGGACCTGTGCGTCTGCTTTTTGTCGCCCAGGCACTTTATTGGTCCTGTTCATTGATCGGGATCACCCTGACATCGATTGTTGGTGTTTCGCTTGCGCCGACACCGGCACTGGCGACGTTTCCGCTTGGCGTTCTCATGCTCGGCAATCTGGTTTCTGTCCATCCGCTTGCCATGTTGATGCAGCGCCACGGGCGGCGTGTCGGACTCGCTGTCGGCGCACTGTTTGGTGTCGTTGGTGGCCTTCTGGTCGCCTATGGGATTTATGTGGGCGCGTTCTGGATTGTCGCGCTTGCGCCGGCGCTGATTGGTACCTATCAGGCCTCAGCCGCCTATTATCGCTACGTCGCCCTGGAAACCGTCGGTCCATCTCAAAAAGGCCGTGCGGCGGCACTCGTCCTCGGCGGGGGTGTATTGGCCGCACTGATCGCACCGGAAGTTGCCGCTGCCAGTCGCGATATGTTGCCGGTTCCATTTGCCGGGGCCTATATCGCATTGGCCGGTTTGGCGGCGATTGGGGCGATCCTGATGACGATGTTGCCTGATGGTGGTGTTCCAGAGCGTACCGGATCAAGCCGAGCGGTCATGGCGAAACTGCTCAGGCGTCCTGTCATTCGTGGGGCGATTGCCGTCAGTGCCGCCGGGCAGGGGATCATGGTGCTGGTCATGACAGCGACACCCCTTGCCATGAAATATTGCGGTTATGATGTTGATGTCTCTGCCAATGTTATCCGTTGGCACTTGATCGGGATGTTCTTGCCCGCCTTTGTCGCGGGGCCGCTGATTGATTGGATCGGGCCGCGCCGAGTGGCATCGACGGGGGCGTTGGTTCTGGTCGCAAGCGTGATGGTTGCAGTTTCGGGGATTTCGGTTTCCGCATTTCTGATCAGTTCATTCCTGGTTGGGTTTGGGTGGAACATGATGCTGCTGGCCGGCACAACATTGCTGGGCGAGGGGCATGACGTTTCCGAACGTGGGCACGCCCAAAGCCTTATGGAGCTTGGGAACAGCCTCACGGCCACGTTTGCGTCGATTGCGAGTGGGGCGCTAATCGCTGGTGCTGGCTGGGTTCCGGTGAACTATGGGGTTCTTCCGGTGCTACTCATAGCTCTGCTGTTGATGTGGCGGGGCTATGTCGCCGGGCAGGAAACCGCAAAGGCATAAAGATAAAAGAAACCGCCGGTCGGGGAGACCGGCGGTGAAGTTGCAGGGCGAACGGGGAGTGTCGCCCCGGCGCGACTGAGTGTTTCGAATTGCCGATGCGTCAGTGACAGGTAACAACGGCAAGGCAGTATGTTTGCGGCAATAAAAAACCGGCCATCAGGCCGGTTGGGATGCCAGTGACGCCGCGTTACCTGCGACGAATTCCTTGATCTTTTGCAGAACGAAATCACGTGAGCTGTTTTCACGGGTGCGGAACAGAACTTCGCGGTCCTGAATGACAAGACCCATATAAACCGGATCGTTGTGACCTTCCTTGGTCATTTTCAGAGCACGAAGGGTGTGACCGAAATCGTCGGTGCTTTGATAGATCGTACGCATCTTTCTCCAACCAGCATTTACGTCATATGACGGTGAAAAACCAATCGACCATCGCTTTATGACAGCTGTTTTTTTCCAACCGATGACAGCTGTGTGATGGTTTGAAGACTCTTTTTGCCCTCAACCGTGAAATGCACTGAGCAAAGCAGTCAAAAAGCTGCTGGTTTTATTTGTCAGGACTGTTAAAAAGAAAACGTCCTTGAGGCGGGTTTCGGGCATTGACATGCGCCATGGCGATGTTTAAGAAAGGCGTCGTTCCGCAGGGAACACCAAGGACATAGAGGGCAAGTGGCCGAGTGGCTGAAGGCGCTCCCCTGCTAAGGGAGTATAGGGTGATAAGCCCTATCGAGGGTTCGAATCCCTCCTTGCCCGCCAGTGAAAAAGCACCCCAAGACGGGGTGCTTTTTTCGTTTCTGGAAACGGTATCCTCGTCAAGACCGCCACACATGAAACCGCGGCCCGGCTGACGCCTTAAGATGTCCCTGTCATGAGACACGATACCAGGAGTTACAGACGTTTAGGGGCTTATCGCTAGTGTTACGCGCTTGATTTCATCTGAGAGCTATGATGTATCTGAAGCACGTTCACCGATCCGAACATAAGGCGAAAGATAATAAAACCGACGGGGCCTGAATGACGCGCGACTTATGCTATCTGAGTATTGACCGACAGGATGATCTGAGCCGAGAAGATTTCATCGAGCAATACCTGAAGCCAAAACGCCCCGTTATTATGCGCAGTTTCGCTGCCAACTGGCCGGCATTGCAGAAATGGACCTATGACTATCTCAAACAGGGGTGCGGGGACGTCGAGGTGCCGCTGTATAGCGAAGCATTTGCCAATTCGGACAATGACTATCTGGACTCAACCCAGAGCATGCCGTTTGGCGAGTATCTTGATCTGATCCAGGCGGGGCCGACGCCGCTTCGCATGTTCCTGTTCAATGTCTTCAAGCACATGCCACAACTGCGCGAGGACTTTTCCTACCCCGATCTTGGCGTGACATTTCTCAAGAGCCATCCGTTCCTGTTTGTCGGCGGCCAGGACGCCTATGTCGACATTCATTACGACCTTGATCACAGCCACGTTTTCCTGACGCAGATGAGCGGCACGAAGCGCGTCATTCTGTATGGCAGTGAAAATGGGCGGAAGCTTTATCAGCATCCTCTGACGGTTTCGTGCAATGTTGATTTTCGCAACCCGGATCTGGAGCGGTATCCGAAGCTCAAGGATATTAAGGGCTACGAGTGCATCCTCGAAGCAGGCGATACCATCTTTATTCCAAGCCGCTGGTGGCATTTCATTGAATACAGCACGGCGGGTATCAGTCTGACCTTGCGCGCACTCCCGGAAACCTGGCCTGCCCGGGTGGCTGGTCTTGCCAGTATCATCAAGCTTAAGGTGATCGACCAGTATCTCGGCAAGATGATTGGCGAGAAGAAGTGGTATCAGATGAAGGAAGACTGGGCGCAGGCAAGGGCCCGCAAGGCGTAACTGGCGTCAGGCCTTTTTCAGGATGGTGTCATAGCCGTTCTGGACGCCTTGGTGGGCCCATTGGGTCAGTTCCTTGCGGTTTGCAAAATCGGAAACCGGGCGGCTTGGACTGAAATGCACTTTGACGGTACAGCCCCTTGTCGCCATGAAACGCCAGAAATGGAAGGCAAGCGAGGTGTCGTCAAACCAAGGATACAGGACTCGCTCGGGTTCGGGCGCTACCTCATTACCCTCTGATCCATTTTTCAGGCACAGTACGGTAATGGGCTGAACGTGGCACACCTCGGCGATTTTTTCGTCAAAGACAAATTCCATCAGTGACGATTTGAATGGCAGGACGACGCTGCCATCGGTGCTGGTTCCCTCGGCAAACAGGACCAGTCGATGGTCCGGCAGGATCTTTTCGCGAAGGACCTTGATCTGTTCGTGGGACTTGATGGCCCGACGTTCGACAAAAATCGTCTGGCAACAGCGCGCCAGAAACCCTATGCCAGGCCAGCTGCGGACTTCGGACTTTGCAATGAAATTGACGGTGAATAGCGAATTGATCACCGGAATATCAAGATAGGACGTGTGGTTACCCAAAAGAAGCAGGGGCAGGGTGTCGCTGGGAGATCCGCTTTGCTCCACCCGGATGCTGGTAATCTTGCGCGCACCGATATGCCACAGGCGTACAATTTTCGCGCTGGCACGGATTTTAAGGCCCTCAAGGATCAGGAAGGGTATCAGCAACACAAACAACCAAACCATAAGCACCGTGAACTTGATTCCGGCCTTTAAATGTTGGGCAAGGGTGATCTGGGCAGTTTCTTTGGAAGGTGTAGTCTGGTCCAAAACGCTTGAAAATCCTTGATAAATGCCAGTGCCGGTCTTTCATGTCGCCAAGAAGGACTTGTGCAACATGAAAAGAGAATCACGTATTTAGAGGTTCGAGTTCAAGGTGATCCGCCTGCTTCTTGTAAAAGCGGTAATATTGGTCCGGAACCTTGGCGACGTCGACGGTGATCAGCACATCAAGCGTCTTGAAATCGGGATCAAGAGCGACCCCATCGCCGACAACGCCCCCCAAAGACAGATAAGCCTTGATCAATGGTGGCAATTGAGCAAGAGCCGTGTCCGGGTCGATATCTGCTTTGGGCATGCGGTTCATCGACTGATAATCGAGTGCACGTGCCACATGAGGTGCATCGTCCAGCTGATAATGGTGCAGGTAGGACAGTTCTGTGGCGATGTTATCGATGTCTGTCCCGTGGAAGCTTACGCATCCGAACAGATAGCGGATGTCATGATCGAAGATCAGCTTGGTGATCCCACGCCATAGAAGCTGAATGGCCTTGCCGTCGCGGTAGTCTTTGTGAACACAGGAGCGGCCAACCTCCATGCAGTTGTCCTGCACAGCATCAAGCAGGGGAATAGAAAATTCTTCCTGAGCAATATAGTTCAATCCCGCAGGCTTTTGGGCCGAAAGCAACAGGCGCGTCGTTGCGATGACTTTCCGCGCATTGTGGTTGTCGACAACAAGCAGATGTTCACAGAACGGATCGAACTTGTCGCTATCGAGTCCGGCCGAGTGTTGATCGGTCAAGGCTTTGGCGTGAAACTCGCCAAAGAAAACTTCAAAGCGCAGTTCTTGCGCTGCTTTCAGATCGTTTTCAGTCTTGGCAAGATGAACAGAATATCTACCGGTGGTCATGCAAAACTTTATGCTGTTGTTCTGATGAAGCTTGATTCTGTAAGGTTCAAGCGAACAAGTGACAAGCTATACCACATATTGAACAGTCTATAAAAACAATAAGATAGCGGCGGTTTTGCGTCGCCTGCCGGAAAATTTTGCGTCATATGGCATAAACAGGCTTCTGAAAATGTTGTCTTAAATGGACGTGTGGCAATTTCACGCAACATGCCCACATTAAATTCGATGTTTTCACGAGGAAGAGGGCGCCATGCCGTTCACAACAAGTTGGGTCAAAACAATCACCACCGGTTTCATTTTCGTCGGTGGCTGTGTTGCGTTGAGCGCGCCTGTGCAGTCACATCCTGCGCAATCGATCCATGAGCATGATGTTGTCGAACTTGCGCAAAGTGGCGGGATCTTCAGCGACGAAGAGCGCCGGATCATTCGTGATGTGCTGGATGTCGCAACTGGGCAGACAGACGACAAACCGGACCGTGACGGCAAGAAAAAGAACAAGGGAAAAAACGGTAACGGAAATAAGGGCAAAGGGAACAAAGGGTTGCCGCCCGGAATTGCCATGAAACTTGAGCGGGGTGGCACCTTGCCGCCGGGCATTGCGAAACGCGATTTGCCCGATGATCTGATTGCGCGGCTTCCTGCGCGCAGCGACGGCGCACTGCGTCAGATTGTAGGCGACGATGTTGTCCTGATCGAGAAGGGAACCGAGATCATTCTGGACGTCATCCGGGATGTCGCGGGCAACTAACTTCAGTGATCATGATCCGATCGAAAAAGCGGCGCCAGTTGGACGCCGCTTTTTTCATGTCTCGTGTTCGCGCACCTTCTTGAGTATCAGGTGAAGGCGTTAAAGGTAATGATGGTCTGGGTGTCCTTGATGAAGGGCAGCTTGTGGATCTGTTCGTTCACATAGCGCCCGATATCCTGTTCATCCTCGACATACACCTTGACCAGCAGTTCAAACGGGCCAGAGATCGAATAAACTTCCGACACGCCTTCAACCTCTTCAACGAGTTCGGCAGCGACGTCATAGGCTTTGCCCAGTTCACATTTCACAAAGATGAAAAATGGATGCATCGGAATGGCTCCGGTTTGATGTGGATTTCCTGACAAGCTACCTGCCTTGAATGACGCATGCAATCATCAAGCTAGCGGGTTTCAAAGCCAGATTTGTTAAAGCGGTTTACTTTGGGCCTGTGATGCGCGTTCAGATACAGCTTCCTGTGAAACATCCCAAACGGTCGTGCCTTCGGTTTCTGCCGTCAAACTCGCCATGGCAAGGCCGGACGCTATGGCGTCCTCAAACACTGTATCGGGCTTGGCATAGGCCGTAAGAAAACCGGAATAGAAGGCATCACCGGCACCATTGACATCTTTGACCTTGGTCGGCAGGGGCGGCCAAAACGCCGTTCCAGATGCGCAAGAAGATACAACACCCTGGGCGCCAAGCGTAATGACGACTTCGGGAATGCCTTTGTCGCGAAGGCACTCGATAGCTGCTTTTGCCTGATTGATGTCCTTGATCTCGATACCGGTCAAAACATGTGCTTCGGCCCGATTGGCGATCAGAAGATCAAGCTTGTTGAGCGCGGGTTTGAATCTTGCTGCTTTACTTGGCGATACGGTTGCCGCACAGAGCTTTGTCGTACCTTTGTTTTCAGCAAGCCACGCGATGCTCTCGGTTGGCAGGTTGGCATCAATCAACCACCAGGGCCATGCCTGACACTCAGCAAGATGGGGTTCCAGGCGATCAATGGTCAACAGGTCATAAACCTCGGCATTCATCATGCCGAGCGCAAGTTCACCCGTTTCATCGAGAAGGGCGGTATAGCCTGCTGTTGCCATGCCATCGATCTTCATGAGATGGCGGGTATCAATCCCAATGTCCGAGAGCGCCTCGGTGACCTGATCGCCATCACCATCATCCCCGACAGCCCCGAGCATTGCGACTGTGTTGCCAAGCAGTTTCAGATGCACCGCGATATTACGGCTGACCCCACCGGGTTTGCGGTGCAGGGTGCGCACCGGGTTGGAGGCGGCGGGGACAAAAGTTTCGGTACATTGCAAGGTGCGGTCAAAATGGGCGGCACCAAAGCAGAGTATGTTGGTAGAAGACGTCATAGAGAACGGGTGCTCTTCGTGGTGGTGCGTCACAGATGTGACGGGGCATGCATAACAAGCGACGTTGATAAGCCTCGTGCGCCCCCAAAGGCAAGCAAAACAAAAAGGCAGCCCACACAGGACTGCCTTTCCTTGGTGAAAACCGGGATACCCAACCTTATTTCAGGTTGATGCGGCCTTTGGTGCTTGGCGTCATCGGGGAGTTGAGCCCGATATAATCTGCAACCGCCTGCTCAAGGTTTGGACCGAAATCATAGACATCCGTGGCATTGTCCCGGAACAGGGCATAGCCATCGCCGCCATTGCGCATGAAGTCGTTGGAAACAACGCCATACATTTTGCCGGTATCGATGGGGGTGAAGCCATCACCCTTGGCGACCATCACGTTTGAAATCCGCGATCCGGCAGGCTGTGCAAGATCAAGATCAAACGTCAGACCTGCCACCTGCGGGAACTGGCCTTTGCCTTCCTCCACCAGCGATACGCCATGTTCAAGCGACGCCACGATATCCGCACCAGAAAGTTTGAAAGTCGCCAGCGCATTCTGGAACGGCAGAACCGTCAGGACCTCACCCATGGTAACCGTGCCTTCATCTATGCTGGCGCGAACACCGCCGCCATTCTGGATGGCGATCTGATAATCTTCACCAGCTTTCCACAGCATCGCATTGGCAACGAGTGAGCCCATGGAGCATTCCATCGCACGACATGTTTCACGCGATCCATCTGCAGGGGCGGTAAAGCTGCCAACTTCGAGCGTGCGAACTGCGTCAACCTGACCGCTGGCTTCTTCGATGACCGCGAGAACATCCTCGGCCGGTTTGATGCTGGCATCCAGGGCAATCGGTTCGCCCGACCAGGCGGTGGCAACACCTGCATCATCGAAGGTGACGTTCAAATCACCCAGATAGCGGCTATAGGCATATGCCTGAACGATCAGCACCGGTTTGCCATCCGCACCGTTCATTACGACCGGGTAGGGATGAGAAGCCTTGTCATTGGTGTTGGAGAACAGAAGATGATCATGACCACCAACAATCACATCGACACCGCTGACATCGCTCACATAGTCAAAGTCGGCATAAGAACCCGAATGGCTCAGTGCGATGATCTTGTTAATGCCCTGTGCTGTCAGGCGGTCTATGGACGCCTGCAATGATTGGCCAAGATCGTTGAATTTAACGTTCGGACCCGCACTTGAGATATCGGCGGTTTCGGGTGTGGTCAGACCCACGATGCCAATGCGCTCTCCGCCCACCGTAATAATGGTTTCGGGCTTGATCAGCTCATTCAGGCCATCGGTGGTGGCTTCGATATTGGCCGACAGGATTGGTGTCAGGCTGGATTTGATGAAGTTGGCAAGAACATCCGGGCCATCATCGAATTCATGGTTGCCAACCGCCATCGCATCATAATCAACGAGGTTCATCAGTTCGGCGGTCAGCGACCCCTTGTAGGTCGAATAGAAAAGAGATCCTTGGAACTGATCGCCTGCATCGACCACCAGAACATTACCACCCTCGGCACGGGCATCGCGAATGGCCGTCGCAAGCCGACCATATCCCCCAAAGCACTTTCCCTCAGAATCATCCTCGGCACTGCAGGTGTTGTTGTATTTCGTGACCGATTCAACGCGGTCATGAACGTCATTGGTATGAACCAAACGCAGGTCGTAATCTGCCAAGGCAGTTCCGGCGCCAAGCGCCAGTATGGTGCAGGTCGACAGCAGCCCGGTAAGTGTTCTTTTCATCCCTGATCTCCAACAATAGACAAACGATCCCGCTCCAAGCGGGAAAATTCATTTTGAAACGCCAAACCATGTGGATCGGAAAATCTGTGTCCCGGTGGATGTTAGCACCAATTTATCAACTGATATATTTCCGGTTTTTGACGGTGTGGTGAACATTACACCCAGAGCAATGCGCTGGAATGGTAACCAGGCAGCACGATTTGACAAGAATCGGTGGCGAACCAATTTCGCCCGGGACAGGCATGTTTCGCGGTGTCGAGCACGCGTGATGGGCTCACATCGCGAGAAAAAAATTATCTGGATAAAGATGAAACTGTTTCAACAAGCGTTTGCCGAAAACTAAGGGAAACCCCGCAGGTAGGGGATGTTTGCACCAGATAATGCCAGATCAATTTTGACCAAACGGACAGGTTTTGCCGAGGTCTTGCGTCCTCGGCTATTTACAGGGCACTATATTTTGTAGTTACCATTAGCATTCGCAGCATGATCGCCCGTGTTTCTTTGGTTGAGGGACCGAAGCCTGCGTTTCGTCATGTTGTGAACCACGTTTTTTCGATGAGGGAGTTCCGCCGATCAAGGGAATTGGCGGAAGGCATAATCAGAATTCAAACAATGAAGGGCATCGGAATGAAAAAGCTTCTGACCTCGGTGGTCGCGGCTGTCGCTTGCTATGCAGGTGTTGCTTCGGCTGCAGAAATTCGACCGGCTGTCGTGTACGACCTTGGTGGCCGTTTTGACCGTTCCTTTAACCAGGCGGCATATACGGGTGCTGAGAAATACAAGGAAGACACCGGTACCAACTACCGCGACTTCGAAATCCAGAACGATTCACAGCGCGAGCAGGCAATGCGCAACTTTGCGCGCCGCGGCATGGATCCGATTGTTGCGATTGGTTTCTCGCAGGCATCCGCACTTGAAAAAGTCGCCAAAGAATTCCCGGAAACCAAGTTCACCATCGTTGATATGGTCGTAGACCTGCCGAACGTTCAGTCGGTTGTCTTCAAGGAACACGAAGGTTCCTTCCTTGTTGGTGTTCTTGCGGCGATGGCATCTGAAACCGGCAAAGTCGGCTTCGTTGGTGGTATGGACATTCCGTTGATCCGTAAATTCGCTTGTGGCTATGCACAGGGCGTCAAGTATTCCAACGCCGATGCTGAAATCTTCCAGAACATGACCGGTACGACCGGTGCTGCCTGGAACGATCCGGTTAAAGGTGGTGAACTGGCGAAATCCCAGTTCGACCGTGGTGCAGACGTTGTTTACCACGCCGCTGGCGGTACCGGCGTTGGTGTGCTGCAGGCTGCAGCAGATGCTGGCAAACTCGGCATTGGCGTTGACTCCAACCAGAACGGCCTGCATCCGGGGTCGGTTCTGACCTCCATGCTGAAACGCGTTGACGTTGCTGTTTACGAAGCATTTGACGCTGCTGCTAATGACAATTGGGAGCCGGGCCTGACCATTCTTGGTCTTGCAGAAGGTGGTGTTGATTGGGCGCTTGACGAAAACAACGAAAGCCTGATCACCGACGATATGAAAGCAGCCGTTGCCGAGGCCAAGGAAGCAATCGTTTCCGGTAGCCTTGAAGTACACGATTACATGAGCGATAGCGCCTGCCCGATGTAAGGCAGTCGTCAAAGCAAATCGGGGATTTGTCGTGTCGGATACGATGCATCAAATGCACGGCGCCGGGGAAACCGGGGCCGTGCAACCCGCTATTGAACTGCGTGGAATAGACAAGCGGTTCGGTGCGGTACATGCCAATAAAGAAATCGACCTCAAGGTCGACAAGGGAACAATCCACGGAATCGTGGGGGAGAATGGGGCTGGTAAATCGACCCTGATGAGTATCCTGTACGGCTTTTATCAGGCTGATGCAGGGACCATTCATGTCGATGGCAAGCTTTGTGATATCAAGGGATCCGAAGACGCGATTGCCGCAGGGATCGGCATGGTTCATCAGCATTTCATGCTGGTGGAGACATTTTCGGTTCTCGAAAACGTCATTCTGGGCGTCGAAGGTGGCGCTGTTCTGCGCGATGGGGTCGACAAGGCCCGCGAAGAGCTTAAACGCCTGGAGCGAGAATACTCGCTCAATATCGACCCGGACGCGACGGTTGGGGACCTTTCGGTTGGTCTTCAGCAACGCGTGGAAATTCTAAAGGCTCTCTATCGTGGGGCTGAAATTCTTATTCTGGATGAGCCGACCGGTGTTCTGACACCGCAAGAGGCGGATCATCTTTTCAGAATTCTTGATACGCTCAAAGAGCAGGGCAAGACGGTTGTCCTGATTACCCACAAATTGCGCGAGATCATGGCTGCAACGGACAACGTGTCTGTCATGCGCCAGGGCGCAATGGTGGCACATCGCAAGACAGCCGAAACCAGCCCGGAAGAACTTTCCGAATTAATGGTGGGCCGTAAAGTATTGCTCCGCCTTGAAAAAGGGGAAGCCAATCCGGCCGCGACCGTTTTGAATGTCGAGAACCTGTGTGTTGATAATGCCCAGGGTGTCCGCAAGGTCAAAAATGCGACCTTCAATGTGCGCGCAGGCGAGATCGTCGGCATTGCCGGGGTTTCCGGCAACGGGCAAAGCGAACTGCTCGAAGCACTTGGCGGGATCCGCTCTGCCAGCGAAGGCACCGTGGAATTAAACGGTCAGGATGTCACGCCGGGCAAAGGTGTCGATGCTGCTGAATTGCGGCGTCGTGGTGTTGCCCATGTTCCGGAAGACCGGCATCGCATGGCGATGGTCACGGCCTTTACCGCCAAAGAGGCAGCCATTCTTGGCTACGAGGATGACCCCGCCTATCAGAAGGGCGTGCTTCTGGACTGGAACGCCATTTCGGATGCCACAGCAAATCTGATGTCGGAATTTGACGTGCGTCCGGATAATCCGGATTTGAAAGCGGCGAATTTTTCGGGCGGCAACCAGCAGAAACTTGTTCTGGCACGTGAAATCATGCGCGATCCGGAATTGCTTCTGGTTGGTCAGCCGACCCGTGGTGTCGATATCGGCGCCATTGAATTCATTCACAAACGTATTGTCGCCATGCGGGACGCCGGCAAGGCTGTTCTTCTGGTGTCTGTGGAGCTTGATGAAATCATGTCGCTTGCCGACCGTATCTTGGTGATGTGCGATGGCGCCATTATTGGCGAAGTTGCTGCATCCGAGGCAAATGAACGTGTGCTTGGCCTGATGATGGCGGGCGTTGACCCGAATGAGGCCAAGGCCGTGGAGGGGCAGGCATGAGCAAGACTGTCGAACTGCCGCGCTGGATTGATGTCGGCGCACTGCCCTTGCTAAACCTGCTGCTTGCCCTTGTTGTATCCGGGCTTGTGGTTTTGGCGATTGGCGAAAACCCGGTCGAAGTCGTGGAAATCCTGCTTTATGGCGCATTTGGCTATGAAGAAGCGTGGGGATACACGCTTTATTACACAACCAACTTCGTGTTTACGGGGCTTGCCTTTGCGGTGGCGTTCCATTGTGGCCTGTTTAACATCGGCGCCGAAGGGCAGGCTTATGTTGGTGGCCTTGGGGTGACGCTGGCGGCCCTTTATCTCGATTTCCTGCCATTCCCGATCATGTTGGTCGTGGCGATGTTGGCGGCGATGATTTTTGGTGCTGCTTGGGCTTATATCCCGGCTTATTTGCAGGCACGTCGCGGCTCGCACGTCGTGATCACAACGATCATGTTCAACTTCATTGCGTCATCGCTGATGGTGTATCTGTTGGTGAACGTCCTGCGTCCGGAAGGCTCCATGACGCCGGAAAGTGAACAGATTGCGGAACATCTGCGCTTGCCGTTCATTCATGACATTGCCGGTGCCCTTGGTATCGAGATGGCATCGAGCCCGCTGAACCTGTCATTTGTCTATGCCATTGTCATTAGCGTGATGGTCTGGCTGTTCATCTGGCATACCCGGTGGGGCTATGCGATCCGCACAGTGGGTGCCAACGCGGTGGCCGCGACCTATGCGGGGCTTGAGCCCGGCCGGCACATCATCATTGCGATGATGATTTCAGGCGCGCTGTCATCCTTTATGGCGCTGAATGAGGTCATGGGTGTTCAGCATCGCTTGTTGATCGATTTCACCGCCGGATATGGCTTTGTCGGTATCGCCGTGGCTCTGATGGGGCGCAACCATCCGTTCGGTATCTTCCTGGCCGCATTGCTGTTCGGGATGCTGTATCAGGGCGGGGCGGAGCTATCATTTGAAATTCCGACGATTTCCAATGACATGGTCGTGGTTATTCAGGGTCTTGTCATCCTGTTTACCGGTGCGATGGAACATATGTTCCGTCCGCGCGTGACAAAGATCTATACGGCGTGGCGCCTGCGCCAGGATGCCGGGGAGGCCGCTTAATGGATACATTTCAGCTGATTATCCTGTTGCTGGATGCAACACTGCGGACCTCTACCCCGCTTATTCTGGCCGCTCTTGCCGGCATGTTTTCCGAACGATCCGGGACGATTAACCTCGCACTCGAAGGCATGATGCTGGGCGGTGCGTTTTCGGCGGCGGCAGTTGCGTTTTATGTCGGAAGCCCCTGGGTTGGTCTTCTAGCCGCGATTGCCACAACGATCGCGCTTTCGTTGCTACATGGCTTTGCCTGCATCACGCATAAGGGCAACCAGGTTGTGTCCGGTATGGCGATCAATATCCTGATGTCCGGTCTGACGGCCCTTGTCGGGATTGCCCTGTTTGCACAAGGTGGCAAAACGCCGGCCCTTGATAAAGCATCCCGTTTCCAGCCGATCACGTTCCCGGGCGCAGAAGCCGTTCGAGATGTGCCGGTTTTGGGGCCGATCTATTCAGAACTGCTTAGTGGCCACAACATTCTGGTCTATGTTGCCTTCATCGCAGTACCTGCGGCCTGGTGGGTGATGTATCGGACCCGATTTGGCTTGCGTTTGCGGGCTGTGGGTGAAAACCCGGGTGCGGTCGATACTGCTGGTATTGGTGTTGTCATGATGCGCTACCGTGCGGTGATTTGCAGTGGTGTGCTTGTGGGGATGTCCGGTGCGTATCTCTCAACGGCGCAAGGTGCATCCTTCCTGCAGGACATGACCGCGGGTAAAGGTTATATCGCACTGGCCGCGATGGTGTTTGGTAAATGGCGTCCGTTCCCGGCACTGGCTGCTTGCCTGCTGTTTGGTTTTCTTGATGCGGCGGCAACCCGTCTGCAGGGTGTTGTTCTGCCGGGCATCGGCGAAGTTCCGGTCCAGTTGGTCCAGGCATTGCCATATGTTCTGACGGTTATTCTTCTGGCCGGGTTCATTGGCCGCGCCATTCCGCCAAAGGCGCTTGGCCGCGCCTATGTCAAGGAACGCTAAGCTTTTCGTGGTTCGGGTCTGGGCCTATGATGTCGGCAGGCCCGAACCACAGTTTTCCGATATTTTGCGCTTTGGTCAGGCGCGATAGGTAATCAAAACAGGATCAAACAAATGGTTGCTCAGAAACAGGCTCCGCGCGATCTGATTGACGCGGCACTTGCGGCCCGTGACAAGGCCTATGCGCCTTATTCGAACTTCTTTGTTGGCGCTGCGCTGCGCACCGCGGATGGCAAGGTCATTTCGGGCTGTAACGTTGAAAATGCGGCCTATCCGGAAGGCGTCTGCGCAGAAGCCGGGGCGATTTCTGCCATGGTGCTGTCGGGTGAAACCCGATTTGACGAGATTGTCGTTGTCGGGCTTGGTGATATTGCCTGCACGCCGTGTGGCGGGTGTCGTCAGAAAATCCGCGAATTCACCGGTGCGGATGCGACGATCTTTATCATCAATGATTCTGGTGAAACGCTTCTGACGCTGAGCCGTGAAGAACTTATTCCCCATTCCTTCGGGCCGGAGAACCTTAAATGAGCAATGTAAAAGCTGCACTTGATGTCATTGCCAGCAAGGCACCCGGGTTCAAGGCGGAAGTCGCATTGGTTCTTGGTAGTGGCCTTGGCGGGGTTGTTGACGCTGTCAGTGATGCGATCAGCATCGCGTATGAAGACTTGCCGGGGTTCCCGCGCCCGACCGTTGTCGGGCATGGCGGGACGCTTGTTCTTGGGCGGATCGGCGGGGTGTCCGTTGCGGTCATGCAGGGACGCGCGCATTATTACGAACATGGTCGTTCCGATCTGATGGCGGAGCCGCTTGAAACCCTGCGTGAGCTCGGCGCTGAGCGCCTTCTTCTGACCAATGCTGCGGGTTCCTTGATCCCGGATGCGGTTCCGGGCAGCCTGATGCTGATTACCGATCACATCAGCCTGTTTGGCCCGAACCCGCTGATTGGCTATCACGGTAATGACCGCTTTGTCGGGATGGATATGCCCTATGATCCGGAAATTGGATCGGGCTTGCACGATGCGGCGGCAAAGCTGGGTATCAAACTGTTTGAAGGAACCTATTGCTGGTGCACGGGGCCAAGCTTTGAGACACCGGCTGAAATTCGTGCGCTCAAGGTGCTTGGGGCGGATGCGGTTGGCATGTCGACTGTGCCCGAAAACATCCTTGCCCGTCGACTTGGCTTCAAGGTGGCGGCGGTTTCAAACATCACCAATCTGGCCGCCGGCATGAGCGCGACACCGCTCAGCCATGACCAGACATTGGAAATGTCAAAAACCGGTTCGGCCAACCTTATCAAGATATTGCTGCAGTATTTTTCAAGCGCTTCGTGAAGTCGAGTGACTTCAAAGCTGCTAATTTGATTTAACGACAAGTGCGCAGGAGACAGCATATGCTGCCCCAGGAAATCATTCGCCGTAAACGCGAAGGCGAGGTTCTGACCGACGCCGAAATCGCCTTTTTCGTTAAGGGCATCACGGATAACAGCATCAGCGAAGGGCAGGTGGCCGCCCTTGCGATGGCTGTGTTCTTTAACGGAATGACCATGGATGAACGCGCCGCGCTCACGCGCAATATGCGCGACAGCGGCACGGTCTTGGACTGGAAATCCCTTGGTCTTGATGGTCCGGTTGTCGACAAACATTCGACAGGCGGAGTTGGTGACAAGGTCAGCCTGATGCTGGGACCGATTGTTGGTGCCTGTGGGGCCTTTGTGCCGATGATTTCCGGTCGTGGGCTTGGCCACACTGGTGGGACGCTGGACAAATTTGATTCCATTCCGGGATATCGTACCACGCCAACCCTTGAGGAATTCGCCAAGGTTACTCGCGAAGTCGGCTGTGCGATCATCGGCCAGACATCCGATCTGGCCCCGGCAGACAAGCGGTTCTATGGCATCCGGGACGTCACCGCGACGGTCGAGAGCATCCCGTTGATCACGGCGTCCATCCTGTCAAAGAAACTGGCAGCAGGCCTAGATAGCCTTGTGATGGATGTGAAATTCGGGTCGGGTGCCTTCATGGCCGAGTATGAGCGTGCCCGCGAACTGGCTGAAAGCATCACCGAAGTCGCCACCCGTAATGGCGTTCCCACCGTCGCACTTCTGACCGATATGGAGCAGGTGCTCGGCGATGCAGTTGGTAATGCACTTGAAATGCAGGAAGCCATCGATTTCCTGACCGGCAAACATCAGGAACAACGCGTCTATGACGTCACGATGGCTCTCGCGGCTGAGATGCTGGCGGTGAGTGGTGTGGCAGCGGATGTGTCTGATGGCCTTCGCATGGCGACAGAGGCGCTTGAAAGCGGCAAGGCGGCCGAAACATTTGGCAAGATGGTCTCAAGCCTTGGTGGTCCGGCAGATTTTGTTGAAAACACCAGCAAGTATCTGGAAGCGGCCCCGATGATCAACACGGTCACGGCGGCCAAGACTGGTCGCGTACTTTCGATGGATGCGCGCAAGGTCGGCCTGGCGCTGGTGTCGTTGAAGGGTGGGCGGACGCGTGCCGATCAGAAGATCGATTTCGCCGTCGGCTTTACCGATTTCGTCAAGGTCGGGCAACCGGTTTCGGCCGAAACACCGATTTGCATCGCCCATACACGCGATCAGGCCCAGCTTGAAGAAGCAACAACCTTGCTGCGAGAAGCGATCATCGTCGGCGAGGGCGATGTAGACCCGACGGGCAGTGAACCCGCAGTTCGTGAGCGCGTTGTCGCCCGCAAGCAGGCGTGATATTCGCAAGCAGAACAGAAAAGAAAAGCCGGGTTTAAGCCCGGCTTTTTTCGTTTCGGGCTTAAACGATGATCACACTCTGGATCAAGTCGGCCAAGAGTGTCCGTGATTTTGCACGTGCTTCAGGTGCCTAGTCATCAGCGCGTTCTGATCTCCGTTCGTCGACAAGACTTGCCAAATGGCGCCAGAGAAAGCATTTTGATCAGGAATGAAAATTTTCCAATAAAGATGAAAATTGAAGACAGAAGGAGAGAGGCATGGGGAAACTGGATCGTCGTCGTAGAGAGATATTGGAGCTTGTGGCGTCCAACAGCTTTATGACCATTGATACCCTTGCCGAACATTTTTCTGTCACACCGCAAACCATCCGCCGCGATATCAATGAAATGGCTGAAGAGGGCCTGATCGCGCGTTATCATGGTGGTGCGGCCAGCGTTTCGACCACGGAAAACACAGCTTATACGGATCGCCAGGTGCTCAACCTTGGCAGCAAGCGCGAAATCGCGAAGCTGGTGGCTGAACATATCCCCGAAGGCGCATCTCTTTTCATCAATATCGGGACGACCAACGAAGAAGTGGCGCATGCGCTGCTGGGGCACAAGAGCCTTAAGATCATCACCAACAATCTGCACGTTGCGGAAATCTGTGCGGCAAACCAGGGTTTTGAAGTCATCATAGCAGGTGGGGTTGTGCGCCAACGTGACTTCGGGGTGATCGGGGAAGCCACCATCGATTTCATCAACCAGTTCAAGGTCGATTACGCGATTGTCGGGATTTCCGGCGTGGATGAAGACGGTAGTCTGATGGATTTCGATTACCGTGAAGTCCGTGTGGCGCGTGCGATTATCTCAAACGCTCGTCAGACATTCCTGTGTACCGATGCCTCGAAGTTTGGCCGGCGCGCCATGGTGCGTCTTGGACATCTTTCGGAAATTGATGCGCTCTTTACCGATCGCCATCCGGGACCAATCTGGTCGGATGTTATCCGCGAGGCCGATGTATCGGTTTACACAGCGAACTAGGGGTAGGGGTTCGCTAAACCGACAGCCTCCTTGGTTCAGCTATAGACATGGTCTTCGCGTTTACCGGTTCGCATGCTGATCGGGCCTTGCGATGAACCATTGAGCATCTGGGTCAGATGCTCATTGTGGGCATCGTCGATGTCTTTGGTTTTGCCCGACCAATAGACCTTGCCGTCATGCATCATCATCAGGTTCTGATAGCGCGTGCGGGCGATCTGCATGTCATTGGTGATCGATATCACCGTGGTGCCCCGTTGTTCGGCGATTTTGCCGATCATACGTTCGATATGGTTCGACAGGACCGGGTCCAGTCCGGCGGTCGGGTTGTCGAGCAAAAGGATCGATGGATCGGTCGAGATGGCACGCGCGACACCAACGCGTTTCTGCATCCCGCCCGACAGGTCACCAGGTGTCAGGTCCGCACTTTCTGACGCCAGACCGACAAGCCCAAGCAAATGGACGGCATGTTCCTTGGCGTCCTTGCGGCTAAGCGTGCCAAGCTCGATCTGGCGGAAACAGATGTTTTCCCAAACCTTCAGGCTGTCAAACAGGGCATTTTGCTGAAACAGCATGCCGATGCGTTCGGCCCATTCGGCGCGTTTGGGCGCATTGGTCTGGCTGACATCATCCCCATCAAGGATGATCTTGCCCCCGTCCGCCCCGTAAATTCCGACCAAGCATTTCATCAGAACGCTTTTACCAGCGGCCGATGGACCAATGATCGCAAGTGTCTCACCCTTGGGCAGGTGAAGGCTGACGTCATCAAGGGCCAGCTTGTTGCCAAACCGCTTGCTGAGATGTTCGACAGAGATAAAGGCCGGATGGGTCGCGGAACTGGTTTCAGGCGGGGTCATTGGCATTCCGGATGATGAGTATGTTGGGCCGAGTTTCGGCAATTGCGCGGGCCGGGGCAAGGATCATTTTCACAAAAACGAAAACGGCCCCGCATATGGGGGCCGTTTTGCAAAGATCGGATGCTTGGATAACCAGTTAGTGCGACAGAATTTGGCTGAGGAACAGCTTGGTACGGTCGCTTTTCGGGTTATCAAAGAACTCCTGCGGGCCTGCCATTTCGACGATCTGGCCAGCATCCATGAAGATCACGCGGTCAGCGACCTCTTTGGCGAAGCCCATTTCGTGGGTCACGCACAGCATGGTCATGCCTTCCTTGGCGAGCTCGACCATAACGTCGAGCACTTCCTTGACCATTTCCGGGTCAAGGGCCGAGGTCGGCTCATCAAACAGCATGATTTTCGGCTGCATGCAGAGCGAACGGGCAATCGCCACACGCTGCTGCTGACCACCGGAAAGCTGACCCGGATATTTATGGGCCTGCTCGGCAATGCGCACACGCTCAAGATAGTGCATGGCGAGGTCGTTGGCTTCTTTCTTGGGCATCTTGCGAACCCAGATCGGTGCCAGCGTCAGGTTTTCCAGCACGGTCATGTGCGGGAAAAGGTTGAAGTGCTGGAACACCATGCAGACTTCGCGGCGCACGGCTTCGATGTTTTTGACATCGTCGCCAAGCAGAATGCCGTCGACATAGATTTCACCGCTTTGATAGGTCTCAAGACGGTTCATGGTGCGGATCAGCGTCGATTTACCAGAGCCGGAAGGGCCACAGATAACGATACGCTCACCCTTGCGAACAGACAGGTCAATATCCTGAAGAACATGGAAATTGCCATACCATTTGTTCATCTTGTTGACGACGATGACATCCTCTTTGGACGGAGGAGGCACAGCGCCGGTAGTGGTTTCAGTTGCTACAGTCATTGTAAATCCTCACTCCTTACCTTTGTTCGCCTTTGCGAAGCTCTTTTTCAAGATAGGCGGAATATTTCGCCATCGAGAAACAGATCAGGAAGAATATTGCCGCTGCGAAGGCATAACCTTCGACGTAATACTTGGTCCAGGCCGGGTCACTGCGAAGGGCCAGCTTCACCGTGCCAAGGAAGTCAAACAGGCCGATAATCACGACCAGCGTGGTGTCCTTGAACATGGAGATGAAGCTGTTCACAGTCGGCGGAATCACCAGACGCAGAGCCTGCGGCAGAATGATCAGACGCATGGACTGCCAATAGGACAGTGCAAGACTGTCACCGGCTTCGAACTGGCCACGCGGCACAGCCTGCAGGCCACCACGGAACACCTCGGCGAGGTAGGCGGCGGTAAACAGGATGATACCGATCTGTGCACGCAGCAGCTTGTCGATGGTGACCCCATCAGGCAAGAACAGCGGGAACATGACCGATGCCATGAACAGAACCGTAATCAGCGGTACGCCACGAATAACTTCGATATAGACCACAGAAACGGTTTTGATTGCCGGCATGTGTGACTGACGACCAAGGGCCAACAGCAGACCAAACGGGAAGGCAAAGATCACACCGATCGAGGACAGGATCAGGGTCAGCGGCAGGCCGCCCCAATAGCTGTTCTGAACATAGGTGAGACCAAAGATACCGCCCCACATCAGAATGGCAATGATCGGCACACCAATCACCCACATCGGGATGATGGCCTTGCGCAGGCTCGGATACTTAACGGCACCGAGGCTGCCGCAGATGATGCCCATGAGAAGAATCATGGCCAGCAGCGGACGCCACTGTTCATCAAACGGGTAGGTACCAAACAGGATCAGCCGCAAGTTGGCATTCACAAAGCCCCAGCAGGCGCCAGAGACCTCTGCGCAGCCTTCAATCGTTGGAGACAGCGTTGCATTGACGATAGCCCATTCAACGATCGGCGGAATCAGCCACAGAAGGAACGCAATCGAACCAAGGGTCAGGATGGTGTTAAACCAGCCATCAAACAGGTTTTTCTTGGCCCAGGTCACAACCCGCGTTGTAGCGGTGCCGGTTGGAAGAGGAGGTAGTTTTGCGTTTTCTGACATTTTACCTCTCCACCAGTGCCATTTTCTTGTTGAACCAGTTCATAAAGAGCGAGGTCAACAAGGACAAACCAAGATAGATCGACATGAAAATCGAGATCGCCTCGATCGCCTGACCTGTCTGGTTCATGGTCGTGTTGGATACAGAAACCAGATCCGGATACCCGACAGCAACCGCAAGCGAGCTGTTTTTGGTCAGGTTGAGATACTGGTTGGTCAGCGGCGGGATCGCAACGCGCATTGATTGCGGCAGGATCACCTTGCGAAGGGCTACAGAACGGCGAACGCCAAGACTGTCGGCTGCTTCCCACTGGCCATTCGGAACGGCCTGGATACCGGAACGGACAACCTCTGCGACATAGGTCGAGGTATAAACCGTAAGGCCGATCAAAACCGCCATGAATTCCGGTGAAATGTTGTAGCCACCCCGAATGTTAAAGCCTTTCAGGGCCGGCATGCTCAGTTCGGTCGGTGCGCCACCTGCCAGATAGGCAAGGAAGACAAGACCGACAAAAATGCCAAGACCGGCAAGGAACATCGGGAAGGGCTGACCTGTCGCATCCTGACGCTTCTTGGCCCATTTCTTGACGAAATAGATCACAACGCAGGCAATGACGGCGGCAATTGCCATCAGCGTATAGGCATTATCCGGTTCCGGAACCGGCATATACATGCCGCGCGACGTCAGCAAGACGCCGGGAATGGGTTCCAACGCTTCACGCGGGTGCGGGAATGCGCCCGGGATCAGTGCGTACCAGAAGAACAGCTGCAACAGAACTGGGATGTTTCGGAACGTTTCGACATAAACGGTTGCCAGTTTGCGAACGATCCAGTTCGAGGACAGGCGTGCAACGCCAAAGATTGTCCCGATGATCGTGCACAAAACGATACCGAGCAGCGACACCTTCACAGTGTTCAGAAGACCGACCATCAGCGCCGTCGCATAACTGCTTTGAGCGCTGTATTCGATCATGGTTTCACTGATCTCGAAGGAAGCTTCAAGATCGAGGAACCCGTAACCGGTAGAGATGTTTTGTTGTTCAAGGTTGTACAGGGTGTTGGACACCAGGTACCAGCCCGCAAGAACGATCAGTCCGATTGCGATGATCTGATAGAGAACCGCACGGACATTTTCGTCATTGAGATAATCGACGAGCCCCTTGGAACGCACATCCCCCGGGGCATTTTGAGGCTTACTCATATGACCCTCAGGTGTAGATTGTATCCAAAATCAGCAAGCACCTAACGAAAAGCTCCGCCCATGCGTTCAGGCAGTGGGGCGGAGCTTCGTAGGTTCAGATAGTCGGTTTGCTAGGGATTAGCGAACCGGCCATGCATACTGCAGGCCACCATCGGTCCACAGAGCGTTCAGACCACGCTCGAGGCCCAGCTTGGCGGTAACGTTTTTCTCATAGCTTTCGCCATAGTTACCAACCTGCTTGATGATGTTGTATGCCCAAGCTTCGTCGAGACCAAGAGCTTCACCCATGCCCGGGGTTACGCCCAGCAGACGCTGGATGCCCGGGTTGGTGCTGTTTGCTTTCATGTCGTCAACATTTTCCATGGTCACGCCATACTCTTCTGCTTCAACCATTGCGGTGAAGGCCCAGCGAACGACGTCCGACCACTGTTCGTCACCCTGGGCGACAACCGGACCGAGCGGTTCTTTGGAAATGATTTCCGGAAGAATGACATAGTCATCCGGGTTTTCTGCCATCTGGGTACGGATGGAAGCAAGCCCCGAAGCGTCCGTGGTGTAAACGTCGCAACGGCCCGAGAAGAAGGCAGCGGTTGCTTCGTTGATGTTTTCGATAACGACCGGCTCGAAGGACATGCCTTTGGCGCGGAAGTAATCAGCAAGGTTCAGCTCGGTCGTGGTGCCTGGCTCAACGCAGACGGTTGCGCCGTCAAGTTCGGTTGCGCTCGAAACGCCGAGACCTTTCGGGATCAGGAAGCCCTGACCGTCATAGTAGTTAACGCCAACAAAGGTCAGACCCAGTTTCGCGTCACGGGTGGTGGTTGCAGTGGTGTTACGCGACAGGATGTCGATTTCACCGGACTGCAGGGCCGTGAAGCGCTGAGCTGCGGTCAGCGGGGTGTACTGAACGGCGTTTGCGTCACCAAGCAGTGCAGCTGCAGCTGCACGGCAGACGTCAACGTCAATACCTTCCCACTTACCTTCGGCATTGGCAGCGGAGAAGCCCGGAAGACCGGTGTTCACGCCGCACTGAACGAAACCTTTGTCCTTGATGCCGTCAAGCACGGCACCTGCCTGTGCGTTCTGCGCGGCAACGGCTGCAACGGTCATTGCGCCAGCGGCAAGGATCGTTTGAATTTTCATAAGATAGCTCCCTTGTTAGCAAAGCATTGTTTTTAGCTTTTATGCCACCCTGGATATGCACAGCCGCATATCCATCCGTCCGAAGAAGATCGGACCGCCAAATTAAGAAATTTTAGGCCGCCTTGTGTCAAGTGTGAAAAATTTGGGGCGTGAGCCGGGAGCGTGAATTGAGCGGAAAATTGAGAGTTTTTCTGCAGTTATATCCTGCGTAGTTTCACTTAGATACTTTATACAAAGCTGCGTTTTCTTCGTATATTCAAAGCGCTAGTGCGAAAACTGTCAGGGTTCCGGGTGACGTCTCGAATTGCACGAACTTTTTTTCATCAAAAGAAGGGCTCTGATCAAAAAAAGTGCACGAGTTCAGGTTGTTTAAAAAACATGCATCACTGCAGTGCGGAATCGGACTGTCATTCGTGTCATCGGTTTCTTATCTCGAAGCGATCAGCGACGAGACAGAAAAAAGCCCCGCTCTTTATGGCGGGGCTTTGGAGGATCAGGTTTTCAGTTCTGACAGATTGGAAAACAGTTCCAATGCCGTCGGGTTTGCCAAGGCTTCCTGATTTTTAACCGGTCTGCCATGGACGACATCGCGCACCGCAAGTTCGGTGATCTTGCCCGATTTGGTGCGGGGAATATCGGCAACTGCAAGCACCTTTGCCGGCACATGGCGCGGCGTGCAATTGGCGCGGATCTGTTTCTTGATCTTGTCGATCAGCGCGGTATCCAGCACGTAATTATCGCGCAGCACAACAAACAGGATCACGCGAACGTCGTTATCCCAGTCCTGACCGATCACGATCGATTCCTGAATTTCAGGCAGCTTTTCGACCTGGCGATAAATCTCGGCCGTGCCGATCCGGACACCACCGGGGTTAAGTGTCGCGTCTGATCGGCCATAAATGACCATGCCGCCATCGTCATCAAGCTCGACATAGTCGCCATGGCACCAGATGTTCTCAAACCGATCAAAATAGGCATCGTGATAGCGCGAGCCATCCGGGTCATTCCAGAACCCGACAGGCATTGAGGGGAATGGCTTGGTACAAACCAGTTCACCCTTCTCATTGCGCACCGGATTGCCGTCATCATCAAACACATCAACCGCAACGCCAAGAGCACGGGTCTGAATGACGCCGCGTTTGACCGGCAGGACAGGGGATGCCAACACAAAGCAGCCAAGGATGTCCGTGCCGCCCGAAATCGATGCCAGATGGATGTCTTCCTTGATGTCACGATAGACGTAATCAAAGCTTTCCGGTGCAAGCGGGGACCCGGTCGATGTCATGGCGCGTACCGTTGAAAGGTCGTGCGTCTCGCGTGGTTTCAGTTCGGCCTTGGCAAGGGCGTCAATGTACTTGGCCGAGGTGCCAAACAGGGTCATGCCTTCTGCATCGGCATAATCAAACAGGATGTTTCCGTTCGGATAGAAGGGCGATCCATCGTAAAGAAGCAGTGTTGCGCCCGCTGCCAGTCCCGCCATCAACCAGTTCCACATCATCCAGCCGCAGGTGGTGAAATAGAACACGCGATCACCCGGGGCGACGTCACAATGCAGGATGTGTTCGGAAACCTGTTTAAGCAGCGTACCGCCCGTGCCATGCACAATGCATTTCGGTTTGCCGGTCGTTCCGGATGAGAACATCACGTAAAGCGGGTGATTGAATTCAACCTGCTCGAAGACGATCCGCTCCGTCGGGAAGGGGGCAATGAAGTCGTCATAGCTGACAGCATTGGGAATGTCGGTGGTGTTGGTCCCGTCAAATGCGTATGCGACGATCACGACCTTTTTCAGGCTGTCGATGCGATCAACCACATCGCGCACCTTTTCGCGGATGTCATGTTGCTTGCCGTTATAATGGTACCCATCAACAGTGATCATCACGGTCGGTTCGATCTGACCAAACCGGTCAACAACCCCCTGAACCCCGAAATCGGGGGAGGCGGATGACCAGGTGGCGCCGATGGCGGCCGTTGCCAGCATCGCAATCACGGTTTCCGACATGTTTGGCATATAGCCACATACACGGTCGCCCTTGCCGACACCCTCTGCACGCAGTGCCTGTGAGAATTTGGAAACGGCAATGTTAAGCTCGGCCCAGGACAGGCGGGTTTTGACTTTGTCCTCACCCCAGAAAATCAGGGCATCGCTGTCATCATCACGCACCAGAAGGTTTTCGGCAAAATTCAGTTGTGCATCGGGAAAGAACTGCGCACCAGGCATCTTGTTGCCGTCAATCAGGATGCGATCACCCCATGTTTCTGCCTTGAGTTCGGCATATTCAATGACAGCCGGCCAGAAATGTTCAAGTTCGGACACAGACCAATCATAGAGTTCCGTGAAACTCTGAAGGTTCAGCGCATACTTTTCGTTCACCCAGTCGCGAAAGCGGGTGACATTTGCATTCTCAACGCGTTCCTTCGTCGGTTGCCAAAGCAAGTCGCTCATGATGGGTCCTTTGTTTCCTGCCGAATATACTTGGTGGTGTCGACGCATCGTTTCAGGGCGCCAATTTGGTAGTCCTTTACCGCTTTTCTAAGCGTAAAATTACACACCGGCAAGCGAAGTCACGTAGATGTGTTTAATTGGTAATACCAATTGTGAGATTTTTGATAAAGTGATTTGTTTTAAATGGTCGTGAAGTGGTTGTTCTATAGTGAAAATATGTTCATGTCTTCGAAGGGAAATTTGTTGGGTGGTGTGGTCGGTTGGCGAGTTAATTTGCTAATAAAGTATCAAATGATGCCCGTTTTTTGTTGTTTCCTGATTCGGTGTAGGCGTTGCGAGCGCTGCTGGATGTGAAAACGCTTGCACCTGTTTCAGGGCATATTAGGTTGGTGCAGCATTTCATGGGATATGGAGAGAACCGTGGCGGGAATTGACGAAAGCCAACCTTTTGTATCGATCAATATTGCGGTTCTGACCGTCAGCGATACACGTGATCTCCATAACGATACCTCCGGCGAAGTCCTTTGCGAACGGATCATTGAAAAAGGGCATCGGGTATATGAACGCGAAATTCTGCCCGATGATCAGGTCGCCTTGCGCAAACAGCTGGGGGCCTGGTGTGCAGACCGCAATATCGATGTGATCATCTCGACCGGTGGCACAGGAGTTACGGGCAGGGACGTCACGGTCGAAGCCCATCGTGCCCTTTATGAAAAGGAAATCCCGGGCTTTGGGGAGCTGTTCCGTTGGATTTCCTATCAGAAAATTGGTACCTCAACCGTTCAGTCGCGGGCAACTGCCGGCGTCTGCATGGGCACCTATCTGTTTGCCTTGCCCGGATCGACCGGTGCTTGCAAGGATGCCTGGGACGAAATCCTGACCTACCAACTCGATATCCGGCACCGGCCGTGCAACTTTGTCGAACTGATGCCGCGTCTTCTTGAGCAATAATCCTATCGGCCTGCGCGCCATCCCCGACATCCGGGATATTCACCCCAAATAAGGACTTCCGATGGAATTCATCTCGGATCCGTTTTTCTATGTTGTTGGTATTCCCGCCGTCTTGATTGCGGGTGTGTCAAAAAGTGGCTTTGGCGGCGGACTTGGTGTCGTGGCCGTGCCCCTCATGGCCTTGGCGGTATCACCGCAGGCCGCAGCTGCGATCATGCTTCCCATCTTGTGTCTCATGGACCTTGCCAATGTGTGGGCCTATCGCAAACGTTGGGACCGCCGGAACATGATCATTCTCGTGCCGGCAGCTTTGCTTGGCATTCTGATTGGCACATTGTCGTTTAGCTACCTGAACGAGGCGGCCGTCAAACTGATCATTGCCCTGATCGCGATTATCTTTACGCTCGATCACTGGCTGCGCGGCCGCAATGCAAGCAATGCCGCCGGTTCGGCGACGATTGGCAAGGGCACCATTCTTGGCACGCTCGCAGGGTTCACAAGCTTTGTCGCCCATGCCGGCGGCCCCCCGGTTTCGGTGTATCTGTTGCCACAAAAAATGGACAAGTCGATCTTTGTCGGCACGACGGTGATGTTTTTTATTATCGTCAATTACGTCAAACTGATCCCGTATGCCTTGCTTGGGCAATTTGATGCGTCAAACCTTGGGACGTCGCTGTTGTTCATTCCTGTCGCCCTGTTCGGGACGTGGTTGGGCTTGTGGGCCCATGACAAGGTTAGTGTTACCCTGTTCTACCGGGTTTGTTACAGCCTTCTGTTCCTGACAGGGATCAAACTGCTGGCAGATTCGATCCTTGCCTTCACAGCCTGAAATCCGCCCCGAAATATGATCAAACGCCAGAATTGAATGACTGGTTTTCGATTGCACGCATCTGATCTAAGTCAATGAAAGTGTGGGCCAAAACGCGCTGAGTATATCAACTCTCTATCGGTGCAACACGCGGCTTTGGGGCAGGGACGAATTCCATTATTTACGCCCAGATCGAAGTAACCTATGAGAGAATAATGCTGCAAAGATAAGCAGAATTGATGGCTGAGTAAAATGCGATCAGCAGCAGGAGGGAACTTGATGTGCTTATGGGAGCTTTACTTAAATGCCAGAAAGAATTCTGCAGGTTGCGACGGCAATGTCCGGGCAGGCCAACGAGAAAATCACTGAAATCAAGGCCGTCACACGAGCAACGCGTACACTTGCATTGAATGCACTGATCGAGGCCGCGCGCGCTGGCGAGGTCGGTCGTGGTTTTGGTGTGGTTGCCAACGAGGTCAAGGACATCTCCCAGCGGGTGACAGGGATCACGGAAGAGCTTGAAGACATGTTTCTCAAGCTTGCAAGCGACCTGGAGGAAACCGCCCAGACCGCCCGTGGCGATCGGTTTTCTGATCTGGCACGCTATGCTGTCGAATTGATGGACCGAAACCTGTTTGAGCGTTCCTGCGATGTCCGCTGGTGGGCAACCGATGCGGCAGTCGTCGATGTCTGTGAAAACCCTCAGGAGGAGGCGATTGCCCAACGCGCGTCGCAAAGGTTGGGCGTTATTCTTGATTCCTATACGGTGTATCTCGATCTCTGGGTGGCGGACAAAAACGGTAACATCCTTGCCAATGGTCGCCCGGATACCTACCGGCTGAACGGCCAGAATATTTCTGACCAGGCATGGTTCCATGAAGCATTGCGCTGCCGCGATGGTGGACATTATGCCGTGGCCGATGTCGAACAGAATCCATTGCTGAACAATGCGGCCACCCCGATCTATGCGACGGCCGTGCGCAAGGGCGGTGCCGTCGATGGTGAAGTTATTGGTGTGATGGGTGTTTTCTTTGACTGGGAAGACCAGGCGCCAATGATCGTCAAGGCCCTGAATTTCAGTCCCGAGGAACGGGAACGCACACGCGTGATGCTGGTGGATTCCAATAATCGGGTTCTTGCCGCGTCGGATGACAAAGGTGTCCTGAGTGAAAAGGTTGATTTGCGCGTCGATGATCCAGCACGTGGGGCGTATCTGCTTGATGATGGGTCGTTGGTGGCCTATGCCCTGACACCGGGTTACGAGACCTATGAAGGTCTTGGGTGGCGCGGCGTGATTGTTCAGGCGCCCAGAGCCGTGAACGCCAACGCCTAGTCAATAGCGAGGCTTTCGGCCATCCCAGATTAAGATAAAGCGGGCAGTCCAACGGGCTGCCCGTTTTCTTTTGAGCGGTTCAAAGCCGTTTGCGCTTGCCTGTCTGCGTGAAACCGGATACCGATGTTGTCACTTTGTTGATAAGTTGTCATCGTTTGTCGAGTTGAAGGATAAGGCAGTTGGAACTGATCCTTGCCAAGATTGCTGTATCGATTGGGACAGTTCTGGGATTATCTGTGCTTGCAGAGCGAGCTGGGCCGCGTGTGGCCGGTGTTTTGTCCGGTTATCCCCTTGGAACCGCTATTCTTTTATACTTCATTGCGGTCGAGCAGGGCGTCGCCTTTGCCAGTGTAAGTGCGGTTTACACCTTACCTGGCCTGATTTCGACGCTGACATTTCTATATGCCTATTTTCTGGTGTCCCGGCGATGTGTGGGCTTGCCGGTTATTCCCCAAATTCTGCTGAGTTCAGCGGGCGCATTCGTGACATATATCGCGGTGTCGTGGTTGTTTCAGCTGGCGCCGATGAGTTTGACCCAGGCGGCCATCATTCTTTTGGTTGCGATCTTTGTTGCGCTGGTACTGTTTCGCAAGATCGAGAACGTGCGCATTCTTAATCGCGTCCGCCTGACAAAGGGCGTTGTGTTGCTGCGTGCCGCACTGGCGGCGATCATTGTGCTGTTGATCAGCGGTATGGCGGCCTGGATCGGGCCAAGGTGGGCCGGGTTGTTATCGGGCTTTCCGGTCACGCTTTATCCGATGATGCTGATCCTGCATTTTTCCTATGGCGCCGAAACGGTTCATACCGTGATCCGGAATTTTCCGCGTGGGATGGGGGCGCTATGGATATACATTGTTGCAGTGACCCTTGGTTATCCTGAGCTCGGGCTTGTCTGGGGAACGGTTTGCGCCTTTGTTGCCGCGACTGTTTATCTGGTCAGTTACTCCACTTTCGTCTGGATGCGTCAAAAGTCCGTGCAAGCCGCACGATGATCTCCTAACATTCAGAGACAACATGACAATGATGGTCGGGATAATCGACCACTTGCAGGGAGAAGTCGCTGAATGCAGCAGGTCCAGTCACTGGTCAGAGCATTAAGCATCCTCAACGCGCTTGCCGAAAGCGAAGACGGGATGACTCTGACCGAAATTGCGCAACAGGTGAAGTTGCCGCCCTCAACAGCCCATCGGCTACTGACCACCATGCAACATGAACGCTATGTGGCGTTTGACGGGGAACGCACACTGTGGTTTGTCGGGGTGCAGGCCTTTAGTGTTGGCAATGCCTTTACCAAGAACCGGAATCTGAGCCAGATCGCCCGGCCTTACATGCGGGCCTTGATGGAAGACAGCGGTGAGACCGTCAATCTTGCTGTCGCGGATGGTGGGGAGGTCATCTTCCTGTCGCAGGTCGAATGCCGTAAAATGATGCGGGCACTGGTAACGCCGGGCCGCCGTGCATTGATGCACTGTTCGGGTGTGGGCAAGGCCCTGTTGGCGTTCTTGCCAGAAGAAGAACTGAATTCCGTTGTCGCCCAGCACGGTTTGCCAAAGATTACCGAGCGAACCCTCATCACCCAGAGCGCGCTGGAACAGGATCTGGAACGTTCCAGACAACGCGGTTATGCCCTTGATGACGAAGAGCACGCGGTTGGTTTGCGCTGTGTCGCCGGTGTTGTCCGCGATGAGACGGGCCTGCCAATTGCGGCCCTGTCGCTTTCGGGGCCGGCCGCACGCATTCCCAACGATCACATTGAACAACTGGGGCTTAAGATCCGCAGGGTTTGTGCGGATCTTAGTCGGGAATACGGCGGCAAACCGGTCTGATTACGGTCTTTGTTACATGCCCGGGCACGAAACGCCAGTACCACCAAGGCCACAATACCCGTCCGGGTTTTTGTGAAGATATTGCTGGTGGAAGTCTTCGGCGTAGAAGAATTCCGGCGCCTCGGTGATTTCGGTTGTCACATCACTCTGACCAGCAGCTTTCAGGGCGGCGTTATATTCTTCGCGCGACTTCGTCGCAGTCTGTTGCTGGTCAGCCGTGCGGGCATAAATGACGGACCGATATTGCGTTCCGACATCATTGCCCTGGCGCATGCCCTGCGTCGGGTCATGGTTTTCCCAGAACAGCTTCAATAGCGCTGCGTAAGACGTCACGTTCGGATCAAAGACAACCATGACTACTTCGGCGTGACCTGTCATGCCGCTGCAGACTTCGCGGTATGTCGGGTTCTTGGTGTAGCCACCAGCATAGCCAACAGCCGTGCTGTAAACCCCCGGTGCCTTCCAGAACAGGCGTTCGGCACCCCAGAAACAGCCCATGCCAAAGATCGCAATTTCAAGATGTTCAGGGAACGGTCCCTTCATCGGATTGCCTGTCACCACATTGGCATCTGCAACGGGCAGGGCCTCGTCGCGGCCAAGCAAGGCGGTGTCGGCGGTTGGCATTTTCGGTTTGTCGGCTTTTAGCACGGAGAACATGTCGTTTTTCCCGTAGAATTTTTTGCGTTCATGGGTGCAATGTACTCCAGACGCGGACAATAGCAATTCCCCTCTTGATCAAATGTCTTTGAACATTCTTTTGGCAGGGCTTTGCATCGTCTGGATAATCCACATTCAAAGTCGGTGGAACTGCGCGGTAGGGTTGGCTTTGCGCAAGCTTAAGCATTTGCAATCAATGGGTTTGATGCTTGCAGGCGTGGTCTGTTTGCTGATCGGGTTGGTGTTTTTGCCGCTACCACCACCATTTTTTGGCATGGTCTTTATTGCGCTTGGCATCCCGCTGCTCGCGGCGGGCTCAAAACGGACAAGACGGTTTATCCAGCATCTGCGTTGGCGCTACTACCGACACAACGCCAAGATCGAGTATCTGTTGGCAAAAATGCCCGGCTTTGTCCGAAGGCACGGCCGAAAAACCCGGCCGGATGGACTGATGCGGTCACGCAAGATGGCGGCATCAGCCAAGCAACGGCAAACGCTTAAGGGGTAACACGGCGCACAAGGCAATCAGTACCGGCAGATTTCAGGGTGTTACACGCCCGCGTCGCTTCCGAAGAGGATCCATACATCCCCGTGAGCAAGCGGAAAAACAAACCTTTGCCTTCAATCGCAATACTCACAACTTCATGATCGGCCGTGGCAAGCATGCCATGGCGAGCGTTCTGGAACTCCGACCAAGCGGTTTCAGCTCTACCGCGTGAGCGATAGGCGGCCAGCTGAACAGCATAGTAAGGGGCGTTCGCCTGCGTTGCTGATGGTGCGATTGGTTGTTGCGGCACCTGAGCTGGCGCAGGGGCACGGGCAGGAGCAGGCGTTTGCGCCGCGGTAATCGGCAGTTCGATCATCGACGCGGCTTCTGGTTGGCGATCAACGACATCAAGCTCACCCTGTTCGACCGGGCGGCTGTTTGAGGTGACGCGAACACCGGTATGCTCGGTCGTCGCGGCGTCACCGGCAATAGTCGGTGCTTCAAGCACAGGTGCCGGGCGTGCAGAGGCGGCCGGATCGGGCGCTGCGACCGGCGCCAGTTTTGCAACGGTATCCGCAGGCGGTGTTTGGGCAGGCACTGTTGCCGATGATGCGGCAGATGCCGCCGTTGCCCGCGGTGTCGCAGACGGGGCAGGGGAAGATGCCGGCGCAGCAGACGTCGTGCGCCGCTCAACCCGCGTCAGCTGGGCTGTGTTGTCGCTGACTTCCATTTCCATGCGTTCCACGGTCGTGGTCGGTGCTTCCGGCTCAGCCTCGACAACCCCGCCGGTCTCATAAAATCGGCGATCTCGCTCGACTTGCGGCGGGTCGGGTAATTCCGGGCCTGGGGCAACCGTTGCTGCGGCGACAACTTTGTCAATTTCTGCGGAGCGCGCATATTCAGGCGATGCCGCGTCAAGCGCGACAAGCCGTCTTTGCGCGAGGGAATTGATACTGCCCGACAGACGGACACCCTGTCCGCAATCAAGATCAACTTTCATGTCAGGTGGTGTTGCGGTCAGCCAGACATAAAGTTTGCGGGCGTTTTCGTAGTTTCCGTCCATGTCATAGGAAATGGCCTGCAGCAGGTTTTCCTGCGGACTGCCATCCAGTGAAATGGGGGCAGACGCGCCATTGCCGCCTTTCGCTGTGCCGGGCAAGTTTCCGTTGCCGAAAAACAGCCCGCAGGCTGCGCGGTTAAAGGTCGCCTTTTCGGTCGCGGTCGCCTGATTGGTTGATGTCGCGCTGATTTCTTGCGGCGATGATGATGACCCTAACCAAAGCCCGGACAGATCATCCGTACTGCAGCCAGCAAGAAGCGGCAGGAGAGCTGCGGCAGTGAGCCATCGCCAATTGCGGCGTGGATTGTTTCTTGTTGTCGCAGACCTGATTTTCACGCTTCACCTGATCATCACTGTATCAGGGAAAGTTATATCTTTCCTTGGCAGCAAAGACAACTGTTGCAAACAGGAGGACTGTGATCAGGTCTGCTGGAAAATCAGGAAGATAAAGAAGCCGACGGCGGCTCAAAGTGGCGATCAATTATCGCATCGCCAACGGGATCATGATCCCCACCAACAGGATCAAAACGGTTACCGCAATGACGATATTGATAATCCCCTTGGTGGCCTGTTTGGCGGTTTCACGCGTCATGCCGGGGCTTTTGCCAGGGCGTGCTGCAGAACCACTTGTCACACCCGCACTCTCGGGCGTCAGAATCTTGATGACCTGCTTTTTGTCCTTGCGGCTTGCCTGGTCGTACTTGTTTTCGACGATACGGACTTCAGAATTGCTTTTATTGGCAATTGCACTTTTTGCAGAACTCAGGGCAGCGCTGTAATCGGATACCGTTTCCAGCTCCATCTGCTGCCCTGTGGCCCGCAGGCAAACGACCGAATAGCTTTTGCTCATCACAGCGTTTGACATGTATCTTCCCGTTTGCGTAAGTCCAACCAAAGCAGACATATGGCCTTTCCGCCCACAAAAGGGAACCTATCCTGACGAATAGGTTTTCTGAGGTCCAATATGTCGACTAGTTGCTGATTTTACTGGCCAGCATTTTGTATTCGTCGCAACCCGTGCCGCAAACTTCTTGAAGGCGGGCCAGATTTTCCTCGGCCATCTCAGGCTTGCCTGTCTGCAGGAACAATTCACCCTGATATTCAAGGGCGCCAGCATGTTCCGGGTTGATCATCAGGGCGCGTTCATAGTTCTGCGCAGCACTGTCAAAATCGCCCATTTTGCGCTGACTGTACGCCAGATAATTATAAAGATCGGCGTTTTCAGAATCGTCTTCGAGCATGGTTTCGATCTTGTCGATCGCCATCTCGTACATTTCGGTATCGACAAGCTCGGTTACGGCCGAAAGATCCGTTCCCTCTGAACTCCAGCTATCGGAGCTTCCCATCGCAAAAGCGTTGCCTGCCAGAAGCGGGGAGGCAAGCATCATCACCACAGCACATGCCTTGATCATTTTTGGGGTTTCACCTTCACGGTTCATCGTCGTACCTTTCTTTGGATCTGGTTTGGCATTAATACGTGCGTTGGGACGCTTTGAAAGTGTGATTTATCACAACTGGAAGTTTTGCCCAGTCACTTGTTGGTGAGAATTGTGGCTTTGAAAGGGCGTTATTCGTGGGTGTGATTGAAACTCTTGCTTTGGGAATGGGTGGGGCCTGGGCCAGCGGTGTAAACCTGTATGGCACCGTCGTTGTTCTCGGTTTCATGAACAATTTCGGACTGCTGGATTTGCCACCAGAACTGCAGGTTCTGGGAAGCTGGTGGGTACTCGCCCTTGCGATGTTCCTTTATCTGATCGAATTCGTCGCCGATAAAATCCCGATCGTTGATAGCGTGTGGGACGCGATTCACACCTTTATCCGTATTCCGGCTGGGGCACTGCTTGCGGCCGGGGCCCTTGGCGGCCTTGATGTCGGGTTGGGGGATGGTGTTCAGACCGCGATTGCATTGCTGGTTGGCGGTACTGTTGCAGCCGGAAGCCATTTTACCAAGGCGGGAAGCCGTGCTGCGATCAACACATCACCTGAGCCAATCAGCAACAGCGTCGCGTCGGTCGCCGAGGATGTGGCTGTCTTTGGCGCCCTTTACACGGTTGCCTTCCATCCGGTGCTATTTTTTGTGCTGCTTGCTGTGTTCGTGCTGCTTCTGGTCTGGCTTGTGCCAAAAATCTGGCGCTTTATCGGTCAGGTGTTTGGCAATGCGCGCCACCCATCGGTTGCCTATGCACAGACCCGCGCACAGCAAGGCGGATCGGGGTCAGGGATGCCGAAACTGGACCTGTCCGGGGCTGGTGGCGGATCATTGCCGCCGTCAGATAAACCGAAACTTCCGCCGGAATAATTTGGCGTTTGGTTAAAAGAAAAGCCCGCAAGCATTTGACTTGCGGGCTTTATGTTTATTTATCTTGGCTTGATCAGAATTCGGCTTCGATCACGCGATCACGGATTTCTGCCGCCATCGCATCACCCAGCTCATCAATGCCAAAGGTCTTCTGGTGCTTGAAGCCAATGCGGCGTACCGAAGCGGTCTTTTCTTCGGCTTCGCGGTTGCCAAGTGCCAGGATCATTGGAACCTTGGCATGGCTGTGTTCACGGACCTTGTAGTTGATTTTCTCGTTACGGGTATCAAGCTCAACATTGAGGCCCTTGGCTTCAAGTGCTGCCTTGACTTCATGTGCATAGTCATCTGCGTCATTGGTGATCGTGCAGACAACCGCGTGCACCGGCGACAGCCAAAGCGGCAGACGACCAGCATAGTTTTCAATCAGAATACCGATGAAACGTTCGAGCGAGCCCAGGATCGCGCGATGTAGCATGACTGGACGGTGTTTTTCACCATCTTCGCCCATATAGGACGCATCGAGGCGTTCCGGCAGAACGAAATCGGCCTGAAGCGTGCCACACTGCCAGTCACGACCAATCGCGTCACGCAACACAAACTCAAGCTTCGGCCCATAAAACGCACCTTCGCCCGGGTTGACTTCAAGGGCGAGACCAGCTTCTTCGGCTGCTTCGCGAAGGGCAGTTTCTGCCTTGTCCCAGATCTCGTCAGAACCGGCACGCACTTCCGGGCGATCCGAGAACTTCACGAGAATGTCGGTAAAGCCGAAATCCTTGTAAACCGACTTCAGAAGGTCACAGAAGATCTTGGTTTCCGAGACAATCTGGTCTTCGGTGCAGAAGATATGGGCGTCATCCTGAATGAACTGGCGCACACGCATGATGCCATGCAAACCGCCTGACGGCTCATTTCTGTGACAGCAACCAAATTCCGCCATACGCAGCGGCAGATCACGATAGGATTTGCTGCCAAGACGGAAAATCTGCACGTGACACGGGCAGTTCATCGGCTTAAGCGCCAGAACACGTTCGGGATCATCTTCATCCGGGGTCGTGGTGAACATGTTCTCGCGGAACTTTTCCCAGTGACCGGATTTTTCCCAAAGCACGCGATCGACAAGCTGCGGCGTACGGACTTCCTGATAACCGGCGTCATCAAGACGATCACGGATATAGGTTTCAACCCGACGATACAGCTTCAGGCCCTTGTCATGCCAGAAGACAGAACCTTGGGCTTCTTCCTGCATGTGGAACAGGTCCATTTCACGGCCAAGGCGACGGTGATCGCGCTTTTCCGCTTCTTCGAGCATGTGTAGATAGGCATCCAGGTCTTCCTTGCTTTCCCAGCAGGTGCCATAGATACGCTGCAGCATTTCATTGTCGGAATTACCACGCCAATAGGCGCCGGCAACCTTCATCAGTTTGAAGGCTTTGCCGATTTTGCCGGTTGAGGGCGCATGCGGGCCACGGCACAGGTCGATGAAATCACCCTGGCGATAGCAGGTGATGGTTTCATCTTCCGGCAGGTCTTCAATGATCTCGGCTTTGTATTTTTCGCCTTTCTCAAGGAAGAATTTGATCGCCTCGTTACGGTCCCAGACTTCGCGTACGATCGGCTCATTGCGTTCAATGATCTTGTGCATCTGCTTTTCGATCTTGACCAGATCGTCTGGCGTGAACGGCGTTTCACGGGCGAAATCGTAATAGAAACCGTTTTCGATGGACGGGCCAATCGTGACCTGCGTATCGGGATAAAGTTCCTGCACGGCTTCGGCCATGACATGGGCGCAATCGTGACGGATCAGCGGCAGAACCTCCGCATGGCCCTTGGTCACGATTTCGATAGTCGCGTCAGTGTCAATCTCGCGCGCGAGGTCGCGCAATTCACCATTGACGATGATGGCAAAGGACTTCTTTGCCAGCGAAGAACTGATGCTTTTGGCGACATCGAAACCCGATACCGGGCCGTCAAATTCGCGCACGGCACCATCGGGAAGGGTCAGGGCAATCATGGTTGGCTCAACTCTGCTTTATCTGCGGGCATAATTCAGTAATGCACATATAGAACCCGCATGTTTACGCGGGGTAAATGCACAAGAAAAGGAATTTCAGGATGAGGTCAAGTTCGCTCTTTGAAAAAAGCGACTTTCGGGACAGCACGAACCGCGCTGCTGCCATTGCGGCAAGCAGTGATTTTAGCGGCATTCAACTTTTTGTCGGCAAAGCCGTGCATTGATACTATCCCGTAAGGTGAAGAGCCAATATAACAGGACAAACTTGTAGAGCAAGATAGAAGCCTTAAACTCTGGCCTGTTTTGCGAAAACATCATAACGGCGCCACCAACGCCACCGAAGGGAGCCCCAAATGTCGAGCCCGGAAGTCCGCCGGAACATCATGATTTTAAGTCTGTGCGTCGCGCTGTCTGCCAGTGCGATGTCACTGATTTTCACTGTCGCTGCGGTGATTGGTTTTTCGCTTGCCAGTGACAAGTCGCTTTCAACCTTGCCGGTCGCCTGCATGATGATTGCCATGATGGCGATGACGGCCCCGTCAGCCGTGATTATGGCCAAGAAGGGGCGTCGGTTCGGCTTCTGGATGGGCGCTGCCACTGCGATGATGGGGGCGGTGTCGGGAATGGGGGCTGTTTATTACGCCAATTTCTGGCTGCTTTGCATTGGATGTGCCTGCATCGGGGCTGGGAATGCCATTGCCATGCAGTATCGTTTTGCCGCGGCCGAAGCCGCACCGGCAGAATTCCGGGCACGTGCGATTTCCTACACGATGTTGGGTGGTCTGGCATCGGCCTTTATCGGGCCGAACCTGGCAAGCTTTGCACGTGACTGGTTTGATACGGTGCCATTCCTTGGAACCTTTGTGGCCCTGATCGGTTTGCAGTTCCTGTTGGTGATTGCCATTGGTCAGCTGCGTTTGCCCGATATGCGCGGACACAAGCATCCAGAACCAGCGCGCCCGCTTAAAACCGTGATGGGCCAGCCGGCTGTTATTGTTGCGATTATCGCTGGCGCATTTGGTTATGCGGTTATGAGCTTTGTGATGACGGCAACGCCGCTTGCGATCCTTGATTGCAATTATGCCTTCGGCGATGCGGCCTTTATCATTCAATGGCATGTTGTCGGCATGTATGCGCCGGGCTTCTTTACCGGTAATCTGATCAAACGGTTTGGGGCGCTTAAGGTCATTCAGGCCGGTGCGATCCTGAATTTTGTCTGTTTGGCTGTCGGTCTTGCCGGGCAAGACCTGATGGGCAATTTCTGGGTGTCGCTTGTGCTACTTGGCATTGGATGGAACTTCATGTTTGTCGGCGCGACCACGTTCCTGACGGAAAACTATCGTCCGTCCGAACAGGCCCGCGTTCAGGCCATCAACGAGTTCTGTGTATTTGGGACCGTGGCGATTGCATCGCTGTCTGCGGGTACGATCTATGCCGGATCCGGGTGGGTGACGCTGCTTTACAGTGCGGCGCTGCCGGTCGGTCTGGTGTTGCTGATCGTTGCGACATTTGCGATCCGTCGCCGGGCGCAGGCCGCTTGACGGCACCGCATATGAACAAGAAAAGGGCCGCAGACGCGGCCCTTTTTCGTTGGTGCTGCGCTCAGTGATGACCGCTCAGGATATCCAATGCGTGGGACCGGAATTCGCGGTTAAACAGCACCAGCGTCACCCAGGTCGCGCAGATGATGAAGGCAACCGGGTGGTAGAACCATGCCAATGCCGACAGGGCAAAGAAATAGGCACGAATACCGCGATTGAAGTTATGGGCTGACATCATGCTCATCCGCGATGCGCGCGCCGCCGCACGGGCGGCATCGGGCGCATCCGCCTCGGGGGCTGCGCCGATCAGGATGGAACAATAATTCGATAGCCGGAAGGCCCAGGTGAATTTGAAGAAAGCGTAGATAAAGATCACGATCAGCAACACCACCTTGCATTCCCAAACGCCGGGCGTGGTGACAGCGGCAAAGGGCAGGGCAGATACGGTTTCAATCGCCTTATCGGTATAGCCCAGCAAAGCCACCAGACCGATCAAGACAAGAATGGTGGTCGATGAAAAGAAGCTGATGCCCGTAATAAGGTTACTCGAAATCGATGTGTCGACCATACGGATGTCGCGCTTGAGCATCTGTTCCATCCAACGATGGCGGTTGCGCGCCATATGGGCGGAGATGGAATTACGTCGCCTTGAACTGGCATCGGCAAACAGAGTGTAGCCAACCCACCAGGCAAAGGCCCAGCAAAATGCGATGATGTCGAGAAGCGTAAAGGTGGGCATATCGGGTTCCATTCAAAGCCGGTCGATCAGATCAATTCTAATCCTAGTGATAATGCGTTATCGTTCGCAATATTGTTTGGCAGGCAATGTGATGGCTGCATAGCAGATGGCCATGTCACCAGTCCGGGTTGAGTTTTCCCGCAATCCAGAGTATCAGCAGCGCAAATTTTGATTGGAGAGCGACATGAGCGATCTTGAAAACGATCTTGGCGAAGATATCGACTTCGAAGAATTCGAAGCACATACCGAAAAGCTGCTGGCAGACGGTCGTACCAAGGATGACCTGTTTGAGTTCGTCGGTTTCATGAACATCAACGAAGTCGGCACGCATATGATCGCGGCCGAGATGGTCCTTGATGAAGATGCCATCGATCAGATGAGCGCAAATCTGCGCAAACTCGAAATCGACTTGGGCCCGCTTGGCGATCTGACCGGCGGCCTTAAAGGCGGTGAAGACGTCAAACGCGCACTCGGCGCACTGTTCCTTGAGCTGGTTGAGCTGTGTGAACTGGATGAAGATGACGAAGACGCAGGCGAGCTTTCCGAAGAATCGCTGCTGCTGCTCAACTTCATCAAACGCTTCAACCCGCAGATGCGCCGTCTGACGGTTGCACTGACCGACACCGATGATGATGACGTGTCCTGTGAATACGAAGTGACCAACTGGTAAGCCAAAGCTTGCCGATCACTTATATAATCATGTAGCTAAAGGCAGGGCATCGTCCCTGCCTTTTTCTGTTTCGGAGCCATCACCGTGACCGCTTTGCGATCGACTGCCGCAGCCCAACGCCTTCAAACCTATCAGGATCGCCTTGCACAAGGCCAGGAACCGATGCCAGAGGCCGCAAGCTTGCGCGCCTGGATCGAAGCGAACCGCGATGGTTTCCGCTCGGTCATGGAATGCGATCTCAAAAGCTGTGCGAAGATCGTCTATGATTTCTCATCAAACGGTGATGTCGTAATTGGCGGCGAGAGCGATCCGGCACGCCAGACCGAAATCATGTGGCAGCAATTGGCGGATGCCAGCGCGCCGGTTGGCATTGGCCGCTATCGTGAAGACCGGATCTGCTATCAGTCCGAACAGTTCAAAAACGATGGCGAAGCCCGCAGTCAGCATCTTGGTATTGATCTGTTTGCCCCGGCATATACCCCGGTATTCGCGCCACTTGATGGCGTTGTGCACAGCTTTGCCGACAACAACCTGCACCTTGATTATGGACCGACCATCATCTTGCAGCATGAACCGGCGGCGGGCATCAAATTCTATACGCTGTATGGCCATCTGAGTCGCGAATCCCTTGAAGGGCTCTATAAGGGCAAGGAAATTGAGGCGGGTGACCTGTTCTGCAGCTTTGGAGACTTCCCGATCAATGGCGACTGGATCCCGCATCTGCATTTCCAGATCATTTTCGATATGCTCGGCCGCGAAGGCGACTTCTTTGGCGCAGCCAAGCCGTCCGAATGGGATATCTGGGAAAGTATCTGTCCCAACCCGAACCTGATCCTGCAAATGCCAGAAAACGTCACCGCAACGCGGGAAGGGGTATAGATGCAGCCGCGCCTTAAAGCCGGGCTATGGGTGCGAGGACAGATCGCGATTTGTCAGGCGAACCTGATTACAGCCATGGTGGCCCACAAGGGTAACGAGGACGCCGGAGCGGTCCTTTTGAAGCTCAACCGGTTTGAAAACGGATGTTTCGTCTATTCTCGGGTCACGACGCTTGATGGCGATCTGGGCTGGATGCTGGTCGCTGGCAGCCCGGACGGGGGGCGAGAAACCGAATTTTCCTGTGATGAATACTGGCGCAAGCAGGTTGGGTTCGACCCGGACGTCTGGGTGCTCGAGATTGAAGATCACAAGGGACAGTACGCGCTTGATGCGCCGATTGTTGATTTCTGAAGGGCGCTACTGACACGACTGAAAAGAAAAAGGCTGGCAAACGAATGCCAGCCTTTTTTAGTGCATGACGCGTAAGCGGGTGCTTAGGCGGTACGCTGCAGCAGGTGGTAACCGAAATCGGTTTCAACAACGTCAGACGTCGCACCAACATCCATGCTGAATGCTGCGGCATCGAATTCCGGAACCATCATGCCACGGCCAAAGAAGCCAAGGTCGCCGCCCTGCTGGCCGGACGGGCAGTCAGAGTTGGCTTTGGCGAGTCCGGCAAAATCGGCACCGTTTGCAACCTGATCCTTGAGCGCGTTGATTTCGGTCAGGGCTTCGTCCTTGGTGCGGGTGGCGGTCGAACGGGCCGAACCGGCATACATCAGAAGAATGTGCGACGCGCGAACTTGTTCACTCATAATGGGTCCTTTCTTCCGTCAAAGCTTGCGCCAGACAGATTTTCTGCAAAATTAGAAGTTTATGGTTAACGCCAAGGGTCCAAGCCCATGCACAGCCGTATACTCCTGTACATGGGGTTGGGCCCTAGACATTGCCCATGCCTTGTGGCTTGTTACGACAAATCGAACCGAGATGAAAGAGAAGAGGCAGATTGATGCTTGCTGTTGTGTCCCCGGCCAAGAAGCTTGATTTCGAAACCGACGTTCCTGAAATGTCTGTTTCCCAACCTGCATTTCTGGATGACACCGAAGAACTTATTGATGTCGCGCGCAAAAAAAGCCGCAGCGATCTTATGAAGCTTATGGGGATCAGCGAAAACCTTGCCGATCTGAACTATCAGCGTTTTCAGCATTTTTCGCGCCCGTTTGACAAGACCAACGCAAAACCGGCGATCTTCGCGTTTCGTGGAGACACCTATGTCGGTCTTGATGCTGATACAATGAAGGCCAAAGACATTGATTGGGCCGAAGATCATTTCCGGATGCTGTCAGGCCTATATGGCCTGTTGAAGCCGCGTGATTTGATGCAGCCTTACCGTCTTGAAATGGGAACGCGCCTTGCCAATCCGCGTGGCAAGGACCTGTATGCGTTCTGGGATGACAAGATTTCAAAAGAAATCAATGAAATCACCAAGGGTCACAAGGATCGCAGCCTGATCAATCTGGCCTCGAACGAGTATTTCAAATCGATCAAGACCAAGGTGCTTGATGGCCCGGTTATTACCCCTGTTTTCAAAGAGGTAAAGGGTGGTGCGGCCAAGGTTGTCGGTTTCTCGGCCAAGCGTGCGCGTGGCATGATGGCGCGCTATATGATTGACAATCGGATCGAAGACCCGCAAGAGCTCAAGAAATTCAACGTGGATGGCTACAGCTATCAGGATGACCTCTCGACCGAGACAGAGTGGGTCTTTACGCGCGTCCACGACCAGTAACGACATAACTATCCGGTGAAGCCCTATGACCGACGAGCATCTTGAACAGCTCGAGGATGAGAATGCCTTACCAGAATCGCACCCGTTTTCGGGCTATCTGCGGACGTTTTACCGTGGGCCGGGCCGGTCACGCAGCCTGACCCGCGAGGAAGCATTTGACGCGTTCTCGATGATCCTGCGCGATGAGGTCGAACCGATCCAGCTTGGCGCGTTTCTTTTGATGCTGCGCTATCGGGCAGAAACGCCTGAAGAACTCGCTGGCATGATCGAGGCCGTCCGCAAGGCCGCCCGTCTTGAACCGGATGAAGAGGGCGAGGACGAAAATCTTGATCGTCCAGCACTCGATTGGCCGTCCTATGCGGCGGGTCGCACCCGTGGATTGCCGTGGTTTGTGCTTTCCGCGCTATTGCTGTCGCAGAACGGTGTGCCAATCCTGATGCATGGCTATAACTCGCATCTGGTCAATGGCATGGGCACAGAGGCCGCCATCAAGGCGCTGAAACTGCCGATTGCCATGTCTGCCGAAGAAGCCAGATCAGATATCGCATCCAAGGGATTTGCCTATCTGCCGCTGCGCCATATGCATCCGAAACTTCAAGAACTGATTGGTCTGCGTCCGTTGCTTGGTTTGCGCAGTCCGGTAAATACACTGCTTCGTTTGCTGAACCCGTTGCAGGCAAAATCGGCGTTTCTCGGCGTGTTTCATCCGGCGTTCCTCGATGTTCATCGGGAAACCGGAAAGCTTTTGGAACTGCCACGTATTGGTGTGATCAAGGGCGGCGGGGGCGAGGCCGAAAGAACCCCTTACAAGCATGTGGACCTGCGGATGCTTGATAATGGGGAACTCAATGATGTGCGCTGGCCAGCGATGCTGCCCAAAACCGCCAAGGACGGCGAAGAACAAAGCCCGATATCGCTCAAACATTTTCTCGGTGTGTGGCGCGGCGACGTTGAAGACACGCCCGCCGAAGCCAAGATCAAGGGCAGTGCGGCCATGGCAGCCTTCCTTGCAGGCAAGGCCGACTATATGGACGAGGCCGAAAATCTTGTTCAAGACTGGTGGGATAATCGCGACCGGGATGTTGGCTGATCGTTTGGGAGTTTGGCGAGCCGAATGAAAGGGACGGGAAACCGTCCCTTTTTTCATGCTTAGAAAGATGATCCGGGCTCCTTGAGAAACGCTGTTTCCTCTGGCGTTGAGGTGCGGCCAAGTATGTCGTTGCGATGCGGGTAGCGACCAAAACGATCAATGATCTTTTTATGCTTCAGCTCGAACTCGTAATTGCGCTCAAGACCCGGCTGAGAAAACAGATCGACAGCGACCTCGTGGATGATTTCGGATTCTGAATGCATATAGGGCATATACAAAAAGGCCTGCTCCTGCGGCGTCACCAATTTGCGATCATGCCCCAAGGCAACCGCTTCCTGGGCCAGTACCAATGCCATCGTATCGAACGCAAAGGATTGCGGCTGATCGCGATACATATTACGCGAAAACTGGTCCAGAACGATGATTTCGGCCAGACGCCCATGGGGTGTTGTGCGCCACGTAAACAGCTCCCCCGCACAAGCGGCGGCATGAAAATCGGAAAACCGTTCGGTGATGTGGCGGTCAAGGGATGTGTCCTTGATAAACCACTGTTTTTCTTCGAGTTCCTTGAACCAGAAAACAAGAACCGTTTCAGGTGTCATGATGTTTCCGCCCATCGTAATGCGGGCATTTGAAGCCCGTCGCCAAAGGTGGTGATGATCTTTGCCCGGCGCTCCAATGAGGTCAAGCCATCACCCAAAAGATTATGGCCCCACAACCGGGCAAAGAGTTGACAGCGATCCGTCGCACGTGGATTATGACAGTGTCTTTGGTGTTGATCTGAATGGATCAACTTAAAAGGGAACGTGGTGCGTCATGCGTGACAAGGCCACGGCTGCCCCCGCAACTGTAAGCGGTCCGAGCACTGCATATGCCACTGGGATATACCGGGAAGGCGTAGTGCTTTTCAAACCGCGAGCCAGGAGACCTGCCTTTGACTGCCGAGTGCCTGGCACTTGGTATCAAACTGTTGGACGCCGGGGTGAGCGTCAGGTTGCAGGGGTACACACGGTCTTGATAAGATCCGCAATCTTGCTTCCAGCCATCCTATCGTTCTTTGTCCTGACCCTGCGCGTGGGGCCTTTGTCCTGCGTGCATCGTTTGAGAAAGAGACGATTATATGTTGAAGACTCTTGGAAAGCTTGCAATCGCAAGCGCCTGTGTGCTGTCGGCTACCATGCCGGCCCAAGCACATTTTCAGTTGGCCTATACGCCAGAAGTAAACGTGACCAAGGCCGGGGATCAGCCGGTAAAGCTGATTTTCTGGCATCCGTTCGAAAACGGCCATGTCATGGATATGGTCGAGCCGCTGGAATTTTACGCGATCAATCGTGGTAAGAAAATTGATTTGAAATCAACGCTTTCGCCGATCACTTTCACAGGTTCAGCGAACTCGGCCGCGGCCTTTGATGGTGTGCTTTCCCTTCGCCGCAGCGGCGATTACGTGATGGTTGTCGTGCCAAGCCCGTATTACGAGGAAAGCGAAGACATTTACATCCAGCAGATCACGAAATCCTATGTGAACCGCAACGAAATTCCGACTGACTGGATGGAGCCACAAGGGCTCAAAACCGAAATTCTGCCGCTCAATCGTCCGACCAATATCGTCGCGGGCTCAACCTTCACCGGTCGTGTTCTAAGCGAAGGACAGCCGGTCGCGGGTAGCGAGATTGAGATCGAGTACATGGCCGCAGAACCCGATATGGCCAGCAACACACCACAGGGACCAACCGCATCGCCGATGCCAGGTGGTGCTGTGGTGGCAATTTCAGATGAAAACGGGTATTTCACCTTTGGTGTCCCCAAGGCAGGGTTTTGGGGATTTGCAGCACTTGGCAGCGGCCCTGAAAAAGAATTTCAGGGCAAAGAGCTTTCACAGGATGCAGTCCTGTGGGTTCGCGCCTATGATGTGAAATAGGCGAGGGACAAAACAGATGCATATTGTGGATGGTGCGCTGGCACCGGAAGTCTTGATTGGCGGGGGCGTTCTTGCAGTGGCCGGGCTTGGGCTGGGCTTGCGGAAACTGCCAATCGATAAAATTCCCGCAACCGGGGTTTTGTCGGCAACATTCTTTGTTGCTTCGCTTATTCATGTGCCGGTGGGACCATCCAGTGTGCATCTGATCATGAGCGGTCTGGCCGGGCTGGTGCTTGGCTGGACCGCCTTTCCTGCGCTGTTTGTGGGGCTTTTGCTGCAGGCGATCTTCTTTGGTTTTGGCGGTTTGACGGTTCTTGGCGTCAATACGGTCAATATCGCGTTTCCAGCCGTTCTGGCGGGGCTCTTGTTCCGCGGCATGGTGTCGCGCAGCAACCCCGTGACGGCCGCTATTCTGGGCGGCATTGCCGGGGCGTTTTCAATTGCGCTAACAACGCTTTGTGTGGCGGTGTCCCTTGCGCTTAGCGGGGATGGATTCGTCGCGGCGGCGAAGCTTGTCTTCTTTGCGCACATCCCGATCATGATTGTCGAAGGTTTGATCTCTGCGGCTTCGGTTTATCTGATTGCGAAGGTCAAACCGGCCTTGTTACAGCCCGCAGACCCGATAACCGATTTCCAATTGCAGGCGGCGGCACTTAACGCAAAGCAGGCGGGCGAGGCTTCCAATGGCTAAGGCTTTCATGGTCGCCCTCGCTTTGGGGGTAATGGTGCTTGGGACTGGACCGGTGCAGGCACACAAGGTCATTGCGTCGGTGTTTCCCAGTGGCGCAAACATTGAAGGCGAGATCGGTTTTTCAAGCGGGGATATGGCCGAAAACACGCTTGTCGAGGTTTTCGATCCTGAAGGCAACAAGATCGACGAAGTGACAACCGATGAAGATGGTTTCTTTGTCTATACGCCAAGCGGTGATGTTGATTTGCTGTTTCGCGCCGATCTTGGGGCAGGGCATGTGGCCGAAGCGCGTTTTGCCATAAGTGATTTGTCGACTGTCGAAGATGTCGAACAAGCGGTGTCCAATCAAACAGGTGCCGCATCAAGCGTAACTGCATCCAGCTCAAACGCTGCAATCACCCGAGAACAGGAAAAGATCATCGCGACCATTGTCCGGGATGAATTGCGTCCGCTGCGTCGTGAGATCACGGCCTATAAGGAAAAGAATGATCTTCAATCGATTCTGGGCGGGATTGGCTATATATTCGGTGCCTTCGGGATCATTTACTACATCGCAGCGCGACGGATACGAGCAAAAGCACCCAAAGCATGAGCCATCTTTTCGGGCATGACCAACCCTTGAACGTTCAGGCGGGTGGCGGCGGACATACGCCGTCATTCATCGGGATGTTTGACCCTCGGGTCAGGGTGGTCGCGGCGTGTGTGTTTGCGATCGTCGTAGTCGCCTTGCATCAAATCGAATTTGCGCTGGGGGCGTTGGCGGTTGCGGCCATCACGCTGAGCCTGACCGATTTGCCGCTGCGTGTGACATTAAAGCGCATGGCGGCCATGGATGGCTTCATCATTGTGATGCTGGTGATGCTGCCTTTCACAACACCGGGCACGCCGATGTTCACCGTCCTTGGTGCGCAAGCCAGTCAGGAAGGCTTGATGCATGCTATCCTGATCGGTATTCGGGCCAACGCGGTTGTCTTGATGATGTTAAGCCTGCTGTCGGGCATGACGCCGGTGGCGCTTGGGCATACGCTTTATCGTTTGAAATGCCCACCGGCACTTGTGCATCTGATGATGTTCACGGTGCGCTATATATCCGTTTTGCATGACGAATATCACCGTCTTCGCATGGCCATGAAACTGCGCGGGTTCAAGGCGCGCAACAATGCCCACACATACCGATCTTTTGGCTATTTGTTTGGCATGTTGGTGGTGCGTTCGCTGGAACGTGCCGAACGGGTGCTTGAAGCCATGAAATGTCGCGGGTTTAGCGGTCATTTTCCGATGATTGATGATATGGCCTTTCGGCGTCGCGATGGTTTGTTCGTTGTTTTCTTCCTGGCCCTGATTACCGCCTTAGTCCTTTTGGATCGAATTTATGTCTTCGCTTATTGAACTGAACGATATTTCTTATGGCTACCGGGCAGGGCAGAACGTGTTGGATCGTGTCAGTCTGACACTTGATCCTGGTGAACGTCTGTTTCTTGCCGGGCCAAACGGAGCAGGAAAAAGCACGCTGTTGCGGATCCTTGTTGGCCTGATCAAACCGCATGCGGGCGAAATTCGCGCCTTTGGCACCCCGCGCGTGACCGATGCCGAATTCCATGATTTGCGCTGCCGGGTTGGTTTCATCGTGCAAGACCCGGATGACCAGCTGTTTTGTCCGACCGTGATCGAAGACATCGCTTTCGGGCCGCTTAATCTTGGGGCCAGCCGCGAAGAAGCGCTTGCGATCGTTGACGAGGTCCTTGACCAGCTCCATCTCAAGCATCTGCGTGAACGGATTACGCACGAGCTTTCTGGTGGTGAGAAACGGCTGGTATCTGTGGCCGCCGTGCTCGCAATGAAACCTGATGTCTTGTTGCTCGATGAGCCAACCAACGCGCTTGACGAAGAAAACATGCGTCGGCTTGAGGAAATCCTGCTTGGCCTGCCGCAAGCCATGATTCTGGTGTCGCATGACCCGCATTTCCGGCGTAAGCTCGCCACACGGATCATTGAATTGCGCACGGGTAAAATGTTGCAGCTGCCCGAAAAGAAATGCACAGCTGGCGAGCGCGCCAAACAGGCAGAAGACGCATCCTGAGGACCTGAGCACAGTGTCTCGTGGGCGCGCATGAAAGGGCGGAGATGACATCAAGCATATCCCCGTTTGCCAAACCGGCCTTTCGCCATCTGTTCGCAGCCCAGATTACGTCTTTGATCGGGACGGGGCTGACGACGGTGGCGTTGTCGCTTTTGGCCTATGATCTTGCAGGCGATGATGCCGGTCGGGTGCTTGGCTCCATCCTTGTTCTGAAAATGGTGGCCTATCTTGTCATCGCCCCGATCGCGGGCGGCATGGCGCATTTGCTGCCACGTCGCATGTGGTTGGTTGGGCTGGATGTCCTGCGTGCAGTAATTGTGCTGTGTTTACCATTCGTTGATCAGGTCTGGCAGATTTTCGTGCTGGTGTTTGTGGTGAATGCTGCGTCTGCCGCCTTCACCCCGGTATTTCAGGCGATCATCCCCGAAGTGCTGCCAGACGAAAAGGTCTACACCAAGGGGCTTTCATATGCCCGACTGGCCTATGACGTGGAAAACCTTGCCAGTCCTGCATTGGCCGCAGCCCTGCTTGCAATTTGGTCGTTTGACAGCCTGTTTATGGCCAACAGCCTGACGTTCACGATCTCAGCCATGTTGATCATGACGGCCAGTGTGCCCAAGGCCGCCCCAACTGATCGGACCGGCGGGATCTATGCCAATACGATTTTCGGGATTGCGGCCTATTTGAAAACGCCACGATTGCGCGGGCTTCTGGCGGTGTATTTTGCTGTATCCTCGGTCGGGGCGATGATCATTGTGAATACGGTGGTGCTTACCCGTGGTGTGCTCGGGGGCAGTGAGCTGCTGACTACCAATTTCCTTGCCTGTGCAGGGGGCGGGTCCATGACGGCCGCCTTCATGATCCCACGTTTGATCGAACGGCTGGGCGAACGTCGCCTGATGCTGTCCGGCATTGTCGTCGCAGCAATGGCGATGCTGGTTGGTGGCGCATTGATGATTGCAGGACATGCGTCGGTAATCACGTTTGCTGTTCTTTGGGGGATTGCTGGCGCCGGAACAACCTTTGCGCAAACACCGGGCGGTCGGTTGGTTCAGCGTTCGGCGGGCGACGGGGACCGATCAGCGTTCTTTGCCGCCAATTTCGCCCTGTCCCATGGGGGCTGGCTGTTTGCCTATGGCATTGTTGGCTGGCTGGGCAGTCTGGCTGATCTGTCTGTGGCTTTTCTGGCCTCGGGCGGGCTTGCGCTTTGCGCGATCTTTGCTGCGATGGTTTTGTGGCCAAGGGAAGACCGGCTGGAAATCAGCCACAGCCATCCCGGGTTCTGGCATGAACATCCGCATGACCATAACGACCCGCATCACGTCCATGTGCATGACACCGAAGGGCGCGACGAAAAACACCGGCATCGCCATTACCATCCGCCGGTGACCCACAAGCATCGTTTCGTGATCGACAGCCATCATACAAAATGGCCAATGGAAAGCGGTGATCGGGTTTAGGGGACACTTGAACTGCACAGAAAGTGAGGAATGCTCACTTTCGTGTTTGGCGGCGCGCCATCACCCAGGCAGACACACCGAAAATCCCGATAATTACGCCGATGCCGCCAAGAATATCGGACATGCGGACATCATTGCGATAGGCATTGACCTCTTCGCGTAGCGGACCGATTTGACGCGCCACCGCGTGATTGATCAGGGTGCTGAGCTCGTCATGCGACAGGGCACTCAACCCGGAGGCAACTGATTGTGAGGATCCCTCATTTTTTGCTTTTGATGGGTTGCCTGAAACGGCTTTGGCCTCATCAGGTGCCGTGGTCACATTCTCAACGACGATGGCGGCATTGGCCGAGGCAACCGGCAGGTGTTCGGCGAACTCATCAGCATAAAGATCAAAAGTCGCGACATGGCCGTCACCGGTATTGGTAAAGACGGTGTAGTCACCACGATGGCTGACCGTAAACGCGAAGCTACCGTCGTGATGGGCCGTTGTGGTGAACAGAACCTTTTCGGCGGTGTTGCGCAATTCGATCTGTGCCTGCTGCGCGCGCGTGCCGCCGGTGAAATAGACATATCCTTCGATGGTGTCGCCGTTGCTCATCGCAAACACATTCAGGTTATGCGCCTGTGCGGCACTGATCGGTACGATCAATGCGAACAGGATCATCAAGGTCAGGCGTCGAAGGAATGTCATGTTCAGGGCCATGTGAAAATTGGGATTGGTAAAATGAAAGCGGGCAGGTGATGCGCACCTGCCCAACTGAAATCAGTCCATTGCGTCCGTCTTGACCCAAAGCACGCCGCCGCGCTCAACCGGGACCTGTTGGTCACTGTCGGGGGCCGCCATGGTGCCGTCTTCGATCAGGGCGGCGAAGACCCACCAGCCGTCTTTGGGCATGGCATAATGGAAAATACCATTGGCGTCTGCCTTGATCACCTGGGTGGCAAAGGTCGCGTTGGGAAGGGTGATGCTGCCGTCATTGGCATATTCCACTTCAACCTCGGCAAACGGGACCGGCTCACCATTGTGACGCACCATGCCGGAAAAGACATTGCCGGTCCAAATGCCATAGGGGCGGGTAAGAGGTTCGATCTCGGCCGGGAAGCCCACCATCTGATCCCAGTCTTCGCCCGCGTCATAGGCATCAATAATCGTCTTGGTGTACTGGATGATGAACTTGCCTTCGGCGGGCTCATAGTACGGAACCGGCTCAAGATAAAAGGCGTAACCGCCCGGGGCTTTAAGCTGTGCTGTCGCATCAAAGGCGGTTTTACCATCGACTTTCTTGGCTTCGATGCTGCCCAGAAGGTCGGTCTTGGCGCCATTGAACTGCATACCGAACTGGAGCGGCTTTTCCATTTCCATTGCCGGACCATTGGTCATCGGGTGGGTGAAAGTCAGATCAAAGGACACCGTCCGCCCTGTTTCCTGATCAACAACATTGGTCGACGGGATCATTTTCTGAAAATGGGCCTGCGCGCCACTGGTGGCGGCAGCAGCAATGATCACGGAAAGAGATAGCTTGGAAAACAGGCCGGTTGCGAGGGACATGAAATGGTCCTTTATACGATAATATATTGGGTGAATGCCGTAAGTTCGTATCAGCATGAGATTGATTTAAAACATTTCATACAAAATATCAAAAGGTATGATTCATAAAAACAGACTTTTCCCAGAGTTGTTTTGGAGTATGGTTTTGCAATCGAAAACCGAAAGGGTGGGCTTATGGATATTGTTTACGTCTCAAGTGACGGGGGTGATCACTGGATCGATACGAAACTCCGTTCGACCCTGACCCTTGATCAGGCCATCGCGCAAAGCCAACCCGGCCAAATGATCCGGATGATTGCCGGTGATTATAGCTGTGATGCGCCCTTGCGGTTTCCGTGCAGCGGAACGGCAGAAAAACCGATCATTGTCCGTGGGGAGCCTGATGCGATCATTGATGCGGCAAAGCTTCCTGATCCGTCGATATCGGCAAGTAACCCCGGGCAGGCGGGGTTTGCCGTCTTCCAGTTGATCAATGTCGCCCATATCCGGTTGGAGCTGTTTACCATCAAACGCGCATGGCCGAGTGCGGTTTATATCGAAAACAGTCACGATCTGGCGTTTCGGGATCTTGATATCACGGAGGGCACCTATGCCTTCTATGCCAACGGGCAGCAGACACGTGGTATTTCGATCTCTGACTGCCGTTGGGTGCAGAATCCCGATATCTGGCGTCAGATCCGCTGGGACGAAATTCACGACGGCAAGGACGCGGATGGCAATGTTATCAAGGTCGAATATCGCTATCTGAACGGCGCGTTCTTTGGGTCGGATGACATTATCGGGGATGTAGAGATCATCCGAAACGATATCTGTGATTGCTATAATGGCGTTCGAATGGACGTATCCGCCCATAACCTTGAGGCGCCGATTGGCAGTTTTAACCGGGATGTGCGGATATTTGACAACCGTTTCCGATATATCCGCGACAACCCGGTCGAACCCGAAGCCACCGCAGTCGGTTGGTGGATCGGGCGCAACCGGTTCTATAACTGCCACAAGCTGTTCTCCCAGGACGGTGTGCGTGGCGGATTCTGGTACTATTTTGGCAATATCTGCTGGTTTGACAGCCGTCCCGGGCCCGAGGGGGATGAATATAATGGGGGCGCTGTCTTCAAGCTGGGCAAAGGTGGTTCTGTTGCCCAGCCGGATTACGTTTCCGTATGCCTGCACAACAGCTTTTTCCTGCGCCAGAAATACATCAAGAAGGGAACAACGCGCGGTCTGATCAATGCCCGCAATGCGATCGAGCACGCCGATCCCACCAAGCTGCCCGAAGACATGATGCCGCTTGATCAATCCTTCTTCGGGTCTGCTGACAAGCTTGAACTTTCTTCAGCCGGACCCTTGCCCGTGCAATTCACTGGCGATCTTGCGAACCATCCGACATATCCTGGGGTGTTTGATCCGTACCCGGGTGTTCTGAATGCGCCACGCGTCTCGGATACCCCGCTGTTTGAGGATGGATTGGGCGCACGCTTTGAACTCCGGCCGGAGCATCAGGAAGCTTACTGTGATCGCGTCACGGTTCCCTTGCCGGATGGCACTGATTGGCTGTCTTGTGGTGGGGTTTGGCCCGGTGCATTGATGAATGGGCAGGTGTTCGAAGGCCCGGATTATGTGCCGGTCGATCTTGATTACGTGCGGTCTTTGCCGACCTACAATGATTGAGGCGACGTGATCGTAAGACGCCACACAGGCTGTTTTCGCCTGACGTATGCGTAAATCTGTTGACTGGGCTGTCGGAATGTTGCGATGGTGACGGACCGCATTCAACAAACAAGAAAAACCATGAACGACAAGCTTTATAGCATTACCGAGCTGGCCGAAGAATTCGATATTACCCCGCGCGCGATCCGGTTTTATGAAACCAAAAATCTGCTTGCGCCGCAGCGGGCAGGGGCGACGCGTGTTTACAATTATCGTGACCGTGCGCGATTGATGCTTGTTTTGCGTGGCAAACGCCTTGGCTTCTCGCTTGAAGACATCAAGGAATATATCGACCTTTACGACGCCGATCGCAGCCGGACAGAGCAGCTTGCCCATCTGATGCTGGTCGGGCGTCGCCGGATCGAGGAACTTGAACAGCAGCTCGAAGACGTTCAGACGACCTTGCAGGAGCTGCGCACGATCGAGAATGAAGCAATTGATTCGCTGCGTGAAAAAGGCATTGACCCGGAAAAGGCCGTTTCTGATATCAAGGCGAAGCTGGTGGCAGAAACCGCCTAACATCCAGCGATGCTTCGTCAGAACGAAAAAGCCCGGCAAATCGCCGGGCTTTTGTTGTTTGATCGTGATGTGATGATTTATTCCGGATCACGCTGCAAGGGCAGGGTCACCTCAAACACATCCTCATCAGCAATGAATTTGCGGGTAAAGCCGAGGCTCTCGCAAAGGGTCAGCATCCGACGGTTATTGGGAAGGACCTGTCCAATGAAGGTTTCCGTGCCTTTGCGGCGGCAGAATTCGATCATTTTTTCCATCAGAATGCGGCCAAGACCGCGCCCCTTGATGTCGGAGCGGACCATGATCGCGTATTCGGCCTTTTCGTTGTTCGGGTCGATGACAACCTGAACGATGCCGTGGAATTCGACCTCTTCTTCACCGTCCATCAGAATGGCGAGGAACGCCATGTCACGATCGTAATCAAGCTGCGTCTGACGGGCCATCTCCGAATGCGGCAGTTCGCGAACAGAGCCGAAGAAGCGGAAATGAATGTCTTCCGGGGTCAGGCGCGACATGAACTCATAGTGGGCCGGTTCATCTTCGGGCTTGATCGGCCGCAACAGATAGGTCGTGCCATCATCCATCACGACTTTTTCTTTGAGATGGCGCGGGTAGGGATGAATGGCCAGACGGTTTTCATCGCTCAGAACCTTTGGCGTTACCTTGATGCGGGCATCCAGGGCAATCACACCTTCGCGGTCGGCGAGAAGCGGGTTCATATCAAGCTCGACAACCTCGCCAAGCTGCACAACCAGCTGCGACAGGCGTACGAGCGTCATGTAAAGCTCTTCCAGGTTGACCGCCGGAACATCACGGTAGCCTTGCAGAAGCTTGTGAATACGTGTGCCTTCGACCAGCTCGCGGGCAAGCTTCATGTTAAGCGGCGGCAATGCCATCGCACGGTCGCGGACAACCTCGACCTCGACACCGCCATGACCGAACAGGATGACCGGGCCAAAGATCGGGTCGGTGGTCATGCCGACGATCAATTCACGGGCACCGGAACGTTTGACCATTTCCTGCACTGTAAAGCCGCGCAGGCGTGCTTCCGGGAATTTTTCGCGGATGATACGCTGCATCTTCTCGGCCGCAGCCCGGACCTCTTCACCATTTTCAAGGTTCAGGACAACCCCGCCGACATCGGATTTATGGCTGATGTCGTCAGACAGGATTTTGAGTGCCACCGGACGACCGATCTTTTCGGCCTTGCTGACAGCATCCTGGACATCAAGGGCGGCATAGGTTTTGACCGTGTTGATGCCATAGCATTCGAGAACCGATTTCGCTTCCGGTTCGGTCAACATGTGGCGCCCGGCATGGATGGCCGAATGAATGATGCTCCGTGCCTTGTCGATATCAGGCGTGAAATCATGCGGTACGGATGGCGGCGTTTCCATCAGAAGATCTTGCAGCTTGCGGAAATTGACCATGTGCTGGAAGGCGGCGACGGCGTTTTCTGGCGTGCGATAAGTCGGAATCCCCGCCGCATAGAACATGTTGCGGGCTTCCGCCACCGTGGCTTCACCGACCCAGTTGGTCAGGATGTTCTTCTTGCTGCCCTTGATCGTGTCGATCACACCCTGTGCGACCTCGACAGGGTCGGTGATTGCAGTCGGGGCATGCATGACCAGCAAACTGTCGATATTCTTGTCTTTCAGGACCGCATCAATGGTCTTGGCGTAGCGCTCGCCGGGGGCGTCACCAATTATGTCGACTGGGTTGGCATGCGACCATGTTGGCGGCAGAACGTCATCCAGCGCAGAAATGGTTTCGTCTTCAAGATGTGCCAATTGGCCCTTACGTTCGATAAGGGCATCAACGGCGAGAACACCAATACCGCCACCATTGGTAACGATGCCAAGTTTGTCTCCGCGGAACGGGCGCATGCGCGATAGTGTTTCCGCGGCCGAGAACATCTCACTGACCGTATACACGCGCAAAACACCGGCCCGTTTGATCGCCGCATCAAAGACGTCATCGGCGCCAGCAAGTGCACCGGTATGTGATGCGGCGGCGGCTGCACCCTCGGCAAAGCGGCCGGATTTGATGCACAGGATCGGCTTGTTACGGGAAGCCGCGCGGGCGGCAGAGATGAAGCTTCGGCGTTCATGGATAGATTCAATATAAAGCATGATCGCCCGGGTATCGGGATCAGACCCCAGATAATCGATCACATCGCCAAAATCGACGTCGTCACATTCACCGAGCGAGATGAAGTGCGAAAACCCGATTCCACGTGCCGCAGCCCAATCAAGGACAGCTGTGCACAGGGCACCAGATTGCGAGACAAAGGCGATCTTGCCGCTGCCAATGCTTTGATGACTGAAGCTGGCATTCAGACCAATGCCGGGTACCATCAAGCCAAGGCAGTTCGGGCCAAGCAGGCGGATCTTTTTGGCGGCCGCGATATCGAGCATCGCCTGTTTGACGTTGCGCTTTTCGTCATATTGCTCCGCCGACAGGCCGGCAGTCAGCACGATGGCGGCAAGGCAGCCTTTTTCCGCCAGACATTCCATGACCGGCACCACGCCCTTGGGCGGCACACAGATCACGGCAAGTTCCGGAACCACCGGCAGGCTGTTGACGTCTGGATAGGCCAGAACGCCGCCAATAGACTGGCTGCGTGGATTGACCGGCATGATCGGGCCATCAAAGCCGCCAGCAAGCAGGTTTTTCATCAACACACTGCCAACAGAGTGCGGCCGGTTTGACGCGCCAATCACGGCAACCGATTTGGGTTTGAACAGATGATCGAGGTTGATTGTACTCATCGCCAAATTGCGCCTTGTCCTGTGGGCAGGGCCGGGTTTCAGCCAATTCGCCCTATATGGTGATGCGCATGCCAGATTGTCAGCACGCCATCCATGATGCAGTGCGGTATTTTAGAGGCGTAATAATTATATTGATTTGCTGTGCATCAATAAAGCACTGCGCACACGAAGTTTTTGTGGCAGTGCATTGCAGCGAATCCGCACCGCCCGATCACCAACGCACGGGCAGGGCGTTAATGAACGTGACCATGATGGCCGTCATCATCAAACCGTTCGGATTCTTCAAGCCAGGTTTCGACTTCTTCCTGCGACGACATGGCCAGCGCGATTTCAAGATCGCTTTGCACGTGGGCAAGGCTGTCAAACATCGGGCACCAGCCAAAGGCCTGAATGCGCGGATCCGTATTCGACGAGATGGTAAACAAATCGCCATCAATCGGGTGCACCATCCCATGAATGACGCCGTTATCCCCAACAATCAGCCAGCCGCGGGTCGATCCGGAAAGGGTCGCAAGTTCTACTTCGCGCAGGTCGATTTTGACGGTCTTCATCACGTGATCATCCATCATGTCTGTGGGGCAAAAGCAAAAGGGACCGAACAATCTGTTCGGTCCCTTTTTAATTGGCTCCGGCAGCAGGACTCGAACCTGCGACCCAATGATTAACAGTCATTTGCTCTACCAACTGAGCTATGCCGGATCAGGCGTTGCGCGTCTCTCGAAGCGCGTGGCAGGTGTATAATCAAACAGTCCGAGGGCCGCAAGACCTTTTTTGAGAAAATCCGGCCAAAATCGTGTCTTTTTTCAACGCGATCAAATCTGGTGGCGGGCGGGTCAAAACGGGGTTGAAATAGGCGTGCCGTTATACGCGTTGGTCCGCTGTTGAGAATGCCGTCAGCTCGAACCGAAATGGGCCGTGAAAAGCAAAAACCCCCGGAACAGCGTTCCAGGGGTTTATGGCTCCGGCAGCAGGACTCGAACCTGCGACCCAATGATTAACAGTCATTTGCTCTACCAACTGAGCTATGCCGGATCAGTGGAGGCGCGAGCCGGAATCGAACCGGCGTGCAAGGATTTGCAGTCCTCTGCGTAACCACTCCGCCATCGCGCCTTTGCGTTGGCTGGAGCGGTGTATAGCCCCAACAAACATAGCCCGTCAAGCACCCAATTTTACATTTTTCTGAAGGCCCGAAGAATAGGCGCACGAAAAAGAAAAAACCGCCCGGAAAACTCTCCGGACGGCTTTTGCTAGATTGGGTATAGGACCGGATGAGGCAGGTGGGCGGGTTAGCCCGCTTTTTTACCAAAGCGGTTTTCAAGCCACGGCCGCAGACGCTCTTCGCGGATTTTGCTTGGTGCAAAATCAAGATTGGCGATGGTGTCGAGCGCGTTTTCAACCTCAAACGGAATGGTGGTGTTTGGCCCGTCGATGGTGATTTCGCCTTTCGTGCCCTCAGCAATTGGTTCGGCAAGCGACACCTTGGTGCCACCGGCAGAGATATCGATGGTTTGGCCACGCACTTGTTTTCCACCAACAGTTACTGTCGCGGCAAGCTGCGCATCGTAACGCGGATCTTTGCGGCGGTTCACTTCCGGGGTTGCCGTGCGAACGATTCGAACAAGGCTGTTGCGCAGTTCAGCGATGCTAGCATCGACTTCTTCGGCGATCTTGTTCATGTCAGCCGCGCGGGCGAGGTTGTCTTGCGCTTCGGAGGCAACATGACCGATCTTTTCGGTTACCTCGTTGGATGCTTCGGCCGTTTGGACGACGTTGCGCGCGATTTCCTGTGTGGCGTCATCCTGTTGACGGACATTGACGGCAACGTTGGAAGCAACCTCATCGACGCGCCGGATGCTTGCTGACATCTGTTGAACAGTGGACACCACCGAGCCGGTAACATTCTGGATCTCACCCAGTTGACGGGTGATTTCCTCGGTCGATTTGGCCGTCTGGTTGGCAAGGTTTTTGACTTCCTGTGCGACCACGGCAAAGCCTTTACCGGCATCACCGGCGCGCGCTGCCTCGATGGTGGCGTTCAGCGCCAGAAGGTTGGTCTGGGCGGCGATGTCACCAATCAGCTCGGCGACCTCGCCAATGCGATCAACGCTGTCTTTGAGGGATGTAACGGTGTTTTCCGAACTTTCACCGGCCTGATTGGCTTCGGCCGTCAGGGTTGTTGCTTCTTCGATCTGGCGGCTGATTTCACGGATGGAGGCCGCCAGTTCTTCGGATGCACCGGAAACCGTTTCGGCATTTGCCAGGGCTTCGTGGGCTGCCGCAGCAACACTTTCGGAGTTTTCAGAAACACGTTCTGATGATCCTGCCATATCGCCTGCGGCAGAGTTCAGGCGCTGGGTCTGATCAATGATCGACTGAACGACCTTCTGCAGTTCCTGCTCAACGGTTTCGGCAAGACCGCGAAGGGCGCCGACACGTTGGGTGTTGGCCTTTGCTTCATTCTCGTCACGTTCCAATCGGTTGTAGGCGACCTTGGCGTGAAGTGCGCGCAACTGTTGGGTGATCGGTTTGAAGTCAGGCATTTTCGGCAAGGGGATGTGATAGGCCGAGTCATTTCTTGCCATTGCCTCGAAATGGTTACCCATCTCTTCCAATGGGCGACGGAATTTTCGGGTCAAAGCGGCGCCATATATGAAAGTCATTGCGGCAGCTGCTGCAAGAAGCAGAGCCGTGATGACCACTGCCATTGTGAAATCGGCACGGGCCTTTTCAACCTGCTGACCAACAATAACGTTCTGAACAACCGACAGATTTCCGATCTGTTCGGTTAGCGGATCAATCGTCTGATAGAGCTCATCTTTGACCAATGCATCAAGTGCAGCGGTGTCTTTCTGGATAAAGATTTCACGCAGACGGGCAATCAGTTCGTCTGCTGGCGGGATCATGTTTTTCACTTGCGTGATGATCTGGGCTTCGTCCGGATCAATATTGCGCGCAAAATAGATATCAAGGTTTTCCTTGATGCGCTGTTCGGCAAGATCGATGCTTTCAATACCTTCCTGCCAGGTGAAGTTGCCATTGCGCACCTTGTGGGAGGCATCGACGACAAACACGGCGTAGTCATCAGATACCTGCTTCAAAAGGTTCAGCGGCTTTACCCGATTATCATAAACACGTTCTAGAGTTTGCTCTGTCTCGTACTCACCATAAAGCGCGTAGCCGCCGATCAGGAGCATCAGAACAAACATCGTCCCAAACGCAAGCGTCAGTGTACCTTTGATGCTGGCAAAAAAGTTTTTAATCTTTGAGGCGGTGCTGGTGTCGATGATTTCACCAAACTCAAGGCCGACATCTTTTGCTTCTCCCTTGCGCAGGTCCGCATATACGCTTTCGGCGGTTTTCTTTTCTGCCTCGGTTGGTTTGGTCCGGATCGAGATATAGCCGGCCACTTCGCCTTTCTCGATTACTGGGGTCACGTTGGCGCGCACCCAATAGTGATCGCCATTCTTTGCGCGGTTTTTAACAAGTCCCTGCCACGGCAAACCAGCCTTGATGGTTTCCCAAAGGTTTGCGAAGGCTTCCTTTGGCATATCCGGGTGACGGACAATGTTATGTGCGGCGCCAGAAAGCTCCGCTTCGCTGAAGCCACTGATATCAACGAAAGCCTGATTGGAAAACGCGATACGGCCCCCCGTATCCGTTTTCGAGACGAGGATATCCTCATCCTGCATTTCTATTTCGCGATTGGTGACCGGACCATTATCACGCATTTCAGGTGTTCCCCTTTGATGATATGTCGTTACGGCAATTGGCGGAGACCGCAGCAAGGCGTTTTATGCAAGTAATGCCTGTGCTTAGATAGTGAATATATACTAGGGTATAATGCCCTCATATGGGGACGCTCCATGCATCCCTGAGCATCCCTGAGAAGTTTTTAATGCTTTGTTTTTCGGGGGGCGTCTTTGATCTGCTGCAAATCAACGTAATATCGTATGAAGATATGCCGACTGTTGTGTGAAAGAAAAGAAAATCCACGCTCAAAGAGGGGCTTGCGCTTGATCCGTGGTTGTCAGGTGCTTAAGTGGCAACTATAAACAGGGCAATTGCCGTAGCCGTCTTTGGGGACAACAAGGGGACTGCGGTCTGTTTCTCGCGAGAATTTTCAGGTCAGATAATCATGGATTACCAAGTCGCGCGCCATAACATGGTGGAAAATCAGGTTCGGACCAACAAGGTTACCGATCCGCTGGTCATCGCAGCGATGGAAGGGGTTCCGCGCGAACTGTTCCTGCCCGAAGCCAAGCGCGGTGTCGCCTATATTGACGAAGACATTGCTGTTGGTGGTGGTCGTTTCGCCATGGAGCCGATGGTCATTGCACGCCTCATGCAAAGTGCACAGATCGCCGAAACCGATGTCGCCCTGGTGATTGGCGCCGGGTATGGCTATTCAAGCGCGCTGATGTCGCGCGTTGCCGAAACCGTTGTGTCGGTTGAAAGCGACAAGGACATGGCGGCCGCAGCGGAGGCGACCTTCCAGGCAGAAAACTACGACAACGTTATTGTCGTTGAAGGCGATATGGCCACCGGCTATGCCAAACAGGCGCCCTACAACGTCATTATCTTTGATGGTGCCGTTGCCGAGGTTCCGGCGGCAATCCTTGAACAGGTTTCCGAAGGTGGTCGTTTGCTGGCGGTTGTCCGTGAGCCGGGCAAGGTCGGCGTTGCACGCCTGTATGACCGCGAAAACGGTATCATCGGTCATCGCGATCTGTTTGATGCGAACATTCCGTATCTTCCGGGCTTCGAGCCGGAAGAAAGCTTTGTCTTCTGATTTGGCTTTCGGATTCTGAACGGGCCCGGGTTAAGGTTTGATGGTGTTCGATATCAGTTGTGAAGAGCTAGCATCGCGACTTGATGACGCAACACCGATGACCTTGCTTGATGTCCGCGAAGACTGGGAACTAGAAATCTGCGCGATCCGTCAGGCGCTGCATATTCCGCTTTCCGAGCTGTCGGGCAGGGTGGATGAACTGGCACCTGACAAGCCTCTTGCGATCATTTGTCATCATGGCGTTCGCAGTCGTCATGCCGGCCGGTTCCTTGAGGACCGTGGATTTAAAGAGGTTTTTAATGTTCGCGGCGGTATAGATGCATGGGCGCTTGAAATTGAGCGCGATATGAGCCGCTACGATTGAGAACGGCAATGACGGAGAAACGGGGCACATTACTTTTTTTTGATGCAAATGCCTCTTTTCTTGGAAATTTTTTCTTCCGTCGTTACCATACGTGAAACTGCGCCGGGGTCGGGACTTGGTGTAGGATTTTACAAGGGTAGATAAATGATCAAACGGTTCTTGCTGACCTGCAGTATTCTGGCGACCGGCGGCGTGGTTGCCGGTGGTGCTTCTGCAGAAAGCCTGGAAGACGCGCTTATCAAGGCGTACCAGAGCAACCCGACACTCGAAGCCGGCCGTGCGTCTTTGCGTTCGACCGACGAAGAAATTTCCTCGGCCCTGTCCAACTGGCGGCCGAGTGTCAGCCTTTCGGGCAGTGCAGGTGTTCGTGACTACGAAACCGAAGTCAACGGTACCAATACCGATAACAGCCTGACGCCGTACACGGTTGGCCTTGATGTTACGCAGCCGCTCTATCGTGGTGGGCGGACCACGGCAGAAACCGAACGTGCAGAATCCCGCATCAAGGCAGCGCGCGCTTCGCTGCGCTCGACCGAGCAGGATGTGATGTTGCAGGTTGCAACGGCCTATTTCAACGTTCTGCGTGACACGGCTGTTGTTGAACTTAATCAGAATAACGTCCGTGTTCTTGAACGTCAGCTTGAAGCAACGCGTGACCGCTTTGCGGTTGGTGAAGTCACCCGTACCGACGTCTCGCAGGCCGAAGCCCGCCTTGCCGGTGCGAAAGCCGATCTGATTTCAGCGCAGGGTGCGTTGGCCAATACCCGCGCGCAGTATGAGCGCCTTGTTGGCAACCCGCCGAGCAATCTTGAAATCCCAAACCCGCTTGCCGGTCTTCCGACCAGCATTTCTGACGTTCTGTCAATTGCGCAGGGTCAGCATCCGGATGTTCTGCAGGCGGTTTACAGCGAAGAAGCCGCGCAGTCGGATATTCGTCTGAGCGAAGGGTCGCTGTATCCGGAAGTCAATCTGGCTGCCGGTGTCGAGCGCGCACATGAAGCCTCGACCGAGGATTTCACGGCTGACAGTGCTGACATCATCGCATCGGTATCGATCCCGCTTTACCAGCAGGGTGCTGTTTTCTCGAACGTTCGTTCGGCAAAGCAGACGGCCGGTCAGGCACGCATTCAGATTGATGAAGCACGTCGTGCCGTAATTGAAAATGCGACCAGTGCCTGGGAGACGCTTGTGACCGCGCGTGCAAGCATCGAATCGCAGCAAGCACAGGTTTCATCGGCTGAAGTCGCCCTTGATGGTGTTCAGCGTGAAGCGTCGGTCGGATCGCGTACCGTTCTTGATGTTCTTGATCAGGAACAGGAACTTCTGCAGGCGCGTGTGGATCTTGTCGGATCGCGCCGTGATGCTGCCGTTGCAGAATTTCAGGTCAAGGCTGCCATGGGCGCGCTCAATGCGCAGGTCCTTGGTCTGCCGGTCGAAGTTTATGACACTGAGTCCAACTATAACAAGGTCAAGGACCAGTGGTGGGGAACGGATTGATTTGTTGATGGTCGGGGCAGGGTGAATAACCCTGCCTTCGGACTTGGGTCGGATCGGTCTGGTTGAATGACACTAGTGCGGAAGTTTAATTATGAGTGACGGGCAACAAGAACCTTCCATGGAGGATATCCTCCAGTCCATCCGCAAGATTCTTGCCGATGAGGGGGACGAAGAAAAACAGGAAGCTGCTCCTGAACCTGAACCGACGCCGGAACCGGAACCCGAGCCAGAACCTGAGCCGGAACCCGAGCCAGAGCCGGAACCCGAGCCAGAACCGGAACCCGAGCCAGAAGAAGAAATCGACGAGCTCGTTCTTGATGAAGAACCAGAAGAGCTTGAATTCGACGACGAACCCGAAGAGCTCGAGCTAGACGAGCCGGAAGAAGAGGAAGAACTCGAACTCGACGATATGCTCGATTTCGACGAAACCCCTCTGGAAGAAGAATTCGAAGAGCCGGAACCGGAGCCAGAGCCAGAACCGGCAATGCCAGCGCTTTATGACGATGAGGAAGATGACGAGCCGCTGATTTCCAATATGACGGAATCAACAGCGACCGGCACCATCTCCGAACTGGCGCAAGCTGTTGCAAAGAAACGCGCAGTTGCGCTTGGCGTCAATGCAGGACATGCCACCCTTGAAGATCTGGTGCGCGACATGCTGCGCCCGTTGCTTAAGGAATGGCTTGACGAAAACCTGCCCTATATGATCGAACGCCTTGTGAAAAAGGAAATCGAGCGGATTGTGAACCGCGCCGAAGACCTGTAGGCGAGCCGATTTTGACATTCGAGCGGCGCGCCAACGGTGCGCCGCTTTTTCTTTGTACAGATGATGAAACCCGCAGCGGATCAAAAGACCATGTTGGAGAAGACCTACAACCCGGCCGATGTTGAAGGCAGACTTTACGATAAATGGGAAAAAGCAGGTGCCTTTGCCTGTGATGTGAGCTCAAATGCCGATCCCTATGTCATCATGATGCCGCCGCCCAACGTGACCGGCAGCCTCCACATGGGGCACGCACTGACCTTTACGCTTCAGGATATCCTGATCCGCTACAACCGGATGAAGGGTAAAGACACCCTTTGGCAGCCAGGCACCGACCATGCCGGTATCGCGACCCAAATGGTGGTCGAGCGCCAGCTTGGCGAACAGAATGTCACGCGCCATGACCTTGGTCGTGAAAAGTTCGTCGAGAAGGTCTGGGAGTGGAAGGAAAAGTCCGGCGGGACCATTACCAACCAGCTGCGCCGTCTTGGCGCGTCGCCGGATTGGCCGCGTGAACGCTTTACCATGGATGACGGCCTGTCAGCTGCGGTCCGCAAAGTGTTTGTCAAACTTCACAAGGATGGCCTGATTTACCGTGACAAGCGTCTGGTGAACTGGGACCCGAAGCTTTTGACCGCCATTTCCGACCTTGAAGTCGTTCAGAAAGAAGTCAAAGGCCATTACTGGCACTTCAAATATCCGATCGAAGGGCGTGATGGCGAGTTCGTAACGGTCGCAACCACGCGTCCGGAAACCATGCTGGGCGATACCGGTATTGCCGTGCATCCGGAAGACGAACGGTACAAGGACCTGATTGGGAAATACTGCATCCTGCCGATCGTGGGCCGTCGGATCCAGATCGTGGCGGACGAATATGCCGATCCGGAAAAAGGATCGGGCGCGGTGAAGATCACACCGGCCCACGATTTCAATGACTTCGAGGTCGGCAAACGCGCCGGTCTGGAAAAGATCAACATCATGGATGATCACGCGCGCATCAATGATGAAGCGCCGGAAGAGTACCGTGGACTTGATCGCTTTGAAGCCCGCAAACAGATCGTCGCCAAGATGGACGAGCTGGGCCTGCTCGAGAAAATCGAAGATACCGTTCACATGGTGCCCTATGGCGACCGTTCGAACGTTGTGATCGAGCCGTATCTGACCGACCAGTGGTTCGTGAATGCCGAAGTTCTGGCCAAACCGGCAACCGAGGCGGTTGAAAACGGGCGTATTCGTTTCGTGCCGAAAAACTGGGAAAACACCTATTACGAGTGGATGCGCAACATCCAGCCGTGGTGTATTTCCCGTCAGCTGTGGTGGGGGCATCGCATCCCGGCATGGTTCTGCCCGGATGGTGAATTCTTTGTCGAGGAAACCGAAGAAGAAGCCAAGGCAGCCGCCAAGGCCCATTACGGCAAGGATGTCGAGCTGACCCAGGAAACGGATGTTCTCGATACCTGGTTCTCGTCTGGCCTTTGGCCGTATTCGACCCTTGGCTGGCCGGAAAACACGCCTGAGCTTGCCAAATACTATCCGGGCGACGTTCTGGTCACCGGTTTTGACATCATCTTCTTCTGGGTTGCCCGGATGATCATGATGAGCATGTATTTCATGGACGGCAAAGTCCCGTTCCGTGATGTCTATATTCATGCGCTGGTACGTGATGAGCACGGTCAGAAGATGTCCAAATCCAAGGGCAACGTGATAGATCCGCTCGAAATCATTGATGAATATGGCTGTGATGCGCTGCGCTTTACCCTGACCGCGCTTGCGGCACAGGGGCGTGATATCAAGCTTGCTGCATCGCGTGTTGAAGGCTATCGCAACTTCGCAACCAAGCTTTGGAATGCAGCCCGCTTTGCTGAAATGAACGAGTGCAAGCCGGTGGATGGCTTTGACCCTGCAAGCGTGAAATCGACCCTTGGTCGCTGGATCGTTGGCAAGACGGTTGAAGCCGCCAAGTCTGTTGGCAACGGTATTGAGACCTATCGCTTCAACGATGCTGCAAGCAGCGCCTATCAGTTCGTCTGGGGTTCGTTCTGTGACTGGTATCTGGAACTGGCCAAGCCGGTTCTGATGGGCAATGACGAAGAAGCCAAAGCAGAAATTCGCGCGGTGACCGCCTGGGTTCTTGATCAGATCCTTTTGATCCTGCATCCGATCATGCCGTTCATCACCGAAGAACTTTGGGACAAGACGGCCGACAGTCGTGCAAAGATGCTGATCGCTGAAGGTTATCCAGCATTTGACGAAGCCCTGATTGATCGTCAGGCAGAAGCCGAAGTTGATCTGGCCATCCGCCTGATCGGGGATATCCGCGGTGTCCGTTCGGAAATGAATGTACCGCCAGCAGCCGAAGTGCCGATCTATCTGGTGGATGCGTCTGATGCGATGAAGGCGGCTGTTTCCGCACAGGAAGCCCAGGTCAAACGCCTTGCACGTGTTGCCGAGATTTCCTTCAAAGGGCAGGGCGATGTCGAAGCCATTGCCAAAGGGGCGATCCAGACTGTGGTTGATGGCGTGACGGTCTTTGTTTCTGTCGCCGATTTCATCGATGTTGCGGCGGAAAAGGCCCGTCTGGAAAAGGAAATCCAGGACAAAACCAAATACATCAAGGCACAAGAAGGCAAACTCTCGAACGAGAAGTTTGTCAGCCGTGCGCCTGAACACATCGTGAGTGCTGAGAAAGCCAAGCTTGAGGAAGCCAAGGATACCCTGGCGAAGCTCAACGAGGCGTTCGAACGTATTGCTTCGATGTAATCAGGATTTCGATGCTTCATGCAAAAGGCCAACCTTGATCGGTTGGCCTTTTCTTTTTTGGAGCTGGAAATCACATCCAGGCAATAAAAACCTTCGCCAGATTGCAACAGAATCGCTTAGATTGGCGTGCTTTGTCATGGATATGGCGCCAGCCCGCACGTCGCGGCGGTTTTGATCCCTTTTCCCGCAAGATTGCCCCTGCTGAATGCTGATAGAAGAATGCCCCTATATCGAGCCCGTCGATGCCTACGGTGCCTTTGCCATCTTTGCTGATAGCCACTTTCTGGATTCTGGTGATCGGGACCGGTTTTCCTACATCGTGGTATCGCCGTTACACAAGCTGACGGCAAAGAACGAGCAGGCGGTCCTGGATGGTTTTGACGTGCCCGGTGATCCGTTTGATGTGCTTGATGATCTGTTAGGGCGCTACGCGGTCGAGACGCGCGATGATCTTCCACCATTTCAGGGCGGGGCGGTCGGCTATTTCGGGTATGAGCTGGCTCATCAGACCGAAGTTCTCCCGGTGGCGGCCGATGACTGGCTTTCGATGCCCGATATGGCGGTCGGGATCTATGATCTGGTGGTTGCCTTTGATCAGCATGAACGTCGCATGTGGCTGATCTCGACAGGCATTCCAGAGGCGCCCGGACCCAAGCGTGATCAACGTGCAAATGATCGCATGACCCTGGTGCGCAAGTATCTGAAACTTGCCAAGCCCCTGATCGATACACCGGCAGCGCCGCACAAGCCGGAAGTCTTAAGCTGGCAATCGAATTTTGATCGCAGCGCCTATGAGGTCGCTGTGCAGCGCGTGATTGATTACATCTTTGCCGGCGATATTTTTCAGGCCAACCTGTCACAAAGTTTCCGGGCGGAATATCCGGGCGATGCGGTCCCAACGCGGTTTGATCTGTATCGCCGTTTGCGTGATATCAGCTCCGCCCCGTTTGGCGCGTTCCTGAATTTTGGCGATGTTGCGGTCCTGTCGAACTCGCCAGAGCGGTTTCTTAAGGTCACCAACGGTCAGATCGAAACCAAACCGATCAAGGGCACGCGTCCCCGCGGCGAGACGCCGCTCAGCGATGCGGAACAGGCACAGGAATTAATGTTGTCGACTAAGGATCGCGCGGAAAACGTTATGATCGTGGACCTTTTGCGCAATGACCTGTCAAAAGTGAGTAATCCTCACACTGTGAAAACGCCGGCGATTTGCGCGCTGGAAAGTTATGCCAATGTCCATCATCTGGTTTCGACAGTTACCGGTGAACTGAAAGACGGTAAGACCGCGATCGATGCCCTGCGAGCCTGTTTCCCCGGTGGATCCATTACAGGTGCCCCGAAAATCCGGGCCATGGAAATCATTACGGAACTCGAGGGAACGACACGTGGGGCTTATTGCGGGGCGATCGGCTATGTCGGGTTTGATGGCAGCATGGATACCAACATTGCGATCAGAACGCTTAGCGTGAATGGCGGCAAGATGGCCTTTAATGTTGGCGGCGGGATCGTTGCCGACAGTGATCCGGGGCTGGAATACGAGGAAACGTTGGTCAAGGCCGCCAAAATGTTCGAGTTGTTCGGGATTGATGCAGAGGGTCTGACATGATCCTTTTGATTGATAACTACGATTCCTTCGTCTTCAACCTTGCCCGTTATCTTGAAGAACTGGGCCATGCTGTTAGCGTTGTCCGCAATGACGAGATTACCCCGGATGATGTGCGCACCAAGAAGCCAGAGGCGATTGTATTTTCACCCGGGCCATGTGGACCCGATGAAGCGGGGAACAGTCTTGATCTGATTAACGCGCTTAAGACCGAGTTCCCGATGTTAGGGGTGTGTCTTGGCCATCAGTCGATCGCGCAGGCCTTTGGCGGGACTGTCAAACGGGCAAAACGACCGGTCCATGGCATGACATCGGACATCCGTCACACTGGAAGCGGTTTGTTCGCGGGATTAAACAATCCTTTGCAAGTCACGCGTTATCATTCGTTAATTGTTGATTTGCCAAATGATGGCAGTTTGATTGAGACAGCAACGGGGCCGGACGGCGAGGTCATGGCATTTGCCCATGCGACCCTGCCGCTTTATGGCGTTCAGTTTCATCCCGAGGCTGTCCTGACGGAACAGGGCCACGCATTGTTGGCCAATTTTCTGAAACGTGCTTCCGGGCAGGGAGCCGACAACGACTAAAAGGGATCGGGCTATGCAGGTTTGGATGAATGGCAGTTTTCGCGATCTTGATGAAGCGTCCATTCCGGTAACGGATCGTGGCTTTCTTCTTGGCGATGGCTTTTTTGAAACCATGCGCGCGCATGAAGGCAAGATTGCCTGGATTGATGCCCATATGGGGCGTCTTGACCATCATGCGGAACTGATTGAATTCCCGCTTGATCTTTTGCCTGAGACTGAAGAAGTCGAAAGTGTTGTTGCAAAACTATTTGAGCACATTCACCGCCAGGATGCGGTCGTACGTATGACCGTTTCGCGTGGACCGGGGGAGCGGGGCATTTTGCCCCCAGACGCACCGGATCCCACCATCTTGATCACCGCTGCACCGTTTGAGCCGGTCGATCCCAATATTGGTCTTAACGTCGCGACGTCGGAAAAAGTGCGCCGGAATGCACATTCTGTAGCGGGAAGCATCAAGAGCACCAATTACCTGGATAACATTGCCGCCCGACAGGAAGTGCAGAAATACGGCATGGATGATGCCATCATTCTGTCGGCAGATGGTCATGTGGCGGAAACCAGCGTGGCTAACCTGTTCGGGATTTCCGGTGACAGCCTGTGGACGCCCGACGAAGATACCGGAATTCTGTGCGGTCTTGCCCGTGACTATGTCCTGCAGTGGGCCGAGGAAGCCGAGCTTGAAATCAGCACGGATCCGAAAACACCCGAAGAATTGCGCGAATTTGATGCGGTCTTTACGGCCAACGCCCTTCAGGGGCTACGGGTGATTGACCGCATTGACGGCTATGTCGTCGGGGTGCCGGCGATGACATTCTTCACCAAACTTGCTCTAACGGTGGAGGAGTCACTATGCAATGGTATAGATCTTTAGGTTGAGTTAACCATATTTGTGGCATAGGTTGTGACCAATTCACACAGGAATGCCATGAACGCCCACTCAACCAAGCCCGCGCTGACCATTAACCGGTTTGTCGAAAGCCTGCGCAAACACGCGGCCAACGGCAAATCGCCATCATTGGGTATCCTGAATATCCCGGCCGACCTGCGTCTTGGCACAGAAGACTATCAGGCCATCACGCGCGATGCCTTTCACAACCTGCCAGAGAACACCAAGGTTCAACGCCTTGAAAACGGTATGGTGGCATTTGCGCGGGCCGGAGCGTGGGAGAATGATGACCACACCTTTGTTGAGCATATTCGCGAAATCCTGACCGATGTTATTGATCGTCAGGGACTTGGCCATATTCCCGATAACCTGTGGAACCGCTTTGAGTGGCCTCAGGATCAGGAAAAGCTGGGCGAGTTGCTTGGAATATCGCTAAGCGAGCGCGCGACCACGGCAAGTTCCCACCGTTTCGATATGGCCGAGATGCTCCGCGGTGCGATCACAACCGACGCCGTCTTTGATTCGTGTCGGCGTCAGGCGATTGTTGCGTTTGACGACAGCCGTCGCGAAATCCTTGGTCATGAAATCTATTGTTCACTGGATTACCTGCGCCAGCATCATCTTGCCAGTTTCCTGCTGGAAGGGCCGGGCGAGATCGAAATTCTGTCGCGTGTGCTTGATGAAAAGATCATGGAGGTCACGGCTTCCATCGCGCCTGAGATTCTGCCGGATAAACTGCATCTGAATATGCAAATTCAGACCGTGCATACCGACAAATTCACCGATTTCATCGCCGAGCATGACGGAAAGCTGATCGAGAATATGGCGATCGAGTTTTCCATGGAGGACGCGATCGCGAATTGGTGGGAATTCGAAGATGCCTGCGCGTTCCTGCATTCCCTTGGCATTCAGGTCGGACTGGATCGGATCACGTTGCCGGCACTCGAATTCTTGTCGCCGCGCAAGATGAATGTCGATTTCATCAAGGTGATCTGGGACCACAATATTGTCGGTTCCCGTCGTGCCGAGGTCGCGGAAAGACTGCGCGAATTTGCTGCGCTGTTTGCCGATCAAAGCCTGATCCTGACGCGCTGTGACAGCCGGACCGCACTTCGCATGGGGCGCAGTCTGGGCGTCGATGTCTTTGAGGGCAGCTATATTGACGCCATGCTTGGCAGCTATTTGCATGGGGAATGCAAATCAAAGCGCCGTTCTTCGGATAAAAGATGTGCTGTGTGCCAATGGGCACCACGTGAGGCGCGCAAGAGTGGCTGTGAGTTCCACTTCCGGGCAGGCAAAGTCCTTTCGGAAATTTAAACCACAAATTTTCAATGGTTTTAAGGTGTTTGACAACGCAGATGCGCTTTCTTAAAGTGCGGCTGTCGATCAATTGTGATCGGCGTTTGTCGTTGAAACACGGCGCTTATTCTCAGGGCAGGGTGCAAATCCCGACCGGCGGTAATCCAGTTTTCTGGGAAGCCCGCGAGCGCCCACAGGTCGCAAGACTTTTGGGGTCAGCAGATCCGGTGAGATTCCGGAGCCGACGGTAACAGTCCGGATGGGAGAGGATAAAGCGTGACGGTAAGAGCAGGAACGCCTTGGCGTGACTGATTTACCGTCTGACTGCGACCGCGATGTGGCATCTTGTCGCAAAGCGGGCCTTTCTTTGTTGCCCTGGTTCGTAAGCCCCATCCGTAGAGGACGGTTATGAATCAGAGTATTGAAAAACAATCCGATCTTTCGATCTTTGGCGATCCGCGTGCGCGTATGGAACGTGCGCTTGATGATCTGCGTGAAGGCAAAGGCGTTCTGGTTGTTGATGACGAAGATCGCGAAAACGAAGGCGATCTGATCTTTTCCGCAGAAAATCTGACCAATGAACAGATGGCAATGTTGATCCGCGATTGCAGTGGCATTGTCTGCTTGTGTCTGACCGATGAAAAGGCCACGGAACTTGAACTGCCGCCCATGGTTGCGGACAACACGTCAAGCATGGGAACCGGCTTTACCGTCACCATCGAAGCCAAGGTTGGCGTGACAACCGGTGTGTCTGCCGCAGATCGCGTGACCACAGTCAAAACAGCGATTGCCGATGACACCAAACCAAGCGATCTGGCGCGTCCGGGCCATGTGTTCCCACTGCGCGCCCGTCCGGGGGGCGTTCTGGAGCGTCGCGGCCATACCGAAGGCACAGTGGACCTGATGCGTCTGGCAGGGTTCAAGCCCGCAGGTGTGCTGTGTGAAGTCACTAATCCGGATGGCACCATGGCGCGCCTGCCTGAGCTGATCGACTATGCCAACAGTCACGAGATGGTCGTGATCAGCATCGAGGATATCGTCGCCTATCGCAGCGCGATGCAGCAGGCAGCCGAATAACGCTTTGGCAATTGCCAAAACGAAAAGGGGCCGCATCCTGATCAGGTGCGGCCCCTTTGCTATGTCAGTTATGACAACCGGTCAATCGTCGATCATGCACCAGACCGGGGTGTGATCAGATGCCTTTTCCTTGCCGCGCGGTTCGCGGTCGATGTCCGATGCACTTAGGCGGTCGGCTGCTGCTGGCGTCAAAAGAAGGTGGTCGATGCGAAGGCCATTATCCTTGTTCCAGGCACCCGCACGATAATCCCACCAGCTATATTGATGGCCTTTGGGGTTGAAGGTCCGGAAGGCATCGGTAAAGCCCATATTCATCATGGTGCGCAGACGTTTGCGTTCAACTGTCGTGCACAGCACCGTTTCGTGCAGTTTTGCCGGGTCATAAACATCCATGTCATCCGGCGCGATGTTATAATCGCCACCCATGACCGCAGCCTCACCGCTGGCGCGGATCTTCTCAAACCGGGTGATCAGGCGATCGAGGAAGTTCAGTTTGTAATCGAACTTCTCATCCCCGACGGCGGTTCCCATCGGCACATAGATCGATGCAACCCGGACGGGGTGGTTGGAGCTGATCGTTGCTTCGATATAGCGTGCCTGTTCATCGTCGTCATTGCCCGGCAGGCCGCGCTCAACATCTTCGATCGGGAACTTGGAAAGGATCGCGACCCCGTTATAGGTTTTCTGACCATGGACCGCGATGTTGTAGCCAAGGTCTTCGATCTCCATCGCCGGGAACGCGTCATCGACCGTTTTGGTCTCCTGCAACAGGACCACGTCGGGTTTGCCTTCCTGCAACCATTCAAGAATGTTGGGCAGGCGGGCCTTGATCGAGTTGACATTCCAGGTGGCGATTTTCATTCGGGCCTCGGTTTTATGGGTGTCTGGTCAAACAAAACGGGGTTCGTCAGTAACGAACCCCGTTTTATAAATCGGTTTGTCGATCCGGATCAAATCGAGAAACTTGATCCGCAACCACATGAAGAGGTGGCATTCGGATTGTTTACACGAAACGCCGAACCAACCATTTCACGCACGAAATCGATCTCTGCACCGCCCAGAAGGTCGAGCGATACTTCATCGATCACCATTTTCGCGCCGTGGTTTTCAAAGATACGGTCTTCGTCCGTGGTGTCAGAATCCAGCGAGAACTCATACTGGAAGCCGCTGCAACCGCCGCCAGAGACTTGCAGGCGCAGCATCGTGTTCGCAGCACCTTCGCTTGCGATCAGTTCCTGAATGCGTTTCGCAGCACTCTCAGTCATTTGAACTTGCCGAGCAGAATCGGTCATTCAACACTCCTTGATCTTCAACCTGCCGGAGGCAGGTGCATTTGCGATCCTTGACGACATGATAGCATGGTCTGAACGCTGTATTTAAGTCACTATTTAGCGTGCATGGCTGAAATGTCAAAACCTGTAATCAGTCTAAATACGGGTGACTTGCGTTTTGAGGTGAAATGGCTCAAAACAGGCGCCAGTCAATTGGCCGGTCCGGTCAGAACCAGAAATTAAAAAGTTCCAAGTCATGAATGTTTTCAGCCTGTTGAAAAGCGATATCGAGAACGAGCTTCTCGCCCTTGAAAAAGACGGTGTTCTTCCTGCCGGAAGCGACACGTCGCGTGTGACGGTCGAGCCGCCGCGTGATCCGTCTCATGGGGATGCCGCAACCAACGCTGCAATGCTGCTTTCAAAGGCTGCTGGCATGAAGCCGCGCGATCTGGCTGAGAAGCTTGCGGAAAAGCTTCGTGGTCTTGATCACATTGAAACGGTCGAGATTGCCGGTCCGGGCTTCATCAATCTGCGTATGGCCGATCAGTTCTGGCTGTCCCAGGTCACCAAGGTCCTTGAAGTCGGCACGGCCTATGGCAATAGCGACCTTGGCAAGGGTGAAAAGATCAACGTTGAATATGTATCGGCCAATCCGACTGGCCCGATGCATGTCGGTCATTGCCGTGGTGCGGTTGTGGGTGACGTTCTGGCCAACCTTCTGGGCAAGGCCGGCTATGACGTGACCAAGGAATATTACACCAATGATGCCGGCGCGCAGGTTGATGTATTGGCGCGCTCGCTGCATATGCGCTATCGCGAAGCGCTTGGTGAAGATATCGGTGACATCCCGCAGGGCCTGTATCCGGGGGATTATCTGGTCGCGCCGGGCAAGAAAATGGCCGAACGTGATGGCGACAAGTGGCAGAATGCCCCCGAAGAAGAATGGCTTGAAGAATTCCGCGGCTTTGCCATCGTTGAAATGATGGCGCTGATCAAGGAAGACCTGCGTCTCCTGGGCGTCGCACACGATGTGTTTACGTCTGAGGATGGTCTGGTCAAGGCCGGCAAGGTCCAGTCGGCGTTTGAACATCTTGAGAAAAAGGGCGACATCTATGTCGGCGTGCTGGAACCGCCAAAGGGCAAAAAGCCCGATGATTGGGAACCGCGCCCGCAGACTTTGTTCCGCGCGACCGAATTTGGCGATGACGTTGATCGTCCGCTAAAGAAATCGGATGGCAGCTGGACCTATTTTGCATCCGACATCGCCTATCACTTTGACAAGTATGAGCGCGGTTTCAACCTGATGATTGATATCTTCGGGGCCGATCATGGCGGGTATGTCAAACGCATGAAAGCCGCGACCAAGGCGATCACGCATGGCGAGGGTGACCTTGATATCAAGCTTTGCCAGCTTGTCAGCCTGTTTGATAATGGCGAGCCGGTAAAAATGTCCAAACGTGCAGGGACCTTTGTGACCCTGCGTGACGTGGTGGAGCGCGTTGGCAAGGACGTCGTGCGTTTCATCATGCTGACGCGCAAAAACGACGCGGCACTTGAGTTTGATTTCGCGAAGGTGACCGAACAGTCCAAGGATAACCCGGTCTTCTACGTGCAGTACGCCCACGCACGCGTCAATTCGGTCTTCCGTCAGGCAGCGGAAGCGTTCCCGGGGCAGGACCTTTCCGAGAAGACGCTCGCCGAGGCCGATCTTGCATTGCTGAGCACGGAAGAAGAAAAACTCCTGGTGCGTCGCATGGCGGAATGGCCGCGTATCGTCGAGCAGGCGGCAACCGCGCACGAACCGCATCGCATTGCCTTTTTCCTGACAGAAATTGCCGCAGAATTCCATGCATTGTGGAACAAGGGACGTGACAACACCGCGCTGCGCTTCATCGTTGCCGATGATCTGCTGGCGACTCTGGCACGTCTTGCGATGATCCGTGCTGTTGCAACGGTCATTGCATCCGGTCTTGAGGTGCTGGGCGTCACGCCTGTCGAGGAGATGTAAGATATGAGCGAAGAACACGGTTCCAACCTTCATGCAGAGCGTGCTGATCACTATGGATCAGAAAAGCCCGCCGACAAGAGCATGATCAAAGGGCTGGCCACCGTTGTTCTTGGGCTTGTGGTTGTCGGCGGCGCGCTGGGCGGGGCAGGCTACTGGTTTTATAATCAGGGTCAGCCGATCCAGGATGACGGAAATTTGCCGATCCTGCTGCCCGATCCGTCACCGATCAAAATCCGGCCGGAAGATCCCGGCGGGATGGAAGTTCCGCACCGTGAGACCACCGTTTACGATCAGCTGAGCGATGTTGATCCGGATGCCGATGTGGTCTTGCAGGAACTGCCGGACATGCCACGCGCACCGGAAGTTCTGCCGACCCCAAAGGCAGCAGAAAATAATCAAACCGCGGAGATGACGGAAGAGCCCGCCACTCAGGAAAGCGTTGAACCGGAACAAGCAACCGATGCGACTGATGAGCCGGTCGTTGAAGCGCCGGAAATCGACGAACCTGATCTGACCGACGCCGAGAAAGCGGTTGCGGCTGCCGAAAACCGCGCCAATGAAACCTCGGCCCCCGAAACCGTGGACGCCGCCAAAGAAGAACCGGCACCTGTGGCGCAAGAAGCCGCGCCGTCGGGCGCCTTTCGTGTCCAGTTAGCCTCAGTGCGCGAAGAAGCCGGTGCAGCTTCGGAATGGAAGCGGTTATCTTCGAAAAACAAAGACTTGCTTGGCAATCTTAAGATGTTTGTGCAACGTATTGAAATCGAAGGCAAAGGTGTCTTCTATCGGCTGCAGGCCGGTCCGCTTGGCAATGCCGCGGCGGCCGAAAAGCTTTGTGCAGATTTGAAAGAACGCAGTGTGGGGTGCCTCATTGTCCGGCCTTGATGTCAAAAAGCCACGTGCCTGTATCCTCGGGATCGCAGGAACGGAGCTCAGCAATTGGGAAAAGGGTTTCCTGCGCGAAGCCGATCCGTTCGGATTCATCCTGTTTGCGCGCAACATCGAAAACCGCAGTCAGGTCCGTGCTCTGACCAACGCGTTACGGGAAACCGTTGGCAATACCAACGTTCCGATTCTGGTCGATCAGGAAGGCGGACGCGTCATGCGCTTAAAACCGCCGCACTGGCGCCATATCGCGCCGGCGGGTGCATTTGGCGATCTGTTTGATCGTAGTCCGGATGATGCCCGTGAAGCGGCCTATACCAGCGCACGCCTGATGGCGATGGACCTGCGCGAAGCAGGGTTTAATACGACCTGTGCGCCGGTTCTTGATCTGCGCCTGCCGGGCATGAGTGACGTGATCGGGGACCGGTCATATGGCGCGGATGTCGGTAGGGTCGTGATGCTGGCCAGTGCGGTTGCCGCAGGTCTTCTCGATGGTGGTATTGCGCCGATCATCAAACATATCCCCGGGCATGGACGGGCAACTGTTGACAGCCACAAGGATCTGCCAATCGTGACTGTATCGCGTGATACGCTGTCCGAGTTCGATTTCGCGCCGTTTTCGCACATGAAAGATGTGTTGGCCGCGATGTCGGCACACCTGCTGTTTACCGCGATCGACGATCAGCGTCCGGGCACGATTTCACCCACAGTTATCGAAGACGTTATTCGCGGCGAGATCTGCTTTGAGAACCTTCTGATCAGTGATGATCTTTCGATGGAGGCCCTTGGCGGTTCAATCGCCAGCCGCACACATGAATGCCTGCGTGCCGGATGTGACATCGCGCTTCATTGCAATGGCAAGCGCACCGAAATGGAAGAGGTGGTCTCTATGGCACCGCTTCTGACCGGCAACTCCTTGCAACGTGCCCAGACATTTACCAACCAGATTGCGACCTTTAAGGCAGATGTGCCCGACAACTCTCAGGTTGGCGACTGGCAAGCGCGTCTTGCCGATCTTCTGGCACCAGTCTGGTCGGCAGGAGATGATCAGAAGTGAATGACGTGATTGATCTGGTTATCTCGGCATCGACCTGGATTATTCCGGTCCTGCTGGCCGTAACCCTGCACGAAGCCGCCCATGGTTTTGCCGCCAAGCTGTTTGGTGATGATACGGCCCAGCGTATGGGCCGACTTAGCCTGAACCCGATCCGGCATATCGATCCGGTCGGAACTGTTCTGATCCCGGCATTGCTTCTGATTACCGCGGCACCGTTTCTGTTTGGCTATGCCAAGCCGATTCCGGTGGCATTTCATCGACTGCATCCGCAACGCCTGGGTGTCATTGGCGTTGCAATTGCGGGGCCGGCGACAAACGTGGCACTCGCCATTGGATCGATCCTGCTTCTGGTCTGGTTGCCGAGCTTCTCACCGGCGGTGAATGACTGGCTTGCGACCATGCTTAACCAATCGCTTTGGCTGAACTGTATCCTTGCGGTGTTTAACATGTTGCCGATCCCGCCGCTTGATGGTGGACGGGTTCTGACAGCGATTTCACCGATGCCGATTGCACGGGTCTTGGCGCGTATGGAAAAAACCGGCATGATCATCTTGATCGGTTTGGTCTTTTTGCTGCCCTATGTGACAGCGCAGCTTGATATAGATCTGCCGGTATTCCAGTGGTTGGTGCTTGAACCGGCCAATGCACTGGTAAGGCTTCTGGCAGATATCTTTGCCTGAACGCCGACGCATGCGGGGGATAGTCGGGGATAAATGGCAGACCAGTTCGAATTCGAAATTCCAGATGATGTCTTTGACAAGAAACCGGTCGATGAAGGGCCGAGCCTTGCCGAACGGCTGATTCTTGATCTGGACGGGTTCGAAGGACCGCTTGATGTCCTGCTGGAACTGGCACGCGATCAGAAGGTCGACATCATCAAGATATCGATTCTTGATCTTGCTGAACAATATCTTGAATTCATCAATACCGCGCAGGGTTTGCGCCTTGAACTGGCAGCTGACTATCTGGTGATGGCCGCGTGGCTGGCTTACCTTAAATCACGCTTGCTACTGCCCAAGCAGGAAAGCGACGAAGAAGAACTCAGTGCCGAAGAAATGGCAGAGCTTCTTGCCTTCCAGCTGAAACGTCTTGAGGCAATGAAAGCCGCCGGTGACAAACTTCTCGAGCGACCGAATCTCGGGCGTGATTTCTTTGGGCGCGGCGATCCGGAAGAAGTGCGGGTGACGACGGCGTCAGTTTATGACGCGTCGCTTTATGATCTTCTGAAGGCTTATGCGCGGATCATGCTGACATCGGAAAGCAAAACGCTTGAGATCGAGGCGTTTGATCTTTACGCGATGGATGATGCCATCCAGCGTTTACGTGACCTGTTTGGTCGCCGTGTGGTCCCAACATGGACCAAACTGCTTGAATTCATGCCGCGCGGGCTTGGAACACCGCTTAAGGCGCGTTCTGCATTGGCTGCGCACTTTGTTGCCAGTCTTGAAATGTGCCGTGACGGCGAGTTGGAAATTTCACAAGAAGAAACATTCGGACCGATTTTGCTGCGATCACCGCAGACGTTGCGCGATGGGGGTATGCCGCGTGATTATGACTATGACGCAGATCCGGTTCAGGAATAGGTGGGCAGGGGCATTTAATGAGCGAAGAATCGCAGCTTGAAGTTGAAGGCGTCGAATCCAGTCCGGAGATCGATTTTCAACATATCCGCATCATAGAGGCTGTATTGTTTGCCTCCGCCGAGCCGGTTAGTGAACGGGTAATCGCCGCGCGCCTGCCAGAAGGAACTGACGTCAACGCCATCATGAATGCGATTGCCGACACGTATGAGCCGCGCGGTGTAAACCTGAAGCAGGTTGGCGACAAGTGGGCATTCCGAACCGCAGTCGATCTGGCCGGCGACCTGCATATCGAGGTCGAAAAGGCCAAAAAGCTGACGCGTGCGACACTGGAAACCCTGGCCATCATTGCCTATCACGAGCCGGTCACCCGATCCGAGATCGAGGAAATCCGTGGTGTTGCATTGTCAAAAGGCACGCTGGATATCCTGCTTGAATCCAAATGGATCCGGCCGCGCGGGCGTAAACGGGTTCCGGGGCGTCCGGTTCTTTGGGCGACAACGGACAATTTCCTGGATCATTTTGGCCTTGAAAGCCGCGATGATTTGCCGGGTCTTGCCGATCTTAAGGCGGCCGGGTTGCTTGATAGCCGTCCGGGCATGGGCCGTTACGGGGCGAATTCCGATGACGAAGCCCTGCCGGATCTGGTTGATGATGGCGAAGTTACCGATTCTGTCGTCGAAGAAGCGCTGACCACACGCAATCTTGATGATCTGGATGAGACGATTTATTCGGACAATCCAAATCTGCTTGATGCGGACGAACAGAAGCCGGGCAGGGCTACTGAAAACGACGAGATCGACGTTGGCGACGCACACGACCCCGAAACCAATTGATCCATCTTCTTGCATCGGGCAAGCAGGGACCTTAAGTTTCACGAAAGATTTCGCAAATCATTTGCACCTTTGTGTGTTCGATCCCTGTTGTAAGAAGAGTACCTGATGACCGACGGCCTGAAGATGTCGCATGTATCGCACCTGTTCGGTGAAAACCGTGTGTTGCGCGATATCAGCTTCGATGTAGCACCCGGCGAACTGGTGTGTCTTTTGGGCCCGTCCGGATGTGGCAAAACCACTGCACTTCGACTGGCGGCGGGGCTCGAAAAGCTTCAGATCGGTGAAATTGCCGTCGATAATCAGATCGTTGCCGAGCCTGGTGGCTATGTAGAGCCGGAAAAACGCGGTGTTGGCATGGTGTTTCAGGACTATGCCCTGTTCCCGCACCTGAACGTGGCGAAAAACATTGGCTTTGGCCTGCGTCATTTCAGTGAAGCGGATCGGACAAACGCAATTGCAGCCGCGCTTGATCAGGTCGGGATGTCGGAATATCTCAATGCCTATCCGCATGAGCTTTCCGGTGGGCAGCAGCAACGCATCGCTCTTGCGCGTGCCTTGGCGCCCAAACCGCGGATCATGTTGCTTGATGAACCGTTTTCGGGCCTTGACGTTGCACGGCGTGCCGATCTGCGGGACACCACATTGCATGTTCTCAAGGATGCCGGGATCGCGACCGTGATGGTGACCCACGATCCGCAGGAAGCCATGTATATGGCAGACCGGATCATCATCATGAATGAAGGGCAGATCATGCAGGATGGTACGCCCGAAACGCTGTATTTCCGTCCGGAAAACCGTTTCGTTGCGTCATTCTTTGGTGAAGTGAACCGGTTTGCCGGTACAGTTTCAGATGGCAAGGTGAAAACGCCGTTTGGTGCCGTCGAAAGTGCCGAGATTGACGATGGCACTGACGTTGAAGTGCTGATTCGCCCTGAAGGACTGCATATCGGTGAGGCGGTCAACGGTCATGATGTCTTGGCCCATGTCGATGCTGTACGTGTTCTTGGTGAAGTCAACCTGGTTCACTTGACACTTGAGGCCGGGGACCACATTCATGCGCGGGTCCCACGGCGTTTTTCTCCGATTAATCAGCCATCTGTCGCTATAACGCTTGATCCCGAGATGACCTTCGTGTTTCCTATGTCCTGAGGCGTTGTCGCGAGCGGGATTTTAACCCGGTTTGACAGACTAAAAGACGCAAGTGTAACAGGCATTTTGTAGTGCACGGCTATTAACCAACCGTCGCATTGCACAGTGGGGGGCTTTCTGCCATTATCCGGGCACGTCGCCGGAAGGCAGAATGGATCTTTGGAGATTGAAGTTATGGGTATTGGCGTTTGGCAAATCGTTCTGATTCTTGCGATTGTCCTGATCATCTTTGGCGCAGGCAAACTGCCGAAAGTCATGGGTGACATGGGCAAAGGGATCAAGAGCTTCAAAGCGGGCATCAATGAAAAAGAAGAACAGGATGCAGGCGCTTCGGCCAAGACCATCGAAAACACGACCTCTGCATCGGTTTCTTCCGAGAGCAAAGACAATGAAAAGGATTCTGTGAAATCCTGATCGTCTGTCGGATTTCCTTCAGATAGGCGTGTCATATGTTTGATATCGGCTGGACCGAATTGGCTATGGTGGCCGTCGTCGCACTGTTTGTCGTCGGCCCCAAAGAGCTACCGCATTTGCTTTATAAATTGGCGGGTTACTGGAAAAAAGTGCGCGGAATGGCGCGCGAATTCCAAAGCGGAATTGATGACATCATCCGTGAGGCGGAGCTTGATGATCTGCGCAAGCAGGTCAACAGTTCGCACAGCAATCCGACCGATTTCCTCGAGAATAAAATCTCAAGCCCCAAAAGCGACGAAACGAAGACCGAGTCAAAACCGGCTGCAGACAAACCCGCCCCCAAGGCGGATAGCCCTGCAAAACCGGCGGAGAAGACGGCTGATAAGTCCGCAGATGAGAGCAAGACAAAAGATCAGCCGGAGAGCCAGGCGTGAACATGCAATCGCATGACAGACCGATGCCCATCATGGAGCATCTGATCGAGCTGAGAAACCGTCTGACCTGGGCGGTTCTTGCGCTTTTTATTACATTTGGTGTTTGCTACTACTTCGTCGAGGATATCTACGGGTTCCTCGTGCGACCGCTTGCCGACATCATGGGGCCGGATCGCCGCATGATCTATACCGCCCTGACCGAGGTGTTCTTCACCTATGTCAAGGTGTCGTTCTTTGCGGCCTGCTTTGTGTCTGCACCGGTCTTTCTTGGCCAGTTCTGGGCCTTTGTTGCACCGGGGCTCTATAAGAATGAACGTTCGGCCTTCATGCCGTTCCTGTTTGCGACCCCGGTTCTTTTCCTTATGGGCGGTGCGCTGGTCTACTACCTGATCATGCCGCTGGCCTGGAAATTCTTCCTGAGCTTCGAACAGGCGGGTGGGGCAGCCAATCTTGCAATCCAGCTTGAAGCCAAAGTCGGTGAATATCTTTCACTGGTGATGAAGCTTATTTTTGCCTTTGGGCTTTGCTTCCAGCTGCCGGTTCTCCTGACCCTGATGGCGCGTGCAGGTATTGTTACCGCCGATGGTCTGGCACGACGTCGTAAATACGCGATCGTCATTGCGTTTGGCTTTGCGGCTGTTCTGACTCCGCCGGATCTTATTTCGCAGGTGGGTCTGGGGATCCCGATCATCATTCTGTATGAAATCTCGATCATCATGGCGCGGGTTTCCGAGCGCAAGCGTGCCAAGGCAAATGCCGAGGACGACGAAGACGAGGATGATGAGGCGGAGACTGATGACGACGCGGGAGCACAGGCTGCCACCGGAACAACGGTCGCAACCTCTGAGGACAGCGTTGATGCCCAGGCAGAAGCCGCTGCGTCCTATGATGATGGTCAGTCATCCTTGACCCGATCTTCCGATGATGACGGCGATGCGCCGAAATTGTCCGGACCGTCGAACAATGATGATGGCGAGGATGATTTCAACAACGCCCGTTGATTGAAAACGCTCGCCGAAACCGTCCGATTTGACGGGGTGGACCTTGGGTCCACCCCATCGTATAAAGCCACAAATAGATAGACTGACAGGGTGCTGTTCGATGCACGACATTAAATGGATTCGGGACAATCCCGAGGCTTTTGACGCAGCAATGACTGCGCGCAAACAGGACGTTACCGCACAGCGTCTGATCGATATCGACGTTGAGCGCCGCAAACTGATGACCGAACATCAGGAAATGCTCGCCCGCCGCAAGACGATCTCCGGTGAAATCGGCAAGTTGCGCAAAAACGGCGAGAATGCCGACGACCTGATGGCCGAAATGGGCTCGCTCAAGGACAAGATCAAGGAAGCCGAAGACGGTCAGGCATCGCTCAATGATCAGCTTGATCTTTTGCTGTCTTCCTTCCCGAACATCCTTGATCCGGAAGTGCCGGTTGGCGAAGACGAGGATGACAATGTCGAAGTCAATCGTTGGGGAACGCCCGGCGAGTTTGATTTCAAGCCGCTCGAACATTTCGAGATCGGTGAGAAACTTGGCCTTATGGATTTTGAAACCGCAGCCAAGCTGTCAGGCTCGCGCTTTGTTATTTTGCGGGGTGGTCTGGCCAAGCTTGAACGCGCGCTGTCGCAGTTCATGATTGACCTGCACACGACCGAACATGGGTACGAAGAAACCATTACGCCGATGCTCGTGCGTGATAATGCGGTCTTTGGCACCGGTCAGTTGCCGAAATTCGCCGAAGACCTGTTTAAAACCACCAATGATTACTGGTTGATCCCGACATCTGAGGTCACGCTCACCAACCAGGTGGCCGATGAAATCGTTGATCAGGCGACGCTACCATTGCGTTACACCGCGCTGACCCAGTGCTTCCGCTCAGAAGCCGGCTCAGCCGGGCGTGATACCCGGGGCATGATCCGCCAGCACCAGTTCTCGAAGGTCGAAATGGTTTCGGTGGTCGAGGCCGAAAAGTCTGACGAGGAACTGAGCCGCAAGACCCGTTGCGCGGAAACGGTTCTGGAGCGCCTTGGCTTGCCGTATCGCACAGTCATCCTGTGCACGGGTGATATCGGGTTCTCGGCAACGAAAACCTATGACATCGAAGTCTGGCTGCCGGGGCAGGGCAAATATCGCGAGATTTCGTCTTGCTCGAACACGCGTGACTTCCAGGCACGCCGCATGAATGCACGTTATCGTGCGACCGGCGAGAAAAAGACTCAGTTTGTCCATACCCTGAACGGATCGGGCCTTGCGGTTGGTCGTTGCCTGATTGCGGTGATGGAAAACTATCAGCAGGCTGATGGTTCGATCCGCATTCCGGATGCGCTCAAACCCTATATGGGCGGTCTTGAGGTCATCTCGGCGCGCTAGGACGATACAGACATGCTTGATCTCACCAACGCACGAATCCTGATCAGTAATGATGATGGCATTGACGCGCCAGGGATCAAGCTGCTCGAACAGCTCGCGCGCGAGTTTTCCGATGATGTCTGGGTGATCGCACCGTCGATGGAGCAAAGCGGGGCAGGGCATTCCCTTACCCTGCGCCGCCCGCTACGCATTCACAAACGTGACGAACGGCATTTCGCCGTTGATGGCACCCCAACCGACTGCATCCTGCTTGGTTTGCAGCAGGTGATGCGTGATAGCCCGCCTGATATCGTTTTGTCCGGGATAAACCGGGGCGGTAACCTTGGCGAGGATGTGACCTATTCCGGAACCGTCGCAGCCGCGATGGAGGCAACGCTTCTGAATGTGCCGGCTGTCGCGTTCTCGCAATATTTTGCCAGCGATATGATCGACTGGACGATTGCCGAGAAATACCTCAAGGACGTCTTGGCGACCTTGGTGACGACGACCTGGCCCAAGGGAGTCCTGATCAACGTCAACTTCCCTGATTATGAAGCCAATGGCGGGGCAGAAGTCAAAATTGCCAAGCAAGGCCAACGCAAGATCGGTGATCACATTGCAGAGCGCCTTGATCCGCGTGGGGAGCCTTATTACTGGATTGACGCCATTCAGTCCGATCTGCCAGAAGATCCAACGTCGGATCTGCGTGTGATTGAACAGGGCAATATTTCTGTGACCCCGATCAGTCTTGATTTCACCCATTATGAAACGTTTGAAAAACTGACGAAGGCATTTCCGTGAACGAGCCGGTGATTACGCGTGAAACCGCCATAGGCAATCTGCTGCAGACGCTTCGTGATGATGGCATTCACGATGAAGAAGTGCTGTCGGCACTGGCCGATATTCCACGTGAATCCTTTGTCGCTGAACCGTTCGTGACCCGTGCCTGGGAAAATGTCGCCTTGCCGATCAGCAAGGGGCAAACGATTTCGCAGCCCTATATCGTCGCATTGATGACCCAGGCGCTTGAACTTAATGACCGCATGAAGGTTCTTGAGGTCGGCACGGGCTCTGGCTATCAGGCGGCCATTCTGGCCAAGCTTGCACGCCGTGTTTACACGCTTGAGCGCCACAAGCCGCTGTTGCGCGAAGCCGAAGACAAGTTTCGCGAGCTTGGGCTTCACACCATTTCCACCCTCTATGCCGATGGCGGGCTTGGCTGGAAAGCACAGGCGCCGTTTGATCGCATTATCGTAACCGCGGCGGCGCAAGACGTGCCGCCCGTTCTTGTTGATCAACTGGCTGTTGGCGGCATTATGGTTGTGCCGGTGGGCGAGGTGTCCCATACGCAGCTTTTGCTCCGTGTGATGCGCACGCCCACTGGTGTTGACGTTACCGAACTGATGCCGGTTCGCTTTGTGCCGATGCTGCCCGGTACTGAAGAATTCTGATCTCTCCTGAGCTTAAAAATTCCGTCGCAAAACGCCGCCATGCTTACTGATTGTTAACCGCTGATCGGAGACAATCAAAAACATGATGGAAAATTGTGTCAAACGCGCTGTTTATCACGGAAAACGCCTGCTGCTTGTCTGTGCGGCAAGTGCGGCGCTTGGCGGCTGTTTGCTCAATTCCGTTCCGGTGCCGGTGGTCTATGGCGACGGGGCAAGTTATAGCCCCTATAGCATGCCAAAGCTCAAGAACGGCGAACGTGTGATTACGGTTGCACCGGGTGACACGGTTTCCGAGCTTGCTGTGCGCTATCACATGGACTTCATCCAGTTCACGGCCCGCAATGACCTTCGCAAACCTTATGTGATTTACCCGGGGCAGCGCCTTGTGCTACCGCCCTGGACGCCAAATTACGACAGCATGCCGCCGGACACGGCCGTTGCATCCAAATCCACGACCCGGACGAAAACCGTCACGATTGGCGGCAAACGTACGGTGGTCAGTGTGCCCGAGAAAGCCACGAACAAACCCGTTCGGACATCGCGCCCGACCACCACCGTTGCACGGGTTTCGCCGCGTAATGGCGGCAGCATCCCGACACCGGGCATCAAGCCACAAGACTTTGCAGCGGCAGCCGAGCGCAAGATGGCATCCGCGCGCAGTTGGGTGTCTGATAGCAGATCTACGCCTGTCGCCGGCCAAGGTAGCAATGTTCGTCAGAATGTCGCGTTGGCTGAACCATCCGCACGAAAAGGCTTCATCTGGCCTGTTCAGGGCAAGGTCGTCTTGAAATACGGGGCAGGGTCAGGTGGGCTGTTTAATGATGGCATCAATATTCAGGCCAACCGCGGCACACCCATTGTTGCGGCCGAAAATGGCGTTGTGACCTATGTCGGCAATGAGTTGCGCGGGTTTGGTAACCTCATCCTGATCAAGCATGCCGATAACTTCGTGACGGCCTATGCGCATACCGAAAACCCGCTGGTGGCACGCGGTGATGTCGTCACGCGCGGTCAAAAGATCTCGACCGTTGGCACGACCGGTGCGGTGACCTTCCCGCAGCTTCACTTTGAAGTCCGGCAAGGGCGGAAATCCGCAGATCCGACCAAATACCTGCCAAGTGTGATGGTGTCGCGATAACGAAAACACCCGGACCAACGGCCCGGGTGCATTTTTCGTCTTTTCTCACGCTTGCGTTGGTTAGTCGATCGACTTGCCGAGTTCGCCAGCCACTTCCTGAATAAACTGCCAGGCAACACGACCAGACCGGCTGCCACGCGTGACCGTCCATTCCTTGGCACGTGCATGCAGTTCTTCGGAGGGGATATCGAGTTTGAATTCCTTGGCATAGCCATCGATGATCTCGAAATAGACGTCTTGCGAGATATTATGGAAACCAAGCCACAGACCGAACCGGTCCGAAAGCGATACTTTTTCCTCAACGGCTTCGGAGGGATTGATCGCCGTTGAACGTTCATTTTCAATCATGTCACGCGCCATCAGATGACGACGGTTTGACGTCGCATAGAAGATCACGTTTTTCGGACGTCCTTCGATACCGCCATCAAGCACAGCCTTGAGCGACTTGTAGCTTTCATCATGCATGTCAAAGGACAGGTCATCGCAGAACAGAACCGTCCGGCGGCCGCTTTCCTGCAGGATATGCAAAAGATCGGGCAGGGTCGGGATATCTTCACGGTGGATCTCAACCAATGCCAACGACGCCGGGCTTTCGGCGTTGATCTTGGCATGCATCGCTTTGACGATGGAGCTTTTACCAGTCCCGCGTGCACCCCAAAGCAATGCGTTGTTCGCCGGCAGGCCATCGGCAAAGCGTTTGGTATTGTTATAAAGGATTTCTTTTTGCTGCCCGATGCCCTGAAGCAAGCTGATATCAACCCGGTTCACATTGCGGATCGGCTGCAAATAGCTCGTCTGCGCCTTCCAGACAAAGGCGTCGGCAGCGCTCAGGTCATTCTCAGACCGCGCTGGGGGTGCCATGCGTTCCAATGCAGTGGCAATACGTTCCAGGGTGGGCAAAACTTTGTCGAAATCGCTACTCATGGGGGCCTCTTGGGTGTTTCTTATTTCGGTGGCGTTTTTTTGTTGGCCGGAAAGCTAGCACATCAGCAAGCCAATGGAAGTGTTTGTTGTCTGGACTTTCGTGCAACGCAAGGTGAACAAAAGCACACAAGTGCTGATTTTACCGCTTTAAAACCGGTTCTCCCTTGCTTTGGCGCAACACCCCGTTATATTCCGGCAGTTGATATTTTTTGTCCTGAGGAATTAGGAGTTCCTAATGTTTATTTCGACGGCTTACGCTCAGGCCGCTGGTGGTGCAGATGGTGCGGGTGCGCTCATGCAGTTTGCGCCGCTGATCCTGATTTTTGTTGTTTTCTATTTCCTGCTTATTCGTCCTCAGCAGAAAAAGCAGAAAGAACATAAAGCAATGCTCGAAGCGATCCGTCGCGGCGACAAGATTGTCACCGCTGGTGGCCTGATCGGTACCGTTGCCAAGGTTGTTGGTGATGACGAACTGTCGGTCGAGATCGCGGACGGCGTCAAAGTCAAAGTAGCGCGCGGCATGGTTTCCACGGTTCTTTCGAAAACCGAACCGGCCAAAAGCGACGCGAAAGAAGACAAAGAAGAAAAAGAAGAAGAGACCAAGAAAGACTGATCTCTTCGTATCAAGCAAGGCGGGGCACATGGCTCCGCCTTCTTGCATTTTGCCGGTGGCCTGAAGCGGTACCAAATACCCGTTGTTCCAAGAACCTTGGAACCAGACCAAGGTTGACCCAGACAGATCCGGTCACAAAAACATGCTTTATTTTACCAAATGGAAAGCAGCACTGGTCCTTCTGGTGTGTGCATTGGGCGTCATCTATGCGGCGCCGAACTTCCTGCCGTCGGGCACGTTCCCGACTGAATCCAGTTATCTGCCGGGCAAGCAGATCAATCTTGGCCTTGACCTGCGTGGCGGCTCTCACATGTTGCTTGAAGTCGACACCGACACTGTCCTGCGCGAACGTTATGACGCGCTTGCCGATGCGATCCGTACCGAACTCCGCCAGGAACAGATCCGCAACCGCCCGCGTGAAGCGACGGCCAATGGTGCCGAGATCACCATTCTGCGCCCCGAAGACGTGGAAAAGGCCCGCGAGATTGCGCGCACGGCTGAACCCAACACCGACCTTGGCGGCGAGGGCAACAACATCGTTGTGACCTATAACGAGGTTGCCTATCGCGAACTGATCGACCGCGCGATTGCCCAGTCCCTTGAAGTTGTTCGTCGTCGTGTTGATGAACTGGGCACAACCGAGCCATCCATTCAGCGTCAGGGCGAAAACCGCATCGTTGTTCAGGTGCCGGGTCTTGATGATCCGTCGCGTCTGCGCGCCATCCTTGGCCGTACGGCAAAGATGAACTTCCATCTTGTGAATAACGAAAAAACGGCTGCAGATGCGCGTGCGACCGGCCTTCCGCCGGGAACCATGATTTTGCCGTCAGCAGACGAAGGCGATGGCATTCGTGAATATCTGATTGATCGCCGTATTGTTGTGTCGGGCGACAACCTTGTTGATTCCCAGCCGACCTTTAGTGACGGGCGTCCGGTTGTGTCGTTCCGCTTTGATGCGGCCGGTGGTGCGCGCTTTGGCGATATCACCAGCAAGAATTCCGGACGTGGCCTTGCCATCGTTCTGGATGGCGAAGTGATTTCGGCACCGCGCATCAATGAACCGATCCTGGGTGGCAACGGTATCATTACCGGCCAGTTCAGCGTTCAGGAAGCCAATGATCTGTCGCTTCTTCTGCGCGCAGGTGCCTTGCCGGCCCCGATGCAGATCCTTGAAGAACGCTCGGTTGGTCCTGGGCTTGGTCAGGATTCGGTCGAGGCGGGCGAATTTGCTGCCGTTCTTGGCCTTGTATTCGTCATTGCCTTCATGATCATCAGTTACGGTCGGTTCGGCGTCTATGCGGACATCGCACTGATGATGAACCTGATCCTGGTTCTGGCGGTGATGTCAGTCCTTCAGGCGACGCTGACCCTTCCGGGTATCGCGGGGATCGTTTTGACGGTCGGTATGGCAGTTGATGCCAACGTGCTGATTTTCGAGCGCATCCGTGAAGAACGGCGCAACGGCAGAACGATCATCAATGCGATTGATGCCGGTTACCGAAGCGCCATGTCGACCATTCTTGATGCCAACATCACGACCCTGATCGCAGCCCTTGTGCTGTTCAGCTTCGGTTCCGGCCCGATCAAGGGCTTTGCCGTGACACTGGCGATCGGGATTATCACATCGATGTTCTCGGCGATCTGGCTGACCCGTTTGCTGATTGCAACCTGGGTCAAGCGCCGTCGTCCGACCGAGCTGGTACTTTAAGGAAGGGAACAGGGAAGATATGAAACCTTTACATCTTATCCCGGATGACGTGAACGTCCCGTTCCTTAAATTCCGGAAGATTTTCTATATCGTGTCTTTGGTAATGGTGCTGGCATCTGTTGGCATGTTCTTTACCAAGGGACTTAACTTCGGCATCGATTTCCGGGGTGGTATTCTGGTCGAAATCAAGACCGATGGCCCGGCGGATATCAATGCACTGCGTGATAATCTTGGCAGTCTTGGCCTTGGCGATGTTTCCATTCAGGAATTCGGCGAGCCAGATGACGTTCTGATCCAGTTGCAGCGTCAGGACGGCGAAGAAGAAGCCCAGATGGCAGCCCTTGCTGCCGTGACCGAGGCACTTGGTGAAGACGTAACCATCCGCCGTAGTGAACTTGTCGGGCCGAAAGTCGGGAGCGAGCTCAAGGAGGCCGGTTTCTATTCGGTCGTGATCTCGCTGTTCCTGATCATGGTCTATATCTGGGTGCGGTTCGAATGGCAGTTTGCTGTCGCCTCTGTTGCCGCGTTGCTCCATGACGTGCTGATCACCATTGGCTTCTTTGTCATTACCGGCGTTCAGTTCGATCTGGCCACATTGGCCGCCGTTTTGACGGTCGCGGGTTATTCGATCAACGACACGGTGGTTGTCTTTGACCGTATCCGCGAATATCTGCGCAAGTTCCGCAAGATGGAAATTCCGGATCTGCTGGATCTGTCGATCAACTCGACACTGGCGCGTACGACCATGACGTCATTGACCACATTGCTGGCTTTGATTGCCTTGTTCGTGTTTGGTGGGGAAGCCATCCGAGGTTTCACCATGGCATTGATTTTCGGCATCGTGATCGGGACCTATTCCTCGATCTGTGTGGCTTCGCCGCTTCTGGTGGTTCTGCGCCTCAAACGCAAAATCCCCGAAGCCGAAGAAGGCCAGGAAGCCAACGCCTGATCATTCGGGTAGAAGTTATAGACATTTACACTATGGCCGGGTTTGTGAGACAACAAACCCGGCCATTTCTTTTGGGGGAGCTGATCGTTTGCGGTCTTCGCTTCCGTCCATGGGGAGCCGAAAAAAGTCCATTAAAAACTGACGGCAACCGATGACAGCCCATATAGCTTCTACTCCCGAACACCGCGCCAATCTGATCGGCAGCATCTGGATGATGGCCGCGATGGTGGCGTTTTCTTTTGAGGATGCGTTTGTCAAGGCCGCCTCAGAGACCCATGCCGTGGGTCAGGTCTTGGTTGTGTTAGGTGTCGGAGGGGCGCTGCTGTTTGCAGTTGTTGCCCGGATTCAGAAGAAGCGTCTGCTTAATCCCGACGTGCTGTCGCGTGCGATGAGCATTCGGATCGTGTTCGAAATTATCGGACGTTTGTTTTATGTCCTCGCACTGGCGCTAACGCCGCTTTCATCGACGACCGCAATTCTTCAGGCGACACCGATCATTGTTGTTTTAGGGGCCGCGCTTCTGTTTGGCGAAAAAGTCGGTTGGCGCAGATGGGCCGCAATCATAATCGGATTGATCGGCGTTCTGATTATTTTGCGCCCGACTGCGGACAGTTTTTCTGCGTTATCGTTGCTCGCCGTGATTGGGACAATTGGCTTTGCCGGGCGCGATCTCGCCAGTCGTGCTGCGCCTGTGTCCCTCAGTACGGCTATCCTGGGTTTCTACGGCTTTGTGACCATAATTCTGGCCGGTGTCGTGTTTTCAATTTGGGATGGCAAAGCATTCACCTGGATGAGTACGCAAAGCTCTTTGTATTTCGTTGGCGCCATCCTGATGGGGGCGTTTGCTTACGCAGCTTTGATGAAGGCGATGCGCACTGGTGATGTTTCCGCAGTTACGCCATTTAGGTACACCCGCTTGTTGTTTGGTATTGCATTGGGTGTGATCCTGTTTGGCGAGAAGCCAGACATGTTAATGATGATCGGATGCGGTATTGTCGTTTTATCCGGGTTGTTCATTTTGTGGCGTCGAAAAATTACCGAAGAGCATCTCGACACACCGCAAAATTCGGACTAAGTCCGAACCAACTTTATCGAACGATGGCGAAATGGGGCCAATATGTCTCTTGAAGTAAGTACCTTGGTTGCCGAGGGCAGTAAACTGGTCACCAGTTATGGTGACGGTGTGTTCCGGTTTGGCGAAGAGACAGTAACGGGGTCGATCTTGCTGTTTCCCGAAGCTGTCTATTCGTGGAACGTAAGGAAGTCTGAGGACGTTACGCCAGACTCCTTTACGCGCGTGATCGAAAACGCAGACGATATCGAAATCCTGTTGCTTGGCATGGGATCTCGGCTGACGCAGGTTCCGATGGCCTGGCGGCAGGCTCTTAAACCACATGGCATTGTGATTGAGCCGATGGATACCGGTGCGGCCTGCCGCACCTATAACGTTCTGGTGGCCGAGGCACGCCGCGTCGCTGCAGCAATGATTGCGGTTTAATCCGGCCCAACTAGTCCAGCCAGACAAGCCTTAGGCGAAGAACTTCTGCAGTTCGTGCCGGACATCTTGCACGCTTGAAAACAAGGCCGCGGGTCCAGGTGCCTGATCGACCGGGAAAACATCCCCGCACAGGAACAGGTTTTTCCAAGGTGCCCGCAGGTGCTGGCGGGTTGCGGCCATGCCCGGTGTCATTTCGGGAAAAGGCGCCTCCGCATCAATGAAAAGATGCTTTGGGCGCGCGCCGGCACCGCTTTTGTCGGTCCGGGTTTCAAGATCCAGATTAAGATATTGATCGCACAGCCAGACACAGCGCTGCCAAACAAGTTCCGCGAACTGTTCGGCGTCCTTTGTGTCAGGTAGGTGCAAGCTGGCATTCAGGCTGACCAGAAGGTGGCGACGATTGCAATAGATCGCCCGAACAATGTCATCACTGACCAACAGCGCACGCGGCTCGGCAAAGAGCTTGCGCATTTCAAACGCCATGCTGCGCCGATGTGCCGGTGCCGGGGAAATACCGATATCGGGCACTGCGTCACAAAGGGGCTTGGGATGCAGGGCGAGAACGACGGCATCATCCGGTTTCAAGACCACCTGACTGTCATCTTCGAATAACAGGTCTGTCGCGTAATCTGACGTACTGTCGATGTCACCAAGCTTGGTTTGGCCCTTGATCGTGCCGCCAGCGGCAAGAAACCGTTCACGCAGGGCGGGCAGGGCGATGTCATTTAGGATGATGGGGTCAATCGCCGAAAACACCGGCTCATGGCTTTGTGCCAAAATTGCCCGCAATTTCGGCGCCAGTATGCGCCCCAGAAGCGCCTTCGAACATCGATGAGCCGGCATTGAAAACAGCACTTCGGCCAAGACCGTAAGCGCATCACGGTGATAAGTGCCCGGTTGATAAGCCTTGTCATCTGGTTCAAATGTGCCAGATGATAAAGTGCTTTCGACCCGGTTTTCTTCACTGGCATAACGTTGTTGCCACATGGTGAGAAGGGTATAAAACCGCGCGGCAAAGCCGATCCGGCGGGAAATCAAGGCGCGTGAAACACCCCGATCAAGGGACACGATGGCGGGTTTGCGCCGCCCACGTTTTAATCCCATCACGCAATGGGCGGGTCTGATCAGTTTGTTGGGGACTTCCGGGTACCGCGCGAAAAAATCTGCCACTTGACCTAGCGGGTCATAAAATATTTCGGGCTCGGCCGTTTTATAACTTTCGGGTGCTGTTTGCATCCCGCGTGTCCAACGGCTTTCAAATGGCTCTGCTTCGTCATAAAGCGTCACGTTAAAGCCGTCTTCGGCCATGCAGGTCGCCAGTGCCGATCCGGCAAGGCCGCCTCCAATAACGTGTAAGCTTCCCGACGCAAATGATGCCATATGCCTGAGCCAATTTAGTTGCTATACAAAGGCCAGAGAACGATGTGCTACAAAGTCGCAGCATGTCAGAAGTCGCAATAACCTTAACATCAGAACAGCTTACAAGCCATGGGTGAAATCACGACCGAACTGGACAACCTCAACGAAGAGGTAATCGGCCACATGAATTCATGGGTCGATATGCTTGGCGGCGGAGAGATCGGAAGACTGATCGGCGCGCTTCTGGTGCTGGTGGTGTTCTTTATCTTCAAGCGTGTTCTGGTGCGTGGTGCCCTTGGCATATTGCGCCGGGTTGCACAGCAACGCTCGCAAAGCATGATGGCCAAGGTCCTTGATGCCTTTGCGCTGCCGTTACAGGCGCTTTTCATGTTGCTGGGCGCCTATTTCGCGACCGAAGTGCTGTCTCTGCCTGAAGAAGTCGATGCTGTTGTCGTCGAGGCAATCTCTGTTGCTGCGGCGTTTTGCATCTTCTGGGCGCTGTTTAGGGCCGTTGAACCCTTGGGGGTTTCACTTAATCGGCTCGTTGGGCGCTTTGGGGCCGGTCTTGGTGACGATCTGCGACAGTTCTTTATTCGGGGTGTGAAGACGCTCATTGTCGTTATTGGCGGCGTCATCATTCTCGAAAACTGGGGGATTGATGTTTCCGCCTTCCTCGGTGGCCTTGGTCTGGCCGGGATGGCGGTCGCATTGGCGGCCAAGGACTCTGTTGCCAATATCTTTGGCGGCCTGACGATTTTTGCCGATAACCTCTATAAGCGCGGCGACTGGATCGAAACGCCGCATTTTGAAGGAACGGTCGAAGTCGTTGGTTTGCGGGCCACCAAGGTGCGCACCTTTGCCAAGGCGCTGGTCACGATGCCCAATGCCCAGATTGTCGATTCCCCGGTGATCAACTGGTCGCGCATGACCCATCGCCGGATCAAGATGGTGATCGGTCTTGAATACCGCACAACAGCCAAACAAATGGAAGCCATCGTCGACAAGCTGCGTGACTTCCTGAAAAATGATGATGATGTCGCGCAGATCGATGTTGCCCAGATGGTCCATTTTTCGGACTTTGGTGCCAGCTCGATCAATATCGACCTTTACTACTTCACGACCACCACGGACTGGGTGACCTGGCGTGACATCCGCAATCGCCACATCATTGCTTTCAAGCGCATTGTCGAAGAAGAAGGGGCGGCTTTCGCCTTCCCGTCACAATCGCTATATGTCGAAAGCATGCCGGAACTCACCAACAGCCCGAATGACGATCAACGTTCTGAACGTAAGATCGGATAGGATAGATGACCGATACGCCCAAGCTTTCCCATTGTGCCGACTATGTCCGGCGCCATGATCGGGACCGGTTCCTGTGCGCGCTGTTTGCGGCACCGGAAAAACGCGAATCCCTGTTCACACTCTATGCCTTTAATCAGGAAGTCTCCAAAACCCGCGAGATGGTTAGTGAAGTCATGCTGGGCCATATCCGCCTGCAATGGTGGCGTGACACCCTGACCGAACTGGGCGAGGGGCAAGTGCGCAAACACGAAGTCGTCGAACCACTCGCCGAATTAGTCAAGAACGGTCAGCTTGATGTTGCCGACCTTGAAGCCATCGTGGCCGCCCGTGAATTTGATCTGGAAGATCGTCAACCCGCCACGCAGCAGGAGCTTGATCGTTATATCGATCAGACATCAGGGAAGGTGAGTGTCCTTGCATCAAGACTTCTCGGGGCAAAGGGTGAGGATGCCGAACATGCCGCACGTCTTGCCGGCAATGCCTATGGGTTGGTCGGCATCATGCGCGCCATTGTTTTCCACGGGCGTTCGAAACGGCTATATCTGCCAAAGGACCGGATGGACCATCACGAAGTTGCCCAGGGTGATGTGTTCGAATTTCGTACCAAGCAGGAAATCCGCGATTTCATCAGCGATTTGGCGAAGCTTGCGCGTGACCGGATCCATGAAGCCCGCAAACATCGCCGTGCCTTGCCAAAAACGGCCCATGCAGCCGCATTGCCGGTCGTTCTGGCCGATGGATATCTGCGCAAACTGGCAAAGGCCGATTTTGATCCGTTTTCCGCTGAGTTTGGTTTGGCACGCCCGGCCAGCTTGCGTTTAACGTTAAACGGCATGCTCAAGAGATATTGATTGCATGTGGCTTGCCACATAAGAATCACAAAAATATCTCTTAATGTGAGGACAAAGGTCAGGACAGCATCGAACTGTCCATGATAGCGTTGATAAGGCTTTGAAATTGGGCGCAACACAGGACGAACCTGAGAAGAGGACCGGCATGGCAAATTCGATCTCACTGACACGGATGCGATGGTTTGATGGCCTTGTGCTTCTTTCCGGCCTATGCCTGTTTGCGATTTCCTTTTCGACGGCTCGTGCGGCCAGCATTGATCCTTTTGTAGGCTCTTATCACGGGACAACCATCGAACATGCCGAGAACGAGCTTCAGGCGCGTGATCTTGATGTCGTTATTGAAAAGACCGAACGCGGTTTTGTCGTTGACTGGTCTACCGTCATCCATAAGCCCGATGGCCGTGAAAAAACCGTATCGCTGGATGTCGAGTTCTATGCAACGGAACGGGCCGATATTTATGGCAGTGCGATGCGTTCGGGCCTGTTTGGCAAGCGTGTTCCCAATGACCCGCTCAAAGGCGAACCGTTCTTCTGGGCCCGGATCGTTGGCAAGACACTGACCATTCATGCGCTCTATATCAATGATGAAGGCGGGTATGAGATGCAGGTCTACAAGCGCACGCTTGATGAAGAGGGCAACCTTGATCTGGTCTTTCGCCGTTTCCGCGATGGTGAACAAATTCGCGATGTTACCGGCGAGCTGACCCGCCAATCCGATCCGTACTGATCGCGCGTGATGTTCAAAGAAAAAGCCGCATCTGATGTGATGCGGCTTTTGTTGTTTTAAGCATTCGACACAGCACCCAACCATTCATCGAATAGCGGGATCGCCCGGTCGGTATAGAGTTTCTTGCGATCGCGACCTTTGACGCGCTTTGTCAGTTCAAGATCGGGAAACAGGCCGAAATTTACATTCATCGGCTGGAACGTGCTTTCATCCGCGCCACCAGTGATGTGGTTCAAAAGGGCGCCCATGGCGGTTGCAAGCGGCGGGGCCGCGATTTCCTTGCCGGCTTTTTCCGCCGCCGTAAACCGACCGACCATAAGACCAACGGCCGCACTTTCAACATAGCCTTCGCAGCCCGTAATCTGACCAGCAAAGCGCAGGTCCGGACGTGATTTCAGGCGCAGCGTACCATCCAGAAGACGTGGCGAATTCAGGAACGTATTGCGGTGAATGCCACCCAGACGGGCAAATTCAGCGTTTTCAAGGCCCGGAATAGTGCGGAAAACGTCGACCTGTGCGCCGTATTTCAGTTTGGTCTGGAACCCGACCATGTTGTAAAGCGTGCCAAGGGCGTTGTCCTGACGCAGCTGAACGATCGCGCGCGGCTTTTGCGTCGGATTGTGAGGGTTGGTCAGGCCAACCGGCTTCATCGGGCCATGGCGCAAGGTTTCCCGGCCGCGTTCGGCCATGACCTCGATCGGAAGGCACCCATCGAAATAGGGGGTGTCTTTTTCCCATTCCTTGAATTCGGTTTTTTCGCCGTCAATCAGGGCGTCGATGAAGCGGTTATATTCGTCTTCATACATCGGGCAATTGATGTAATCCTTACCATCGCCCTTGTCATAGCGCGACTGGAACCATGCCTTGTCGAAATCGATGCTGTCCTTATACACAATCGGCGCAATGGCATCAAAGAAGGCAAGGCTTTCCTCGCCAGTGGCCTTGCGGATAGCATCCGCCAACGCGCCAGAAGTCAACGGCCCGGTTGCGATGATGGTCTGTTCCCATTCTTCGGGCGGCAGGCCATCAATTTCGCCGCGTTCCATCGTAATCAGTGGATGGTTTTCAAGCGCGTTCGTGACGGCTTCGGAAAAACCTTCGCGGTCGACAGCCAGTGCACCGCCAGCGGGTACCTTATGCTGATCGGCACAGCGCATGATGATCGATCCGGCACGGCGCATTTCATCATGGATCAGACCGACGGCATTGTATTCCTTGTCGTCAGAACGGAACGAGTTCGAACAGACCAGTTCGGCACACTTGTCCGTGTGATGCGCATCGGTCGGACGCGTCGGGCGCATTTCATGGATAATGACGGGCACACCGGCTTCTGCCAATTGCCAGGCGGCTTCACTGCCTGCCAGACCGGCGCCGATAATATGAACAGGTTTGACCGTATTCACGTGTGCGAACTCCTTGCCAGAGTGGGTTTTGATAACGTGGCACACACATAGCGGTGCAAGGGGGCAGATTTCAAGTCAATTGCACTGCAAGATCAGCAAACAAGTTCACATCGCGCCAGGCAGGACAAATATTTTCACAACACCACATCCATCGCGTCTTAGAAGCCAGAGCCGTTCTGTCCCGATAACGCGAAGATGGCATCATGAGTTACCCGCATCATCCCTATGGTTACGAACCCACCCATTGTCCGGTGATCGGCCTTGTGCCGCGTCGAAGACACGTCATTGATGTGGAGTGCATCGAGGTGCGTGAAGAGCCTGAAAGCGAAGATGCAGATGACAAAACCGAACCCAAAGAGCGTCGGCTTGGTTTTCCGTTCGGCGGCTTGGGCGAGGGCGTGGTTGGTCCGGCCGATATTGAAGGCATGATCGAATATGTGGTTGCCACGCGGCAAGGGTGGCGATCTTCGATGGTTATTCGTGCTTTCCTGAGATGGTGGCGCGAGGAGGACGATGCCGAAAACGCGGCACTACAGGACCGCAAGCAATCCGATGCCATCATTATGCTTCTCGCGCTTAATCAGGGACGGGATGGCTTTGTGCAGGGATATCTGCATGACCTGAAACATGAACAGAAAGAAAAACCGAAACTTCTGCCACCGGCCAATCCGGTCGAAAAGGCGTTTAACAAAAGCCTGCGGATTGCCGCCCTGGCTTTGGCGCTGTCGCCAATTGTGCTCGTTTTTGCCGTGTTGCTGTTTGTTCAGGTCGATAACATCATCAGTACGGGCAGTGGCAAGGTATTTGGGTTTAGCTATGACTTGTTGTTTGTCGTGGGCAGTTTTGGCGCAATCGGTGCGCTGACCAGCATGATGATGCGGCTTGGCAAGGATGTGCCGTGGGATGAAATGGAACCGGCCTCTGTGTTCTTCAATTTCCTTTTCCGGCCTTGCATGGGGTTCTGTTTTGCGATCATCGTGCTTTTGGCGCTCAGGGCAGGGATGCTACCGATCCCGCTTGATGAGCTGCACAAGATTGACGACCTTGACCAGCTAAGTCAGTCAGCTGCCGCGGGTCAACAGATTTCGATCGTTCTGGTCTTTGCCTTCCTGTCCGGATTTAGTGAGCGGCTGAGCACAGCACTGGTCAAACGGGTCGAGGACCGGGTCACGCATTCAGGCTAGGCGTGGCTGAAACCAGTCCTGAAACAAAGAAGGGCAGCTCGAAGCTGCCCTTTTGGTTTATTCCAGACCCAAATGGCGTTTCAGGTAACGTCCGGTATAGCTGCGCTTATTGCCCATGATGTCTTCTGGTGTCCCGGTGCCAACCAGATGGCCGCCGCCATCGCCACCTTCGGGACCGATATCAATGATCCAGTCGGCGGTTTTGATGACATCCAGGTTATGTTCAATCACAACCACCGTATTGCCCTGATCAACAAGGGTGTGCAGCACTTCCAGAAGCTTGCGAATATCATGGAAATGCAGGCCCGTCGTCGGTTCATCAAGGATATAGATGGTGCGACCCGTAGCACGTTTTGACAGTTCCTTGGCGAGCTTTACACGCTGGGCTTCACCACCGGACAGGGTCGTCGCCTGTTGCCCCAGATGGATATAGGAAAGGCCGACCTGTTTGAGGGTTTCCATCTTGTCGCGGATCGATGGTACGGCCTTGAAGAAATCCGCACCTTCTTCGACTGTCATATCAAGGACATCGGATATCGATTTGCCTTTAAACGATATTTCCAGCGTTTCACGATTATAGCGATGGCCTTTACACTGATCGCATTCGACATAAACGTCGGGCAGGAAGTGCATTTCGATCTTGATCACGCCATCGCCCTGGCAGGCTTCGCAACGCCCACCCTTGACGTTAAACGAGAACCGACCGGGCTTGTAACCGCGTGTTTTGGCCTCTGGCAATTGCGCGAACCATTCACGGATCGGGGTAAAGGCGCCGGTATAGGTCACTGGGTTCGAACGCGGGGTTCGGCCAATCGGGCTTTGGTCGATATCAATGATCTTGTCGATCAGTTCGACACCTTTGATCTCGTCATGTGCACCCGGATGATGACGTGCATTGTGCATTCGCTTGGCCAGCGCCTTATACAGCGTTTCAATCACAAGGCTTGATTTGCCGCCACCGGAAACCCCGGTGACGCAGATGAATTTACCCAACGGGAAGTCGACATCAATGCCCTGCAGGTTGTTGGCCGTCGCACCCTTGATGGTGATCGCCTTGCCATTGCCCTTGCGGCGTTCCTTTGGAACCGCAATCTGCTCAACGCCCACAAGGTATTTGCCCGTCAGGCTGTCCGGGTTCTGCTGGATCTGTTCCGGCGTGCCTTCGGCAACAATGCGTCCGCCATGAATACCGGCACCCGGGCCCATATCAATCACATAGTCGGCGGCACGAATGGCGTCCTCGTCATGTTCAACGACAAGAACCGTGTTGCCAAGATCACGCAGACGTTTGAGGGTCTCAAGCAGGCGGTCATTGTCGCGCTGATGCAGGCCGATCGACGGTTCATCAAGCACATAGAGAACGCCTGTCAGGCCAGACCCGATCTGGGATGCCAGACGGATGCGCTGGCTTTCACCGCCCGATAGCGTGCCGGATGTGCGCGACATTGAAAGATAATCCAAACCGACATCGCGCAGGAAGCGCAGGCGATCATTGATTTCGCGCAGGATACGGCGCGCGATCTCGGTTTCTTTCTCGTTCAGCTTGCCTTCAAGGGCAAGGAACCAGTCACCAGCCTTGGCAATCGAAAGGTCGGTCACCTGCGAGATGTCACAACCATCAACCTTGACGGCCAGTGCTTCCGGCTTCAGGCGTTTGCCCGAACAGGTAGGGCAGTTCGACACCATCTGATATTTTGACAGCTCATCACGGGCCCACTGGCTATCGGTTTCGCGCCAGCGACGCGACATATTGGGAATGACGCCTTCGAATGGGCGGGAAACCTTGTAGCTGCGCGAACCATCGTCATAGGTCACCGTGACTTCCTCGTCACCGGAACCATGAAGGATGATGTCCTGCGCCTTCTTAGGCAGTTTTTCCCACGCAACATTGGTCTTGAACCCGAAATGCTTGGCAACCGACTTCAGGGTCTGCAGGTAATATTTCGATGTCGTGCTGGCCCAGGGCGCAACAGCCCCGTCCTCAAGCGTCTTGCTTTCATCAGGCACGACCAGCATCGGATCAAACTCCATCTGGGTGCCCAGGCCATCACAGGCCGGGCAGGCGCCAAACGGGTTGTTGAACGAAAACAGACGCGGCTCGATTTCCTCGATGGTAAAGCCGGAAACCGGGCAGGCGAACTTTGCCGAAAACACGGTGGTGTCGCCGGTTTTGGCATCCTCGGTCAGAACGATGCCGTCGGTGAGCTCAAGCGCGGTCTCGAAACTGTCTGCCAATCGGGTTGAAATGCCTTCCTTGACGATCAGGCGGTCAACCACGACGGAAATGTCGTGTTTGAGCTTCTTGTTAAGTTCCGGTGCTTCATCGATGTCATACATCTCACCATCGATTTTGACACGCTGGAAACCGCGCGCACGCAATTCACGCAGTTCCTTTTTATATTCGCCTTTGCGCCCACGCACGATCGGGGCAAGAAGATAAAGGCGCGTGCCTTCATCCATTTCCATAACCCGGTCAACCATCTGTGACACGGTCTGGCTGACAATCGGAAGGCCGGTCGCCGGCGAATAGGGGATACCAACACGTGCCCAGAGAAGACGCATATAGTCATAAATCTCGGTCACCGTGCCGACGGTGGAACGCGGATTTTTCGATGTCGTTTTCTGTTCGATGGAAATCGCCGGCGACAGACCGTCGATATATTCAACATCGGGCTTTTGCATCAGCTCAAGGAACTGGCGCGCATAGGCCGACAGGCTTTCGACATAGCGGCGCTGGCCTTCGGCATAGATGGTGTCAAACGCGAGCGAGCTCTTGCCAGACCCCGACAGGCCGGTAATCACCACAAGGGAATCGCGCGGCATTTCCACATCAATGTTCTGAAGATTGTGTTCTTTCGCACCGCGAACCGAAATTTTCGTCAGCATGTCGGGCCTTTTGTTCCTGAATTGTTCGGAAAGTGTATAGAGGAGCCAAACGCTATACGCAAGCGCACCCCTGACAGTTCCTGTCAGTATTTGTCAGGAGATCGGCAATTAACAATCCCGTGCACGATGGAGCCACGAAAAAGCCCGCCGAACAAGGCCGGCGGGCTTCATAAATCCTGTGACCGGAAAGGTCAGATTTTTCTAGCTTAGCCTTTGGTAACCGAGCGACCGGTTGCGCCAAGGTCCTTGAAAGCTTCTTCGAGGCGGGCTGCCATCGAAAGTTCCGCTTCACGGATCCAGACGCGCGGATCGTATTGCTTTTTGTAAGGCTGATCGGTTTCCGGATCGACCTGATACTTGAAAGCACGATCATTGGCTTCGACATATTCGCCGACCGGACGGGCATAGGCGAACTGGGTATCGGTATCGATATTCATTTTGAAGCAGCCATAGCTGACGGCTTCTTCGATTTTCTCTTTTTCCGAACCGGAACCACCATGGAACACGAAGTCGAGCGGACGGTCACCAAGACCATGTTTCTCGGCAACATATTTCTGGCTTTCGAGAAGGATTTCCGGGCGGAGCTTGACGTTGCCCGGCTTGTAAACGCCGTGCACGTTACCAAATGCGGCCGCGACAGAGAAGTGACCTAGCGGGGAAAGACGACGATAGGCTTCTTCAACTTCTTCCGGGCGAGTGTACAGGCGCGGATCGATTTCTTCGACCGAGGTATCAAGTTCCTGACCGATACCGTCTTCTTCACCGCCGGTAACGCCCAGTTCGATCTCAAGGCTCATTTCGATGGCCGCCATCCGTTTGAGGAAGGTCTCGCAAGTTGCCAGGTTGTCTTCAACGGACTCTTCGGAAAGATCAAGCATGTGGGAGCTGTAAAGCGCCTTGCCGGTTTCGGCATAGGCCTTTTCGCTCCATTTCAGCATTTCATCGACCCACGGCACGAACTTGCGGTTCGCGTGGTCGGTATGCATGACAACAGCAACGCCGTAATGCTCGGCGAGAAGCTGCGCATGGCGGGCAGCAGAAACAGCGCCCAAAACGCGCGCGGTTGCAGCATCCTTGATGCCCTTGCCGGCGAAGAACTGCGCACCACCATTCGACAGCTGAATAATGATATCAGAACCGGCATTTGCAGCAGCTTCAAGGGCCGCGTTCATTGTGCTTGATGAGGTAATATTGACGGCGGGAAGGGCGTAACCGTCCTGCTTGCAGGCAGCAACGAGTTCGCGGTAGGCGGCACCGGTAACAACACCGGGTTTAACGGAAGGCATGTGGGTACTCCTCCTGGGGGTCAGAGTAAAAACAGATAAACAGCAAAATCTCCTGAGGATCCTGCATACAAACTGTTACAGAGCCCAATGCATCTTCTAAATGCTCTCTCAGGTCAAGGCTTTCCATCATAGACTTTCGGAAAATATCGCGTTTCCCAAGAACTATGTCGATTGTGCGCCCCTGATCCAGCTTCGCGTCACATTGAACTGATCATCAAACAAGATCATATCGGCCTGATAGCCCGGCGCCAATCGGCCAAGAACATCATCGAGCCCGAGAAACTCCGCCGGGTAAAGCGACGCCATGCGCAGGGTTTCATCAAGCCCGATCTCGGCCATTTCCATGCAATTGCGCACTGCCGAAATCATATCGAGGTCCGAGCCCGCCAATGTGCCATCGGCAAGCGCACAGCGCCCATCAACAGCGATGATTTCCTCATCTCCCAGCCTAAAGCGCTTTTCAGCCGCACCAACCGTCGGCATCGCATCCGTCACCAGCATCATTTTGCCCTTGGCTTTGGCACGCACGGCAACCTTGATCACGGACGGATGAACATGAAAGCCATCGGCAATCAGGCCGCACCAAGTGTTGTCATCAGACAGTGCAGCGCCGACCACACCCGGTTCGCGATGGGTTAGGGGACTCATGGCGTTAAACAGATGGGTGAAACCCTGCATACCTTGGTCGATCGCTGCCATGATATCCTCATAACGACCAGCCGTATGCCCGGCACAAACGAGAACACCGCTTGAGACCAGCTTTGTGATGGCATCAGGCGCGACGTTTTCCGGTGCCAGGGTGACCAAAGTCCGTCCATTGCGCAGGCCTGACAGCAAATCAATCGCGTCATCTTCCATCGGCCGGATCTGCTCGGCCGGATGCACGCCGCGCCGCTTGAGATTAAGGTAAGGCCCCTCAAGATGGATGCCGACCACACCGGGAACACCTTCATCAAGAGCTTGTTGAACAGCAGCAATGGCAGCGGCCATCTTTTCACGGGTATCTGTGATCAGAGTTGGCAACATGGCGGTTGTGCCGAACCGACGGTGCGCGGCGACGATTGTTTTGATGGCCTCGACATTTGGTGCATCGTTCAGAAGCACGCCGCCGCCGCCATTAACCTGAACATCAATCAGCCCGGGGGCGAGCACCCGATTGCCTGCATCAATAACATCAATGTCAGAAGGGATTTCGGTTTCCGGGAGTAGGGCCTCAATCATCCCTTCACGGACGATAACAGCCTTATCCGTATGAAAATCGTTACCATCGAAAACCCGGGCGTTGAAAATTGCAAATGTGGTCATTGGTCTTCCCGGCAAAGCTTTCGGATAGCAAATAAGTGGGGCGTACGTACCTTGCTGGCGCGCAAACCGGATTTCTCAGAACCTTTACACATCTGCAATGTGCAAACCAACAGTTACTCGTTGATTTTAAGATACCCGCCGTTTGGGTTTTAGATTCGTCAAGAACCCTCGAAGCCAAATTCGCAAATGAAAATCGGCACATCAAACGCAATATTCGTTTCAACAAAGCCGTAAATCAAAATCGTAGCCAGTCGATTCAAAAAATCACTTTACTGTAACATTTCGATGGAATGCGAAAACACAAGGAATACCGGGGCATGCAGGAGGGTCGTCGTCAAACACCGGAATTCTGCATGATCGAAAGGCTTTCATGCCCATTCAATTTGTGAGATGTTCATTCGAACATTTGAAGGGGTCGAATGTACTAACAATATCAATAATCGACAGTCCAAACGGTAGTTACGCACATCAAAAAGTAAATTTCCGAAAACTGTCACTTGAGGAAACGTCCCCCTCAGATGAAAACGAGAGCGTTGCGAGAGACCGTTCAACGAGCGTCTTTTCGCGCAAAGTTTTTATTTGGGAGATAGAAAATCATGTTCCGCAAAACACTGATGGCTGCTGCTGCCGTGTTTGCCCTTGGCAGCACCGCACAAGCTGCAACCGAGATCACTTGGTGGCATGCAATGGACGGCGCACTTGGCGACGTCGTTAACCAGATCACCGAAGACTTCAACGCAAGCCAGGATGAATACAAACTCGTATCCATCAACAAGGGCGGCTACGAAGACACCATGACGGCCGGTATCGCAGCGTTCCGCGCGAAAAACCAGCCGAACATCATTCAGATCTTCGATGCCGGTGCTGCTACCATCATCAACGCCAAAGGCGCTGTTAAGCCGGTTCAGGACCTGCTTGAAGAAAACGATGTCACTTTCGACATCAATGATTACATTCCGGGTGTCCGTTACTTCTATGCCGATTCAGATGGCAAGATGATCGGCATGCCGTTCAATAGCTCAACCCCGCTTCTGTATTACAACAAGGAAGCCCTCGACAAAGCTGGTGTTGATGTGCCGAAGACCTGGGAAGAGTTCGAAGCTGCTGCGGCGAAACTCAAGGAAGCTGGTTTCACAGCACTTGCACAGTCGCACAGCCCGTGGATCTTCTTTGAGAACTTCATGTCGCGTCACAACCTTCAGATGGCGACCGGCAACAACGGCTATGACGGCACCGATGTTGAGATTCTCTACAACAACGATGCTCTGAAAGATCACTGGCAGCACGTCAAAGACTGGAAAGACGCTGGCTACTATGGCTATTACGGCCGTGCATGGGGCGCAAACCAGGACGCATTTGTTCAGCAACAGGTTGCAATGTGGATCGGTTCGTCCGGTTCGTTCGGTGGCCTGCGTAAATCCGCGCAGTTTGATTTCGGCACCTCGACCCTTCCGTACTGGGAAAATGTTGGCGACGCACCGAAATCGACCTTCATCGGTGGTGCAGCACTCTTCGCATTCTCGGGCCATGATGCCGAACAGGACGCAGGTGTTGCTGAATTCTTCAAATTCCTGACCAAGCCGGAAACCCAGTACTACTGGCACAAAGAAACCGGCTATGTTCCGATCACCAACGCAGCATATGACCTTGCAAAATCGGACGGCTATTACAAAGAAAGCCCGGATGCCGAAGTTGGTATCATCCAGCTTTCAGAGGAAGGCGGCGAGTGGACCAAAGGTTACCGTCTTGGCTTCTACGTCCAAATCCGTGAAGTGATCTATCGTGAAGTCGACAAGATCATGAACGGCGAAGAAACCGTTGATGCAGCCTTTGCGACCATCGAAGAAGAAGCAAACGGTCTTCTGGATCGCTTCAACGATACCTACTCGAACTAATCTGCTTTTCGCAAATGCGGGGCGGCCGATCTTTTGGCCGCCCTGTTTTGCATTTTCTGATTTTGCCTTGAGGTTGCGTTCACAATGAAGCGCGTACAATTTGAACACAGCGCGGTGCCATATCTTTTCATCGCACCGCAAATTCTGATTATTTGCATATTCTTCCTGTGGCCGGCGGCCCAGGCGCTGTATCAGTCGTTCCTGCTTGAAGATGCCTTTGGCCTGTCTTCGCAGTTTGTCTGGTTCCGCAATTTCGAAGATGTGCTTTCCAGCAGTTCCTGGACACGCTCTGCCATCTTCACTGTCGTATTCTCGGTTCTGGTTTCCCTGCTTTCCATCGCGATCTCACTGTTTCTTGCAGTGCGCGCCGATGAAGTGATCCGGGGTGCCAAGAGCTATAAAACGCTTCTGATGTGGGGGTATGCGATTGCACCACCGGTGGCGGGCCTTCTTGGCAACATGATGTTCAACCCGTTGATGGGTGACCTTTACAAGGCATTCAACAGCTTCGGCTTTGAGTTCAACCACATCCAGAACGCCAATGACGCAGCCTTCGTCGTCATTCTGATCGCCGTCTGGAAACAGGTCAGTGTGAACTTCATCTTCTTCCTGTCCGGTCTTCAGGGCATTCCGAAATCGGTCCAGGAAGCAGCGACCCTTGATTGCAAAAGCCCGGAACGCCGTTTCTGGACGATTACTTTCCCGCTGCTGGCACCGACGACCTTCTTCCTGTTGGTGATCAATCTGACATACGCCTTCTTTGAAACCTTTGGCATCATTGACGTTTCAACCAAAGGCGCACCGGGTGGATCAACCGCGACCCTTGTTTACAAGGTTTATGTCGATGGCTTCCTTGGTGCGGATATGGGCGGCAGTGCCGCGCAGTCGGTCTTGCTGATGATCATGGTCAGTGTCCTGACCGTGTTCCAGTTCCGCTTCATCGAACGCAAAGTGCATTACTAGGGGGAACGTCATCATGTATCAGTCAAAATGGCGTATATTTACCAATCACACCATTCTGGTGCTTGGCGCACTTTTCATGATCCTTCCGGTCTGGATTGCCTTTGCGTCTTCTACCCACACCCGCGAATACATTTTCCAGCATGGTCTGCAATTCTGGCCGGGTAACGAGTTCTTTTCCAACTACGGGGCCATCCTGTTTGATGCAGAGGCCACCAAGGGCAGGGTCACCGCAATCGAAATGCTGTTTAACAGTATGGTGCTTGGCCTTGGCTTTGCGATCGGCAAGGTGATTATTTCGATGATGGCGGCTTATGCCATTGTCTATTTCCGCTTCAAACTGGCCGTGCCGTTGTTCTGGATCATTTTCTCGACACTGCTGCTGCCACTCGAAGTCCGTATCGTGCCGTCTTATGAGGTTGTCGCAAATCTCGGGCTGCTCAACACCTATACCGGCCTGATCCTGCCGCTGATCGCGTCCGCCACGGGCACATTCTTCTTCCGGCAGTTTTACCGTTCGGTCCCCGATGAGCTTCTTGAGGCTGCCAGACTGGACGGGGCAGGGCCGCTGCGCTTCTTCATCGATATTCTCGTGCCGCTGTCTGTCACCATGATTGCCGCGATCTTCATCATCATGTTTGTCGTGGGCTGGAACCAGTATCTCTGGCCGCTTCTGATGACGACAGATGATCAGCTCTACACCATCGTGATCGGGATCAAGCAGGTCTACAACTCGCTTTATGAAGGCGGGCAAATTCCTCAGTTCCCCAAGGCATTCGCACTGACAATCATGGCAACCATCCCGCCGGTTCTGGTGGTGGTGATCTTCCAGCGCATGTTCGTCAAGGGGCTGGTCGAGACGGAGAAATAATTCCGTCTCCCAAACCCGCTGAATTGAAAATAATTGATCCGCATACAGGATACTAAGATGGCAACTGTAACGCTTAATCAGGCTCAGAAAACCTACCCGAACGGCTTCAAGGCCATTCACGGGATTGACCTTAAAATCGAGGATGGCGAGTTCACCGTTCTTGTCGGACCGTCCGGCTGTGGCAAATCGACCTTGCTGCGCATGATTGCCGGTCTGGAAGGCATTTCTGACGGGGAAATCAGCATCGATGACAAGGTCGTTAACACGGTCGCCCCGGCGGACCGCGACATTGCGATGGTGTTCCAGAACTATGCGCTTTATCCGCATATGAACAACTATGACAACATGGCTTACGGCCTTAAAAATCGGGGTTACAGCAAGTCTGAAATCGATACCAAGGTCCGCGAGGCGGCCCGCATTCTTCAGCTTGAAGATCATCTTGAACGCAAACCCCGCCAGCTTTCGGGTGGCCAACGCCAACGTGTGGCCATGGGCCGCGCAATCGTGCGTCAGCCAAAGGTGTTTTTGTTTGACGAACCGCTTTCAAACCTGGATGCCAAGCTGCGTGTTGATATGCGCCTTGAAATCAAGAACCTGCAGCAACGTCTTGGCATTACGTCGGTTTATGTCACCCACGATCAGGTCGAGGCGATGACGCTTGCTGATCGTTTGATTGTCATGAATGGCGGGATTGCCGAACAGATCGGCTCGCCGATTGAGGTCTATGAACGACCAGCAAGCCAGTTCGTCGCAGGCTTTATCGGATCGCCAGCCATGAACTTCCTGAAAGGCAAGGTCTCTGCCGACAAGAAGCATGTGACGGTTGGGGACGGTGTTAAACTGGAACTTGATCACGATGTCGAAGGGGGACGGGATGTCACAGTCGGTATCCGCCCGGAACATCTTCAAATGCACAGTGATGGCCAGGGCCGCATTGATGCCGGTGTCCGCATGGTTGAATCGCTTGGTGCAGAAACACTGGCCTATCTGGACTTTGGCGCGAACGCCGACAATGTCACCCTTCGCCTGCAGGGAACGCATCAGTTTGCGCAAGGTCAGAAATTAAACCTGTCTGTTCCGGCCGAGAAAATCCATCTGTTTGATATCGATAGCGGCAAGCGCATCTGACAACTATCGAAGATCTCAGTTATTTATCAAACGCCTCTGACATCATGACTGTCAGGGGCGTTTTTGTTCACCCCATGGGCAGTTTACCCTTGTCTCAAACCGTGCGGACGGGGTAGTTCCTATCGGCGAACGTTAAGGAGTACATCGTGCAGACCGACCAGAAAAAAGCGCTTTATGAAGAAGCGACAAAAGAACTGATCAGCATCACTGAAGGCGAAACCAACGTGACCGCCCTGATGGGAACGGTTTGCTGCATCCTTTCGCAAAAGTTCGATTATTACTTCTGGACAGGCTTCTATAATGTTGATCCCCAAAAGGAAAACGAACTTGTGGTCGGGCCGTATCAAGGCACCCTTGGCTGCCTTCGCATTCCGTTCGGGCGTGGTGTCTGCGGTGCGGCTGCCTCAACGCTTGAAACCCAGGTGGTCGCCGACGTTCATGCGTTTACAGGCCATATCGCCTGCGATAGCCGGACCAATTCGGAAATCGTTGTGCCGGTGACTAATGCGGATGGACAGTTGATCGCCGTGCTCGACGTCGATAGTGTCGAAGCCAATTCGTTTGATGAAACGGATCGCATTGCACTTGAAACTTTAATGCAGCGCATTTTTGCGCAATGATAACCCACAAGCCCCGACAAACCGGGGCAGCGGACAACACAAACTTTGGAAGATAACCCATGGCTGGCAGTGTCAATAAAGTCATTCTCGTCGGGAACCTTGGCCGCGATCCTGAAATCCGGTTTACCCAGGCTGGCAAAAAGATCGCCAATTTCAGCATCGCAACCTCCGAACAGTGGCGTGACCGTCAGTCCGGTGAGCGCCGTGAGCGCACCGAATGGCATCGCATTGTCGTGTTCAATGAAGGCCTTGCTGATGTGGTAGAGCGCTTTGTGAAAAAAGGCAGCAAGCTCTACATCGAAGGTCAGCTGCGCACCCGCAAATGGCAGGGGCAGGACGGCAAAGATAACTACACCACCGAAGTCGTTCTTGAAGGCTTCAACTCGAACCTGACCATGCTCGACAACCGCGGCGGCGGTGATGGTGGCGGCATGGGCGGCGGTTCGTCCTCTGGTGGTGGCTATGGTGGCGGCCAGGACAGCGGCGGCGGCTTTGGTAGCGGTTCTGATGCCGGTTGGGGCAATGGTGGCTCTTCCGGTGGCGGCTCTGCACCGGCGGGTACCCCGGATCTTGATGACGAGATCCCGTTCTAAGCATCTGCGTCATACGACAGAATTCAATGCACCTCGAAACATTGATTGTTTCGGGGTGTTTTGTTTTGGGGCGGGTCCTTTGAATTCGGTCGTTCCAGTCACACATGACAGGGAACACCCCAATCAAAAGATTTTCAGCTACGACGCTATAAATACTTAAGAAAATCTGATTTAAGATTGAAGATCACACTTGGTGGAACATGGGAGCCGTTTTTGGCCGGTCCGATATTTGGAACCCCGCGAATGGGCAGAGCTATAACGTTCAGGACTGTGTCTATGCCGTGATCAAACGCGAGAATGGCGACGTTGCCGTTGCGCGCACGCCCAAGGGGATTGTTCTTTTGGGGGGCGGCGTTGAAGACGGTGAAAGCGAACGCGATGCCCTGTATCGCGAAGCTTACGAGGAATCCGGATATCGGGCGCATATTCTATCACGGCTCGGCTTTGCGTCCCAGTATGTCAACAATGCTGCCAAGGATCGCTTCCGCCTGAAACGTGCGACCTTCTTCCTGTGTGAATTGACCGAAAAGCTCGGCCCGCCAGTCGATCAGGACCACGAACTGTTGTGGCTACCCTATAAAGAAGCCCATGATGGCCTCATCCGGCCATTTCATCGCTGGGCACTGGAATTTGTACGCTAACCGCAGCATTTCTTGTATTTCTTGCCCGATCCACACGGGCAGGGGACATTCCGACCGGCTTTGGCCGGCACTGACAGATGCTTTTCGCCCGGAAACACGCCATCGACATAAAACCACTTGCCGTCGCGACGTTCAAAATTGGATCGTTCGTGAAGCTGATGTTTTTTGCCGTTTTCCTCAAACCGGGCGATGAATTCGACAATACCGGTCTGATCAAGAATGCCACCAGCGACGCATTCAATAATTTCCAAACCAGCCCAATGCGTGGTGTCTTGCGCGATACTTTCCGCATCAAAGCCGGAACGATTTTCCTCTGCCAGCGTTGAAAGAAGGTAAGCCCCATCACGCAGGACAAAGGCACAATAACGTGATCGCATCAGCTTTTCTGCCGACTCAGCACTGGCACCACCCGAATGATACTTCCCACAGCAGGCGCCATAGTTTTTCAGGCTCCCACACGGACAGGGCGCGTCTGCGGCAAGGGTGTACATGATGAACTCCATTCAGCTTGGCGTTTTGCGGCCACCATACAGGAGCATTTTCACGCATGCCATATCGCACCGCCACGTATCTTGAAATACGGCCTGATAAGACTGGAAAAAGCCGTATGTCACACGCGCCAACGCGAATTTGGACGATTTGCCTTTGTTTCGCCGCATATCGATCCTAGCGTTAATTGTTAGCGTTTTAATTACCTGACTGTTTTTGTCGACTATAGTTGCTAAAACGCTGATTTAGACGGATTAATATATCTGAAACGCATGTCGGAAGTTCTTGACGGATTTAGTCGGGTTTAGATATATTAATAAATGCGGGTGGGGGCCCAAAGGCACCGCCGGATCAACGTCCGGCCAATTGGCGGACATGTAAATTGTCGATTTGCTTCGAGTAAGGATGAGACACGATGAATGAACTTCTTATTAGCGTCTGCTGTCCTCTTCCATAGGTGACTTTGGAATGAGATACGGTCGGATAACACGTCTTTTCAGGCAGAATCCGGTCGTCCAAGTGAATTATTTCACAACCGATAGCGTTTGCGCGTCATCCAGCTTCTGACGGCCTCCGTATCCAGTATAGATGCTGACGTGTAAACCTCTCAGGAGGACATAGAATGAGCGCCATTAAATTACCAGCCGTTCCCCAGGAAGAGGGTTTCTCGGGCTATCTCCGTGAAGTCTGGAAATTCCCCATGCTTACGGCAGATGAAGAATACATGCTGGCCCACCGTTATCAGGACCATGATGACACCGAGGCCGCCCACAAACTTGTCACCAGCCACTTGCGCCTCGTTGCCAAGATCGCGTTTGGCTATCGCGGCTACGGCCTGCCGATGGCTGACCTTGTTGCAGAGGGCAATACTGGCCTGATGCGCGCTGTGCAGAAGTTCGATCCGGAACGTGGTTTCCGCCTTTCGACCTATGCGATGTGGTGGATCCGTGCAGCCGTGACCGAATACATCCTGCAGAGCTGGTCTATGGTCAAGCTCGGCACCATGGCCGCGCAGAAGAAGCTGTTCTTCAGCCTGCGTAAAGCCAAGCGTCAGCTTAACATTTATGACAATGGCGAACTTTCGCCAGAGGAAGCTGACCAGGTTGCCGAGAAACTTGGTGTAACCGGTCGTGAAGCGCTTGATATGAACCGTCGCCTGGCGGCGCGTGACTTCTCGCTCAACACGCCGATGCCAAAAGACGAGGGGATGGAGTATCTCGATACCCTGTCGTCTGAAGCACCGAGCCCGGAAGCCATGGTTGCAGACGCAGAAGAACGCGTCCTTCACAACGGCATGCTGAAAAACGCCTTGGGCGAGTTGCCGGAACGTGAACAGGAAATCATCAAGGCCCGTTTCCTGAGCGATGATCCGATCACGCTGGAAAAACTTGGTGAACGCTTCGGTGTCAGCCGTGAACGTGTCCGTCAGCTTGAAGCACGCGCTTTCAAGAAGATCCAGGAAAGCGTTCTGACCCAGCACGCAGCGGCGTAACCATCGCACCCAATCAAAACAAAAGCAGCGGTATTAACCGTCAAGTATTAAAGCATAGTGGTCACGCATTCTCGCATTGAGGATCGTGACCATTTTTCTGACGACG